>JAXDPB010000010.1:0-6726 GCA_034668585.1 Sphingomonadales bacterium | reverse complement strand
CCCTCGTGGCTGTCGGCGCAGGCGCGCTCGCAATTGTCGCAGCCGACGCACAGATTCTCGTCGATGAGGAGGACGTCGGTGGCCTCGCCGATGCCGTTCTCGACGAGGAAGCTCGCCACCGAGGAATACATGTCGACGGCGCCGTCGAAGCCGTCCTTCTTGGCCTCGATGAAGTCGTTGAGCTGCTGGCGCGCCGCCATGTCGCGGCGGGCCCGGGCGAGCAGATCGGGCTTGAGGTCGAGCAGCCGGCGGAAGGCGGCGCCGTCGATCCGGATCACCTCCGACTTGATCGCGGCCCGGACGGTGGCGGTGCGGCGGCCGCCTTCGAGCAGGGCCATCTCGCCGACATAGGAGCCGGCCGGCAGATAGGAGAGGAAGATGGGCTTGCCGCCGATCGCCTTCTCGACGACCATCGATCCCTGGCGGATGACGAAGATGTCGCGGCCTTCCTCGCCCTCGGTGATGATCGCCTCGCCCGCCTTGACGCTTTTCACCTCGGCGGTTTCGAGGACTTCGACGAGGTCTTCGGAGGTGAGGCCCGAGCCGAACATCTGCAGCAGCTGGCGCTCGATCGAGATCCGGGTGATCGCCCGCCGCGCCGCCGGCACCGCCGACATCAGCTTGAGCGCCGCCATTCGCGGAACCTCGACCAGGATCGAATCCTCGGCGGCGCGGACGGTCGCGCCGCGGCGGCGACCGGAGATCAGGCCGACCTCGCCGAAGATCGATCCGGTTGCGATCGGCACGGTGATCGAGGGATCCGCCTGGCTGACCTGCACCAGCACCGAACCGCTCGCGATCGCGAACAGCGAAGAGCCGGGCGCATTGCGTTCGAAAACGACCTCGCCGGCCGGATAGAAGCGCGCCTCGCTGTCGAGCATGAATTCGCGCATCTGGAGCGGCGACATGTCGTTGAGGATGGTGACATTGCTGCGCAGCAATTCCAGCCACTCCTCGACCGGCCGGCGGCCCGGAAGGCTTCGGAGCCGGGCTTCGAGGATGGGCTCGTCGGCGGGCTTCAGGGTCAGATTGCCGTTGATGAACTCGACCACGTCATAGCCCTGGTTCATGCAATGCTTGATCAGCGGGTAGCCCGCCAGGGCGCCGATCACGAAGACTCCCGGGACGGTGGATTCGAAGGTCGGCGAGAGCCTGGGATAGGCGACCCGGTCGGGGCTGGTGAACTCGATCCCGCAGGCCTCGACGAACGTCCTCGGCGGAGCGGAGCCCATGCGCGCAATGACCCGGTCGCAGCGCGCCTTCAAGGCTCCGTCGCGGGTGTCGAAGGCGATCCAGTCCTTCTCGATCGCGGAGGTGGTCGTCTCGCGAAGCACCGTGATCCGGCCCTCCGCTTCGGCGGCGAGCAGGGCCTTGACGTTGGCGTCCTTGGCGGTGGCGAACTCCGACTTGCGATTGACGAGGGTTACCGAGTTGCGCTGCTCCGGGTCGGCGGCGAGGCCGAGCGCATTCTCGATGCCGGCATCGCCGGCGCCGATGACGACGATATGCTCGTCGACATATTCGCCGGGATCGTCGAGCTGGTACTGGACGCCGGCGCCTTCGCCGACCGGGCAGGCGACCAGGTTGGGATTGCCCTGCGTGCCGATGGCGAGGATGACGTTCTCGGCGTTGACGACGTCGCCGCCGGCCAGGGTGATCGCGAAATTCCCCTTCTCCCCGGCAATCGACTTCACCTCGGCCTCGAGCCTGACGTTGATCCCGCGATCCGCGGCGAGCCGGTCCCACGTGCCGAGCACCGCCTCGCGCTTCCCCGCCTCGAAATCCATGTCCGAGCGCAGCACCAGCTGGCTCGGAGTCGCCATGACGTGCTTGCCCTTCTGATATTTGTAGATGGTGTCGGAGAGGTGGCCGGTCTTTTCGAGGAGGACGTGGCTGAGGCCGAGCTGGGCGGCTCTCGCGGCGGCGCTGAGGCCCGCGGGGCCCGAGCCGACGATCGCGATACGGAAGGAAGCCGACACCGCTTTGTCCCCACCCCTGCGCCACCGCCGCACGGCAGCCCTTGACGTTGACCAAATTGACGCAAGGATAGCAAGCCCATGACCAGCCCTCCCCCAAGCGCTTCCCGCCGGCCGTCAGCCGCGACGATCATCCTCGCCCTCGCGGCACTGATCGCCCTGGTTTCGGCGGGAGTCGCCATCTCCAGGTCCCTCGGCGGGGGCGGAGGCGACGCCGACAGCCCGGCCGCGAAGGACTGGCGGGTCGTCGGCTGGGCCTATGCACAGGCCGGCAACGCCGCCGAAGCCGCGAGCGCCTATCGCAAGGCCGCCGCGATCGAGCCGGACAATGCGGAGAATTGGTCGTCGCTCGGCGAGGCGTTGCAGGTGGCGAGCGCGACCCCGGTGGCCGAGGCGGCGGCGGCCTTCCGCAAGGCGATCGAGATCGACCCGCGCGACCCGCGGGCGCGCTATTTCCTCGCCGTCCAGAAGGACCTGGGCGGGGACCATAAGGGCGCGGTCGAGGACTGGCTCGCTTTCCTCAGGGACACCCCGCCCGGGGCGCCCTGGGAAGCCGACCTGAGGCGGACGATCGAGCAGTCGGCCGCGAAGAACCGGATCGACCTCGCCGGCCGAATGCCGGCGCCGGGCGGCACCGGCGGCGCGACGGCGGGCATTCCGGGGCCCAGCCCCGAGCAGATCGCCGCCGCTTCGTCGATCCCGCCGGGCGAGCAGGACGCGATGGTCCAGCAGATGCTGGCTCGGCTCGAAGGCAAGCTGAAGGCCAATCCGAAGGACGAGGAAGGCTGGATCCGGCTGATGCGATCGCGGATGGTCCTCGGCGACAAGCCGGCGGCGCAGTCGGCGCTTCGCTCCGGTCTGGCCGCGTTCGGGGGCGACTCCGCCAGCCAGGGCCGCCTGAGGAGCGCCGCGGCGGAGCTCGGCGTTCCGAATGCGGGCTGAGGGGCCGGCCGGGCGGCGGGCCCGAATCGTCTCCATCGTCGGCACGCGCCCGGAGGCGATCAAGATGGCCCCGGTGGTGCGCGCCCTCGCCGCCCGGCCCGGGTTCGAGCAGCGGGTCGTCCTGACCGGCCAGCATTCGGGCCTCGCCGGCTTCTTCGACCTTGCGCCCGACTCGATCCGGCAGCTGGCTTACGATCCCCGCGGGCGAACCGCGCCGCGCCTCCGCGAGAGCCTTCACGCCGCGCTGTGCGGCCATTTGCGGCGCGAGCCCGCCGACCTCGTCCTCGTCCACGGCGACACGGCGAGCGCCATGGCCGGCGCCCTCGCCGCTCACGATCGCGGCCTCGACATCGGCCATGTCGAGGCCGGGCTTCGCTCCTTCGACCTCCACCGGCCGTGGCCGGAGGAGGGCAACCGGATGGTGGTCGACGTCCTCGCCTCGCTCCTGTTCGCGCCGACCGAGGCCGCCGCCCGCAACCTTCGCTCCGACTGGCGGGTCAGGGGGACGATCCACGTCACCGGCAATACCGGCATCGACCAGCTCTTCCACGCCCGAGGCGCCGGCCCGCCGGCCGGGGAGAGCCAGGGCCGGAGCGATCGCAGGCTCGTCGTCGCCACCTGTCACCGCAAGGAGAATCAAGGCGCGCCGATGCGCGACGTCTGCGCGGCGCTTGGGCGCCTGACGGAGACGCTGCCGCTGGAGGTGGTGCTTCCGCTCCACCCCAATCCGCACGTGCGCGGCGCGATGATCGATTTGCTGGCGGACCGCCCGCACATCCAACTGGTCGAGCCGCTCGATCACGGCTCGATGGTGCGGCTGATGGATCGATCCTGGCTGATCCTCACCGACAGCGGCGGGCTCCAGGAGGAAGGGGCGGCGCTGGGCAAGCCGGTGCTGGTGCTTCGGGACGTCACCGAGCGGCCGGAGGGCCTGGAGACGGCGAACCTGATGCTGGTCGGCACCGAGGAGGCGAGGATCGCGGCCGCGGTGGCCATGCTGCTTCGCGAGCCCGGGCTCTACGCCCGGATGTCCCGACCTTCGCTGGCCTTCGGCGACGGCAAGGCGGCGCCCCGGATCGTCGCCGCGATCCAGGCCTGGCTGCGCGAGCCTAGCCGCTCGCGCGCTTCAGCCGGTCGAGCAGCCGCTCCCGCGCGGGAAGCACGTCCGCCTGGCGCTCGATCAGAACATCGCGGGCCAGGAAGTGCCCCGTGATGCGCAGCCCGGCGAGGATGTCCGCCCACTCCGCCGCTCCGGGCCCGAGCAGCAGCGCCGGCAGCGGGAACAGCCGGTCGCGATAATCGACCGCCGCTCCGGCGCTGACCGCTCGGCCGCTCTTCGGGCTGACGAAGGCCAGTTCGTCGATCGCGCCGGTCGCGGCGCATTGGGATAAATCGAGGCCGAAGCCCAGCTCGGCGAGGACGAGCAGCTCGTAGCGGACCAGCGAGGGCGCCCAGCTTCGGGCGCTCGGCGAGGCTTCGATGGCCGCGAGCAGGCCGTCCAGAGCCTCGTAGAGGCGGGGATAGGCCTGGCTCTCCGGCAAGGCGGCGGCGGCCAATGCCGTCGCCCAGTCGATCGCCGCCGCCGGCAGCGCCTCGCCGAGCAGAGGGGCCCGGCTGGCGACGAGCTCGACGCTCAGCTGGGCGAGCTGATCGTCGGTTCGCGCCCGATATTCGGCCTGGACGAGGTTGCCGGAGAGGAGGATCGGGCGAAGCCGGCGGGAGCGGCCGCCGCGGACATAGCCGGCGCGAATGCCGTCGGCCGGAGTGAGCGCCCGGACGATCGCGCCATGCTCGCCGTGCGGCCGGACCGCGCAGATGATCGCCTGGGTGAGGAGGTGCATCGCCTCCCCGGATACATCACAATGACCGTTCGTACAGCGCGTTCGACCAGGCCTGCTGGGCCATCCGGCGGGCGCGGCGCCAGGCTTGCGGCGGCAGCGGCTCGCCCCGGGCGGGCGCGGCCTCGAGCTCCAGGTCCGAGAAATGGGCGGTGGGAAGCGCCTCGTGCCCGGCCAGGAAGCGGCAGAGCCGCTCGAATCGGCGGCACAGGGTGCGGTTGGGGCGGCGGCCGTCGCGGCTGGCCAGCTCGAAGCTGTGGCTGACCAGGGTGACGAGCGGATGGCGCTCGCGAAGCGCATGGCGAAGCGCCGCCTCGATCTCCTCGCCCGAGACGGCGCAGAGCTGGAGGTGGCGCAGCCGGCCGGGCGCATCGGCGATCTGGGTCACGGGCACTTCGACCAGCCCGCCGAGGTCGACCGGGCCGACGAGGTCCGGCTCGAGCGGCAGAGCGCTCGGATCGGGATGGTGGCTGCCATTGTGGCTGCTGTCGAAGCGAAGGCCGGTGCGGATCAGGGCCGCGAGGGTCGCGACGTCGGCGGCATAGCTGCCCGAGCGGAAGGCGACGGGCGGCGGCGCTCCGGCCTCGACGAGCAGATCGAAAGCGGATTCGATGAGGTCGAGCTGGTCCTCGGCGTCGAAGGCGGTGAGCTCGAAATTGGCGCCCTCGGCGATCCCTTCCGCGACGCTCTGCCAGACCGGGTGGAGATGGAGCTGGACCTCCTGCCCGGCGGCGAGGATCGGCTCGACCATGAGGCGAATGGGTTCGAGCCCGTAGACCAGGGCCGGCATCGGATCGACGAAGAAGCAGGCCTTGAGGCCGTGCTCCCGAAGCACCTCCAGCTGCCAGGGGACGCCGACCCCCGCCGGGTCGAACGAGACGGCGAGATTCTCCTGCCACGAGGCGCCGCGGGCGTAGGGCGCCCAGGTGAGCTCGGTGTCGACGGTGAGGAGGACCTGGGTCATCGGGGGCGGCTTTACGCCGACGGAGGTGAAAATATGGTGAGCGAAGCCCGTCGCCCCAGCGCAGGCTGGGGCCCCGGCGGGTGAAAATCGCAGCGCCTTTCACCCACTGGGATCCCAGCCTTCGCTGGGATGACGTTAGCCGCTCGGGTGGAAATAATCATAGATGCCCCGCGCCATCGTCCTGGAGATGCCCGGCGCTTTCTCCAGATCCTCGAGCGCCGCGCCGCGCACCGCCTTGGAGGTGCCGAAGTGCATGAGGAGCGCCCGCTTGCGGTTGGGGCCGATGCCGGGGACCTCGTCGAGCGGGCTGGCGGTCATGCTCTTGGCGCGCTTCTGGCGGTGGGCGCCGATGGCGAAGCGGTGGGCTTCGTCGCGGAGGCGCTGGAGGTAGAAGAGGACGGGCGAGTTGACCGGCAGGGTGATCTCGCGGCCGCCGGCCATGTGCATGACCTCGCGGCCGGCATTGCGGTCGGGGCCCTTGGAGATGGCCACGATCGGCACGTCGTGAATGCCGGCGCATTCGAGAGTCTCGGTGACGGCGGAGAGCTGGCCCTTGCCTCCGTCGATGAGAAGCAGGTCCGGCCACTCCCCGCGGCTCCGGTCCGGGTCCTCCTTCTCGAGCCGGGCGAAGCGGCGGCCGAGCACCTCGCGCATCATCGCGAAATCGTCGCCCGGGACGGTCTCCTCGCGCTTGATGTTGAACTTGCGGTAGGCGTTCTTGCGGAAGCCCTCGGGGCCGGCGACGATCATCGCTCCGACCGCGTTGGTGCCCATGACGTGGCTGTTGTCGTAGACCTCGATCCGCTCCGGCGGCTCGGACATCTCGAACAATTCGGTCAGCGCCCGCATCGTCTTCGCCTGGGTGCTGGTCTCGGCGAGGTGGCGGTCGAGCTCCTCCTCGGCGTTGCGCGAAGCCTGGCGGATCATCCGCACATGGTCGCCGCGCTTGGGCACCCGGATCGTCACCTTGCGGTCCGCCCGCTCCGAAAGCGCCTCGCAGAGCAGC
>JAXDPB010000009.1:0-53081 GCA_034668585.1 Sphingomonadales bacterium | reverse complement strand
GTCCTCATGCTTCTCCGCGTAACGGGGAGGGGTACCTGCCGCTGGCCGGCGTTGGGGGTCGGCTTCTCCGCAATGCCGACGCCGGGCCCCCACCACCACCGGATTGCCGGCGGTCCCCCTCCCCGTTTCCGGGGAGGAACTTGTAGCGCTTGCATTCGACTCTACCATCCGCTTGTGCAGCGGCGATGCAGGCGGGGAGGATTTGATGCTGGCTCGGCGGTTCCTGTGGGTGGTGGCCGGGCTGACGCTGCTCGTCCTCGCCGCGGCGCTCGCCTACCGCCTGTTCGGCGCCCAGCTGATCCGCTTCACCATGGTGCCCACCGCCGCCTTCGAAGGCGGGCCGCCGCCGGCGCCGAGCGCCTATGCGGATCCGTCCCGGTGGATCGCCCGGCCCGACCTGAAGGACAGCCCGGGCCTGTGGATGCCGACCGGCCTGACCCGCGACGGGGTTCCCCGAGCCTCGGTCTTCTTCATCCACCCGACCTCCTACCTGCAATCCTCCCACTGGAACGCCCCGCTGGACGATTCGGAATCCCAGTGGCGGGCGAAGCTGTTCGTGCGAAGCCAGGCCAGCGTGTTCAACGGGGTGGCGGACATATGGGCCCCGAAATACCGGCAGGCGACGTTCGGTGCCTTCCTCACCACCAAGGCGGAAGCGCAAAAGGCGCTCGACTTCGCCTATCGCGACGTCGCCGCCGCCTTCGATCAGTTCCTGCGCGACGTGCCCAGGGACCGGCCGATCATCCTCGCCGGCCACAGCCAGGGCAGCCTGCACCTGACGAGGCTGCTCGCCGATCGGATCGCGGGGAAGCCGGAGGCGAAGCGGATCGTCGCCGCCTATGTGATCGGCTGGCCGGTCTCGATCGCCGCCGACCTGCCCTCGCTCGGCCTGCCGCCCTGCGAGCGGCGCGAGCAGGCCCGTTGCATCGTCGGCTGGCAAAGCTTCGCCGAGCCCGCCGATCCTAAGCTGATCACCGACGTCTACGACAAATCGGCGGGCCCGACCGGAATCGCCCGCGCCGGATCGCCGATGCTGTGCACTAATCCGCTGACGGGCGAGCGCGGCGGCGAGGCGCCGGCGGCGGCCAATCTCGGCACCCTCGTTCCCAATGCCGAGCTGACCGAGGGGACCTTGCGGGCGCCGGGAGTCCCCGCCCGCTGCGACGTGCGCGGCTTCCTTCTGATCGGGGAGGACGCCCCCCACCTCGGCCCCTACGTGCTGCCCGGAAATAACTACCACGTCTACGATTATGCGCTGTTCTGGGCGAACCTGAGGGCGGACGCGGCGGCGCGGCTGGCGGCGTGGGAGGCGAAGTGAGCCATTTTCGTCATGCCAGCGAAGGCTGGCATCCATACGGGCGGCGAAGCGGCGCCGAGGATTCAGCATGGACCCCAGCCTTCGCTGGGGTGACGGTGAGCGGATGATCACGGCCTCTGCCGCCGAATATCGCGACGCCCTGCCCGAGGGGGGCCGTCTCCTCGGCCTCGACGTCGGAACGAAGACGATCGGGCTGGCTTTGTGCGACTCCGACTGGACGATCGCCACCCCCGCCGAGCTTCTCCAGCGCGGCAAGTTCGCCAAGGATCTGGAGCGTCTTCGAGCTCTGGCCGAGGCGCAGCGAGTCACCGGCCTCGTCGTCGGCCTGCCGCTCAACCTCGACGGAAGCGACTCGCCGCGCACTCAGTCGGTCCGCGCCTTCGCCCGCAACCTCGAGCCGCTCGGCCTTCCGGTCCTGCTGTGGGACGAACGCTGGTCGACCCAGGCGGTCACCCGCACCCTGATCGACGCCGACGCCAGCCGCGCCCGCCGCGCCGAGCTGGTCGACAAGATGGCCGCCGCCTACATCCTCCAAGGCGCGATCGACGCCCTCACCATGGGGTGATCCGTCATTGCGAGCGAAGCGAAGCAATCCAGGGCGGCCTCCGGGGCCCGCTGGATTGCTTCGTCGCTTCGCTCCTCGCAATGACGATCTGCCCAACCACCTTCGCCAGCGCCTCGCGCATCGCGGCCCGGAATTCGGGCCGATCGTATATGTCGTTGTGGCCCGCGCCGGCGATGATTCTGTCGTAGACGAGTCGGCCCACGGCCCGGCGCAGGCCCTCGGTGCGGGGGGCCGGAATCAGGGTGTCGAGCTCTCCGGCGACGATCGCGGTCGGCACCGATGAGCCGCGCAGCCACTCGGCCGGCTTCAGCTCGTGCCGGAACAGCCAGCGCACCGGCAGCCAGGGAAATTGGCCGGCCGCGACCTTGCGCATCGAATCGAACGGGGTGACCAGGATGAGACCGTCGAGGGGACGGCGCGGGGCGAGGCTGGCGGCGACTCCGCTGCCGATGCTGAAGCCGACGGCGACGGTCCGGGCGGGGCGGAGGCGGCGGACGGCGAGGTCGTGGATGAGCGGCGCATCCTCGAGCAGGGCCCGCGCCCCGGGCGAACCGGTCGAGGGTCGGTAGCCGCGATAGTGAAAGGCGACCACGTCGGCCTCCGGGAAGAGGCCGTGGAGATAGGCGGCGGCAGTATCGGCATTCCAGGCATTGCCCCCGAAGGCGAGGATCAGGGTGCCGGAGGGTGAAACCGACGGAGGGAGGTGGACGCCGTGGAGGCGGTTGCCGTCGGGGGTATCGAGAACGAGGCGCCCGGCGCCCGGCGGCAGCGGCCCTGCCCCGCCGACGGCTCCGGCCGGGAAGAGGAGGCGCCCCTGGAAGGCGAAGGCGAGGACGACGAGCGCGGCGTAAAGGAAGACCGGGACGAGCAGCAACTTCCACCCCATATCGCTCTCTCCTAGCCTCCGCACGCCTCCATCAGCGCCGGCTCGATCGCATCGAGGGTGAAGGGCTTGGAGAGCACCGGGGCGCTCGCATGCTGCTCCGGCGGCGGCTCGATATGGCCGCCGGTGGCGAGGATGTAGGGGACGCCCTGGGCGGCGAGGCGGTCCGCGACCGGCCAGACCCGCTCGCCGTTCAGATTGACGTCGATGATGGCGAGGTCGAAGCCCCCCTGCCCCACCCGCGCGAGCGCGTCGGCGACGGTCTCGCAGGTCGCGGCGACCGTGTGGCCCAGCGAATCGAGGAAATCCTCGAGCATCATCGCGATCAGCGGCTCGTCTTCGACGATGAGGATGGAGCGGCTGGTCACGGCCGCCCGCTTAAGGCGTAACTATCGTTTGCGAAACAAGTTTTTCGTCACTGCGAGCGAAGCGAAGCAATCCAGCCCTGCGGAAGTCGCACACGCCGCCCTGGATTGCTTCGTCGCTGCGCTCCTCGCAATGACGGCGCGCCCTCGCCGTCATTTCATCGCCAGCGCGTCCCTCGTCGCCTCGGCGAGCTTCTGGACCGAGAAGGGCTTGGCGAGGAAGGCGACGCGATCGAGGTCGATCGACTGGCGAAGCTGCTCCTCGGCATAGCCGGAGATGAACAGGATCGGCAGGTCGGGCTGGCGCAACCGAGCCTCGCGGGCGGTGGTGGGTCCGTCCATGGTCGGCATGACGACGTCGGAGATCATCAGATCGACGCGCTTCTCGCGGTCCAGTATCTCGATCGCCGCCTCCCCATTCTCGGCGAGCAGGACGGTGTAGCCGTGGCGGGTCAGAGCGCGCTCGGCGACGGCGCGGACGGTCGCCTCGTCCTCGACGAGAAGGATGGTGCCGGTGCCCCACAGCTCGCCGGCGGGCTCGCGGACTTTTCGGGTCGGCTTGGCGGCGGCTTCGGCGCGGTGGACGGGGAGGTAGATGACGAAGCTCGTCCCCTTGCCCGGCTCGCTTTCCGCGAAGATGAAGCCGCCCGACTGCTTGACGATGCCGTAGACGGTGGAGAGGCCGAGGCCGGTGCCCTTGCCCACCTCCTTGGTGGTGAAGAAGGGCTCGAAGATCTTGGGCAGCAGGTGCGGCGGGATGCCGGTGCCGGTGTCGGAGACCCGAAGCGCGGTATAATCGGCGATCGGCAATATCTCGCTGCCCATCCGGCGGACGTCGTCGGCGGTGACGGCATAAGTGTGGAGGGTGAGCAGCCCGACTTTCTGGTCGTCGGTCACCGTCATCGCGTCGCGGGCGTTGACGGCGAGGTTGACGATGACCTGCTCCAACTGCCCCGGATCGGCGCGGACGGCGCCGAGGCCGCGGCCGTGCTTGACCTGGAGCTTCACCCGCTCGCCGAGCAGCCGTTTCAAAAGGGTGGAGACTTCGGCGATGACGTCGGGGAGCTGGAGGACCTGGGGGCGAAGCGTCTGCTGGCGCGAGAAAGCGAGCAATTGCCGGGTCAGGCTGGCGGCGCGGTTGGAGTTCGAGCGGATCTGCTGGATGTCGTCATAGTCGCTGTCGCCGGGCGCGTGGCGCATCAGCATCAGGTCGCAATGACCGATGATGGCGGTCAGGATATTGTTGAAATCGTGGGCGACGCCGCCGGCGAGCTGGCCGACCGCCTGCATCTTGGTGGCCTGGGCGACCTGACGCTTGAGCCGGTCCTCCTCGCTATTGTCCTTGAGCGAGAGCAGCACCGCCGCCTCGCCGAGGCCGCGAGCTCCGGCGACGGTGAGCGCGACGGGCTCCTCGGCATTGGCCTTGAGGCGGACGGCGACGTCGCCCGACATCGAAGCGCCGCGGCCGAAGCGGCGGACCGCGTCGGCGACCGCCGCCTTGTCCTCGTCGACGACGAGGTCGCTCGGCCAGGTCGGAGTCGCCGTCCGCGAAAGGCCGGCGGCGCGCCGGAACGCGGTGTTCAGATAGACGAAGCGGCCGTCGCGGTCGGCCAGCGCCAGGCCGAGCGGAAGGATCTCGAGCAGGGCGTTGATATTGTGCGCCCCCTCGCCGCCGACTCCGCCAAGCTCGTCGAGCAGCAGGAACAGGCTCGGCCCGCCCTCCTCGTCGGCCAGCGGCACCTGGAGGATGCGCAGCGCGCCGCCCGCTTTGCCCTCGCGGGCGAAATGGAACTGGCTCTGCTCTCCCATCACCAGCAGGTCGACCAAGGGCGTGCCGGGAGCGACCTCCGCCTCGCCGCCGGCGCGGGCGTGGAAGGCACTATTGGCCTCGAGGATTCGCCCGTCGGCGGCGGTGAGGGCGGCCATCAGGCCGGTCAGGGCGAGGCGGCGGCCGATCTCGCCGGCGAGCAGCCGGCGGGTGTCGGCGGCGGCATCGGCCTCGCCGGTGCGGGCGAAGCGCCAGAGCAGGGCGCCGTCGCTATGGCCGGCGGCGCGCACGTCCGCCGCGAGCTCGAGCTCGCCCGCGACGAGGCCCGGCGCCTCGGCCTTTCCGTCTCGCGACGCGGAGGCGAGCGCCGTGCGCAGCGCGTCGCCGAACGGAAGCTCCAGCGGGGGGCGAATTCCGAACCAGTCTTCGTAGCGCGAATTGGCGGCGAGCAGCTCGCCGTCCGGATCGGTGACCGCGAGGGCGTCGGGCGAAGCTTCGAGGCCGGCCCTCACCAGAGCGAGGTCGATCCCCGCCTCGACAAGCGCGGGCGCGGCGGCCGCGCCGCCCCTCCCGACGAACAGCAAAGGCAGGCCGACGGCGAGCGCCCCGGCGAAGAAAGCGGCGGCGAAGACAATATTGTCGAGCGCCCACAGGAGCGAAGCGGCCGAGGCCGCCGCCGCCGCGAGCACCGCCAGCGCGGCGAGGCCGAGGCGCGGCCGCGCCGCCGGGGCTGAGGCCGCGCTCGCCACGCCTACCAGATGCGGACGCGCTGGGCCGGGGCGACGTAGAGCGCCTGGCCGGGCTGGACCGCGAAGGCCGAGTACCAGGGATCGAGGTTGCGCACGACGGCGGTGCGCTGCTCGGACGGGCTGTGCGGATCGGTCAGCAGGCGCTGGCGAAGGTTCGCCTCGCGATAATTGCGCCGCCACACCTGCGCCCAGCCGAGATAGAAACGCTGGTCGCCGCTGAAGCCGTCGATCACCCGCGGCTCGGCGCCGCCCAGCGAATGCTTCCATGCGTCGTAGGCGACGGTGAGGCCGGCGAGGTCGGCGACGTTCTCGCCCATGGTGAGCTTGCCCTGGACGTGCAGGCCCGGCAGCGGCTCGTAGGCGTCATACTGGGCGCCGAGCGCGTCGAGGCGGCCCTGGAAGTTCTTCACGTCCTGCGGAGTCCACCAGTCGACGAGACGGCCCTCGCGGTTATATTTCGCGCCCTGGTCGTCGAAATGGTGGCTGAGCTCGTGGCCGATGACGGCGCCGATGCCGCCGTAATTGACCGCGTCGTCGGCCTTCGGGTCGAAGAAGGGCGGCTGCAGGATCGCGGCCGGGAAGACGATCTCGACCATCCCGAAATTGGCGTAGGCGTTGATCTCCATCGGAGTCATGCCCCACTCCCAGCGATAGATGGGCTGGCCCAATTTGGTGACGTTGTACTGGTGCTCGAAATTGGCCGAGCGCATCGCGTTGCCGAGCGGGTCGTCGCGGCGGATCTCGAGGCCGGAGAAATCGCGCCAGCGGCTCGGATAGCCGATCTTGGGCGTGAACGCGGCGAGCTTGGCGTGGGCGGCCGTCCGGGTCGCGGGCTGCATCCAGTCGAGCTGGTCGATGCGCCGGTCCATCGCGGCGATGACGTTCCTGACCAGCTTGTCCGCCGCCGCCTTGGTCTCGGGCGGGAAGTAACGCTGGACGTAGACCTGACTGACCTCGTCCGAGAGCGCGTTGGTGACGAAGGTGACTCCGCGCTTCCACCGAGGCTCCTGCTCCGGAGTGCCGGAAAGGACGGTGCCGTAGAAGGAGAAGGTCTCCTTGTCGAAGCGGCTCGGCAGGAAATCGGAATAATTGTCGAGCGAGCGGACCAGCAGCTGGTCCTTGAGGACCTGAAGCGGGGTTCGGCCGACGACCGCGGCGATTCCCTTCATCGCGCTCGGCTGGGCGACGATCAGATCGCTGACGTCGGCGCCGACGCCTCGGGCGTAGGTGTGGAAGTCGAAGCCCGGCGCGCTCTTCGCCAGCGCGGCCAGGGTCATCTTGTTGTAGGTCTTGGTCGCGTCGCGGCTTTCGATCCGGGTCCAGTGCGCCCTGGCGATGTCGGTCTCGAAGGCGAGGATCGCCTTGGCGCGGGCGGCGGCATTGGCCTCGCCGGCCAGGGTCAGCACGTTGGTCAGGTGGGTGAGATAGGCGGCGCGGGTCTCGGCGAGCTTGGGGTCGGCCTTCAGGTAATAATCCCGGTCCGGCATGCCGAGGCCGGCCTGGAACATGGTGAAGGCATAGCTTTCCGGATTCTTGTCGTCCTGGCCGACGAACCCGCCGACCGGGCCGCCAATGCCGTTACGGTCTGCCGCCGCGACGAGCGCCGCATAGGCGCCCTTGGTTTTCAGGCCGCGAATCTGGGAGAGCCAGGGCTCGATCGGGGCAAGGCCCCTGGCCTCGATCGCGGCTTCGTCGAGATAGGCGGAATAAGCGTTGCCGATCTTGCTGCTGGGGTCGTTCTTGACCTCGTCGAGTATCTCGCGGGTGCGCTGCCGGGAGAGGTCGTCGAGCATGGTGAACATGCCGTAATTGGAGCGGTCGGCCGGGATCGGCGTGTTCTTCGCCCAGGTGCCGTTGGCGAAGCGGTAGAAATTGTCGCCGGGCGCGGCGGTTCGGTCCATCCCGGCCTCGTCGAAGCCGAAGCGGCCGATTTGCGGCCGGTCCGCCTCGGGCGGCGCCACCGGGCCTTCGGCGGCGGTGGCGACGGTCGCCGTCTGCTCGCGCACTTCGGCCGTGGAGGGTCCGTTGCTCGCGCAGGCGGCAAGGGCGGTGGAGGCGGCGAGGAGGGGAAGGAGCTTGCGCATATTTACGGGTCCCGTCTTGTGGGGGAGGAGGGCGCGGCCGCAATAGCAGCGGCGCCGAGTCTTTCAAACGTCCAGAGGCTCGCGACGGGCCCGGCGCCGCCACTTGTGCGCGGTCCACCAGCGCCAGATGAGGATCGAGGCGAGATAGCCGACGAGCGCGGTTCCGAAGGCGATGATGAACAGGCCCGAGACCAAAGCCGGGGCGGCGTCGGAGAGCAGCCACTTGCCCCAGGCGCCAAGCCCGGCGCCGCTGTCGCGCAACGCGTAGAAGCTGGCGATATCGGTTCGGAAACCGAGCTTGGCGCCGATCTCGAGCGAGGCGAGCAGGATGAACGGGGTGGTGAAGGGGTTGGAGAGGAAGGTCATCAGGGCGGCGATCGGGATGTTGCCGCGAAACGGGATGCACATCAGGGCCGAGCCGACGATCTGCAGTCCCGGAATCATCACGAAGATACCGACGAGCAGCCCGACGCCGACGCCGCGAGGCACCGATCGGCGGGTGAAGCGCCAGAACTCGCTGTGAAGAACGCGCTGGCCGAACGGCTTGATCCAGCGGCTCTCGGCCAGGCCCTCGCGGGTCGGCATGTTGCGCTCGGCCCAGCGGGCAAGGCGGCCTTTCTGCTCAGCCACGGTCGCGCAACAGCCGGCCCTGCTCCCGTTTCCAGTCCTTTTCCTTCTGATATTCGCGCTTGTCGGGCGCCTTGCGGCCCTTCGCCAGCGCCAGCTCGACCTTGGCCCGGCCGCGGCTGTTGAAATAGATGGAGAGCGGGACGAGGGTCATGCCCTGGCGGGCGACGGCGCCGTGCAGCTTGGCGATCTCGCGCTCGTGGAGCAGCAATTTGCGCGGCCTTTTGGGCTCGTGATTGTGGCGGTTGCCGTGGCTGAACTCGGGGATGTTGGCGTTGATCAGCCAGGCCTGGTCGTCCTTCACCTCGGCATAGCTCTCGGCGATCGAGCCCTCGCCGAAGCGCAGCGACTTCACCTCGGTGCCGGTCAGGGCGATTCCGGCCTCGTAGGTCGATTCGACCGCATAATCGAACCGCGCGCGCCGGTTCTCCGCGACGACCTTGGCCTTGTCGAAAGTGGCGGGACGGGGACGGACCATTTTATCCTCCCCGCTTGCGGGGAGGGGGACCATGGGGAGCATGGTGGAGGGGGGGTCGCGGGTGGCGCTGAGCCCCCTCCGCCGCACTTCGTGCGGTCCCCCTCCCCGTCCCGGGGAGGATCAAGGCGCCGGACGGGTTCACAGCAGCCCCGCATGCTTCAGAGCCTCGCTCACGACCTTGCGGCTGGCCTCCGACGGCGGAGTCATTGGCAGGCGCAACTCGGGCGAGAAGCCGCCGTGGATGCGCGACAGAGCATATTTCACCGGACCGGGCGAAGCGTCGGTGAACAAAGCCGCATGGAGCGGGTAGAGCCTGTCCTGTAGTCTCAACGCGCCTGTCCAATCCCCTGAAATACAAGCATTCTGGAATTCGGAGCACAGCTTCGGCGCGACATTGGCGGTGACCGAGATGCAGCCCAGTCCGCCCATCGCCGAGAAACCGAGAGCCATGTCGTCATTGCCCGAGAGCTGGACGAAATCCTCGCCGCAGGCGGCTCGCTGGGCCGAGACTCGGGCGAGATTGCCGGTGGCGTCCTTGACCCCGATCACATTGGCGATCCTGGCCAGCCGCGCCATCGTTTCGACCGAGATGTCGGTGATGGTGCGCGACGGGACGTTGTACAGCACGATCGGGATATCGACCGCCTCGGCGACGGCGGCGAGATGGGCGTAGATGCCCTCCTGGTTGGGCCGGTTGTAATAAGGCGGCACGTGGAGCGCGGCGTCGGCGCCGGCGTCTCTGGCCGAGCGGGTGAGACGGATGGCGCGGGCGGTGTCGTTGGAGCCGCAGCCGGCGATCACCTTCACCCGCCCGGCGGCGCCCTCGATGGCGAGCTCGATCACCCGCCGGTGCTCGGCGTCGTCGAGAGTCGCCGATTCGCCGGTGGTGCCGCAGGGGACGAGCGCATGGCTTCCCTCGGAGACCTGCCAGCGAACGAAATCCAGAAAAGCGCGCTCGTCCAACGCTTCGTCGCGGAAAATCGTCACCAGAGCCGGGATCGACCCGCGGAACATCATTGGACTCCTTCACGTGGGGCGGCCGGGGCTTCAATAAGAGGCGGCCGTTCACGGCCTGATAAGGAGGGGGTTGGCATTCTGTCCAGCATGCAGAAAAAAGCGTTGGCATTGAGCCTGTTGGGCGTCTCCGCCATGTCCGTCGCGGCGGTGGCCGCCGGCGTGAAGCCGATGCATGTCGCCAGAATCCTGCCGGCAGCGGTGCAGAGCGTCGTCGCGCCGGTCCAGCCGCCGCCCCAGCCCCGGCCCGCGCCCGTCTATTCGCCGGTCCCGGCGGCGGTGAGCGCCGACCTCGCCCGCTGGAACAGCCTGAGGCAGACCGACAGCCTTCCTTTCTCCTCCTACGCCTCGTTCCTGATGAGCCATCGCGGCTGGCCGGGCGAGACCGCCATGCGCAAGACCGCCGAGAAGGCCGATGCCGACGGCGGCGCGGCTTATGAGGTGATCGGCTATTTCAGCGCCTTCCCGCCGCTCACTCCGGCGGGCCATGCCCGCCACGCTTTCGCTTTGTCGGCCTCCGGCCGCGGCAACGAGGCCCTGGAGGCGGCGCGCAAGGCCTGGACCGGCGGGGTTCTGCCGCCCACCGACGAGGCGCGGATTCTCAGCCAGTTCGGGGGACGCCTCGGCAGCGCCGACCATGACGCCCGGATGGAGGCCCTGCTCGGCAATGGCGACACGCAGAGCGCGGCTCGCCAGCTTCCACTCGCCTCGGCCCAGCGCCAGGCGCTCTACGCCACCCGACTGGCGCTCCAGACCCGCGCTTCCGACGCCGCCGGCCGGCTGGCCGCGCTGGGGACGGTCGAAGGCGATGCCGGTTTGCTGATGGACAAGGCCAATTGGCTTCGCGGTACCGGCCAGAGCCTCGCGGCGCGCCAGCTGATGGCTCAGCCGCACCGGCTGGCCAGGCCTCCGGCCAATGCCGAAAAATGGTTCGAGACGATGATGACCCTCGCCAAGGGCGCGGCCAACGACAATCAATGGTCGACGGCCTACCAGATCGCCTCGCAGCTCGACGACGCCTATCCGGCCGGCACCGACGTCAGCGCCCGCTCTTATGGCGAACGCGACGAATATACCAACCTCGCCTGGCTGGCCGGGACCGCCGCCAACAAGCTCGGCCGATTCGCCGACGCGGCGCGGATGTTCGACCTGTACGGCCGGGCGGCGCGATCCTCGCAGACCCGGACCAAGGGTTCGTACTGGGCGGCCCGGGCGGCGTTCAACGCCGGCCAGCAGGCGCAGTCGAACAGCTGGCTCGAGCAGGCGGCGGCGAGCCCGGACCAGTTTTACGGCCAGCTCGCGCTCGAGCGGCTCGGCCGGCGGGTGACTCCGCCCTCCCCCGTCTCGGCGGTGCCGAGCGCGGCGCAGCGTTCCGCCTTCGCGGCGCGGCCGCTGGTCCAGGCGGCGAGGGCGCTGGGCGACATGGGCCGATGGAGCGACCAGTCGCTGTTCGTCCGAGCCATTGCCGAGCAGGCCGAGACCGAGAGCGATCGGGTGCTCGCCGCTCAATTCGGCCGGAGCATCGGCCGCCAGGATCTCGGGGTCTGGGTGGCGCGCGAGGCCCGCAACAAGGGCCAGAGCTTCTACGACCCGGCGGGTTTTCCGGAAGTCCCCCTGCCCTCGGCTTATGCCCATCATTGGGCGCTGGCGCACGGCATCACCCGCCAGGAGAGCTCGTTCGATCGCGCCGCGATGAGCCCCGTCGGGGCTCGCGGCCTGATGCAGCTGATGCCGGGGACCGCGCGCGAGACGGCCGGCAAGGTCGGACTGCCGTACGATCTGGGGCGGCTGACCTCGGACCCCTCGTACAACGTCATGCTCGGCTCCAGCTATTTCGACCGGCTGCTGGGCGAGTGGGGCGGCCATGCCGCGCTGGCGGTGGCGAGCTACAATGCCGGCGCCGGCAACGTCCGCAAATGGGTCCGCGAGAACGGCGATCCCCGCGGCGGCGCCGACATCGTCTCCTGGATCGAGGCGATTCCCTATTCGGAGACCCGCAACTACGTGCAGCGGGTGCTCGAGAATGCGGTCGTCTACGAAGCGATCAGGGCGCAGCGCGGCGGCGGCCCGGCCAACCGGCTGTCCTTCTTCCTCGGCAAGAGTGGACCGGGCTGAACCGTCATTCCCGCGAAAGCGGGAATCCCTGCCGAGTTTCCGAATCCGTATGGACTCCCGCTTTCGCGGGAGTGACGAGAGACTGGCGGGAGTGACGAGGGATTGATGGCTGAGCGGCCCAATTACATCACCCCGGACGGCTATCGCCGCCTCCGTGAGGAATATGAGGCGCTGTTCGCTCACGAGCGGCCGAAGCTGGTCGAGACGATCAGCTGGGCGGCGGGCAATGGCGACCGCTCCGAGAATGGCGACTATATTTACGGCCGCAAGCGGCTTCGCGAGATCGACCGCAGGCTCGGCTGGCTTTCGCGGCGGATGAAGGATGCGAAGGTGATCGATCCGGCGGCTCAGCCGGAGCGTGGCAAGGCCTATTTCGGCGCCACCGTCACCCTCGCGGACGAGGAGGACAACCGGCGCACCGTGACTCTGGTCGGCGAGGACGAGACCGACGCCGCCAACGGCCGGATCAGCTGGACCTCGCCGATCGGGCGAGCGATCAGGGGCGCGGCGGTCGGCGACTTGCGGCGTGTGACCCTGCCGGCCGGCGAGCGGGAGCTGGAGATCGTCGCCATCGACTATCCCGAGACCCGGTAGCCCTCTCTCGTCACCCCCGCGAAGGCTGGGGTCCATGCTGACTCGGCATGGATGCCAGCCTGCGCTGGCATGACGTCACTCTCCGAACGCCTCGCGCGCCAGCCTTCGCACCTCCGGATCCGGTTCGGGCGGCTTCGCGGGGCATGCCGCTTCCAGCGCCTCCGCCACCGCGCCGAGGGCCGCGATCCGGGCCGCTTTCTTGTTGTTGCCGTCGATGACGGTCCACGGCGCCCAGCGCGTGTTGGTGCGCTCGAACATGTCGTGGGCCGCGGCGAGATAATCTTCGCGGCGGGCTCGGTTGCGGAAATCCTCCGCCGTCACCTTCCAGCGCTTCCAGGGATGGTCGAGCCGGGCTTTCAGCCGGGCGTCCTGAGTCTCCCCGGTGACGTGGAAGAAGAGCTTGACGATATTCGTGCCGTCATAATTCTGCTGGGCCTCGAACTCGTTGATCTCGTCATAGGCGCGGCGCCATTCCGCCTCCGACGCGAAGCCCTCGACCCGCTCGACGAGGACTCGGCCGTACCAGCTTCGGTCGAAGATCGCGATCTCGCCGGTGCCGGGCAGCTTGGCCCAGAACCGCCAGAGGAAATGGCGGGCTTTCTCTTCCTCGGTCGGCGCCTCGATCGGCCAGACCCGGAAGGCGCGGGGGTCCCAGCCCGAGGTCAGCCGCTGGATCGCCCCGCCCTTCCCCGCCGCGTCCCAGCCCTCGCAGACGATCAGGCTTCGCCGCTTGTGGACGATATGGGCGACGAGAATTCGCGACAGTCGCTCCTGAAGCGCGGCGAGGTCGTCGGAATAAGCGCCGCGATAGCGGGTCCCGGCTTCGTAGTCGGAAAGTGAGATCGTCATGGAGGCGCCAATGCTCAGGTGACGATGATATAGGCTTCGTAGGCGACGGAAACCACGTCGTCCGGCGATGGCGCCTTGCCGGACAGCCGGTTCACCACGGTAATCACTGCCTGCTCCGAGTCGACAGCGAAGCATTGGCGTCCCGCCTCCGTCGGGCAGGTTCTGATCGCATTAAGGCTCTTCGGGTTCGCCGCCGCCCGAGCAAGGCCGGACCGGCATTGCTCGACCGGTTCCGTGGCACCTCCGTCGCAGCCGGCGAGCGGGACTCGGCCCGCGGCGACCGCTCGGGCCGCCGCCTCGAAAACGAGGAAGCCGACCACGGCATCCTCGGGGGCGGGCGCAGCAAACCATCCTTCCCAGGCAGAGGCAGCATCGGCGCCGCAATTCTGGGAAAACCGCGCGCGAAGAGTTCGAGCGTCCTCAAGCGCCTCCCACCGCGGCGCCTGGGTGAAGAAGTAGAGCCGCTCCGCCGTGACTCCGTACGGGCGCACCGGCACGTCCTCGAGCCGCTCGACACCCGGCTCGCCGAGCCCGCGGGGTCCCGGCGGCGCTTCGCGCGCCGCGCGCGTGGGCGCGTAGGAGAGCAGGAGGAGGTCCCGCTGGCACACACCCTCGATCCCGGAGCCCACAGGCCGGGTTCGCAGCACTGCGTCTCCCAGCTGGCGCCGGTTGCCGCCGCCCACCTTGCCGGGCATGACGAGGATCGAGAGCAGATCGTCCCGCACCGCCCGTTCGACCTCGCGCGGCCGAAGATCGCGCATTTCCTGGGTGCTGCGCTGGGCGGCCGACGGAGCCGCGGCCGACAACAGCGCCATCGTCAGGCCAATCGCTCGAATGGACATCCTCGCCTCCCTGAAGAGTCGAGGCTAGGGCGCTCCCGTGCCCGCAGCCAGCCTTATTCCGGCGCCACCGCCCCGGCGGGATCCTTCCTCGCCGCAGCGCCGGCCGGCTCCACCACGCGGATGTTGAGCTCGCGCAGCTGCCTGGCGCTCACTTCACCCGGCGCGCCCATCATCAGGTCCTCGGCGCGCTGGTTCATCGGGAAGAGGACGACCTCGCGGATGTTGGGCTCGCCGGCGAGGAGCATGACGATCCGGTCGATGCCCGGCGCCGAGCCGCCGTGGGGCGGAGCGCCGTATTTGAAGGCGTTGATCATTCCGGAGAAGTTGGCGTCGACATCCTCGCGCGAATAGCCGGCGATCTCGAACGCCTTGTACATGATGTCGGGCCGGTGGTTCCGGATCGCTCCGGAGCTCAGCTCCACGCCGTTGCAGACGATGTCGTACTGGAAAGCGAGGATGTCGAGCGGGTCCTTGCTCTCCAGCGCCTCCAGCTCGCCCTGCGGCATCGAGAAGGGGTTGTGGCTGAAGTCGACCTTCTTCGCTTCCTCGTCATATTCGTACATCGGAAAATCGACGATCCAGCAGAAGCGGAACTCGTCCTCGGCAATGAGGCCGAGCTGCTCGGCGACCCGGGCGCGCGCCGCGCCGGCGAGCTTCGCCGCCTGGCCTTCCTTGCCGGCGGCGAAGAAGATCCCGTCGTCGGGGCCGATGCCGAGCTCGGCGATCAGCTTGCGCATTCCCTCGTCGCCGTGATTCTTGGCGATCGGTCCGCCCAGCTCGCCGGCCTTCTGGGTGACGTAGCCGAGGCCGGCATGGCCCTCGGAGCGAGCCCAGTCGTTCATGTCGTCGAAGAATTTGCGGCTCAGCGCCGCGGTGCCGGGCGCCGGGACGGCGCGGACGGTGCCGCCGCCCTCGACGATGCGCGCGAACAGGCCGAAGCCCGAGCCCCGGAAATGGTCGGAGACGTCGCTTATCTCGATGGGATTGCGCAGGTCCGGCTTGTCCGAGCCGTAGCGAAGCATCGCCTCCTTGTAGGGGATGCGCGGGAAGGTGCCGGCCGGGGTCACCTTCTTGCCGTTGGCGAACTCCTCGAAGACTCCGGCCAGGACCGGTTCGATGGTCTGGAACACATCCTCCTGGGTGACGTAGCTCATCTCGAAATCGAGCTGGTAGAATTCGCCCGGCGAGCGGTCGGCGCGGCCGTCCTCGTCGCGGAAGCAGGGCGCGATCTGGAAATAGCGGTCGAACCCCGCCACCATGATCAGCTGCTTGAACATCTGCGGCGCCTGCGGGAGCGCATAGAATTTGCCGGGATGGACCCGGCTGGGCACCAGATAGTCGCGCGCGCCCTCGGGGCTCGAGGCGGTCAGGATCGGAGTCTGGAACTCGGTGAAGCCCGCTTCGACCATTCGGCGGCGGATCGAGGAGATGACCTGCGAGCGAAGCACGATGTTGCGGTGGAGACGGTCGCGCCGAAGGTCCAGGAAGCGGTAGCGGAGGCGGATATCCTCCGGATAATCGGCCTCTCCCGCGACCGGAAGCGGAAGTTCCTCGGCCGAGGATTGTACGGTGACATCTTCGGCCGAGACCTCGATTTCTCCGGTCGGAAGGTTCGGGTTGGTCGCCTCGGAACCGCGCGACACGACCTCGCCTACGATCGTCACGACCGATTCGGCGCGTAGATGCTCGAGAGTCCGAAGAGGATCGCTGTTCGCCCTGGCGACGATCTGGGTCAGCCCGTAATGGTCCCTGAGGTCGACGAACAATACGCCGCCATGGTCGCGCTTCCTGTGGATCCAGCCCGAAAGCTTCACCCGCTCCCGGACATGGGAGGCGCGGAGCTCGCCGCAATGATGGGTGCGATAGGCGTGCATTCTCTGATTCATCCTGCTCCGTCATCCCGGCGAAAGCCGGGATCCACCTGCTTTGGGGCTCCACAAGCGAGGAAGAAGGTGGATTCCGGCCTCGCCGGAATGACTTTTTCGTTGGCTGGGCGCTTCGCCACGCAGCCTTGCTTTGTCAAGCGGGGAGGCCGTCGGGTAGTGGGTGCATTTGAAATCTTTCGCCCGTGCCGCTCTCGACCATGGTAAGAAGGGGCATGAGAAACCCGAAGCGGCCTCGCGACACGAACCAACTCGCCAAACTCATGATCGACATCGTTAGCGGTGATGTTGATGACGCCCATCCCCGCAATGGGAAGGACCCTGCTGCCGTATCGCTGGGACGGCGCGGCGGGCTGAAGGGTGGCAAGGCTAGCAGCGACGCTGTCCGATGAGCGACGCTCGGAGATTGCCTCGAAGGCTGCCAAAGCCCGCGGTCCTTACAAAAAGCAGGCCGCCTGAAATTTAGCTATCGTCCTTAGTTTCGTCGCCGCCCTCGCCCTCGTCGTCGCCACCTTCCGATGCAGCGGCGCGAGCGGCCTGCCACTCTGCAAACTTCTGTTGGAAGTAAGAGATTTGGGTTTGCAACTTTCTAACTTCGTACGCTGGCATGTGGCCAATGATGGGCGTGGGCTTCCCCGGGAGGCATGAGAAAAATTCTCTTGTCCAAGGGAGGTCGATCTGGCGATCAAGCCGGAAGCGAGTGGCACATTTTAGGCCACACATATTCATCTCAGGGAGCGTCGCGACGGTGAAGTCGGTTATGTCGGCCCGGTAGGGATCTACTGATGTGCCAAACACAACCTGAACCCACGCATTCCCGTCCTGGTCTTGGAATGCTTGACGCACCAAAGCCGGTCGCGGCTTCTCAGCGGGAAGCGCGGGCTCTTCTATCGTTGGAAAATGGCACCATACGATGTCGTATGGCGCTGGAGCGGTCGAAAACGGGTAAAACCCTCCGCTCACCACCCCGCATCAGAGATCGGGGTAAGGGCGAAGTTTGACGGCTTACGCGCGGCAAGGCGCGCCTCGAGCGCGTCGAGGTACTCGTCCGAAACCTCGGTATGGTAGTCTGGCTGCTGGCGAATCGCCTGCGAAAGCGACTCAAAGCCCCTAGCGGTAGCTTCACGGAGTCGACGCATTTCTAATATCCCTTTCTGCAGATTTGGAGGCCGATGCCACTTCATCCACAACCGTCTTATGAATCTCATACACCAAAAATCTTGAACCGGAAATTAATCCCGGGCCTATTTTTTCAACGGCTCAACGACTGGATGGTGGGAAATGATGCGTCCCCCTGAGCGATTCGAGCCACCATTCATCGTGTCCTGCGGCTTTTTGACGGGACCGTCAAGCGTACCATGGTGTCAAGTGTGTCCAGTTTGGACCCGTTGCAAGCGGGCACCAGAGATAGTTATCCACAATCGAGGCGCAAGTCCGTGACCGCCGTCACGCACTTCCAAAGACATGCTCTTGGGCAGCGTTCAACGCATCTGTGCAAATTTCAAATGCACCCACTACCGGCCGCCGCTATGAGCCCTGCCAATGCACATCCACCCGTTGATCACCGATTCCGAGTCGCTAAAGTCCCTGTGCGAGCGTCTGGCGAAGTCCCCCTTCGTCGCGGTCGACACGGAATTCATGCGCGAGAATACCTACTGGCCGGACCTGTGCCTGATCCAGATCGGCGACGTCGACGAGGCGGCCGCGGTCGATCCCAAGGCGGACGGCCTCGACATGACGCCCCTGCTCGACCTCCTCGTCGACAATGAGGAGGTGCTCAAGGTCTTCCATGCCGGAAGCCAGGATATCGAGATCATCTACAACATCACCGGCAAGACCCCGCACCCGCTGTTCGACACCCAGATCGCGGCGATGGCGCTGGGGCTGGGCGAGCAGGTCGGTTACTCGAACCTGGTCGAGAGCCTGATCGGCAAGAGCCTCGACAAGGGCGCGCGCTTCCCCGACTGGGCCCGCCGGCCGCTCGACCGGCGCCAGATCGACTATGCGATCGGCGACGTCACCCATCTCGCCGCCTTGTTCCCCAAGATGCTGGAGCGGCTTCGGCGGACCGGCCGCGGCGAGTGGCTGGACGAGGAGATGGAGAAGCTCGCCGACCCCTCCAATTACGAGAACGATCCCGCTTTGGCGTGGAAACGGATCCGGATCTCCAGCCGCAAGCCCGAGGTGCTCGGCCGGCTGAAGGCGCTGGCCGCCTGGCGGGAGCAGGAGGCGCGCGGCAAGAATCTGCCGCGCGGCCGGATCATGAAGGACGAGACGATCGCCGACGTCGCCGCCCATCCGCCGGCGAGCCAGGACGCGCTGGCGCGGGTGCGCGGCCTCTCGCCCGCCTGGGCCGGCAACGAGATCGGCGCCCGGCTGATGACCGCCCTCGCAACGGCCGTGCCGATGCCCGCGGAGGAGCTGCCCGCCCGCGAGGACCGCGGCCCCGGCCTCGGCAAGGAAGGCGCCCTGGTCGCCGACCTCTTGAAGCTCCTTCTCAAGATACGCTCGCGCGAGAGCAACGTCGCCGCCCGACTGATCGCCCGCACCGAGGAGCTGGAGCTGCTCGCCGCCGGGCGCCGCGACGGGCTCGCGATCCTCGAGGGCTGGCGCTTCGAGCAGTTCGGCCGCGACGCGCTCGACCTGGTCGAGGGCCGGCTCGCCTTCGGGGTCAAGGGCGGCAAGCTGTCGATGACTCATACGGAGATCGGGCAGTGAGGCGGATCATGGCGGGAGCGCTGCTAATGGCGATGGCCGGTTGCGCGGCCGTGCCGTCGGCGGAGGCGCAGGTGCCGGTGCGCGGCGCAGGCAGTTGCGATGCCGCGAAGGCGCGGTCGCTGGTCGGCAAGGTGCGCAGCCAGGCCGTCGGCGCGAAGGCGCTTCGCCTCAGCGGTGCCGCGCGGCTGCGGTGGATCCCCAAGGGCAGCATGGTGACGATGGATTATCGCGAGGACCGGCTGAATTTGCGGCTGGACGCTCGCAACAGGATCGTCAGGATCGCCTGCGGGTAACGTCATCCCGGCGGAAGCCGGGACCTCAGGAAGAATGAGGCACTGCCAGATGAGCCAAGGTCCCGGCTTTCGCCGGGATGACGGTTAGGCCACGCCCGTCTCCGCCTTGCATTTCAGGGCCGAGGCCAGCTTCTTCAGTCTTCGGTCGACCGTCTCCCCGTAAAGCGCCTCCTCCCCCTTGGGCAGAAGCAGGCGGATGACGTCGCCGTCCCGCTCCAGCCGGCTTCGCTCCAGGCTCGAGGCGAGGCCGCCGCTGAGGCGCTGGCCAAGCCTCATGGCGAGGCCCCAGCGCGACGCGCAGCCGAGCTCGGCGGAGCTGCACAACTCGGCGATGCGTCGGTCGGGAAAATCCCGGCCGCCGAAATTCGAGAAGAGCGCCTGGGCGACCATCACCCGCCCGCAGACGTCGATTCCCACCCAATTGCCGTGAAGCGCCATCTCGACCCCGCGCTCGGCGCGGAAATCGGGATGGGCCTGCCAGGCGACGTCGGCGAGCAGGCAGGCGGCGAGCCGGAGCCTAGCCTGGGGAGCGTCGTCGCTGAAGATGGGCGAGATCCAGCGGTCGAGCAGGTCCCCATGCTCGCCGAATCGGCTGAGGCCCCTGCCCGCGTCGCGTGCCGCCTCGATCAGCGGATCCTTGCCGCGCTCCGTCGCCGGAAGATCGTGAAAGAGCAGGCCCTCGCGAATGCCGAAGCTGGAGACGATCAGCTCGCTCGGCCGAAGCGCGTCGACCAGGGCCGAGAGAATCAGCTTGGCGTTGGGCAGGGTCGGGATTCGCGATGCGGTCAGCATCGGCATGCTCTTCGGGTCGGACCGCTTGAGCGAAGCGATCAGCTTCCTCAGCTCGGCCGGACGCTCGGGGGGCATCCGGTAATGATGGGTGATCGGAAGAGGATAATCGCGCGAGATGATGTCGAGCCGGGCCAGCGCCCGCCACGAGCCTCCGACCATGTAGAAGGGCCGCCCCCGGCCGCGCTCGCCCAGCCCGGATTCCTTCAGCACCGCCGCCAGGCGGCGGCGCAGCTTCTTCTCGGCGGCGGCATGGCCGTCGCCGATGCGGAGCACCCCGAACGGAAGCGAGATGCTCGTTCGAACGGCACCGGCGCTCACCTCCGCAAGCTCGAGGCTGCCGCCGCCGAGATCGCCGACCAGGCCGTCCGCATCAGGGAATCCGGAGAGGACGCCCTCCCCCGCCAGCCGGCCCTCCTCCTCGCCGGAGATCACCCTCGGCGCGAAACCCAGCGCTCGGACCTCTTCGAGAAACCGGTTGCCGTTCGAGGCGTCGCGGACGGCGGCGGTGGCGAGGACCCGGAGGTCCGCCACCTCCATCTGGTCGGCCAGGAGGCGGAACCGGCGAAGCGCGGCGAGCGCTCGCGCCTGCTGTTCCTCGCCGAGCATTCCGGTCTCGCCCAGGCCCTGGCCGAGGCCGGCGAGGACCTTTTCGTTGAAGATGATCGACGGCGCGCGCGGTGCCCCCGCATAGACGACCAGGCGGACCGAGTTCGAGCCGATATCGACGATTCCGATCGGCTCGGCGTGGAGCAGGCTCCCTCCCCTCACGCTTTGGCTCACTGGCCGCGCCGGAAGCGCAGCTTGGGCACCGAGCCGCTGTCGCGCAGGGCGGCGCCGCGGCCGGAGAGCGACGGGTTGGTCATGAAATAATGGTGGAGGTTGAACGGTCGGTCGCCGTCCGGGGTCAGCCGCTCATAGCTTCCGTCCGAATGGAGGCGCCAGCTCTGCTCGTTGTCGATCAGATTGGCGACCATCACCTGGTCGAGCACCTGGGCGTGGACGGTCGGATTCTCGATCGGAAGCATATATTCGACCCGTCGGTCGAAGTTGCGGGGCATCCAGTCGGCCGAGCTGATATAGACCCGCGCGAAGCGGTTGGGCAGCTCGCCGCCATTGCCGAAGCACCAGATTCGGCTGTGCTCGAGGAAGCGGCCGACGATCGACTTGACCCGGATGTTGTCCGAGAGGCCGGGGACTCCGGGCCTCAGGCAGCAGATGCCGCGGACGACGAGGTCGATCTGAACTCCGGCCGCGCTCGCTTCGTAGAGCTTGTCGATGATCGACTGGTCGACGAGCGCGTTCAGCTTCGCCCAGATCACGCCGGGCTCGCCGGTGCGGGCGCTGGCCGTCTCGGCCTCGATCAGCGCGAGCAGCTCCTGGCGCAGCTGGTGGGGCGACATGGAGAGGATCTCGAGGTCGCGCGGATCGACATAGCCGGTGATGTAGTTGAACAATTGAGCGACGTCGCGGCCGATCCGGGGATCGGCGGTGAAGAAGCTCAGGTCGGTGTAGATGCGCGCAGTGACGGGGTGGTAGTTGCCGGTGCCGAGATGGCAGTAGGTGCGATAGCCATTGCCCTCGCGGCGAACCACCATCGAGACCTTGGCGTGGGTCTTCCACTCGACGAAACCGTAGACGACCTGGACTCCGGCGCGCTCGAGCGCCGAGGCCCAGAGCAGATTCTGCTCCTCCTCGAAGCGGGCCTTCAATTCGACCACGGCGGTGACCGACTTGCCGGCCTCGGCGGCGTCGATCAGGGCGCGGATGACCGCCGACTGCTTGCCGGCCCGGTAGAGCGTCTGCTTGATCGCGACCACGTCGGGATCGGCGGCGGCCTGCTTCAGGAACTCGACCACCACCTCGAAGCTCTCATAGGGATGGTGGACGACGATGTCCTTGCTCTGGATGGCGGCGAAGCAGTCGCCGCCATGCTCGCGGATCCGCTCCGGGAAGCGAGGCGCGAAGGGCGCGAACTTCAGGTCCGGCCGATCCTCCTCGAAGAGCGCGTCGAGCGCGGCGATGCCGAGGAAGCCGGTCGATTCGGTGACGATCGCCTCGCTGGCGGCGACTCCTTCGCGCACCAGGCTCATCAGCTCGGCCGGCATCCCGGCCTCGAGCTTGAGCCGGACGACCCGGCCCCGGCGCCGGCGCTTGATGGCGCTTCGGAAGTAGCGGACGAGGTCCTCCGCTTCCTCCTCGATCTCGATGTCGCTGTCGCGGAGGATCCGGAAGGCGCCGCCTCCGACCAGGTCGTAGCCGGGAAAGAGCGCGCCGATGTTGCGGCGAATCAGGGTCTCGACGGCGATATAGCGCGCTTCCGGGCCCGGCAGCCGGATGAAGCGCGGCAGGGTTGCCGGGACCATCAGCAATTCGCGGATCGGCGCCCCCGTCGCCTGGCGCCTGAGATCGAAGATCAGGGAGAAGCCGCGATTGGGGATGAACGGGAAGGGATGGGCCGGGTCGATCGCCTGAGGGGTCAGCACCGGAAAGATCTGCTCGCGGAAATGCTGCTCGAGCCATTCGGCCGACTCGCGGTCCAGCGCGCCGCTACCGATCACCGCCACCCCCTCGTCCGCGAGGGCTCGGCGAAGCTCCGACCAGACGCTCTGCTGGCTCTCGGTCAGCCGGTCGGCTTCCTCGGTCAGCGCGGCAAGCTGCTGGGCGGGGGTAAGGCCGTCCATCGACGTCTCCTCGACTCCGAGCAGCCGGTGCGCCTTGAGGCCGGCCACCCGGACCATGAAGAATTCGTCGAGATTGTTGCCCGAGATGGAAAGGAAACGAAGCCGCTCGAGCAAGGGATGCGCCGGGTTGGACGCCTCCTCCAGAACTCGCCGGTTGAAGGCGAGCCAGCTCAGCTCGCGGTTGAAATAGCGATCGCGCGGCGCCAGCGGGGGCGCCTCGGGCTCCGGGGGTGCGGCGACGGTCTCCATTCAGGCCTGGCTTCTCGCTCGCTTGATCATTCCGCCCTCCGCCAGCGCCCTTCGCGCCATTGCCACGGTCATGCGGCGATGATGTGACAGGGCCGCCCGGTCGAGCGCTGCGACGACCTGCTGAACGGCGACATAGGAGCGTTCGATCCGAGGCACGATGTAAGCGGGGACCTCGGGCGGGATGGCGATGCCGCGGTCGCCGAGCAACTTGACGATGAGGTCGCCGATCAAGGTGTCGTCGGGGCCCCCGATGGCGATGTGCGGCGTCGCCGACAGACGCGAGCGCAGATCGGGCAGAACGACCTCCCATAGCGGCGGCGGCGAGTCGGCGACGATCAGCAGCGGCCGGCGCGACAGCTGAGCCTCGTTCCAGGCGTGGAAGATCGCCTCTTCGTCATGGTCCTCGGCATTGTCGAACAGGCGGCCGCCGGTCTTGCGCACGAACAGGCGGCCGAGCAGGCTGCGGCCCGACTTGCGCGGGCCGGTGACGAGGGTCGCCATGACCGGCCACAGCGACCAGCGCTTCAGATGATCGAAGGCGGCCCGGTTGGAGTCGGAGATGAGGAAATCCTCATCGCGGTCGGCTACCGGCCAGTCGAGCGGCAGCGCGATCTGGGCCACGTCAGTCGCCGCCCCGCGACAGGCGCAGATTGTCGCCCGAGCCCGAGACCCGCCAGCCCTGCGCCTCGAGCGCGGCCGCCAGCGCCGCCGGCTCGCCCATGTAGCTCACCCGCATCGCCGAAGTGCCGCCGAGCACGGGCCTGGTGGTGAAGGCCGACGTCACCCCGGGGACCCGGCTCACCGCCAGCTCGGCGCGGCCGATCGCCGCCTGGTCCGGAGTGTCGACCTCGATCCGAAGGATGGTCACGGCGCCGACCGGCGACGTTCCGCCCGGCGGCGGCGGCGGCGGCGGCGCCTCCTCGACCACCGTCTCCTCCGCAATCTCCTCGACGAGCGGCGGCTCGGGAACGATCAGCGAGGGGTCGGGCGTGAGCTCGCCCGCGGCGAGGGCGCGGCTGTAGAGAAGATCGAGACCGCGCACGCCCTCGTCGAGCAGGCGCGGGATCAGGGCGCTGTTCTCGACCCGGAGGGTGAACTGGCCGAGCACGCGATTGTCGGGCCCGTGCCGAGCGGTGAACGTGGCGATCGCCGGGCCACCGGGATAGAGCCGCTTCAGATGAACTTCCGGCACGATCACGTCGGCGGCGCCATATTGATCGACCAGCATCCGCCACCAGGCGCGCCCGGGGCGGCGGCTCTGGGTGACGTTGAGAAGCAGCGGATCGATGCCCGAGCCGGTCGGGCGGACATAGTCGACGGGGCTGCTGCCGGTTCGGAAGCGGGCCCAGGCCCTCTGCCATTCGTTGCGCGACTCGAAGCTCTGGAAGGAGGAGCCGGTGAGCATCACCGGGATGACGAGCATCGGCGCGGAGCGGCGCACCGATCCGCTGACTCCGAGCAATTGGGCGGTGCGGGCTCGGTCGAACAGGATGCCGAGGGTCGCGATGTAGCGCTTCGGCCCGATCTGCTCCTGCTCGACGACGATTCCGGCGACCATTCCGTTCAGGGCCGCGTCCGTGAGGCCCGGCGCCTGCTCGACGGGGCGGCCGTTGGTCTTGGCCCAGAGCGCCTTCCAGCCCTTCTGCTGCGCCTCGCGCCACGCCGCGTCGCGCGCTTTTTCGCCATTGTCGGCGGTGACGTCGACCTCGATGCCGGTAATTTCGAAGGTGCTGGCGCTGTCGATCGGCGGCACTCCGCGATCGGCGCCCTCCAGCTGCGCCCACACCGCGCCGCCGACGGCGAGCGAGGCGATGGCGGCGACGGTCGGGAGGAGCAGGCGGCCGGTCAGCTTCACGCCCGCCTTTTGGCGAGTCGGACGTGGAAATCCAAGCGCGATGTGGCTAGGCGGCGACGATGAGCGACGGCGACAGCTATACTTACGCCAAAGCGGGAGTCTCGATCGCGGCCGGCAACGCCCTCGTTCGGGCCATCGCTCCGCTCGCCAGGGCGACCGCCCGGCCGGGCGCCGACGCCTCGCTCGGCGGCTTCGGCGGGTTCTTCGACCTCAAGGCGGCGGGCTATCGCGACCCGCTGCTGGTCGCGGCCAATGACGGCGTCGGGACCAAGCTCAAGCTCGCCATCGACCTGGATCGGCACGAAGGCGTCGGCGTGGATCTCGTCGCGATGTGCGCCAACGACCTCATCGTCCAGGGCGCCGAGCCGCTCTTCTTCCTCGATTATTTCGCCTGCTCGAAGCTCGACGGCGCAGTCGCGGAGCGGGTGATCGCGTCGATCGCCGAGGGCTGCCGCCAGGCCGGCTGCGCGCTGATCGGAGGCGAGACCGCCGAAATGCCCGGAATGTATGCCGAGGGCGATTACGACCTTGCCGGCTTCTGCGTCGGCGCCGTCGAGCGGGAGGAGGCGCTGACAGGCGCTAATGTGGCGGAGGGCGACGTCATCCTCGGGCTCGCCTCGTCGGGCGTCCATTCGAACGGCTTCTCGCTGGTGCGCAGGCTGGCGGCGGACAAAGGTTGGAAGCTGGAGCGGCCGGCCTTGTTCGACCCCGATATTCTGCTGATCGACGCGTTGCTCGCTCCGACCCGAATCTACGTTCGCCCGCTTCTGCCCCTGGTCAGGAGCGGCAAGGTCCATGCCATGGCGCACATCACCGGAGGCGGTCTGCTCGAGAACATCCCGCGCGTGCTGCCGGAGGGGCTTCATGCCCGAATCGACGCCGATTCCTGGCCGCAGCCGCGGCTGATGGCCTTCCTCCAGGCGCAGGGCAATATCGAGCCCGGGGAGATGGCGCGAACCTTCAACTGCGGCGTTGGAATGGTCGTCATCGTCGCCGAAGAAGATGTGAGGTTCGTCTCCCAGGCGATTGAGGAAGCCGGAGAACGCCTGTTTCTCGTCGGGCGGGTCGAAGCCGAGGCCAGGGGTTGCACCGTCGCCGGCTCGAGCGGCACCTGGAGCGCCCGCAGCGACTGGACCGCGACTCATCATGGCTGAGCGAGTCCGGGTCGGAGTTCTCGTTTCCGGGCGAGGCTCGAACATGGTGGCGCTCAGTGAATATAAACGCCGCGAGGCGCGGAGCTACGACCTCGCGCTCGTCGCCTCGAACGTTCCCGAAGCGCGCGGCCTGGTGGTCGCGAAGCGGCTCGCCATCCCGACCTGGGCGCACAGCCACAAGGGGCTGGAGCGGGAGGAGTTCGACCATCTGCTCGACTGCGCGTTGCGCGAGCATGGCGTCCAGGTGGTGGCGCTCGCCGGCTATATGCGCCTGCTGTCGAGCGAGTTCATCCGCAAATGGGAAGGCCGGATCCTCAATATCCACCCGTCGCTGCTGCCCGCCTACAAGGGCCTCGACACCCACCGGCGGGCGCTCGAGGCGGGGGAGATCTGGGTCGGCTGCTCGGTCCACCTGGTCACGGAGGACCTCGACGGCGGCCCGGTGCTCGCCCAGGCGAAGGTGCGGGTGCGCGAGCGAGAAACGGCGGAAATGCTGGCCGAACGGGTGCTGAAGGAGGAGCATCGCCTCTATCCCGAGACGCTGGACGCCTTCGCGGCCCGCTTGCTCCCGCGTCGCGAAATCGTCCAGGGAGGTCAGGACCGATGAGCGAGCACGGGCAGACTCCGGACGAGCGCAAGGAGGCGGCGGCGATCCGCCGGCGCTGGATCACGCTCGGCGAAGTCCTCGCCGTGATCGGAGTGCTGATTTCGGGGCTGGCGCTGTGGAACAGCTGGATCGAGCGAAGCTCGGCCGAGAAGGAACGGGCCGCGGAGAAGGCGCAGCAGGCAAAGGTCTCCCGCGTCGTCGTCCTCAAGGCGAGCGGCTCCGGCAAGGGCCTGGCGCTCGCGGCGCACGACCCGGACCAGGCGATCCAGGGGCAGACCCTGCTCTTCCCGTCCGTATTCGGCCTGGGGGCATTCGACACGACCGAGCCGAGGATCGAGGCCGAATGGGTCAAGCGCGCGGTCAAGAAGGCCCATGACAAGGACGAGAAGGTCCGCGGTGACCTGCGCCTGCCGGTGGCGATCACCACTCGCTTCATCGCCGACGGACGAAGCTTCACGGACACCGCCCTCTACGACGTCGGCTACAAGGAGACCGATGGCGGCCTGTTCGAGGGCAGCGAGGTGGAGCTGAAGGGCCTGTCGCTGATCGGGCGGACGACGGCGGCGACGGCGCAAAAGCGGCTCGACGCGCTTTGGGCGGCGCGAGCCAAGTAGGTCTCGTCCCGCCTCGTCATTGCGAGGAGCGAAGCGACGAAGCAATCCAGCCGCCTCGGGGGGCCGCTGGATTGCTTCGCTTCGCTCGCAATGACGGTTAGCCGACGATCTCTTCGGGCTTGAAGAAGAAGTCGATCTCGATCTCGGCATTCTCGGCGCTGTCCGAGCCGTGGACGCTGTTCGCCTCGATCGATTCGGCGAAGAGCTTGCGGATCGTGCCTTCGTCGGCATTGGCCGGGTTGGTGGCGCCCATCACCTCGCGGTTGCGGGCGACCGCGTTGTCGCCCTCGAGCACCTGCACCACGACCGGGCCTGACGTCATGAAGGCAACCAGGTCGTTGAAGAAGGGGCGCTCGCGATGGACTCCGTAAAAGCCCTCGGCCTGCTCCCTGGTCATTCGAATCCGCCTCGAAGCGACGACTCGCAGGCCCGCTTCCTCGAGCCTGGCGGTGATCGCGCCGGTGAGATTGCGCCGAGTCGCGTCGGGCTTGATGATCGAGAAGGTACGTTCGGTCGCCATGGCCGGCTAAATGCTCCGTGATGGGGTGGGATTTGGCGGGCTCTCTAGGGGGGGAAGGGCCGCAGGGCAAGCGATCCACCCCCTCATCCTGACGAAAGTCAGGATCCATGAGCACCGAGGGTGCCCTTACGGACGGGGCGGTGTTCATGGATCCCGGATCAAGTCCGGGATGACGCCGTCACGGCCCCTGCACCCATTTCCCGCGCTCGTCCTGCTTCCAGTAGCGCGCCTCGACCTCGGCCTCGCCCTTCAAGGCCCGCCACGCCTCCCGAGCCGAGTCGCGCCCCTCATTGTCGAAGAAATAGAAGGCGCGGGCGAAGCCGAGCGCTTCGTCGCGCCAAATTCCGTCGGCCAGGGCGATGTTGGTCGCTCCGTTGGCCGCGAGCGGCTCCGGGGCGAGAAGCACGGGCTGGCTCTCCGCCCGGTCGCGGCCGTGGGGCAGGAAGCTGTCCTTCGAATAGCTCCACAATTGCTCGTCGAGCTGGGCGAGCAGGCCCGGCCCCGCAACCACCAGCAGCCGCTCGCCGCCCGCCAGCACCTTCTCCGCGATGCTCGGCAGCACCCGCTCGAGCGGGGAGGCGGTGAGGTGGTAGAAGTCGGCGATCATCACGTCATCCCGGGCTTGACCCGGGACCCATGAACACAGGCTTCGGGCGTTACATTCCGGCGTCCGTGTTCCTGGGTCCCGGCTTTCGCCGGGATGACGGATCTCTTCACCCCTCGCAATTCTCCGCCACAAACCGGTCGAGCAGGGCGACTCCGTAGCCGGTGGCGCCCTTGTCGTAGAGGTGGCTCGGCTTCTCCGCCCAGGCCATTCCGGCAATGTCGAGATGCGCCCATTTGACCCCGTTCTCGACGAAGCGCTGCAGGAACACCGCCGCCGTGATCGAGCCCCCTTCCCTGGGGCCGACATTCTTCATGTCGGCGATCGGCGAGTCGATCAGCTTGTCGTAGGGGTCGCCGAGCGGCATCCGCCATAATTTGTCGCCGGTCTCCTGTCCGGCCGCGACGAGCTGGCCGGCGAGGCCGTCGTCGTTGGAGAAGATGCCGGCATATTCGTGGCCGAGCGAGATGATCATGGCGCCGGTCAGGGTGGCGAGGTCGACGATCACCTCGGGCTTGTACTGGCGCTGCGCCCAGGTCATCGCGTCGGAAAGGACGAGTCGGCCTTCGGCGTCGGTGTTGATGACCTCGATCGTCTGGCCCGACATCGAGGTGACGACGTCGCCCGGGCGCTGGGCGTTGCCGTCGGGCATGTTCTCGGCGAGCGCGCAGACTCCGACGACGTTCGCCTTCGCCTTGCGGCCGGCGAGAGCGGCCATCGCCCCGGCGACGGCGCCGGCGCCGCCCATGTCCCACTTCATCGCCTCCATGCCCAAGGCCGGCTTGATCGAGATGCCGCCGGTGTCGAAGGTGATGCCCTTGCCGATCAGGACGACCGGCTTGCCGCCCGATTTGCCGCCGTTCCAGCGCATCGCCAGCAGCCGCGGCGGCCGGATCGAGCCCTGGGCGACTCCGAGCAGGGCCCCCATGCCGAGCTCGCGCATCTGCGCCTCGTCGAGCACTTCGAACTCGACTCCGAGCGGCTCCAGCCGGGCTCGGCACCGCTCGACGAACGTCTCGGGATAGATGATGTTGGCCGGCTCCGAGACGAGCTCGCGGGTCAGGGAGAGGCCGCCGAGCAGGGCCTCCCGGCGGCTCCAGGCCTCGCCGGCTCCGTCGCCGGCGCCGACGATCACGACTTCCTCCAGAGTCGGCTTCTGCTTCTTGGGGAGCTTGGTGCGATAATGGTCGAAGCGCCAGCTGCGCGCCGCCGCTCCGAAGCCGATCCGGGCCGCCGCGTCGCCGTCGAGGCCGAGGCCGGAAAGATCGACCACCAGGCGGGTCTCGCCGGAAGTGAGCAGCCGCGCCGCGAGCGCTCCTCCGACCTTCTCGTAGAGGGCGTCGTCCTGGCGGCGGTCGCCGAGTCCGACGAGAAGCAGGCGGCGGGCGCCGTCGCCCTCGGCGACGAAGGTCTCGGCGATCGAGGCGGCTTCGCGCTCGAAGCGCTGGGCGTCGGCGGCGCGGGCGGCGACCGCGCGGGCGCCCGGATCGAGGCCGGCGAGCCGGTCGGCGACCATGTCCTCGCTCCACACCGGGAGGGCGAGCGCATAAGCGCCGGCGGGGCGCTGGGTGGCGAAGCTGATCTTCATGGGCGGTAAGGACTCCTCGGTTTCGATTTGCCTCTAGGCGCTCGTCCCGCCCCTGCAAAGAGCCCTGCCGTCATCCCGGCGAAAGCCGGGACCTCGGGGAGAATGGTGGCGGCCCCCTCCACCACCAGGCCCCGGCTTTCGCCGGGGTGACGGGTGCCCCTTGCGGCATTGCAGCGCCGCCCGTCCGGTGCGATAGGCGCGGAACGGTCGCGCGTGCCGCAGGCGGCGGGGAAAAGTGAAGAAGCTCAATCTCATCTGCCTGACCGCGCTGCCGCTGCTGGCCGCCGCCCCCGGCGCGGCTCTCGCGCAGGAAGCCGGAGCGGTCGTCGACGACGGCACGCCCGCCGCGGCGGCCGATACGCGCGACGTCGCCTTCAGCTCGGATCAGCTCAGCTATGACAGCGAGGCGCAGCTGGTCACGGCCAGCGGCGACGTCCGAATGAACTCCGAAGGCAACCGGCTGCGCGCCGAGCGGGTGACCTGGAACCGGGCCACCGACGAGGTCCGCGCCGAAGGCAATGTCCGCGTCGTCAATCCGGGCGGCGACGTCGTTTATGCCGACAAGGTCGTTCTGACCGACGCCCTTCGCGACGGAGTCGTCCAGAATCTGCTGCTGGTGCTCGCCGACGGAGGCCGGCTCGCCGCCGACCGGGCCGAGCGTCAGGACGGCTACACGACGCTCTACCGCGCCGCTTACTCGCCCTGCGCGGTGGTGAGCAAGAAAGGCTGCCCGAAGAACCCGACCTGGCAGATCAACGCGGTCAAGGTCGTGCACGATCCGGTCAAGAACCGAATCCGCTACGAGGGCGCCTCGCTGAACCTGCTCGGCGCCCGAATCATCGCTTTGCCCTTCCTCTCCCACCCCGACGGCACCGAAGGCGGCGGAAGCGGGCTGCTCGTCCCCGATATCCGGGTGAGCTCGAGCAACGGCTTCGAGCTGTCCGCGCCTTATTACCTGAAGCTGGCCCCGAACCGCGACGCCGTCATCACCCCGCACGTCTATTCCGAGGTCGCTCCGATGCTGGAGGGACGCTACCGCCAGCTGACCGGCCTCGGCGCCTTCCAGCTCGGCGCGTTCGTGACCTACGGCTCGCGAATCCCGATCGCGGCGCCCGTCACCGCGCTGCGCGACGAGGGCATTCGCGCCTATGTCGAGGGCAATGGCCGCTTCCAGCTCAACCCGATCTGGAGCGTGACCGCCTCGGGCCGCTACGTCACCGACCGCACCTTCCTGAGGCGCTACGACATTTCGCGCGACAGCCGGCTGCGCTCCTTCGTCGACGTGGAGCGGGTCACGTCCGACAGCTACGTCTCGATCGCCGGCTGGGCCTTCCAGGGCCTTCGCCCGACCGACGTCACCGGCCAGCAGCCCATCGCCCTGCCCGCCATCGACGCCCGCTGGCGCATGCCGGGGAAGATCTGGAACGGCCAGGTCGAGCTTCAGGCGAACAGCCTCGCCATCCTGAGGACCGGCGGCCAGGACACCCAGCGCGCCTTCGCCGGCGCCCGCTGGGACCGGCGCAGCCTGACTCCCTGGGGCCAGGAGCTGATCCTCACCGCCTACGCGCGCGGCGACGTCTATCACAGCAGCGACAATCTGCTCACCGACACGATCATCTACCGCGGCACCGAAGGCTGGCACGCCCGCGCCATCGGCGCCCTGGCGGCCGAGCTTCGCTGGCCGCTGGTCGGTCCGTTCATGGGCGGGACCCAGCGGCTGACTCCCCGCCTCCAGATCGTCGCCTCGGGCGCGACCGACAATCTGGAGCTTCCAAACGAGGACGCGAGAGCGGTCGACCTCGAGGATTCCAATCTCTTCGCCCTCAACCGATTCCCCGGCTACGACCGCTGGGAGAACGGCCCGCGCGCGACCTACGGCATCGACTGGGGCCTGGACCTGCCCGGGATCGCTGTCCGGACGACGATCGGCCAGAGCTACCGGCTCGACGACAAGCCGAGCATCCTCCCGCCCGGCACCGGCCTGTCCGACCGTTTCTCCGATTATGTCGGGCGCACCAACGTCAAGCTCGGACGCAAATTGAACCTCGTCCACCGCTTCCGCATCGACAAGGACAGCCTCGCGCTTCGCCGCAACGAGATCGACGCCGTCGTCGGCGGCCGCCAGACCTATGCGACGATCGGCTACCTGCGCCTCGACCGCAACATCGACCCGGCGCTCGAGGATCTGCGCGACCGCGAGGAGATTCGCCTCGGCGGCCGGATCCACTTCGCCGATTACTGGTCGGTGTTCGGCTCGACCGTCATCGACCTCACCGACGCCCGCGAAAGCCCGCTCTCGCAGGCCGACGGCTACGAGCCGGTCCGCCACCGCATCGGCATCAGCTATGACGACGACTGCCTGGAAATCGGAGTGACCTGGCGGCGCGACTATGACAAGACCGGCGACATCAAGCGCGGCAACACTTTCCTGTTCCGGGTGGCGCTGAAGAATCTCGGGCGCTAAAGGAAGCCCGGGGAACGAGCCGCTAAGCTGCGGTTCAGCAAGTTTCAGGCACCGCTAGCGGCCTGCATCTATTGGAGGAATGATGAAGCTCGGTACTTTTCCCAGAGCGGCGACGATCGTGGCCGGCTTACTGGCGGCGGCGGCGGCTTTCGCGCAGACGGTGAGCGACCCCGCCGCGCCTGTCCCGACGGCGAGCCTCAACATTCCCGCCAATCCCCAGTTCCTCACCGACGACGATCCCAACGTCCGCAAGGCGACGGCGATCGTCAACGGCACCGTCATCACCCGCACCGACGTCGATCAGCGCCTCGCCATCATCAAGATGGCGGCCGGCGGCGAGATCCCCGCCGACGAGCTGCCGCGCCTGCGCCAGCAGGTGCTTCGCAACCTCGTCGACGAGACTCTCCAGATCCAGGCCGCCGAGCAGGCCGAGATCAAGATCAGCAAGAGCGAGATCGACCAATATTTCTCGCGCTACGCGCAGTCGCAATTTCACCAGAGCCCGGAGCAATTCGCGGCCTTCCTTCGGGCGAACGGGGCCTCGCCCGACACGCTGAAGCGCCAGATCCACGGCGAGATGGCCTGGTCGCGCCTTCAGCGCAGCAAGATCGAGCCTTTCGTCCAGGTCAGCGAAGAGGAGGTGCAGGCGGTCATCGACCGACTCAACGCGGCCAAGGGCACCCAGGAATATAAGGTCTCGGAGATCTTCCTTTCGGCGACTCCCGAGACCGCCAACGAGGCCCGCTCCAACGCCCAGCGCATCGTCGAGCAGCTGCGCGGCGGCGGCTCCTTCCTCGCTTACGCCCGCCAGTTCTCCGAAGCTTCGACCGCCGCCATCGGCGGCGATCTCGGCTGGGTCCGCGCCGCCCAGCTGCCCGACGCGCTTGCCTCGGCGGTGCAATCGATGCCGGTCGGAAGCGTCAGCGATCCGATCGCGATTCCGGGCGGCTTCTCGATCGTCGCCGTCGCCGACACCCGCCAGGTGCTCACCGCCGACCCGCGCGACGCGCTTCTGAGCCTGAAGCAGATGACCATCCGCTTCGCGCCCGGAAGCCCCCGGAACGTCGTCGAGGAGAAGGTGCAGGCCCTGCTTCGCGCCACCCAGAATATGGGCGGCTGCGGCGGCGCCGAAGCGGCCGCGGCGCAGATCGGCGCCGAGGTCATCACCAACGACCAGGTCAAGGTCCGCGACCTGCCGCCGGCGCTTCAGCAGCCCTTGCTCGCGCTCGGCCTCGGCCAGGCCACGCCCCCGTTCGGGTCCCCCGACGACCGGGTCAGCACCCTGATCCTGTGCGGCCGCGACGACCCCGATCCCGCCGGCACCCTCAGCTTCGACACGGTCTACAACCAGATCGCCGAGAATCGAGTCAACCTCCGCGCCCGGCGGTTCCTTCGCGATCTCAGGCGTGACGCGGTTGTCGACTATCGCTAGCCCGCGCTCTTGATCGAGCCGCTCGCCGTCGCGCTCGGCGACCCCGCCGGCATCGGCCCGGAGATCACCGCAAAGGCCTGGGAAAGGCGCGAGACCGACGGGCTTGCGCCGTTCTTCGCGGTCGGCGCGCCCGAAGCCCTGCGCGCGGTCTGGGGCGGCCCGATCGAGGTCGTCGCCGGCCCGGACGAGGCCGCGCGCTGCTTCCGGCAAGCGCTGCCCGTCATCCGCATCGACGCCGCCGGCTCGACCGTCCCCGGTCAGCCGACCCTGGAAGGCGCTCGCAACGCGCTCGATTCGCTCGAGCTCGCGGTCGGCCTCACCCGTTCCGGCGCCAGCTCGGGGCTCGTCACCGGCCCCGTCTCCAAGGCCCAGCTCTACGCGATCGGCTTCACCCATCCCGGCCAGACCGAATTCGTCGCCGAACGCTGCGGAATCGCCGCCGAGATGGTGGCGATGATGCTCGCCGGGCCGACTCTGAGGACGGTGCCGGTCACCACCCACGTCGCCTTGCGCGATGTGCCCGGCCTGATCACGACCGAGCTCATCGTGACTCGCGGGCGAACGACGATACGGGCGCTTCGCCGCCTGTTCGGAATCGAGCGGCCGAGGCTCGCGGTGGCGGGGCTCAACCCTCATGCCGGCGAAGGCGGCGCGCTCGGCCGCGAGGAGATCGACATCATCCTTCCCGCGATCGAGAGGCTGCGCGAGGAGGAAGGCGATGTGACCGGCCCCCATTCGGCCGACACGATGTTCCACGAGCGCGCCCGCGCCCGCTACGACGCCGCGCTCTGCCTCTATCACGACCAGGCCCTGGTGCCCCTCAAGACTCTCCATTTCGACGAGGGGGTGAACATCACGCTCGGACTTCCGATCGTTCGCACCTCGCCGGACCACGGCACCGCCTTCGACATTGCCGGCCGGGGCCGGGCGGAGCCGACGGCCATGCTCGCCGCGCTCAGGATGGCCGCCGCCTGCGCCGAGCGGCTGGCCGAAGCGTGACTCCCCTGCCGCCGCTGCGCGAGGTGATCGCGCGGCACGGCCTCCGCGCCGCCAAGTCGCTCGGCCAGAATTTCCTCCTCGACGAGCAATTGCTCGACCGGATCGCTCGAGTGCCGGGCGATCTTTCGGGAGAGCGGGTCTACGAGGTCGGGCCCGGGCCGGGCGGCCTGACCCGGGCCTTGCTCAGGGCCGGCGCGCAGGTGGTCGCGGTCGAGCGCGACCGGCGCTGCCTTCCCGCCTTGGCCGAAATCGCCGAGGCGGCCGAGGGGCGGCTTCGAATCATCGAAGGCGACGCGCTGGCCGTCGACGAAGCGGGCGAGGCCGGGCGGGGCGCCCATGTCGCCGCCAACCTCCCCTACAATGTCGGCACGGCGTTGTTCGTGCGCTGGCTCGGCGGCGAGTCCTGGCCGCCCTGGTGGGCGTCGCTGACCCTGATGTTCCAGCTCGAAGTGGCGGAACGAATCGTCGCCCGGCCGGGCACCGGCGCCTATGGCAGGCTGGCGGTGCTCGCCCGGTGGCGGAGCGAGCCGAGGATCGCGATGAAGGTCCACCGCTCCGCCTTCGTGCCGCCGCCCAAGGTGATGTCGGCGGTTGTCCATATCGTCCCGAAGGCGGCGCCCGACGGCGTTCGAGCGGCGACCCTCGAGCGGCTGACGGCGGCGGCGTTCGGCCAGCGCCGCAAGATGCTGAGACAGAGCCTCAAGGGGCTGACCGGGACGCTGGAGGCGCTGGCGGAGTTGGGGATCGACTCGGAACGAAGGGCGGAGACGCTCTCGGTGGAGGAGTTCGTCGCGGTGGCGAGAGTCCTGGACAACTGATCTCGTCATGCCGGACTTGATCCGGCATCCACCTTCTTTTCTGGTGCATCGCCTGGAGTAAGAAGGTGGACCCCGGATCAAGTCCGGGGTGACGATCCCACCGCGACTTCTAATTCCGCGGCGCCCCCACTTCCGGCCGCTGCGCGGTCAGCACTTCGGGCGGCGGGCCCTTGGCGATGACCGCGGCGAGCTGGGTGGCCTGTGGGCAGGGAGTCGCGCAGAGCGTCTTGATCCGCTCCAGATTCTGCTTGGCCCGCTCGACCGCGCCGCGCTGCACCAGAGCCTCGCCCTGGCCGGCGAGGGCGGCGACGTCGTTGGGCTCGAGCTGCAGGGCCTCGAAATAGAATTTGATCGCCTTGCCCGGCAGCTTCAGTCCCATCGCGGCTCGGGCGAGGCCGATATAGGCCTGGCGGTTGCGCGGATCGACGGCCAGCGCGGATTCGAGAAGGTCCGTCGCCTCCCCGTAGCGCGCCTGCCCGGACAGAGCCTGCGCCTGCCGGGTGAGCTCGACCGAGCGAGCGTCGATCTGGTCGTCGGGCTTCTGGCCCTGGCCGGCGCTCGCCACCGTCGCCAAGGCGATGGCGGCGGCAAGCGCTATGGGGGTGAGGCGCATCAAAATCTCCATATGCCTGTCGAGCGCAGGCTTAGCATGGCGCCCGCCAGCGCGCGACGAAAAAGCCGTCCGTGCCGTCGTGCGCCGGGGTCAGGATCCGCCCCGGACCGGCGGCCCGTCCGCCCGCCATGGGAAGCTCTTCCGGAACCATGGCTGAACGGCCTTCGAACGCCGCCGCCTGGCCCCTGCCCTCGTCGGCGAGGAGCGAGCAGACGGCATAGACGATACGCCCGCCCGGTCGGACAAGTTCCGCCGCCAGGTCAAGCAGATAGGCCTGGAGCTTCACATAGGAAGCGAGGCGCCTGGGATCGAGGCGCCAGCGCAGCTCGGGATTGCGCCGCCAGGTGCCGGTGCCCGAGCAGGGCGCGTCGACGAGGACGAGGTCGGGCGCGTCGACCAGGTCGGCGAGCGCCTCGCGCTCGCGGGACGGGTTGAGCAGCCTGGGCTCGACGATCGAGACTCCGGCGCGCTTCAGGCGGAGGTCCATCCGCGAGAGCCGGCCCCGGTCGGTGTCCGACGCGACGAGGCGGCCCTCATTGTCCATCTCGGCGGCGAGCGCGAGAGTCTTGCCGCCGGCGCCCGCGCACAGGTCGAGAACGGTCTCGCCCGCCGCCGCCGAGCAGGCCAGAGCGAGGAGCTGGCTGCCTTCGTCCTGGACCTCGACGAGGCCGGCGGCCCAGGCCTCGCTGTCCTCGACCGCGACCGCCTCCGCGAGGCGAAGCCCGAGCGGGGACAAGGGAGTCGGGACTGCGTCGGGGAAAACCGGAACGAGCGCGTCGCGAGTCGTCCGGAGGCGGTTGGCCCGCAGGTCGAGCGGGGCCCGGCCGAGGAGGGACCGAAGGTCCTCCGAAGAAACCACCGGATCGAACCGGCGCGAAAGCCATTTGGGAACCGGAGTCGACCGGACCGAAGCCCCGAATTCCTCGGTCGAGGCTTCGGCCGGCCCATGCGGCGATCCGTCGAACGCGGACAGCAGCACCGGATCGTCGGCGGCCAGGCCCAGCAAGGCGGCCCGGCCCGAAGGCGGCGGTTGCGGCCAGGCCCGGATCGCCCGGTAGACGAGCTCGCGTACCGCCCGGCGGTCGCCCGAGCCGGCATAGCGTCGGATCTTGAAATAGCGGGCGATGAGCGTGTCGGCGGCGGCGCCCCCGCCCCTCGCCGCGGCGGCGATGTCGTCGAGCAGCTCGATCGCCGCCTGCACGCGTGCGGCGGGGGTCATGGCTCAGCCCGACGTCGGGTAATTGGGAGCCTCGCGGGTGATGGCGACGTCGTGGACGTGGCTCTCGCGAAGGCCGGCATTGGTGATCCGGACGAACTTCGCCCTGGCTCGGAGCTCCTCGAGCGTGGCGGCGCCGGTATAGCCCATCGCCGCCTTGATGCCGCCGACCAGCTGGTGGATCACGTCTTTGGCGTGGCCCTTGTAGGGGACCTGGCCCTCGATCCCCTCGGGGACGAGCTTCAGCTGGTCCTGGATATCGTGCTGGAAATAGCGGTCGGCCGAGCCGCGCGCCATCGCCCCGACCGAGCCCATGCCGCGATAGGATTTGTAGGATCGGCCCTGGTAGAGAAAGGTCTCGCCGGGGGCCTCCTCGGTGCCGGCGAGAAGCGAGCCCGCCATCACCGTGGACGCGCCGGCCGCCAGCGCCTTGGCGAGGTCGCCGCTGGTCCTGAGGCCGCCGTCGGCGATGACCGGGGTGCCGCTCTCGGCGGCCGCTTCCGCGGCGTCCATGATCGCGGTCAGCTGCGGCACTCCGACCCCGGCGACGACCCGGGTGGTGCAGATCGAGCCCGGGCCGATGCCGACCTTGACCGCGTCCGCTCCGGCCCCGATCAGCGCTCGGGTGGCCTCGGCGGTGGCGACATTGCCGGCGACGATCTGGACCGAGTTGGAGAGCTTGCGGAGCCGCTCGACCGCGGCCGAGACCTCGCGATTGTGGCCGTGGGCGGTATCGATGACGATGAGGTCGCATTCGGCGTCGATCAGAGCCTCGGAGCGCTCGAAGCCCTTGTCGCCCACGGTCGTCGCCGCGGCGACCCGAAGCCGTCCGGCCGAATCCTTGGTCGCGTTGGGATAGGTGACCGCTTTCTCGATGTCCTTGACGGTGATCAGGCCGGTGCAGCGGCCGTCGCCGTCGACGACGATCAATTTCTCGATCCGGCGCTGGTGGAGAAGCCGCCGCGCCTCCTCCTGGCTCACCCCCGCGCCGACGGTGGCGAGATTGTCGCGGGTCATCAGCTCGGCGACCGGCTGGCGCGGATTCCCGGCGAAACGGACGTCGCGGTTGGTGAGGATTCCGACCAGCCGCCCGTCCATCTCGGTCACCGGAATGCCGGAGATACGGTGCCGCTTCATCAGCTCGAGCGCCTCGGCCAGAGTCTGGTCGGGCGTCATCGTGATCGGATTGACCACCATCCCGCTCTCGAACCGCTTCACCGCCCGAACCGCCGCCGCCTGCTCCTCGACGTTGAGGTTGCGGTGAAGCACTCCCATCCCGCCCAATTGCGCCATGACGATCGCCATGTCGGCCTCGGTCACCGTGTCCATCGCCGAAGACAGGATCGGGATGTTGAGCCGGATCTCGCGGGTCACCTGGGTGGAAGTGTCGGCCTGGCTCGGAAGCACCGACGATTCGCCGGGCTGGAGCAGCACGTCGTCGAAGGTGAGGCCGAGGCGGATGTCCATTTGTGTCTCGCAGGGATTCGGTGGGGTTCTATAGGAGGGGGTGGAGCGGGGCGCCAGAGCGCTGGGGCGGCGGGGGATATCCTGTTAACGGGGCTGGTCGACTGCCGGACGATGCGCCAGCATGGATCCGGCCCGGGCTCGAGGAGGCACAGGTGAGCGGCTCATGGAGGTTGGGGCTGGCGCTCGCCGCGAGCGTCCTCGGGGCGAGCGGCTGCGACGAGCCTTCGCTTACCTTTCACCCCGGCGAAGCGGGCACTTGGAAAATGATCGTCCGGGCCGGCCTCGATCAGGACACGATCCTTCGAGCGGCAAGGTGGCGTTGCGGCACGGCGGCCATCTGCCAGGTCTCCGCTTATACGAGCGACGCCTATCTCAAGCCCGATATCCCGGAGGACGAACGCTGGCGTGCCACCGTCTTCACCTATTCGCGCAATTCGAACAGCGGCTTCGAGCAGATCCTTTGGGACTGTTCGGTCTATCGGGACGCTCCGCGGGAACGGTGCCGCGGCGAGCCGATCGTCGATCCCGAGCTCTGACGCGCGGATGCTCGCTCCTGCCGGACCCGGGAAACGGGGACAGTTACCGTAACTGTCCCCTTTCCGTCACCGCAAGGTCTCGCAAAGAGGCTCGGCTTTCGGAGCCCTGTCCTTACCGCTCGCGAACGAGGGCCTATCTCAGTTGAGATGAGCACCCCGCAACCTGAAGTGTCGACTCACGTCCGGCATCATTACCTGCCCGAATTCTACCTCAGGCGCTGGGCGGGCACGGACGGCCGATTGGTAAGGTTCAGCCGCCCGGACGATACTCTCGTCAAACCGAAGCGCTACCACCCCAAGCAGGTGGGGTACGTCGTCCGCCTCTACGAGATGGACGGGGTTCCGGAGGATCAGCGCCAGGAATTCGAGCGAACCTTCCTGAGCCCCGTCGACTCGCGGGCAGCCGAGGCGCTGGAGACGATGGAACGCTCACAAACCGCGGGTTCGCTGAACCCGGCTCTGCGGTCGGCATGGGCGCACTTCATTCAGTCGCTGATGACAAGGATGCCCGCCGACATAGCAGCCTTCAAAACGATCGCCCGCGAGGCTCCGGGAGCCTATGGCAGGCAGGCCGTCGCGGAGGCTGCACGACGGCACGGGGCCTCTCGAGCCCAAGCCGACGCCGTGCTCCGCCAGATGGTGATGCAGGGAATACCGGAACTTCCAATGCGCATCGTCCGAAGGCTGATCTCGGCTGAACGAACCCACGAGCTCCTCCTCAGCCTGAAGTGGACCGTTCGCGCACTGGCCGGATCGTGCGAGAGCTTGCTTACCGGGGAGCGGGCAATCCGCATCGGCACACCGCTCGGCGATTTCGCGAGCATCCTGCTTCCGATCGGTCCCCGGCTGGTTTTCGGAGCATTCGGCTCCTCTGAGCAGATGATCGAGATGGCCGTAACGCCGGACGACGTGCTCGCAAGGGCGTTGAATCTGCGAACGGTCAGCGCCTGCGCCGAGCAGGTTTTCGGCGACTCGGACGCGCATCTCGAATTGGTACGGGAGCACCTCGGGTCCTGCCCGCAGCCGTCCCTGTTCGAGGGTGCGCGGCTGCCGTCGCGTGGCGGGAGTCGGTCTTGACGAGGCTCGATCGCTTCCCGGCGACGGCCATAACCGGTCCCCGCGCCGCCAGGGAAGGGGACAGTTACGGTAACTGTCCCCTCTCGCCTCCCGCCAAAAGGGGACAGTTACGGTAACTGTCCCCTTTTTGCGGGGCAGGGTTTCCCCGAGCTGAAACCGTGACTGTCCCGGTTGCTTGCGATAGCGTGGACGCGAGCGGCGGTAGCGTGGCCGCGGGCGGCGGGAGCGGCGGGAGCAGGACGTGATTCGGAAAAGGCCCTTCTGGCGCAGCCTCTACTTCCGGGTGCTCGTCGCGATCGCGCTGGGCGTTCTCGTCGGCTGGCTCTTCCCCGCTTTCGGAGCCTCGCTGAAGCCGCTGGGGGACGCGTTCATCAGGCTGGTCAAGACGATCATCACTCCGGTCATCTTCCTCACCGTCACTACCGGCATCGCCGGAATGTCGGACCTGAAGGCGTTCGGGCGGGTGGGCGCGAAGGCGATGGCTTATTTCCTGACCTTCTCGACGCTGGCGCTGGCGGTCGGGCTCGTCGTCGCCAACGTCGTCCGCCCGGGCGCTGGGCTGAACGTCGATCCGGCGGCGCTCGATCAGGGGGCGGTGGCGACCTATGTCAGCCAGGCGCACGAGCAGACGGTGACCGGGTTCCTTCTCGCCATCATTCCCGACACCTTCTTCAGCGCCTTCACCTCCGGGCAGATCCTGCAGGTCCTGTTCGTCTCGATCCTGTTCGGGATCGCGCTGGCCTTGCTCGGCGCACGCGGCGAGCGGGTGCTCGGGGCGCTGAAGGTCCTCACCGCGATCATGTTCCGGATCGTCCATATCCTGATGTACGCGGCGCCGATCGGGGCGTTCGGGGCGATGGCCTATACGATCGGGGCCTACGGCATCGGCACCCTCGCCAACCTCGCGGCCCTGATCGCCACTTTCTATGCGAGCTCGCTCTTCTTCGTCCTCGTCGTGCTCGGGCTGGTCGCCCGCGCCGCGGGCTTCTCGATCTTCGGCCTGATCCGCTACCTCAAGGACGAGTTGCTGCTGGTGCTCGGCACATCGAGCTCCGAGAGCGCGATGCCTTTGCTGATGGAGAAGCTCGAGCGGGCCGGCTGCCCCAAGCCGATCGTCGGCCTGGTGGTTCCGACCGGCTACAGCTTCAACCTCGACGGCACCAACATCTACATGTCGCTGGCCGCCTTGTTCATCGCCCAGGCGACCAACACGCCGCTCGGCCTCGGCGACCAGCTGCTGCTGATGGCGGTGGCGATATTGAGCTCGAAGGGGGCCGCGGGGGTGACCGGCTCCGGCTTCATCGTCCTCGCCGCCACCTTGTCGGTGCTTCCGACCGTGCCGGTCGCCGGAATGGCTCTGATCCTCGGGGTCGACCGGTTCATGAGCGAGTGCCGCTCGCTGACCAATTTCGTCGGCAACGCGGTCGCCACGATCGTGGTGTCGCGGTGGGAGAAAGCGCTCGATCCGGAACGGCTCAACGCGGCGTTCGAGGGCGGCGGCAGCGAGCTCGACGAAGCGCAGAGCGACGCCCTGCAAATCGAAGGGCGGAGCGACCTCGCTTAGTCCCGGGTCACCTCGTGCGCGAACCGCGCGAGGTCGGCGAGCACCGGCGCCTGGCGGCGGAAGGGGATGGCGGGGGGTGAGGATTCCGACATGGCCGAGGCCGGAATAGGGCGCGACCCGGACGTCGGCCCCGGCGGCCTTGAGCCTGGCGGCCAAAGCGAAGCTGTTGCGCGGCTTGACCCGGCTGTCGTCGAGGCCGTGAAGGAGCAGGACGGGCGGAGCGCCCGCCGCCGCGTAGCGGATCGGCTGAGTCTCGGCGGGGCGAGGCCATCGGCCGAACGCCGCGATCGTGGAGGAATCGTCGAGCGGCAGGAAATCGTAGGGGCCGGCGAGACCGGCGAAGCCTCGAATCGCGCTCCGGTCCGCGCCCAGCAGCGAGGGGTCGAGCGCCAGCATGGCGGCGTTGTAGGCGCCGGCGGAATGGCCGACGAGGACGATGCGCTCGCCGTCGCCGCCATAAGCGCCGGAATGGCGGCGCGCCCAATGGACCGCCGCGGCGCAATCGCGCAGGAAATCGGGATAGCGCACTTCCGGCACCAGCCGGTAATCCGGAACGAGGACGACGAAGCCCTGAGCCGCCAGAGCGCGGGCGGCGAAGGCATAGCCCTGGCGGCGGCCGCCGTTCCACGAGCCGCCATAGAAGAAGACGATCACCGGCCTCGGCCGGTCGGAGGCAGCGCTCGGCGCGTAGACGTCGAGCTTGAGCCTCGGGCCCAGGCCATAGGCGACGCCTTCGGCCAGCCGGGCCGACGCCCGGTCCTTGGGCATGAGCAGGTTGAAGCTTCCGAGCGGGTCGATCATCAGCGCCAGGATTCCCAGGACAAGCCCCGCCACCAGGCCCCACCAGGCCCGCTTCACGAGGCCGAGCCTTCTATCGCCGGGTCCGTTCGATCGGAAATTTGATCGTTCCGCCCGCCGGCTCGGCGAGCAGCTGGGCGACGGCCCGGGCCAGATCGGCCTGGCGGAACGGCTTGGCGAGCCGGGGGAGCTCCGAGCCGGAGCCTTCGGCGATCGTCGAATAGCCGCTGATCAGCATCGCCGGCAGGCCGGGCGCAAGCTCGCGGGCGTGGCGGATCAGCTCGACCCCGTTCATCCCGGGCATCAGATAGTCGCTGACGAGGACGTCGCAGCTCGCCCCTTCGCGAAGCACCCGAAGCGCCTCGGCGCCCGACGCCGCCGGGACGACTGCATAGCCGATGTCGGTCAGCATGGCGGCGGTGGCGCCGCGGACGATATCCTCGTCGTCGACGAGGAGGATGGTGGCGGCGCGCGGGGCGAGGACCAGAGCGACCTGGTCGGAATCCTCATGGCCGGCGGGCTCCAGGGCGGTGGGAAGCCACATCTCCGCGGTCGTGCCCTTGCCCGGCTCGCTCCTGAGGTGAAGCGCCCCGCCGAGCTGGGCGGCGAGGCCGTGAACCATCGACAGGCCGAGGCCGGTGCCGCGGCCGACGCCCTTGGTCGAGAAGAAGGGCTCGACGGCGTGGGCGAGCGTCGCCGAGTCCATGCCGAGACCGGTGTCGCTGATCGCAAGGCGCAGATATTCGCCCGGCGCGAGCAGGCTGCCCGACGGGACCTGCTCGGCGCGGGCGGAGATGAGCAGCCTGCCTCCGCCGGCCATGGCGTCGCGGGCATTGAGCGCGAGGTTGAGGATGGCGAGCTCGAGCTGGTTGGGGTCGATCCGGGCCGGCGGCAGCTCGGCGGGGCAGTCGACCTCCACCTCGACCATCGGGCCGACCGACTTCCTGATCAAATCCTCCATTCCGCCCAGCAGAGCGACGATGTCGACCGAGCGCGGCTGCAGGTCCTGGCGGCGGGCGAAAGCCAGCAGGCGCTGGACCAGGGTGGCCGCTCGGCTCGCCGCCTGAAGGGCGATGTCGATATGGCGGTGCGACTTGTCCGAGGCTGGGATTCGCCGCCGCATGAGGTCGAGGCTGCCGATGATCGGCGTGAGCAGATTGTTGAAATCGTGGGCGACTCCGCCGGTGAGCTGGCCGAGCGTTTCGAGCTTCTGAGCCTCGTGGAGCTGGGCCAGCGCCGCCTCGTGCTCGCGGGTGCGCTCGTCGACCCGGGCCTCGAGAGTCTCGTTCGCCCGGGTCAGCTCGCTCTGGCCCGCCGCCAGAGTCTCGAGCCGCGCCCGAGCCTCATATTGGCGGCGGCGGCCGCGAAGCGCGGAGCGGGCGACGCTGACCAGGGTGGTGGGGTGGAAGGGCCGCTCCAGGAAGGTGACGTTGCCGAGCAGGTCGAGGAAGCGGTCGGCGGCCGGATTGCGCTCGAGGCCGCCGCCTCGGCGGGTGAGGAGGACGAAGGGCAGGTCCGACCATTCGGGCTGGGAGTCGATCCAGGAGCGCACGCCGCGCAGGTCCGCCCGCATCAGCGCTTCCTCGGTGACGAGGACGAAGCCGGCGCCCCGGCTCAGCTCGCCGAGCAGCTCGCCGAGCTCGCCGCAGATGGCCGCCTGGACTCCCGCTTCCTCGAGCATGGCCGCGGCGACCACGGCGTCGCGGCCGATCGGGGCGAGGACCAGGGCCCGTTCGGAGACATTGTCCTTCAAACGCTGGCGCCGATCGCCGGAGGGCGGCGGCCGATCAGCTCGGGCACGCCGCGCAGCACGCCCTGGAAATTCTCGAGCGGATCGCCGAGCGCGAGGCCCGTCTTGCCGATCCGGTATTCGCGGATCGTGTCCTCATGGGCGCTGGTCCGCTTCTTGATCACGGAGATGGCGCGGCGAACCCGTCCCGCCGCCTCGAAATAGCGGAGCAGGATGACCGTGTCGGCGAGGTAGGTGACGTCGACGGGCGACTTCATGTCGCCGACCAGGCCGTGCTGGGCGACGGTCAGGAAGGTGCTCGTGCCCTGCCGGTTCAGGAACTGGAGCAGCTCGTGCATGTGGAGGATGAGCTGCTCTTCCTCGGGCATCGCCGCCTGGTAGCCGTTGAGGCTGTCGATGACGACGGTGTGGGCCCCGTCCGTCTCGACCGCCGTTCGGACGCGATGCGCGAACTCGCCCGGCGCAAGCTCGGCCGCGTCGACCTGGGATACGACCAGCCGGCCGCCGTCCACCATCGCCTGAAGATCCAGGCCGAGGCCCTTGGCGCGCTCGAAGAGCAGACCAAGCTCCTCGTCGAAGATGAACAACGCCGCCTTGTCGCCGCGCTCGACCGCGGCGACGGCAAAGCTCAAGGTGAGCAGCGACTTGCCGGTGCCGGCGGGACCGATGACGAGCGTGCTCGAGCCGCGCTCGATGCCCCCGCCGAGCAGGGCGTCGAGCTCGGGCGAGGCGCTCTTCACCGTGTCGCGCCTGAAGCTGGCCCTGTGCTCGGACGAGACCAGCCGCGGGAAGACTCGAACCCCGCCGGTGTCGATGACGAAATCGTGAAACCCGCCGCGGAAGCGCTGGCCGCGATATTTGATGACCCTGAGGCGCCGCCGCTGGGCGCCATATTCGGGCGCGAGCTCCTCCAGCCGGATGACTCCGTGGGCGACGGAGTGAACCGTCTTGTCGTTGATGTCGGTGGTGAGGTCGTCGAGCATCAGCACGGTGGAATCGTGGCGGGAGAAATAATGTTTGAGGGCCAGGATCTGCCGCCGGTAGCGAAGCGAGCTTTGCGCCAGCAGTCGGATCTCGGAGAGGCTGTCGAGGACGACCCGCTTGGGCTGCACCCGCTCGACCACCTCGAAGATGCGCCGGGTGGTCTCGCCGAGCTCGAGGTCCGAGGAATAGAGCAGGCTTTGCTGGTGCTCGTCGTCGAGCAGGCTCTCCGGCGGCACCAGCTCGAAGATCTCGTTGGGCTGGGCGAAGTCCCAGCCGTGCGAAAGCGCGCTTTCGCGAAGCTCGGCTTCGGTCTCCGAAAGGGTGATGTACAGCCCGCGCTCGCCCCGCGCCGCGCCCTCCATCAGGAATTGCGAGGCGATCGTGGTCTTGCCGGTGCCCGGATTGCCCTCGAGGAGATAGACCCGGCCGCGGCGAAGCCCGCCCGCCAGTATGTCGTCCAGTCCGGCGACTCCCATTGCCGCCTTGATCGCTGTGTCGTTCACCATTTCCCTCGCTTCCGCGGCTCGGGAGCGCGGGAGATTAAACATCTATGGCCGTTTCGGAGGTCAAACCTTCGCAGCCACGGCTCCGAACGCACAAATTCCGGTTCAGGTCCCGCCCGCCCGGTCGGCCATGTCCATGAAGTCGCGCGCCGCCTCGCGATCCTTCTCGTCCTTGAAGGCGACGTCGAGATCGGGGGCGCCGCCGAGCATGTGCATCAGGGCCCACAGGGCGAAGCGGTTGCCGCGATCCCTCTCCAGGCCGAAGTCGACCCGCATTCGCTCCAGTCCCGACTCGAGCGCCGCCGGATTGACCGCGGTCAAGTCGCCGGTGCCGAAATAGCGGCGAAGCTGGTCGTCCAGGTCCATCGGCGCCACCCTAACCCTCTCCGTCATTCCGGCGAAAGCCGGAAATCCATGAACGCCGCTTTCGAATTGGCAAACGAACCTGTTCATGGCTTCCGGGTCGAGCCCGGGGTGACGGGGATGCGCGTTGACCACGAGCCTGCCCGCGGCGGATGATTGGCCATGCGCGCCCGCCTGTTCCTGTTGTCCCTCCTCGCCGCCGGCTCCTGCGGGCCCGCCGCTCGACCTCCCCCCTCTCCCCTCATCCTCTGGGCCTGGGAGCGGCCCGAGGACCTTCGCTTCGCCGGCCCGGCGGCCGAGGTCGCCGTGCAGACCGGGTTCGTCGAGCTGGCCGGCGAGGGCCTCCAGGCCCGCGGCCGGCGCTTTCCGCTTAAGGTCGCGGCGGCGCCGTCGACCGCGCTGGTCCATGTCCAGATCGACCACGACCGGCCGCTTCGGTGGACGCCGCTGCTGCGCGCCCGGGCGAGCGCCGCCATCCTTCATTATGCCGCCGCGATCCCCGCCCGCCGAGTGCAGATCGATTTCGAGGTGCGCGCCTCGGAGCGCCCGGTGCTGCTCGACATAATCGGGGATGTCCGCCGCGGCCTGCCCCCCGGGCGCCTGCTGTCGATGACCGCGCTCGCCTCCTGGTGCGACACCGAGGGCTGGCTGGAGCGGGCGCCGGTCGACGAGATCGTGCCGATGCTGTTCCGAATGCTCGAAGGCGGCGAGGCGATCGAGAAACGGCTGGCGGCGGGCGGCGATTTTCGCAATCCTCGCTGCCGCGCCGCCCTCGGCATCGCGACCGATTCCCCGATCGCTCGCGCCCCGCCGGGGCGGCGCGTCTACCTGTTCAACCCGCGCAGTTGGACCCAGGGGGATTTCGACAAGGTGCGGCGGGGCGTGGAGGCGTGGCGATGAAAAGGCGGGTTGCGTTGGCGGCGGCAATGACCGGAATGGTCTTGGCAGCGAGCCCCGTCTTCGGATCGGGAGATCCAGGCCCCTTCCCTCTTTTCATCAGCAGCAGGGGCGGCAGCCCGGCCGAGCTCGAACGACTGTTCGCGGGTCGCCTCGGAATCGTCACCGCGCGGTCGCCCGAGCCTCTCCTCTATCTCGACTGGCGCCTGCTTCACGGGCTCGAGGTCGGGCCGGTCGCCGGAGCCGCGCTGACGACGCCCTGCTGTGACGAAAGGCAGAGCTTCGGACCCCATGAGGGCGTCAACGGCTGGCTGGAGGCTCGGGCGCTGGTGCCGGGGGTCGCGGAATCCCCTTATTATCTTCCGACCGAGCGGCCCGGGCCGGATTATACGAGCGTGGCCAATTGCTTCCGCGACGCCTTCGAGACGGCGACCGCGACCTTGCGCGACCGCGCCGCCCGCTACGGCCGGCGCTCGCCCGCGGTCCGCGCCTGGCTGCAGACCCAGGACGCGGTGTTCGACTCCTGCGCCAGCGAAAGCGCCGCTTTGCCTCCGATCGGGGCCGATTCGCCGGCCTGGCTGAAGGCCGACCGCGCCTATCAGGAAGCGGCGTTCGAGCTCTACAACGGGCGCAACGGCGAGGCCGCCTCGCGGTTCGAGGCGATCGCGCGGGATGCCGGCTCGCCGTGGCGAAGCAAGGGGATGTACCTTCACGCTAGGGCCTTGCAGCGCGAGGCGCTCGCCAGCCCGGACTCCGCAACGATCGCTCGCTCGCGCGCCGCGCTGCACGAGCTCGCCGCCGCGCCCGCCGGAACTTACGGCCAGGCCGAAGTGCGCAAGATGCTTCGCGCGCTCGACTATCGCGACCGGCCGGACCGGCTGCTCGCCGAGCTCGACTCCGAGCTCGGCCGGCGCGAGCCGAGCGCCGACATCGCTTACGCCTTTCGCGACTATCTGAGCCTCGGCGACAAGACGGCGGCCAAGCGGGAGGTCGCCGACTGGATCGAGACTCTGGCCGGGCCCGACACCGGCCCCGAGCTCGACCATGCCCGCGAGCGCTGGAGCGCGACCCGGGACCCCGCCTGGCTGGTGGCGGCGCTCACCCTGGTCGGTCCGACGGACCCGGGAGCCCCGGCCCTGGCGGCGGACGCCGCCGCGGTGAAGCGGGGCGATCCGGCCTGGCTGACCGCCCAATATCATCTCACCCGGCTGACGATCGAATCGGCCGACCCCGCGGCGACCCGCGCGAAGCTCGATTCGATCCTCGCCGACCCCCTCCTCACCCTCACCGAGCGCAACCTCTTCTTCGCCGCCCGGGCTCAGGTGGCGAGCGATCTCGACGAGCTCGCCCGTTTCTCGCTTCGGCGGGCTTTCTGCGGCGGGCCGGCCGAAACCTGCACGGGCGACGAATGGGCCAAAGCCGACGACCAGCTCGCCGCCTATGCCGGAGGCTGGGTCGGCCTCGGCGCCGACGCCCGAGCGATCCTCGATCGGCTCCCGCTCGACTCGCGCATCGCCTTTTCGCGCTCGCCGCTGCTGCCGGCCGAGCTGAGGCTCGACATCGCGCTTACCGGTTTCGCCCGAGCGGTGCAGCTCCAGGACGAGCGCGCCGTCGACGGAACGGCCCGGGATCTCGCTCGGCTTCTGCCGCAGATGCGGCGGGAGTGGCGGGCGATCGTCGCCGCCCGGCCGGGCGAGGCCAAACGCTTCGCCGAATATTTCGCGATGGCAAAGCTGCCGGGCCTTCGCACCGATCTCATCGCCTTCCGCTACACTCGGCCGCAAGGGACCGTTCGGCAATTTCAGGGCCGCTGGGAGGATTGGGCGATCATTCCCCGGGGCGCCGGCTCGGCGCGGGGCGAGTTTCCCGGCGCGCAGCTCTACGAGGGCGTCTGGTATGGCGAGACCGACGTTCCGGGCGATCTCACCTGCCTTCGTGAATGCGGACGTGGCGCCTTTCCCCTCCACCTCCCGCGCTTCGTCCAAGCCCTGCAGGACCAGGCCGCGGGCGAGCAGGCGTCATTCGTCGCTTTCGAAGGGGATAAAGCCCTGCCCGCGGGCAGCCTTTCCGCGTGGGACGAGGCTCTGGCCTATGCCCGCGCCCATCCCCGCGACCCGCGCTCGCCGGAAGCCCTCTACTGGCTGATCCACGTCGCCCGCTGGGGCGCCAATCACGACCATCTCGGCCGCCGCGCCTTCCAGCTCCTCCACGCCCGCTATCCCGGATCGGCCTGGGCCAGACGCTCGCCTTATTATTACGACGATTAAGGCGCGGGCCGCTCCGGCAGGCGATATCGCGCGGGATCGGCGAGCTTCCTCCCAAGCGCCACCATCAGGTCCGCATCCTCCGCGGCCCCGTCGAGGACCAGCCCGGGTCCGGGATTGTCCGCAGGCGAATGATAAGGTCCGGCGAGGAAGGCGCCGAGCAGCTTCATGTCGGAAAAGGAGCCGCCGACCATGATCGCCGGCACCCCGGCGCGGGCGAGCGCCCAGCCGTCCTGGCGCTCGACGAAAGCGGCGGCTTCGTCGTCCTCGTCGAGCGTTCGCCCGGCCTCGGCGACGGTGGCGTCGATCACCGCGTCGAGCGGAGCGAGGCCGCGGCCCATCACCGCCACCTTCTCGCCTTTGGGTCCGATGGCGACGGTGTCGAGGTTGATCGCCGCCACGAGCGACTTCAGCGGCACCGCCGGCCGTGCGGCGAAATATTCCGCTCCGAGCAGGCCCATCTCCTCGGCGGTGGTGGCGAGGAAGAGGATGTCGCGCTTCGGCTTCGGGCCGCGGGCGAGGGCCCGCGCGATCTCGAGCAAAGCGGCCACTCCGCTCGCATTGTCGACGGCGCCGTTGCAGATCCTGTCCGCCCCCTCCGGCTCGCACAGGCCGAGATGGTCCCAATGGGCGAGGTAGAGCAGGCTCTCCCCGGTGGCGCCGGCGCCGCGCAGCCGGCCCAGGACGTTGTGCGAGGCGACGGTCGCGATCGCAGTGGTGACGTCGAGCGTCGCCCGAAGCTTCAGCGGCACCGGCGTGAAGGTCGGCCCGGGCGCCGCGAGCAGGGCGGCGAGGTCGCTATGGGCGGCGTGGAGAACCGTCTCCGCCGCCGCCTGCGACATCGCGCCCGCGATCGGCGCCGGCGTCTGGATGGAAAGTCGGTTCTGCCCCGCCTCGTAGATCCGCTGGACGACCGGCCAGGGCAGCTCGTGCCCGACGATCCCGATCACCGCCGCCGCGCCTCGGGCCGCGACCGCCTCGACCCGCTCGGCATAAGCCGGAAAGCCGGGCGTGTCGGGCGAGTCGTAGAGGATGAGCACGACCGCGCCCTTGAGGTCGGCGCCGGCGAGCTGGTCGATGCCCTTGGCCGGGATGACGGCGCCATGGCCGGCGAAGACGACCGGCGCGGCGGTCAGAATTTCATGGGCGGAGCGGCCGATGAGGATGACGCCGTCGGAATCGAGCTCGACCCGGTCGCGCCGCTTGCGCTTGCCCTGCCACAGGCTGGCGGTCGGGTCGCCGGGCCGGCGAACCGTCACCTCGAGCGGCTGGTACCAGCTCCCCTTGGGCCCCGCCGGCTCGAGCCCGAGCCCCTGCATCTGCCCGGCGATATAGGCGATCGCCTTCTTCTCGCCCTCCGTGCCCGGCTCGCGCCCCTCGAAGGCGTCGCTGGCGAGTATGTCGATATGGCGTCGCAATGCTTCGGGCGAGATGCTTTGGGCGGCGGCGGGAAAAGCGAGGACGGCAAGAATTAGGGCAACAAGAAAGCGGACGGCCATCAACGCGGCTTAAGGCGGCGGAGGCTCGGCTGGCAAGGGGCGCGAAAACAGGTTTGCCGAAGCAGCGACATGGGTGCTCCTCAGCTGCCCGCTTTGGCTTGCGCCATTTGGGGTGGGGAGGAAGGCGCAGCGGACACCTCGACGCGGCGGGTGACCCTTCGCGGAGATCAGGCCCGCGCCTTCGCGAGCACCCACCTCGCCTGCTCGACGTGCATTCGCTCGATCATCTCGCCCTCGAAGCGCTCGGCGCCTCCGGTCGCGGCGGCGAGCAGCCGTCTCGCCGCCTCCACTTCCGCCCCGCTCGGGCCGAACAGGCGGTTGGCGATGTCGACCTGGCCGGGGTGGATGAGCGACTTGCCGTCGAAGCCGAAGCTCCGCCCCTCCTCGCACTGGGCGGCGAAGCCCGCTTCGTCGTCGAGCCGGTTGTAGACTCCGTCGAAGGCGGCGACCCCGGCGGCGCGGGCGGCGAGGACGATCGTCTGGAGCGCCGTGACGAGCGCCGCTCGGTCGCCGCCCGGGCGAAGGCCGAGGTCGGCGGCGAGATCGTTGGTGCCGGCGATCAGCCCGGCCGTCTCGGGGGCGATGGCGGCGGCGGCGAGGACTCCGCGCGCGGTCTCGATCATGGCGAGGACCGGCTTGCCGGTGGCTCGGGCGGCTTCGCGCGGCGCTTCGGGGCCCGCGGTCATCGGCACGATCGCGTAATCGGCCCCACTCGCCGCCACCGCCTCGAGATCCGGCGAGCGCCAGGGCGCCCGCGAGTTGATCCGGATCGCGCACAAGCCCGGAAAGCCTTGCGCCGCCGCCTCGACCGCCGCGGCGCGGGCGGCCTCCTTGTCCTCCGCCTTCACGGCATCCTCGAGGTCGAGGATCACCAGGTCGGCGGCGAGCCCCCTCGCCTTCGCCACCGCGCGCGGGTTCGAGGCGGGAAGGAAGAGCAGGGAACGGCAGAGGCGAAGGTCGGCGATGATCAGCCCCGATTTCACTTGGAAGCGGCCCCACTTGCCCGCATTATGCCGCGGTTCGCAAGGGGAGGCGCAACCGCCATGACCATCACCATCGTCTTTTTCTTTCTTCTTATCCTGGTTGTGCTGTTCCTCTTTTCCGGAATCAAGATCGTCCGCCAAGGCTATCATTATACGATAGAATATTTCGGCCGCTTCACCGCCGTCGCTCATCCCGGCTTCAATTTCTACATGCCCTTCTTCTACCGGGTCGGAAGGAAGGTGAACATGATGGAGCAGGTGCTCGACATTCCGGGCCAGGAGATCATCACCAAGGACAATGCCATGGTCTCGACCGACGGCGTCGTCTTCTTCCAGGTGCTGGACGCGGCCAAGGCGGCCTATGAGGTTTCCGACCTCTACGTCGCGATCATGCAGCTCACCACCACCAACCTGCGCACCGTGATGGGCTCGATGGACCTCGACGAGACCCTCTCCAAGCGCGACGAGATCAACTCGCGGCTGCTCGTGGTGGTCGATCAGGCGACCGAGGCCTGGGGGGTCAAGATCACCCGGGTCGAGATCAAGGACATCCGCCCGCCCGCCGACATCGTCAACGCGATGGGCCGGCAGATGAAGGCCGAGCGCGAGAAGCGCGCCGTCATCCTCGAGGCCGAGGGCAGCCGAGCCTCCGCCATCCTCCGCGCCGAGGGCGAGAAGCAGGGCCAGATCCTCGAGGCCGAAGGCCGCCGCGAGGCGGCGTTCCGCGACGCCGAGGCCCGCGAGCGCGCCGCCGAGGCCGAAGCCAAGGCGACGACGGTCGTCTCCGAAGCGATCAAGGACGGCAACACCCAGGCGATCAACTACTTCATCGCCCAGCGCTACGTCGACGCGATCGGAATGTTCGCCACCTCGCCCAACGCCAAGACCATCCTGTTCCCGGTCGAGGCGACCGCGCTGATCGGCACCCTGGGCGGAATCGGCGAGCTCGCCCGCGACGCGCTCACCCAGGGTTCGGGCGGCGGCGGCTCGGGCGGTCCCCCGGCGCGGCGCGGCCCGTTCGAGGGCGGAGGCGCCGGCCAGTGAA
>JAXDPB010000008.1:0-153931 GCA_034668585.1 Sphingomonadales bacterium | reverse complement strand
CGACTTAGCCTCCGGCGCGGCGCGCTGCTCTTTGCGGCCGGGTGGCTGACGCTGGCCGCGGCGATCGTCTCGCCGCTCCACCGCGCCGGGGAGGCGAGCTTCACGATGCACATGATCGAGCATGAGCTGATCATGCTCCCCGCGGCGCTCCTTCTGGTCGCCTCGCGGCCGGGCGCGGTCCTGCTGTGGAGCCTTCCCGCGCCGGCGCGCGCCGCGCTCGGCGCAATCGCGCGCGGCGGCAAGGGCCTGTGGCGCCTCGTCACCGACCCGGTCTTCGCGACCGCGCTTCAGCTGGCGGCGATGTGGGCCTGGCACGCTCCGGGCCTGTTCGACCGAGCTCTGGGCGGCGAGGGCTGGCACGTCGCCCAGCACCTTTCCTTCCTCGTCACCGCCCTCATCTTCTGGTGGGCGATGGCGCACGGCCGTGGAGGCTATGGAGTCGCCGCCCTCGCGCTCTTCGTCACCTCGCTCGCCGGGGGGGCGCTCGGGGCGCTGATGGCCTTCTCGCAGAGCCCCTGGTACGCCGGCTATGCCCAGCTCGGCATGACGGCGACGGGCCTCACGCCCGCGGAGGACCAGCAGCTGGCCGGCCTCATCATGTGGATCCCCGGCGGCGCCTTCCACGGCGCCGCCGCGCTCGTCTTCCTCTGGAAATGGCTCAAGGCCAGCGAGGTGGGCCATGCCCTTGCCGCGGAATAAGGCGATCGCATTGTTCCTGCCGCCGGCCTTGATCGTCGTCGGCGCCTTCGCTCTGTTCGCCGACCGGCGCTACGAGCATTGGGACGTGATCAAGCGCGCCGAGGCGCTGACCGGCGGAAGCAGCGAGCGAGGCCAGGCCGCGTTCTCGAAATATGGCTGCGGCGGCTGCCACGCCGTCAAGGGGCAGTCGGGCGCTTCGGGTCTGGTCGGCCCGCCGCTGGACGGCATCGGCGCGCGCGCCATCATCGCCGGCCGGCTCAAGAACAAGCCGGAGAATCTCGAGCGCTGGATCATGGATCCGCAGGCGGTCTCGCCCGGCACCGCCATGCCGCGGCTAGGGGTCACCGCCGGGGACTCGCGCGACATCGCCGCCTTCCTCTATACGAGGACATGATCCGCCCGGCCGCCGCCCTCCTGCTCGTCCTCGCTCAGCCGGCAAGCGCGACCACTCTCTACGTCTCCAACGAGGAATCGAACGTCGTCCATGTCGTCGACGGCGCGACGCTCAAGGAGACCGGCGGCATCGACGTCGGCAAGCGCCCGCGCGGGCTGGCGCTTTCCCCGGACGGCCGGAGGCTCTACGTCGCGGTCAGCGGCGACGACCGCCTCGCAGTCGTCGACCTGGCGACCGGCAAGGTGACCGGCCACCTTCCCTCCGGCCCCGATCCCGAGACCTTCGCGGTCGCCCCCGACGGCAAGCGGCTCTACATCGCCAACGAGAATGACAACCTCCTGACCGTCGTCGACATTGCCGGCGAGAAGATCGCGGCCGAGGTGCCGGTCGGCGGCGAGCCGGAAGGAACAGCGGTCAGCCCCGACGGCAGACTCGTCGTCCAGGCGTCGGAGAGCGGCGCGATGGCGCATGTGATCGATACCGCCACCGGGCAGGTGATCGACAACCTCATCGTCGACACCCGGCCCCGCTTCGTCGCCTTCAGCCCCGACGGCCGCCGTTTCTGGGTCTCCTCGGAGGCGCGCGGCACCGTCTCGGTGTTCGACTCCGCCACCCGCAAGAGCCTGGGCAAGATCGATTTCGGCAAGCTGGTCGCCCAGCCGAGCGGCGACGTCTACGCCCAGCCGATCGGGATCGCCTTCACCCGCGACGGCAGGCGCGCCTTCGTCGCCCTCGGGCGCGCCAAACTGGTCGCGGAAGTGGATCCGGCGACCCTGAAGATCGTGCGCACCTACCCGGCCGGCTGGCGCGCCTGGAACCTGGCTTTGTCGCCCGACGAGACCCGGCTCTACACCGCCAACGGGCTGAGCGGGGACATGACGGCGATCGACATCATCGCGAACAAGGCGATCGGCACCGTCGCGCTCGGCGGCAAGCCGTGGGGCATCGTCGCCGCGCCATGAGGGGATTTGCCGCCGCCATCGCCCTCCTCGTCATGCCCGCGCAGGCTGGCATCCATGCCGAATCGGCCGCGGCCGCGTTCCAACTCGGCATGGGCCCCAGCTTTCGCTGGGGTGACGGAGTGGGCGCCTCGGGTGACGGAGAGGGCGGCGGCCCGGCGATCCGGACCCTTCGAGTCTGCGCGGACCCCAACAACCTTCCCTTCTCCAACGACAAGCGAGAGGGATTCGAGAACAGGCTGGTGGATCTCGTCGCCAAGGATCTGGGGGCCGCGGTGGCTTACACCTGGTGGGCGCAGCGGCGCGGCAACGTGCGCGAGACCCTGAACGACGGCAAATGCGACCTCATCCCCGGCGTCGGCTCGAGCCTGGAGATGCTCGCCACCACCCGCCCTTATTACCGTTCCACCTACGTCGCGGTGACCCGGGCCGACCGCGGCCTCGATATCGCCTCCTTCGACGATCCCCGCCTCGAGACCCTCAGGATCGGAGTCTCGATGATCGGCGACGATTTCAACAACACGCCCCCCGCTCACGCTCTGGCGAAGCGCGGCATCGTCGACAATGTCCGCGGCTACATGGTCTATGGCGATTATGCGAAGCCGGCGCCGCAGGCCGATATCGTCAGCGCCGTGGCCTCGGGAGAGGTGGACGTCGCCTTCGTCTGGGGGCCGGTAGCGGGCTATTTCGCGACCCGGTCGCCCGTCCCGCTCGCGGTCAGGCCGCTGCCCTCGTTCGACGGGCCCCAGCTGCCGATGGTGTTCGACGTTTCGATGGGAACTCGAAAGGAGGACCGGGCGCTGCGCGAGGAAGTGGAGGGCGTCCTCGCCCGCCATTCGGCCGAGGTCGAAGCGTTGCTGAGCGCCTACGGCGTGCCGCTGGTGGAAAGCGGGCCGTGAACGTCGAGAAGTCCCTGGCGGCGGCCGTCCGCGATCCCCGCCTGATGCAGGCCGGCCTGGCCCTGGTCGAGGGCCAGCTCGCCTTCGCCGAGCGGCTGCTCCGGCCGTACCTCAAGGAAAAGCCGACCGACATCGCGGCGATCCGGATGATGGCCGAGCTGGCCGGCCGGCTGGGCCGCTACAAGGATTCGGAGAATCTGCTTCGCCGCGCGCTCGAGCTCGCGCCCGATTTCACCGCGGCGCGCGCCAATCTCGCCACCGTCCTCTACCGCCAGAACCGAGCCGGCGAGGCGCTCGAGATCCTCGATTATTTGCTTCAGGACGGCCCGGAAAACGCCTCGCAGCAGAATTTGCGGGCGGCGGCTTTGGGCCGGCTCGGCGGCTTCGAGGAAGCGATCCGCCTCTACGAGCAGATCCTGGCCGTGACGCCCGACCAGCCCAAGGTGTGGATGAGCTACGGCCACACGCTCAAGACCGTGGGCCGGCTGGACGACGGCGTCGGCGCCTACCGCCGCTCGCTGGCGCTGGCGCCGATGCTCGGCGAAGCCTGGTGGAGCCTCGCCAATCTCAAGACGGTGGCCTTCGCGGACGAGGACCTCGCCGCGATGGAAGCGGCCCTGGGCCACCCGGGGCTGAAGCCGGAGGACCGCTTCCACCTCCATTTCGCCCTCGGCAAGGCGCTCGAGGAGCGGCGCCTGCCCGACCGCGCCTTCGCTCATTATGCCGAGGGCAACCGGCTTCGGCACGACATGATGGGTTACGACGCCGGCGAGGTGACGAGCCTCGTTCGGCGCTCGAAGCGGCTCTACAGCCGCGAGTTCCTCGCCGAGCGGAAGGGCTTCGGAGCAACCGCCGCGGACGTCGTCTTCATCCTCGGAATGCCCCGCGCCGGCTCCACCCTCGTCGAGCAGATACTCGCCAGCCATCCGCTGGTCGAAGGGACGATGGAGCTGCCCGACCTGCCCGTCCTCGCCGCCCGGATGGGCCGCTGGCGCGGGGGCGAGGGCAAGGCGCTTTATCCGGAGACTTTGGCCGGCCTCGACTCCGCCGCCTTCGCCGCGCTCGGCGAGGAATATCTCGATCGCACCCGGATCCAGCGCAAGACCGATCGGCCCTTCTTCATCGACAAGCTGCCCAACAACTGGCTGCACACCGGCTTCATCCACCTCATCCTGCCCCACGCGAAGATAATCGACGCTCGCCGCCACCCGCTCGATTGCGGCTTCTCCAACTTCAAGCAGCATTATGCGCACGGCCAGGGCTTCAGCTACGACCTCGCCGACATGGGCCGTTATTATGCCGATTATGTCGACCTGATGGGCCATTTCGACCGGGTGCTGCCGGGGCGGGTCCACAGGGTCATTCACGAGCGTCTGGTCGACGACCCCGAGCCCGAAGTTCGGCGTTTGCTCGCCTATCTCGGGCTCGACTTCGATCCGGCCTGCCTTCGCTTCCACGAAAACAAGCGCGCCGTCCGAACCGCCAGCTCGGAGCAGGTCCGCCGACCGATCAACAGGGAGGGAATCGGCCAGTGGCGGGCCTACGAGCCGTGGCTGGGGCCGCTGAAAGAGGCGCTCGGACCGGTGCTGGAGGCTTATCCGGAGGCGCCGGCCTAGCTTCCCGGGGGAGGAGCCGTGACATCGAAACCACAGCCGGCGGACCAGAGCCGTTACGTCAGCAGAATAAATTTGACCAAAGCCCCCAAAGCGAGACAGATTCGCCGCCAGACGCACGTTTGGGGGTACTGACGATATGCGCCTCGCTTCCGGCTTCAGGCTCGCCGCCTACGCCCTGCTCGCTTCGACGGCTTTGTCCGGCACCGCCTTCGCCCAGGACACCGACCCGCCCGCCAGCGGCGAAGGCAGCGGCGCGGGCGACCAGGCCGACACCGGCCGCGGCCAGCAGGATTCGGCCGACATCGTCGTCACCGCCCAGAAGCGCGAGGAGAACCTCCAGGACGTGCCGATCGCGATCACCGCGCTCGGCACCGAGAAGCTCGACGAGCTTCAGGTCGACGAATTCTCCGATTACGCCCGCCAGGTCCCTTCGATCTCCTTCCAGAGCGCCGGCCCCGGTTTCTCCAACGTCTACTTCCGCGGAGTCGCCTCGGGCGAGAACGCCAACCACTCGGCCTCCTTGCCCTCGGTCGGCACCTATCTCGACGAGCAGCCGATCACGACCATCACCGGCGCACTCGACATCCACGTCTTCGACATCGCCCGGGTCGAGGCCCTGGCCGGGCCGCAGGGCACGCTCTACGGCGCCTCGAGCCAGGCGGGCACCGTCCGGATCATCACCAACAAGCCCGACACCAGCGCCTTCTACGGCGAGGCCAATGTCGAGCTGAACAACGTCGCCCACGGCGAATGGGGCTATACCGGCGAGGCGTTCGTCAACGCTCCGGTCTCCGACAGGATGGCGCTTCGAGTGGTCGGCTGGTACCGCAAGGACGCCGGCTATATCGACAACGTGCCGGGCAGCCTCACCTTCCCGACCTCGGGCATCACCTTCACCAACGCTCCCTTCGTCGAGAACGATTATAACGACGTCGAGACCTATGGCGCCCGCGCCGCATTGAAGATCGACCTCGACGACAATTGGACGATCCTGCCGCAGGTGATGGGCCAGAAGCAGGTCAGCGACGGCACCTTCGCCCAGGAATCCGGCCTCGGCCGGCTCCAGGTCCAGCAGTTCAACCCCGAGCATTTCGTCGACAAATGGTACCAGGCGGCGCTGACCGTCTCCGGCAAGATCGGCAGCTTCGACATGACCTATGCCGGCGCCTACATGCAGCGCCAGATCGACGGCGCGTCCGACTATGTCGACTACGCCTATTTCTACGACAAGCTCGCCGGCTACGGCGCCTATTTCTACGACAATGCCGGCAACTTCGTGAATCCCAACCAGTACATCCTATCCGACGACAGCTTCACCAAGATGAGCCACGAGCTTCGCTTCGCCTCGCCGGCGAGCAAGCCGGTGCGCTTCATCGGCGGCCTGTTCTACCAGCGCCAGACGCACAGCATCGAGCAGAATTACATCATCGACAACATCGCCGACTCGCTCACGGTGCCGGGCACCGAGAGCAACATCTGGCTGACCCAGCAGCTGCGCGTCGACCGCGACTATGCGGCGTTCGGCGAGGTCAGCTGGGACATCACGCCCAAGCTGACGCTGACCGGCGGCGGCCGCCTCTACAAGTTCAAGAACTCGCTCGAGGGCTTTTTCGGATTCAGCTCGGGCTACAGCAGCAAGACCGGCGTCGCCGCCTGCTTCGGCCCGCCGCAGGTCGCCGGCTCGCCCTGCACCAATCTCGACAAGACGACCTCGGCGACGGACTTCATCCACCGCCTCAACCTCACCTGGAAACCGACCGAAGACATATTGCTCTACGGCACCTGGTCGCGCGGCTTCCGGCCGGGCGGAGTCAACCGGCGCGGAACCCTGCCGCCCTACGCCCCCGATTTCATCGACAATTACGAATTGGGCTTCAAGACCAGCTGGGCCGACAACCGGCTGCGCTTCAACGGCGCGATCTATCAGCTCAACTGGTCGGACATCCAGCTCTCCTTCCTCGGCGCCAACGGCCTCACCGAGATCAGGAGCGCCGGCAACGCCCGAATCCGCGGCGCCGAGTTCGACATCTTCTACCGGCCGGTGCGCGGCCTCACCTTCAGCTTCGGCGGCTCGTTCAACGATGCCAAGATCACCGACGATTTCTGCCTCATCGCCAACGACGCGTTCGACTGCACCACCCCCGGCAACGCCCTGCTGGCGCCGGCCGGCACTCGATTGCCGATCAGCGCCCGCTTCAAGGCCAATGCGCTGGCCCGCTACGAGTTCAAGCTCGGCGCGCTGGACGCGCATCTCCAGGCCAATCTGATCCACGAGGGCTCGCGCACGGGCGACCTGCGGCTGGCGGAGCGCGCCATCGTCGGCAATCTGGAGGGCTACGATACGGTCGACCTCAGCAGCGGAGTCACCAACGGCCGCTGGTCGATCGACTTGTTCGTCAAGAATTTGTTCGACGTCAACGGCGCGACCGGCAACACTATCCAATGCACCGAATCGGTCTGCGGCGATCCGGACGGCCTCACCGCCATCGGCCCGAAAATCTATACCTACGTCATCCGCCCGCGGATGATCGGGCTGAGGATCGGGACGAAGTTCTAAGGGTCGCGCCGCGCCCGGCCGATTCCCGCCTTTGACGGAGGATCCACTGCCGAGCGCGCGCCGCGCAGGCCTCGGGTACCGCTGGGGCCAGCTCCGAACCTTGCCGCCGGCCCGAGTCGCGCTCTACGCGATCGTCATCGCGGGCGGCCTCGCCGTGCTCGCGCTTCGCCTCTGGCTGATGACGGATCTGCCGCTCTGGCTCGACGAGACATGGACCGCGGTGATCGCCTCCCAGCCGGGCTGGACCGCTTTCTGGCGGGAGGTCTGGCTCGACGCCAACGCGCCTTTCTACTACGTCTTCATGGCGCTGTGGCCGGGGGAATCGAACTTCGCCCTTCGCCTTCCGAGCCTGCTCTTCATGGCCGCGGCTTCGGCTTTGGCCTTCGCCTGGAGGGTGCCCGGCCTCACCCGCGACGCCAGGCTGGCCTGGGCGGCCTTGCTGTTCTTCTGGACTCCGGGGCTCCTGCTTTCCGCCGATGCTCGATCCTACGCGCTGCTGCTCCTGGTCAGCGCCGTGCAGGCGGTCGCTTATGCCCGCCTCGTGGAGGCGCCGGACCTGAGGCGCGCGACCTTGTGGTGCGGCCTCGCCGCGCTCAGCGTCGCCACCCATTATTTCGCGGCCTGGCCGGCGCTGGTGCAGGGGCTCTTCTACCTGGCGCTTCACCGGCGCCGTGCGATTCGAACCTGGCCGGCGCTTCTGGTCCTCGCGCCGCTGGCGGCCTGGGGCCTCTACCACCTGCCGCGCCTGCTGGTTTACGCCCAGCCCGACATCGCCTGGTACGACCGGCTTTCCTTTGCCGCGGCGCTGCAGGTGGCGGCAAGGGTGGTGGGCCCGACCTTGCCCTTCGCGCTTCTGCTGATCGTCATCCTCGCCGCCTGCCGCCTGCTCGCCACTGAGGAGCAGGGCAAGGGCGCCCGCTGGACGGCCGTTTCGGGCCTGGCGTGCCTGCTGCTGGTCGTCGGGCTCGGGATGAGGCACGAGTTCCTCGTCGAGCGCTATCTGACCCCGCTCGTGCCGGGCATGATGCTGGGCGTGGTGCTGCTGGCCCGGGCCCCGGCCGGCTATGCCGTCGTGGCGGCCTGGTATCTGGCGGCGATCAATCCCGCCGGGACGCGGGACATACTCGAGACCCGATCGCGCTTCGGCCTCGAGGTGCCCACGCTCTATTTGCTGCCGGCGAGGCCCGACACCCTCACTTATTCGCTGGGCTATTCCGGGGCCCGGGTCCTCGACCCGAAGACGACGTCGCAGCTCGGCAGCTATTTCTTCCGGCGGGCGGGTCAGGGCGTCCAGGCGAATATGCTCGCCACCGGCCCCGACGCGACCGGCGAGCTCCTGGCGGCCGCGACCGGCAAGAGGCCGGCGATCATCCTGCTCTATCGCGCCGCGGAGCCGCCGGACCTCGGTCGGATCGGGCCGGAATGGCGGTGCAGCAACCTCGAAGGCAACGGCTCCGGAGTCCTCGCCTGCGTCAAAGCGGGCCGCGCCTCGCCTTAGCGAGCGGTCCGGAAGAAGAGGTGGCCGCCGATCTGCGCGACCGGAGCGACTCCGGCCGACCAGCGCGGCGAAACCGCGGCGGTATGGTAGAAGAGAGCGCCGCCGGTCGGATCGGCCGACTGGCCGGAAAGGATCTCCTCCGCGACCCGCTTCGCGGTCACCCACATCCGCCGGTCCTCGCTGTCGGCGGGCAGGGCGTCGATGTTCATGATGGCGGCGTAATTGGGGTCGCCGCGATTCCAGCAGCTGAACTGCCAGGCCTCGCTCACCGCCTCGGTGACATAGGTGCCGTGGGTGCCGGCCCGGTGGCGGTTGTCGATGACGTGGCCGACCGCCCGCATCGCCGCTTCGCCGCCGTTCCTTGCCTCGCCCCACATGGTGAGCGCCATCCAGTGGGCGTCGACGACATCGATCTCCGCCGCCACCGCCGCCGGCGCCGGAGATTGCGGCGCTTCGGCCGGCGCGGGCCGGGGATGGGCCGAGTGCGGCTGCAGCGGTCGAGTCCACTCGCCCCAGTCGGCGGGCGCCGGCTGGGCGGGGCGGGCGGGCACGGCGGGGCCGTCGCCCTGCGCCCGGGCGGCCGCGATTGCGAAAATGACAGCGGCAATGCCCGCCCCGGCAGCCAGTTTCATAATGAAAAGAATGCCTTAATTCGGCGCCTTTGGCTAGCCTCTTCCGCCCCGGGCCCCGAGTCCTAGCCCGTTATAGCGGCCAGCACCCGTTCCGTCATCGCCTCGCAATCCGCTCCCGCGAACGGGAAGGTCCCGGTCAGCGCCGCGCCCAGCTCCGGCGCCAGCGCCTCCTGGAGCCGCCGCCGGGCGCGGAAGTGGCGGGTCTTCACAGTCGCGGGAGCGATTCCGAGCGTCTCGGCCGCTTCCTCGACGCTCAGACCCTCGACGTCGCGAAGCACGAAGACGAGGCGGAACGGCTCGGGCAGCCGCCCGATCGCTTCCTCGAGCAAGCGCCGGATCTGCTCGCGAGCGAGCGAGCCGTCGGGCAGGGTCGTCGTCGATCCGCGCATCAGCTTTTCCCGATATTCGTCGAGAACGGTCACCGAACCGCCGTCGAGCCTGGCGAGGCGCCGCTTCGCCGCCCGCTTGCGGCCGAGCGCCTCGTTGATGACGATGCGGGTCAGCCAGGTGGAAAGGGACGAGCGGCCCTCATAGTCGCCGATCGCGGCGAAGGCGCTCAGATAGGCGCTCTGCACCGAATCCTCGGCGTCGGCCCGGCTCTTGAGGATGCTCCAGGCGGTCCGGAACAGCCGCTGGTTGTTGCGTGTCGTGATCAGCCTGACCGCGGCCGGATCGCGCGCTCCAAGCCGCCTGGCGAGCGCCAGATCGTCGAGCGTCTCATAGTCGAGGCCGGCGGCCGCCGTCATGACGCCATCCTAGCCGACCCGCAGCCGAGCGACTCCATCAATTCCCGCCGCAGCCCGGAATCGGCCTTGAAGTCGCCGAGCCAGCATTTGGTGACCATCGAGATGCCGTGCTGGTTGACCCCGCGAGTCGCCATGCAGCCGTGGGTCGCCTCGATCACCACCGCCACTCCGCGGGGCGAAAGCGCCTCGTCGAGGGCGCGGGCGATCTGGCGGGTCAGCCGCTCCTGCAGCTGCAGCCGCCGCGCGAAGGCGTCGACCAGCCGCGACAGCTTGGAGATTCCGACGACCCGCCCGTTCGGCCGGTAGGCGACATGGGCATGGCCGGTGATCGGCGCGAGATGATGCTCGCAGGTGGAGACCAAGGGGATCGAGCGAAGCAGGATCATGTCCTCATAATCCTCGGCCTCGGTGAACAGGCGGTCGAGCAGCCGGGCCGGGTCCACCGCGTAGCCGGCGAACCATTCCTTGTAGGCCCTGGCGACCCGCGCCGGGGTGTCGAGCAGCCCTTCGCGGAACGGATCGTCGCCCGCGGCCGCGATCAAGGTGCGCACCGCCCGCTCGACCTCGGCGCCGCTCGGCCGCCTCGGGGCGGCCGGCTCGACCGGCTCGATCTCCAGAAAATCCGCCCCGCAACTGCAATGATCCACCCACGCCTCCTTCGCTCGCTCGACCCGTTTGATGCCGGCGGAGCCGCCAGGTTCCCGGGAACGCAGGGTCCGCGGCGGCATCCAAGCTCACGGGACGGGGAAGCCTCCCCGCAACTTTCGGAGGAACCGCAAATGATCCGCAAATTCGCTCTCGTCGCCTTGTCCGCGCTGCTGGCGTTCGGCACGGCCGCCGCCTCGCATGACGGGCCGCACATCAACGACGCCCAGATCGCCCACATCGCCTACACGGCGGGGCAGATCGACATCGCCGCCGCCCGCCAGGCGCTCAAGAAATCGCACAACCGGCAGGTTCGCGCCTTCGCCCAGACCATGGTGCGCGACCACGAAGCGGTGAACGTCAAGGCGCTGGCCCTGGTCGGGAAGCTCGGAGTCGCACCCGAAGCCAATCCGACCAGCACCGCCCTCTCGGCCGGCGCCGCCGCCAAGCTGCGCGACCTCGCCCGCCTCAACGGCCCCGCCTTCGACCGCGCCTATGCTCAAAACGAAGTGGCCTTCCACCGGACGGTCAACGGCGCCCTCCGGACCACCCTCATCCCGGGCGCCAAGAACAGCGAGCTGAAATCTTTGCTCGAGACCGGCCTCACCCTCTTCCGCGAGCATCAGGGCCATGCCGAGCATCTCGCGAAGCAGATCCGCTGATGCGGACCGCCCTGCTGAGAGCGGCGGTACTGGCGGCCCTGCCCCTCGCCGCCGCTCCGGCCGCCGGCGCGCCGACGGTTTACACCGTCGTCATCGACAAGATGAAGTTCGGCACACCCCCGCCGAACCTGCGCGCCGGCGATGTCATCCTGTGGGTCAACCGCGACCTCTTCCGCCACAGCGTCACCGCGCGCGACGGCAGCTTCAACCTGGATCTGCCGCCCAAAGGGAGCGGCAGGACAGTGGTGAAGCGGAAGGGAGCGATCCCCTTCTTCTGCCGATACCATCCGGGGATGAAGGGGGTGCTGGTCAGCGGGTAGCACCGGGGGGCGCGGCGGCCCCCGTCACCATTGTCCGGAGAGGTTGATGACGTCGAACCGGTAGAAGGTGAACGCCGCGGCCGCCGCCCCGGCCGCGACGACGGAGCTCCAGCCGCGGCCGGCCCAGCCGCGCGCGGGGTCCCGCCAGGCCGCGACGGCATCCGCCGCCAGGATCGCGGCGCACGGAGCGCTGAGCAAGGCCAGCACGCCCAGCGCAAGCCCGACGATCGCCGGCGCCGTGAAGAGGAACAGGAAGTCGATCGCGAGGCAAAGGCCGAACGCGCCCCAGCCGACGATCGTCAGCATGATCGTCCAGAAGGCTCTCCGGGCCCATCGCCGGGTCCAGGGGAAGTTTGCGGGCGAAGCGTCGCCCGACAGGCGGCGGCGGCGCCTGGCGACGAGCCACGCGAACGGCTTGACCAGCAGCGCGAGAAGCAGGGTGCCGAACCCGAAGGCGGCGACGATCGGCCCCCAGGCGACGATGCCCGGCGCGCGCTCGAATTCGGCGGCGGCGTAAAGCGCCGCGCCTCCGATCCGCTCGACTCGCCCGTCCGCGCCGCGAGTCACCGCAAGGGGAATGCCGGTCTCGGAGTCGATGAAGCGATCGCGCCCCTCCGGCAGCCAGTGAGTGACCTTGCCGCCGGACTCGACGGTCAGGCTGCCGTCCTTCTCGGCGACCGCGATCGTCGTGTTGAACAGGCCCGAGAACATCAGGGGGCCGCGGAATATGCGCCGCGTGCTGATATAGGTTCCGGCGACGTCGGCGGCGGACGAAGGGCCGTGCGTGGCGACGGCCGGCGCCCCGGCGGCCGCGAAGCGATCGATCGCCGCCATCAGCAGATCGTCGCGGACCTGCCGCGCCGCCTCGTTCGGCCCCTGGCTGTTGAACACATAATACCAGCCCAGGCCCTGGTCGGGCAGGACTTCGAGATCGGTGGCGAGAGTCGTCATGTTGCCGGCATGGCCGGCATAAGGGACGCCATGATATTCGCCGACGAGGAAGCCCAGCCCGAAGCCGTCCTTCAGGCCCGGTCCGAACGCCTTTTGCACCGTGAACATCTGCCGCAACGTCGCCGGCGCGACGACCCGGCCATTCTCCCCCTGCCCGCCCCTGACGAGCATGGCGAGCAGCCGGCCCATGTCTCCGGCCGTCGGAGTGAGCGAGCCCATCGGCGCCAGCGGCGTGAAGCGGAACGGGCCCGGCCTGTCGCTGCCATGGCTGTAGGTCGAGGCGAGCCGCCTCATCATCGGCGCGGGAACGGGTTGGAGGACGGTGGAATTCCGCATTCCGACGGGTCCGAAGAAGCGCTCCGCCACCACCCGCTCCCAGGGCTGTCCGCGCAGGCGCTCGACGATATAGCCGGCCAGAGCGGCGCCGTAATTCGAATAAGCGATGGTCGTCCCGGGCGCATAATTGCGCTCCGGGATATTGTCCCTCAGCCGGCGTCCGAGCGGTTGCGACACATCCTGGTCGAAGACGCCGTGGAAGCGCTCCGGAAAGCCCGCCGAATGAGTCATCAGGTGGCGCATCGTGACGGGACGGCCGAACGCCTCCGGGATTCGGAAGTCGAGATAGTCGTTGACGTCGCGGTCGAGGTCGAGACGGCCCTCCTCGACCAGCTGCATGGCGAGCATCCACGGCACGATCTTCGACGCCGAAGCGGCTCGGAACAGGGTTTTCTCGACGTCCACCGGCCGCTTCGAGGCAAGATCGGCATAGCCGTAGCCCTTGGCGAGGATCGGCCGCCCGTCGCGGACGACGACGACGGCGCCGCCGGGAATTTCGAGGCGCGCGATCGTCTTCGCCATGTAATCGTCGAAGAACCGGGCCACCTCCGGGTCGCTCGCTTTCGGCCGCGGCCCGGGAACCGCGCCCCAGGCCGTCGCGGGGCAAGCGCTGGAAAAGGCGAGCGCGAGCGCGAGCGCCCACTGCAGCAGCGTCGCCAATATTGTCTTCATGGGCATGAGAGGAACTTTCCCTTCGAAGCTTCGGTCGATCAGGCCCTAGGCGGCGCGATTGGCGGCAAGCTGTCGCCGATCGCTTTTTCATGACAGGTTGCGGCAAGGTGGATTAGCGATAGCCGGCCAATGAGCGACGCTCTGCGCATCCTGCTGGTGGAGGACGATCCGGCCCTGGCCCGGGAAATCGTCCGCGGCCTCGAACGCGACCGCTGGGCCGTCGACCATGTCGCGTGCCTCGCGGACGCTTTCGAAGCCATCCTCCAGAAGGCCTATCGCGCCATATTGCTCGACCGCCGGCTCCCGGACGGCGACGGCATCGCGCTCGTCGCCGCCGCGAAGTCCCGGCCTTCGGCTCCACCGATCATCTTCCTCACCGCGCGCGACGAGATCGCGGACCGGGTCGAAGGCCTCGATGCCGGGGCGGACGACTATCTCGTCAAGCCCTTCGCGCTGACGGAGCTCCTCGCCCGGCTTCGCGCCGCCTGCCGGCGGCCGATCTCGGGAAAGGGGCAGCCGCCGGTCGAGATCGGGCGATTGACGTTCGATCCGGCGACTCGCGAGGCTCGCGTCGGCGGCAAGCCGCTGAGCCTGCCGCGGCGGGAGCTCGCGCTTCTCGAGCTGCTCGTTCGCCGCGCGGGCCGGGTCGTGCAGAGGGACTATCTCGAGTCCGAGCTGTACGGCCTCGATTGCGAGGTCTCGGCCAACGCCCTCGAGACTCAGATCTCGCGGCTTCGGCGGCGGCTCCACGATTCCGGGGCCGAGCTTCGCCTCACCACGATCCGCGGCGTCGGCTACCTGCTTCGACGATGTTGACCCGCCCCTCCCTAAGGCTCCGCGCCGCCCTGATCTTCCTGCCGATCTACGTGCTGACCTTCCTCGCCGGCCTGCTGATGCTGAGTTCGGCCAGCCTGTCGTTCGAGGAAGACCATCACATGGCGCCGACCATCGCCATCAGCTTCGCGGCCGACGAGATCCAGCGCGAGTCGGGCCGGCTCGTGATCCCGAAAGGCGGACCGTTCTCCGAGCTGGCGGCGGAGAATCCCTCGCTCTGGCTGCTGGCCGAGTCGGGCGGCCGGCGATTTTCCTTCGGCCCCGTGCCTCGCGCCGCCCCTCCCCTGTTCGACCGCTATGCCAGGTCCCTGGAAAGCGGCAGCTTCCACGTCCCGGGCGTGCCGCGGCCTTTCTCGGATTCGTCGATGGAATGGCGGCCCGCTGCCGCCGGCGGGGTTTTCCTGGCTGCGGGCGGGATCGATTCCCGCAACGTCTCCCTGGCCCACGCCCTTCGCTATTTCCTCGGTCAGGGCATGTTCGTCGTCCTGCTCGCTTTGGGCGTGATCGGGCTGGTCGCGATGCTCGTCGCTCTGCCGGTGCTGACGGCGGCGCTGAAGCCGGTGACCACGGACGCCGCGGCGATCCGCCCCGACCGGCCGGACCGGCGCCTGCGCGAGAGCCGGGTGCCAAGGGAGCTGCTGCCGCTCGTGCGCGGGTTCAACTCGGCGCTCGAGCGATTGGCCGGCGAGATCGTCCGGCGGCGGCGGTTCATCGCCGACGTCGCCCATGAGCTGCGCACTCCGCTGGCGATCATCTCGCTCCAGATAGACTCGCTCAAGGAGGACGAGGCGAAAGAGGGCCTCCAGCGCGCGGTGGTTCGCCTGTCGAACCTCGTCGGGCAGATGCTGGACGTGGAGCGGCTGACGCTCGGCGGCCAGCCTCACACCGAATTGGATCTCGCCGCGCTGGCGGGAGACGTCGTCGCGGACATGGCGCCGATGGCGATCGCCTCAGGCTACGATTTGTCGCTGCGCAGGCCCAACGGCCCCGTGCTGGTCGGCGGCGACCCGCATGCCCTGGCCCGGGCTATCGGCAATCTGATCGGCAACGCCGTCGCCCATGCCGGGGGCGGTGGACGGATCGAGGTGGCGGTGGGGGAGGAGCGGACGCTCGACGTCCGCGACGAGGGTCCGGGCGTCGCCGCTTCGCTGCGCGCCAACTTGTTCGAGCCCTTCTGCCGCGAACGCTGGGATCGCGACGGCTGCGGCCTCGGCCTTCACCTCACCCGCGAAATCATGCGCGCCCACGGCGGCGACGCGCTCCTGCTGCCAAGCGCGGCCGGCGCCGCGTTCAGGCTGGATTTCGGGCGGTCGGCAGGCTGAGCTTGACGCCGCTGCCGCCACGCGAAGGCTGGTGGAGCCGAGGGGGATCGAACCCCTGACCTCTGCAATGCCATTGCAGCGCTCTCCCAGCTGAGCTACGGCCCCGAACCTTTTTCAGCCGGCCCCTGGGAGGGCGGCTTGCGGCGCCGGACTTAGGCGACGATGCCTGTTCCTGCAACCCGTCATGCCAGCGAAGGCTGGCATCCCAGCGAGAAAAAGGCGCGGAGCCTTCGCCCCCCGGGGCCCCAGCCTGCGCTGGGGCGACGAAGAGATCAAACCTCCTCGTCGTCGCCCCCGGCTCCGGGCACTCCGATATCGTCGTCGCCGCCGAGATCGACCTCGTCGTCCGGATTCTCCTCGGCATCCTCGTCGATGACGAGATCCTCGGCGGCCAGGTCGGCATCCTCCTTCTCGTCGACGACGACCTCTTTCTTGGGAGCGTCGTACGGCAGAGGCTGCTTGGACTTGAGGACGGGCTCGGGATCCCAGGCGACTCCGCAGGCGATGCAGGTCACCGGATCTTCCTTGCCGAGATCGTAAAAGCGGACGCCGCACTTGGGACAAGTGCGCTTCGTGCCCCATTCAGGCTTCACCATCGGTGAAAAAACTCCACTAAGAGAAGGATTGACGGCCGCTTCCGACCGGACAGCGGCGCGCTTGCCACAGCCGCAAGCCGCTGTCAAAAGCCAAGGCCGATGGACGATGCGGGCGGGCCGATCGAGTTTTCAGCTTCCGGCCCGCTGCGCGGCACCGCCCGTATCCCCGGCGACAAGTCCATCTCGCACCGCGCCCTGATCTGCGCCGCAATGGCCCGCGGCCGAAGCCGGATCGAGGGCCTGTCGGAGAGCGAGGACGTTCGCGCCACCGCCGCGGCCCTTCGCGCCATGGGGGTGCGCATCGAGCGCGACGGCGGCGCCTGGACAGTAGACGGCGTTGGCTCGGGCGGGCTGCTCCAGCCCCAAAGCGCGCTAGACATGGTCAATAGCGGCACATCGGCGCGGCTGCTGATGGGGCTGGTCGCCTCCCACCCGATCGTCGCGATCTTCACCGGCGACTCCTCGCTGTCGAGGCGGCCGATGGAAAGGGTGGCGGCGCCGCTGCGGCGGATCGGGGCTGAGGTGAGGACGGCCCCGGGCGGACGACTGCCGCTGACGGTGCGGGGGCTGTGCCCGGCGGTGCCGGCGACACATTGGATGGAGGTCCCCTCGGCTCAGGTCAAATCGGCGCTGCTGCTGGCGGCGCTCAACATTCCGGGCCTCACCCGAATCGTCGAGCCGGTGCCGACCCGGGACCATAGCGAGCGAATGCTTCGGCAGTTCGGCGCCGACCTTGTCGTTGAAGGCGAAGAGATCGTCCTTCGCGGCGAGACCGAGCTCGAGCCGCGGTCCCTGGCCGTCCCGGGCGATCCCTCCGCCGCGGCCTTCCTCGCCGTCGCCGCCGCGATCATCCCCGGCTCCGAGCTGATCGTCGAGGGAGTCGGCATCAACCCGCGCCGCGCCGGCCTGTTCGAATTGCTGCGCGCGATGGGCGCGGACCTCGCCTGGTCGAATCCGCGGGACGTCGAGGGAGAACCCGTCGCCGATCTCGCCGTCCGCCATTCGGGCCTTCGCGGGATCGAGGTGCCCCCGGACATCGCGCCGCGCATGATCGACGAATTTCCGATCTTCTTCGTCGCCGCCGCCTTCGCCGAGGGCACGACCCGCGCCCGCGGCCTCGGCGAGCTGCGGGTCAAGGAATCGGACCGGCTCGCGACGATGGGCCAGGGCCTGCGGGCGATCGGCGCCCGAGTCGAGGAGGGCGAGGACGGCCTCGTCATCGCCGGGACCGGCGGCGCCCCCCTCCCCGGCGGTGCGACGATCGACCCGCGGCTCGACCACCGCATCGCGATGAGCTTCGCGGTGGCTGGCCTCCATTGCCGCGAGCCGGTAACGCTCGCCGACATGACGATCGCCGATACCAGCTTCCCCGGTTTCGCGGCCCTGCTCGAAGGCCTTTCGAGATGATCGTCGCCGTCGACGGCCCGGCGGCGAGCGGCAAGGGCACGATCGCGAGGGCGCTGGCCCGCCATTACGGCCTGCCGCACATGGACACCGGCCTGCTCTACCGGGCGGTCGCGCTCAACCTGCTGCGCTGGGACGGGGACCCCGAGAGCGAATTCTCGGCCCTGCGCGCCTGCGACTTCTCGCAGGTCGACTTCGCCGATCTCGAACTGAAGAGCGAGGCGGTCGGCGGAATCGCCTCGCGAATTTCCGCTTATCCTCTGGTCCGCCACGCTTTGGTCGAGCGTCAGCGCGCCTTCGCGGACCAGGTGGGCGGCGCCGTCCTCGACGGCCGCGACATCGGCACCGTCATCGCACCCGACGCCGACGCTAAATTGTTCGTCACCGCCAGTCCGCAGATCCGCGCCCGCCGCCGCTACGACGAGCTGGTCCGGATGGGCCTCAACGTCGAATATGGCGAGGTCCTCCTCGACATTCGCGCCCGCGACGAGCGCGACAGCAACCGAGCCGCCGCGCCGCTGCAGAAGGCGGAGGATGCCATGCTGCTCGACACGAGCGGGATGAGACCGGAAGACGCCGTCGCGGCGGCGATCGCGGCGGTTTCGGGCCGGACCGGCCGCCGCTGAAGCGGCCTCTTTTTCCGGATGCTGATCCTCCAGCACATCTGGTCGCGATGGACCAAGGAGTCGCGCGGCGCCAACGCCCGGCGGCCGCGGCCGCGGTTGGAGGAAGCCTATGCTTTTCCCGAAATCGAGGCCGGGGGCGACGTCTGGTGCCACGAAATCCATTCGGTCGGCGAGGAGGATTTCGCGGTCGAGCAAAGCTTGGATCCCATCGTCGGGGATGAATGGCGGCATTGGAGGCCCCATCGCGCGACGCCGCTCGCCTGGCATCTCCACAAGGACGCCGCCGACATCCGCCTCGCCAACCCCTCGCAGCATCGCCTGAGGACCAAATGGCCGGCCTTCCTGCCCTCCCCGCTCTTCACCCTGCGCCCGGGTGAGACGGCGCGGATCGACTGGAACGGCCGCCTTCGAATGTCGATGGGCGGGTCGGACCGCTCTTATTATTACGAGCAGCACACCTATTGGCTCGCCCTCGCCGAGGCGCCCGGCCCACGCCTGTTCCTCGACGCCCGGCCGAAGAAGCATATCGATTTGAGGACGGAGATTTATTGAGGCGGCGGCAATTCCCTCGCCTGCATGTTCATAATCAGGCGGCCTCTAATCGCCGAAGGTCCAGATCGACACGCTTTCCACAGGCCGTCAGCGCCTGTTCCAGCTGAGCGACCGTGGAGCTGTGACGAAGGTCCAGCAGCCGGTCGATCTGCCGCGGGTTGAGCGCCATCGCCCTGGCGAGATCCGCCTTGCGCCATCCGCGCTCGCGCATCGCGCGGTAGAGGCTGATCTTGAGACTCCCCAACAGGCTTGGAGACACGGTCTTCCGGCCAAGCGCCGGCGACGGCCGAGGAATGTCACGCCTGTCCGTGATGAGCGCCGAGAAGATGCCCTCGAGAGCGTCTACCGCATTGTCCAGGGCTTCGTCGACGTCGTCCCCGTAGGTGATCGCCCCGGGCACGTCTGGAAATGTGACGAGGATCGTCTCGTTGTCGTCCGCGGTCAGATCGACCGGATAGCTCAGGGTTGGGGCGCCTTTGCTCACAATCCCAGCTCCTTTTTGATGCTGTTCATGAGTCCGGTTCCAAGTTGCTTGCTGCCGCCATGGCGGGGAAGTGCCGCCATCTTGCCGCCTCGGCGGACGATGGTATGCCGCTTGCCCTCCTCAAAGCTGCATCCCTGTCTGGCGAGATAGCGGCGGAACTGGCTGGCATTCACTCATCCCAGCATAGACGCTGCTGACTACCAAAAATAGACATTTATGTCTATATACGAAATCTGTATCCGGAGCGCTCGACCTGCAGCTCTGCTTCAATCCACCTCGCCCAGCAGCTCGTTCACCCGCCGGTCCGCGTCCGCCAGCGCTCGATCGACCGGCTTCTGCCCGGTGACCGCCGCCGCCATCTCCTCCCCCACTAACCCTTCGATCGCCGACTGGCGGCGGACCTCGGTCGGCAGCGGCCGGCCGATCTCGCCGAGCAGGGCGATGTCGGCGCGGTGGGGGAGCGCCTTGAACCTTGGCTCGTCGAGCACCGCCTTGAAGGCGGGGATGTGGCCGGTGCGGGTCCAGTCGAAATTGTGCTCGGCCATGAAGCGAAAGAAGCGGGCAATGGCGTCCCGCTGCGCCGGATTGCGCTTCCGCGCCGGCACGACCCAGGCATGGCCGCCGACGAATTCGAGCCGCTCGCCCCACAGCCTGGGGTAAGGGAAGACGGCATAGCTTTGGTAGAGCGGCCGGCCGGGAGTCGACGCCTCCTTCTCGAACGACCCGATCATCCAGGTGCCGGTCGGATAGATGCCGCCCTCGCCGCTCATGAAAGCGGCGATCGCCGCCGGCGTATCCATGTTGAGCGTTCCGAGCCGCTCCTCGTTAATCCGCCGGAAGAAGGACGCGACCTGCAGCCCTTGCGGAGTCGCCAGACGGATGTGCCTCGAATCGGGAAAGGGCGCCGCCCCCTGCGCCATCATATAGGTATATTGGTTGCGCGCCGCTCCGGCCGGGTCGCCGACCAGGCTCTGGATCAGATAGGGCTTGCCGGTCCTCGCCTGGAACTGCCGCGCCTGGGCGATCAGCTCCTCGGGCGAGGTCGGCAGCACCGGCTTGCCTCCGCGCATCAGCCCGGCCCTGGCGAACAAGGCGGTGTTGACGTGCCACAGCCCGCCATGCGTGTCCCAGGGCAGGCCGTAGATCCGGCCGGCCATCGTCACCCCGAGCCGGCTCGCCTCGGTGAAGGCGTCGGCGCCGATCCCGGCCCGCTTCAGATAAGGCTCGACCGGCTCGAGCAGGCCCTTGGCGGCATAGTCCGAAATGACGCCCTCGTGCATCGTCACCAGATCCGGCGGATCTCGGGCCGCCATCTGGGCGGTGAGCTGCGGATAGCCCGGCCAGGCGACGACGTTGACGTCCACCTTCACGTCCGGATTCTCGGCCTCGAAGCGGTTGATCAGAGCGGTCATGATGCCGCATTCGCCCTCCGCCCGGGAGACGTCGGTGGAGGCGCCATATTCGGCCCCGCACTCGCCGAAGAAGCGCTGGAGGTAGATGTGAGTCCTGTCGTCGCCCCGCCCGCATCCGGCGAGAGCGAGCGCGGCGGCCAGTCCGGCGAAAAGCCTCTTCACCTCACCGCCGTCCCCGCCATCGCGCTGACGATCTGCTTCTGGAAGACGATGTAGACGATGAAGATCGGGATCGAGGCGAACACCGCCTGGGCCATCAGGAAGCCGAGCCCCGACGTCTGCGCATAGTTCATCTGCGCCGCCGCGAGGCCGACGGTGAGGGTGTACATGTCCGAGTGGGTGGCGGAGATGAGCGGCCACCAATAATCGTTCCAGCTGCCGAGGAAGGTGAAGACGGCGAGAGTCGACTGGGCCGGAATCGTCAGCGGCAGGATCACCTTCCAGAAGATGGTCCAGCGCGACGCCCCGTCGAGCTTCGCCGCCTCGTCGAGCTCGATCGGGATGCCGCGCATGTAGGTGGTCATGAAGAAGACCCCGAACGGCCCGATCAGCCCCGGCAGGATCAGCCCGGGATAGGAATTGTGGAGGTGGAGCCACGCGAAGAGCTGGTGCTGAGGAAGGATGATCGCCTGGCTCGGCACGGCGAGGCCGAGGAGGACGATGACGAACAGGGTGCGGCGGAACGGGAAGTCGAGGCGGGCGAAGCCGTAGCCGGCGAGGCTGGCGAGGACGAGCACGCCCGCGGTCGTGCCGAGCGCGACGATGGCGCTGTTGAGGAGCCAGCGCAGGGTCGAGCTGGTGCCGAAGATCGCCGCGTAATTCTCCACCGTATAGGGCCCGTGAAGCGCCGCCCCGCTATTGCCGACCAGCTCTGCATTGTCCTTGAGCGAGAGCAGGATCGTCCACAGCAAAGGCGCGAGCATGATCAGGGCGCCGAGGACGAGCGCGGCCCAGCCCAGCGGCGAGAGGCGGCCGCGCTCCACCTAATCCTCCCGGCCGCTAAGCGATGGAGAGCACGATGAAGCCCTAAAAAATGGGGACAGTATACATTTCGCGCGGCCGCGCAGCCTGAGGCGGTCCCCCGAGGAAAATGTATGCTGTCCCCATTTTCCTCTTCGGCCCATGTCAGCGGCCGCCCTGCCCGGCGGCGGCCCGGCCCGTCGCCCAATATTGGGCGAGGGTCACCGCGAGGATGATCAGGAACAGCATCTCCGCCGCGGCGCTGGCATAGCCCAGCTCCCAACGACCGAAGGCGGTCTCGAACAGGAACAGGACGGCGGTGCGCGACGCCCCGCTCGGGCCGCCGGCGGTGAGCAGCTGCGCCTGGCCGAAAATCTGCAGCTGGGCCGCGGTCTGGAGCATGACGACGAGCACGATGGTCCGCCTCAGGGACGGCACCGTGATCCGCCAGAAGGTCCGCCAGCGGCCCGCATTGTCGAGCGCCGCCGCCTCGTACATGTCGCCCGGTATCTGCTGCAGGCCCGCGAGGAAGAGCAGCATCGGCAGGCCGATCGACCACCAGATGGTGGTGATCGCCAGCGCCGGAAGCACCAGGTCCGGGTCGCTGAGGAAGGCGAGCGGCTCCCATCCCGCCGCCTTCCACGCTTCGCCGAGCAGGCCGGCGTCGGGGGCGAGGACGAAGCGCCAGATCAGGGTCACGATCGTCACCGACAGAACCGCCGAGGAGAAGAAGATGCCGCGTACCACCGCCGCCCCGCGGCCGGCATTGTTGAGCGCGAGCGCGAGCAGCAAGGCGAGCACGGTCAGCACCGGCACGATCATCAAGGTGACCTCGAACGTGTTGAGCATCGAGGCGGCGAAGACGGGGTCGTTGGCCAGCCGGACGTAATTGCCCGCGCCGACGAAATGACCGTCGCCGAACAGGTCGACCCGGTTGAGGCTGAGCCACAGGCCGCGCAGCAGCGGGAAGATCAGGATCAGGGAATAGAGCAGTAGGAAGGGCGCGACGAAGAGCAGGCCGCGCCAGTCCCGCTCGGCCTTCACGCCGTCGTCTCCGCGTGGAAGGCGGCGCCGTCGGGTCCGAACAGATGGGCGGCGGCGGCGTCCATGCGCAGGCCGATCCTGTCGCCGACCTGCAGCCGGCTGGTGCCCTCGTCCTGGGCGATCACGCCGAGGCCGTCGGCGAGGACCGAGTAGACGAGAGTCCGCTCGCCGAGCCGCTCGACCAGCTCGACCTTCGCGTCGGCCGTGCCGGAGCCCGGGGCGTCGACGCTCACCATCTCCGGCCGAAGCCCGAGCTGAACATGGCCGCCCGCCGGCAGACCGTCCCGCCTGACCCGAGTCTCGACCTCCGCGCCGTTGCCGAGCCTCACTCGAGCGAAGGCGCCGTCGCCCGCCACCAGGGTCGCCGGAGCCAGGGTCATGGCCGGCGAGCCGACGAAGCGGGCGACGAAGGCGTTGGCGGGCCGCGCGTAAATCTCCATCGGCGGTCCGACCTGCTGGATCACCCGGTCGTTCATGACCACGATCCGGTCCGCGAGAGTCATCGCCTCGGCCTGGTCGTGGGTGACCATGATGAGGGCGGCGTCGACCCGCTGCCGGAGCTGCGCCAGCTCGACCCGGGTGCGCATCCTGAGCGCCGCGTCGAGATTCGACAAAGGCTCGTCGAGCAGGAACAGTTTCGGCTGCTTGACGATCGCCCGGCCGATCGCCACCCGCTGGCGCTGGCCGCCCGACATCTGGCCCGGCTTCTTGTCGATCTGCTCCTCGATCTCGAGCACCCGCGCCGCTTCCGCCACCCGCGTCTCGATCTCGTCCTTCGGCACCCGCGCGTTCCTCAGCCCGAACGCCATGTTCTCGCGCACCGTCATGTGCGGGTAGAGCGCATAATGCTGGAACACCATCGCGACCCCGCGCCGTCCCGGCGGCAATTGGTCGATCCGCTCCCCTTCCAGACGCACCTCGCCCGCGTCCGCCGTTTCCAGCCCGGCGATGATCCGAAGCAGGGTCGATTTGCCGCTGCCCGAAGGCCCGAGGAAGGCGACGAACTCCTTCGTCTCCATCGTCAGCGAGACATCATCGAGCACCGGCGTCGCGCCATAGGCCTTGCTGATGTGGCTAAGTTCCAGACTGGGCAATGATTTCCCTCTCGGCGCGCGGCGATTTGTCGGACAAGTTAGGGGGCGCCGTCAATGGGCGGCGATCAGAGGGGAGTTCAGAGCCGACAGAACCTTCGTAGCCCTCAACTGTCAGGAGCGGACCGGAACGCCGAGCAGGCGCAGCGCCTCGTGGATCTTGTTCTGCTCGCTAACCAGCGGCGCGAGCTGTTCCCGGAATCCGATGGGGATGTCGGCGGGGCGGATCTCCTCGGCTCGCAGCGAGACGAGTTTGCCCAGGCTGAGCGCAACCTGGGCCTCGTCCCGCACGAAGTTGGAGAGCACCGAATGCTCCGTCCATAAGACGATTACCGCGCGCACCGAATTCAGCTTCGCTTGAATGACGTCGCGGAAGCGGTCGAGGGCGGTGACCCGTGGATCCCACCACACGCTGGCGCCGGCCCCGCTAAGGTCGTGGGCCAGCGCCTCCGCCAGCGGCCGGTCGGCGCGATCGTACGAAATAAACACGTCGTCTTCCGCCTTGTCCGCCGCACTCTCCTTTTCCGCCGGCTGCGATGAGGGCCGGACGGCCGCCGGTACATAGCCGGTGAGGCTTGCCGTCAGCGGTGGCGGTGGCGCCGAGTGTCGAAATCTGGTCAGGCCGGACAGGCGCTCGGACCGGCCGGTGCGATCGGCGTAGCCGAGGGCCAGCAGCACGGCACGCAGCAGAGACCAGCGCTTCGGGTAACACAGCATCGTCGCGCCGCGCGAGGCGGCCACGAGCGCAAGCCAAAGGCAATATTCGATATTGGCGCTGGGCGAGCCGCTCGCGCCGCCCCTGACGAGATCGTAATTGCTGCTCTCGATGCGAACGTCCTCATCGGCCATCGCGTCTCGGGCGAGACGGCCGATTGCCTCGTCGACCGAAGCGTCATTATGGCCGTAGAGCATGAAATCGAATTTCAGGCGAGGGGACACCAGCTCGCTGGTCATCCCGACGAAAGCGCTGATGTTGGACGCATCGACGATGAACAGGGTACTCGAGCCCGCCTCGGCCAGTTGCTCGAACAAGGTCGCTCCGGGCGCCGCACCCAGGAATCGGCGGCGCGCGAGGATTTCTACCATCAGGGCCCGGTCGACCAGGTAACGCTGCGCGGTCACGCAGCGCCACCTTGATAGTTCCCCGGCATCACCCCTGGGAGCGGATGCAGCCGCTCCATGATCGCCGCCGGACGGTCCCCGACGCTCGTATATTCGTACACGACCAACCCGCACCCACGGCGAAGCGCGCGCGGCGGCTTTTCGACGTCGAATTTGCCGCTGGTGAGGATCGTGAATCCATTCTGCCCGATCCTTTCATCGGACGTGTACCAGCTGTCGCCGTAGATCGCTTCGTGCCACTCGAGATAGCTGAGCAGGGCTTCTTCCGCCGTGGGGGGGTCGGCGGCGAACAGCTGAAGCATTCCCATCGCCCACTCCAGTTCGCCCAACGATTCGGCCACCTCGGTCTTCTTATCCGCGCTCTTCTTGTCGTCCGCGTCGCGAGTCCACAATTCTTCGTGGTAGGCGTAGGAATACGGGATCGGGCGGCCCGCATCGACCAGATACATCATCCGCCGGTGCACCATGAACAGGCGACGAATTGCGCCCTGCAGCATGAGATTCGCACCCTCGGCGGCGCCCCCGCTGAGCGTGCCGGCACGCCGGATTCGCGCGGCGTGCCCGACCAGCCGGCGGTCCACCTCGATCGCATCGATGGCGGCATGCAGGAAGCGGGGACGGTCGTCGGGGCTCGCCCGGAAGGCGAATTTGCTGAGCGTGTTGCCCTCGGTATTCCGAAAGGCCAGCAGGTGAACGACCTCGGTGTCCCGATCGCCATCCCAGCCATGGTACCATGAGCGCGCGCTGTCGCTACAACGGAGCGTTTGCAACAAGTCCTCGGCAGCGGAATCGTGGAAAGGAATGTGCTGGAGGACGACATGGGCGATCTGGGCGCAATTGATCGAGGTCGTTCGATTCGCCGGGTCGAACGCGGCGCTGAACTGGGCGAGCGCTTCGATCCAGAATTTGCCGAAGCGCCGCGCCCATGTCCGACGCTCGGGATCGTCTATCCACGGCACCAGAACGGCGAAGGCGAATTGCGGCTGCATCTGCAGCGGCTGCGGGAAGCTTTCTCCACGCTCCTCGTAGACTTGCCGGACGGCCGCGAGGAAATCGCGCTCGGGGCCCTGCCAGTCCTTCCCGAGGGCCAGGAACGGATCTTCCCCGCTCTCGATGGCCGCGCGTATCGCCTCGCCTTGATTCCCCAGCCGTTCGAGCCTCGCTCGCAAGACGGGCGCCGGCTCGCCGAGCAGGTTGTGGACCGCGAGCGTCCAAAGCAGCAATTCGGGCGATGGCGGTGCCCCGTCGTCGTCCCCGCCACCGACGAACGGCTCGATGCCGAGGGCGGCGGAAGCCCGCGCGAAGCCGCGATCCCTGTCCGGCCGGATCATGTCGACCGGCTGCGCTCCGGCCCGGGCGAGGATCGCGTCGGTGATACCAGGCTCGCGAAGGTCGAGCAGGCGCTGGGCGTTCAGGACGTAACCGAAGAGTAGCGCGTGAAACTGATCGGGCGGGAAACTCATCGCCGGAATGAACAGATCGGCTGCGAACACTTCCGGCGCGAAGCCCCAAACATTCCCGATTGGATCGTCGATCATCACCGGATAGCCGTTCGCGCGGCGAAACATGACATTTTCCATGCTCAAGTCGCGCATCAGCAAGCCGGAGGCGTGCAATTGCGCCAGATAGCGTCCGATCAATATGAGGTGATGGTTCTGCAGCGAAACCTCGGTCTCACGCAGGATCGGACTGTAATCGTCGGGCAGGAAACCGTCGGGAAACTCAATCGCGTCGGGCATGGCACCCATTCCGGTTGCTCGCAACAAACTGCCCCAATTCGATTTCCTCTACAAGCAGGCCCGCGGCCCAATCCCGCCGCTCAACTTCGGGATAAGAAGTCCCGCCAGATGCACGTTTTGATCGCCGCGATCCACCGCGGCGGCGGCGGCTTGTGGTTCCCCTCCGAAACCGGAACACCGGTCGAGCCTTGCCCGTTGGAGAGCCGCCCGGCGGGTATGCCGGGTGCAACAGGAGGAATTTCATGTACAGATCGTCGATCCGGACCGCGCTTGCGTCCGCCGCCCTTCTCGCCCTCTCGGCTCCCGCCTCGGCGCAGGACGATCTCGCCGACAAGGCGAACGAGCTCGCCGAGCAGGCCAATGACGTCCAGCAGCAGGCCGCCGCGCTCTCCAACGAGGCGGTCAACGCCCAGGCGGCGCGCGACGACGATGCTCGCGCCGACGCCGCCGCCGATGGACGCGGCGCCGTCCGCGACGACAATGACGACGATGACGACGGCGGCAAATGGGGGCTGCTGGGGCTGCTCGGCCTCGCCGGCCTGCTCGGCCTCAGGAAGCGCGACGACGGACGGGTTCATGTCGACGCCACCCGCGACCGCCGCCCTTAAGGCTCCGCTTCTTCTTGCGACCCGGCGGCGCACGCCGGGTCGCGCCCTCTCCCGCCCTCGCAAGATTCCGCTGCGGAAAACCGGTGACAGTCACCCCCTTCGCGTAAGACCGTGACGAGTCGCCGCGGGCCAGGCGCAACTCGGTGTTGCCCCGCGACCGAAGGAAGCTAGTCGCCGCCGCGCCGCCTGCTGTAGTAGGCCGCCACCAGGAAGCAGCAGCCCGCGAGGAAATAGAGCGCCGGGCCCGTGAACCACGAGGCGGTGGGAACCTCCGGCGCGCGCATGGCAAAGATGCTGAAGGCGAGGCCGGCCGCCGCCATGATCGCGATCAGCAACCGCCGCATCCTCCGCCTCCCAGTCTAGCCACTGCCGCCGACGCCGGGAAAAGGCTGTCGCGCCAGCAGGCTTGCGAGATGCGCGGCGTTGCTCGCCGCCATCGCGGCGGTCTGGGCGACGACCTCGGGGATGCGCGGCAGGTCCTGGAAGTCGACATCGCCCATCGCCTCCCCGACCCAGTAGCAGGTCGCCGAAGGCGGGATCGCCCAGCCGGTGTCCGCCAGCGCCTGGTAGAGCTGGGCCGAGACATTGTGGGCGCCGTCCTCATTGCCGACCACCGCAACCAGCACGACCTTGCCGTAGCTCGGCATCCGCCCCTCCTCGTCCGTCTCCGAAAGGAAGGCGTCCATCCGTTCGACCACCCGCTTGCCAAGGCTCGACATCTGGCCGAGCCAGATGGGGGTGCCGAAGATGAGAATGTCGGCGGCGAGGATTCGCTTCCTCAGCTCGGGCCAGGCGTCGCCTTCGCCCTCATCCGAAGTCACTCCCGGCTTCACGTCGTGATCGGCGATGCGGATCGTCTCGCGGAACTCGACGCCGCGTTTCTTCAGCTCGGAGACGAGCAGGCCGATCATCTTGTCGGTCGAGCTGTCCTCCCCGTCCGAGCGCTTGAGGCTGCAATTGAGGGCGATGGCGGTGAGGGACATGGCGGTTTCATCCCTGGTTCGTCATCGGGAGACGCCGCGGCGGCGGCCCGGTTCCACAACCGGCGCCCGCCTCCGTCGCGCCGCGGCGGCGCTTCGCAAGATTCCGCTGGCGCCGGCGCGATGAGTCGCTAGCTTCCGCCGCGATTTGCGAGAGGAAAGCGAATGACGGTCGCCGACGCCACCCCCGATTTCGAGGTCGTCGCGGACCGCAACGACCGCGCCTTCCTCGGCCACCCCAAGGGCCTCGGCTATCTGAGCTTCATCGAGGCGTGCGAGCGCTTCTCTTATTATTCGATGCAGACCCTGCTGACGCTCTACATGGTCAACTACCTGCTGGTGCCGGCCAGGATGGACGGGGTGGTCGGGCTCAACTGGCTCCGGTCGTGGCATTATGAGGGGCTCAACGGGCAGCCGCTCTCCTCGGCGATCTTCGGCGACTATACCTCGCTCGTCTATCTGACGCCGATCCTCGGCGGGGTCATCGCCGACCGCTTCTCGGGGCGGCGCATCGCGCTGTTCGCCGGCGGAATAACGATGTCGATCGGCCATTTCCTGATGGCGATCGAAGGCGCGTTCCTGTTCGCCCTGCTGGCGCTGATCATCGGCGTCGGCCTGTTCAAGGGCAATATCGCCAGCCAGGTCGGGGCGCTCTACAAGGGCAACGATCTGCGCCGCGCCATGGCCTTCCAGATCTTCTACATCGCCATCAACGTGAGCGTCATCGTCGCTCCGCTGATCAGCGGCACTCTGGGCGAAAAGGTCGGCTGGCATTACGGCTTCGGCACCGCGGGCATCGTCATGGTGCTCGGCGTGATGATCTTCCTCGCCGGGCGGCCGCATCTGCCGGTCGAGGAAGGCGAGAGCGAATCGATCGGTCCCGCCAGGACCTTGGGCACGATCGCCATGGCCGCGCTGGTCATAGGAATAGTGATCGCGGTCGTGTTCGTCGCCGGCATCTTCGTCGCCCTGGCGGCTCTGGTCCCGCTCTATTTCTTCCTCACCCACGGCCTCGCCCGCGACGAAAAGATGCGCGTTCTGGCGCTGATCCTGCTGATCCCCGCAATGGCCATAGCGCTTCTGACCAACCAGGAAATCTTCAACGCCTATCTGATCTGGGCCGACCAGCATTTCCAGCTCACCTTCTTCGGCTATACGCTGCCGACGAGCTGGATGGTCACCATCGACGCGACCCTGAGCTTCTCGATGCTGGTGGGAGTCGCCGCCTTCTTCAAATGGTACGGCACCCGGCGGCGCGAGCCCGACGAGCTCGGCAAGATGATCATCGGCAGCGTCTTCACCATCGCCGGCGGCCTGTGCCTCTACGTCGCGGCTCTGACCCAGGGCGGCGGCAAGATCGGCCTGTTCTGGCCGCTCATGTTCCACCTGTTCAACAGCATCGGCTTCGCCTGCATCCTGCCGGTGAGCCTGGCGCTTTTCTCCAAGATCGCGCCCCGGCAGATCAACGCCACCGTCATCGGCCTCTATTACCTCGCTTTCTTCGCGGCCAACAAGATCGTCGGGCAGATCGGCCAGCTCTATTCGACCCTCGACACTCCGACCTTCTGGCTGCTCCACGTCGCCAGCGCCGGGGTCGGCCTCGCCGCCTTCGCCCTGTTCAAGCTCCTCATGTCGAAGCGCATGGCCGAGCATCACGAGGCCGCCGCGGCGGCGTGACTCGTCGCTAGATTGACTTTCGTTCGCCTCCGCCTATCGGCGCGCTCCCCCGGGCAATGGTGCCCGGGCATGACGGAGAATGCGATGCACGGTTGCACGCTGGACGGGAACAACCGCCCCGCCTCCGTCCGGATTCCGCCCAAGCGCTAGCCGCGCCGGCCGGGTCCGGACCCGGCGGGACATCAAGATCCAATCACTGAACTTTTGGAAACGGCGAAGCTGCGCCCGGACCCCGTCCGGGCGTCTCGCCGGATGGATTTGTCATGGGCGAGAAGCTTCTGGCGCAGCGCGTCCTCGCGCTGCTCCCCGACACGATTGGCCGGCAAAGCAAGGAAGCGCTGGCGCTGCTCGACTGGGCGGCGGACCAGCGCGACTGGCTGTGGCCGGACCGCATCTGGGCCGATCCGATGGCGGGCACCGGCGGCGAGACCCTCGACTGGGGGGCCCTGCCGCGCCTCGCCGCTTCGATCGACACGGCCGAGGCCGAGCCGGCGCTGCTGGCCGGAATCGACGCGGTGGCCGACCTGCTCGGGCTCGGCGACTTCGACCGCGCGCTTCTGAGCGCCACCGCGGCGCTCGAGCGCCTGCCGCGCCTTTCCGGGCTGCGCATGCGCCTGATCGGTGCGGGCGCCGACCTGCCGGCTCTCGCCGGCCGTCTTGCCGGCGCCCCGCCGGCGGAGGCGTCGGCGCGCGTCCGCCGCTCGGAGGCGCTGGCGCTCGGGCTGCTCTATCTCGGGGTCGATAGCGGCTTTGGAGCGATGGATCTCCAGCTCCAGTGGCGCTTCGCCCGGATCCTCGAGCAGGGCCTCGCCGGCGAGGACAGGCTGATCGAGGCGCTGGCCGGAGTGCGCCAGGAGGCGAGTCTCGGCCCGGCCGACTTCGCCGAGCACGAGGAGGTGTTCGGACTGCTGGCGCGGCTGCTCGCCGGCGCCCTGCGCAGCCGGGCGGCCGGGGTCAGCGTTCTGATCTGGGGTCCGCCCGGAACCGGCAAGACCGAGCTGGCGCGCACCCTCGCGGCCGCGGCCGGCGCGGCCTTGTTCGCGGTCGGCGAAGCCGAGCTGGACGGCGACGAGCCGACTCGCTCGGACCGCCTGCACGCGCTCAAGCGGGCGCAGCGGCTGCTCGGCCGCCGCGGCGACAGCCTCCTCCTGTTCGACGAGATGGAGGATCTGTTCGCCGAGGCCGGCTTCGCCGCCGACGGCGGCCGCCGCGCGGGTTCGAAGATCTTCGTCAACCGGCTGCTCGAGGAGGGGCCGGTGCCGGTGATCTGGACCTCGAACGCGCTCGGCTCGATCGACCCCGCCCACCTCAGGCGGATGAGCTTCATCCTCCGGATGGACCACCCTTCGCCCAGGGCGCGGGCGCGGATCGCCGCGCGCGCGGCCGAGGCGGAAGCCGCACCGGAGGCCGTCGCCGGCCTCGCGCCCCTGCTCGCCCGCGAGCCGGAGAGCGCGAGCGTCGCCCGCCTGGCCCTGCGCACCGCGGCCCTCGCCGGCGGCGGCGCCGCGGACGCGGCGGCGGCGGGCGGTTCGCTGCTGCTCGGCCTGCGCGGCGGGCGGGCGCTGCCGCCGGCTCCGGCCGGCGGGCCGCTCGATCTGTCGCTTTACGAGGCGGACCGGGCGATCGGACCGCTGATCGAGCGGCTGTCGGTGCCGGGCAGCCCGAGCGACTTCTCGCTTCTGCTCACCGGTCCGCCGGGGACGGGCAAGACCGTGCTCGCCGCGCACCTCGCCGAGCGGCTGGACCGGCCGCTCAGCGTCAAGCGCGCGTCCGACCTGCTCTCCAAGTGGCTGGGCGAGACCGAGGCGAACATCGCCGAGGCCTTCGCCGAGGCCCGGGAGGCCGGCGCGGTGCTGCTGTTCGACGAGGCGGATTCGCTCCTCCTCGACCGGGCCGACGCCCAGCGCGCGTGGGAGATCACCCAGGTGAACGAATTGCTCACCTGGATGGACAGCCACCCGCTCCCGTTCGTCGCGGCGACCAACTTCGCCCGGCGGCTCGATCCGGCGGCGCTCCGGCGTTTCGTCTTCAAGATCGAGCTTCGGGCGCTGTCCGACGCGGCCGCGTCGCGGGCGTTCGAGCGCTTCTTCGGCAGGCCCGCTCCCGCGGCGCTCGCCGAAGTGGGCGGCCTGACGCCCGGCGACTTCGCGGCGGTGAAGCGCCAGCTCCGCTACCGCGGGGAAGCGGGGCCGGGCGAGATCCTGGCCCTGCTCGAGGCGGAAGCGAAGGCGAAGCCCGAGCGGGTCGCGAAGGTTGGCTTCTGAGACAATGCCGGGTCGGGCGAAGCGCCCGACCCGGCATTGCCACTCGCGCGACGACAGGCGTAGGATCGGCGGCTACCGGTAGACTAGCAGTCTGCCTGAGGAGGTGATCGATGGGGCTGGCAGAGATCGTCGGAATGCTTTCGGCGATAGCGGCCGCTTTGTCGGCGTTTTTTGCGTATCAGGCCACGCGCCAGGCACGACTGCAGATCGTGTCGGCAGAACGCAGTGTCGAGGCTGCGAACAAGAGCGTCGAAGCGTCCGCATTCCTTGACATCTACAAGGAATGGAATGGCATATATCGGGATTATCGCAAGCTGATGACTGAACCGTTCGATACAGCTGCCGTCATAGCTGCCAATCCCGCTTTCGACTCATATGCGGCGACGGCCGATTGGCATCGAATGCGCCCTGTTTTCGCGTTTCACGAATTTCTTGGCGCTTGTCTGGAGGCGGGATTGCTCCAGGAGCAGACGCTGTTTTCTCTGGTTCCCGTGAACCCGGCCTTCTGGGAGAAATATCATCCGTTGATCGAGCATTTTCGCGCACAGGGCCACCCGCATTTGTACACGGCATGGCAGTCTCTCGTATCGAGAAGCAGACGCTGGAGGCTTGTCGTTGGAGGACCCTCGTCGAGCCATGCTGGCCCAGAGCCAGGATCCGGGCATGATTGACCGAGCGTTCGGCCGCCTGGCGCCTCTTCGGGAGCGGCCGCTTCCTGGACAGAAGCCCGCACTGCGCCTCAAGAAGGGATATCGAAACCACCCAATCAAATTGGACCGGCCCGAGAGTGGCGAAGTGCTCGTCCAGACGAGCGACTACGGTCTTGCTGGGGAAAATTTCTACGCCAGTTCGCGCAATCCGCCGCACTACGCGCCTGTCCCCGGTGCGATCCCCCTGTTGTGGGTGCGCGACGGCGTTGCCCGGCGCCTTGCCCGTGTCGACCGTCGCCTGGCGCGGTCCGGCCTGGGTCTCTGGTTATTCGACGGATGGCGGCCGACCGCAGTCCAGACTTACTTTCACGATCGTTGGATGCCGGCCATGCTGCGAGACAAGCGGCCGGACCTCTGCGAGTCGGAAATCGCGAGAGAGGTGGGATCATATTGGGCGCAACCGACGACCGATCCCGACGCGCCCTCGCCGCACCTCACCGGAGCCGCCGTCGATCTGTCTTTATGCTGGCGCGACACGAAGGAGCGTCTTTGGCTGGGGTCCCTGTTCGACGATGTTAATTCCATCGCACATCTAGACTATTTTGAAGGCTCGTCTGCTGACGAAATCGCCATTTCACACGAGGAAGCGCGCATGAACCGGCGGCTCCTCTACTGGGTCATGGTCGAGGCCGGTTTCGCAGCCAATCCCAGCGAATGGTGGCATTTCAGCTACGGCGACCAGATGTGGGCCAGGCTCAGCGGCGCAGAATCGGCTTTCTACGGCGCCACGGCGCCACCGTCCGCTTTGGGGGCCCGCGAAGCTGCGGAATAGCGGGTATCGCTACGCTCCACCACCCTGCGGATGGGAGTCCTCTCCCCGGCAGATCCCGAGAAGGAATTAAGTCATCCACTCGGCCCTACAGCACGACGTTGCGCACGAAGCGGACCGTTCCTCCGCCGCCATTGGCGAAGACGTAGGGGCGGCTGCTGCTGAAGATCAGGAAGTCGCCGCCCCCGATTTCGTGCCGGCCGTCGGCCGCCTCGACGACGAGCAGGCCCTCGAGCACGAACAGCATTTCATGCCAATTGCCCGATTCCGCTTCCGACGGGTAGCGCTCGCCTTCGCCGAGCGACCAGATCCACAGCTCCGCCTCCCGGGTGGCCGGGGCGGCGCCGAGCAGGACGCCGTGGCTGTCGGGATCGCTCCCCCGCCAGGCGACGCTTTCGATGCGGCGGCTGTCCGAGGCGCCGGGGGGCCGGACGATTTCGGTGAAGCTCGCGCCCAGGGCCGCGGCCAGTCGATCGATGGTCGAGAGGCTGACGTTCGACTCCCCGCTCTCGATCGCGACGATCATTCGTCGGCTGATCCTCGACAATTCGGCAAGGCCGGACTGGCTCAGCGAGCGAGCCTGACGCAGCCGGCGCACATTGGCGCCGACATGGCCGAGCACATCCGGGCGGCCCGCTTGACTGTGCAATATGTTGCTCATAGTTCTGTGCATTATGTTGCACAACCGGATCCGGGACAAGCGTATCGGCGGCGTGAACGAGGGGGGTGCGATGAGGCTGCTGCCGGCCCTTCTCATCCTGCTGGCCGGCCTGGTCTCCGGTCCGGCTCCCGCCCGCCCGGCGCCGCTCGGCGCCGCGATCTCCGCCCTCGCCCGCCAACAGGATTTCAGCGGCACGATCCTTGTCCAGGAGCAAGGACGCAGACTCTACGGCGGGAGCTTCGGTCTCGCCGACCGGGCGTTCGCCGTCCCGGCCGCCGCCGCCACCCGCTACAAAATCGCCTCGATCACCAAGATCTTCACCTCGGTTCTGATCCTGCAGCTCCACGACGAGGGCAAGGTCGCGCTCGACGCGCCGGCGCAAACCTACCTGCCCGAGCTGAAGGCCGTTCCGGCCGGGCGCGTTACGATCCACCAGTTGCTCAACCATACCTCCGGCCTCGCGCAGTGGGACAATGTCGCGAGCTATCAGGAGGCGTTCGCGAAAGGCGTCGAGCGATATCAGCGGCCCTTGCCCCCGGCCGAGCTTCTGAAGCTGTGCTGCCTCGGGCCTCTCGCCGCCCCTCCCGGCACCCGCTTCGATTACAACAACGCGGATTATTTCGTCCTCGGCCGCATCGTCGAGCGGCTCACCGGCGGAAGCTTCGAAGCCGCCCTCGAGGAACGCATCCTGCGGCCGCTCCACATGAAGGACAGCGGCTTATTGCGCTGGGACGCCGTCGTCGAAAGGCTCGCTCCCACCTATTTCTACCGCGACGACACCCACGTCCTGATCAACGACATGCCGGTCTATTACGAGAATTGGTATTCGGCCGCGGGCATGTACTCGACCGCGCGCGACCTCCTCGCCTTCGCCGACGCGCTCTACGGCGGCAGGCTCCTGAAGCCGGCGACTCTCGAGCTCATGCTGAAGCCCGGCCTCGACGATTACGGCTACGGCCTGTGGAGCTACAGCATCGACCGCAGCGGGCGAAGCTATCGCGTGGCGAAGCGCCCGGGCAGCGTGATGGGCGCCAATACCGTCCTCTATCGACTCCTCGACCGGCCGGCGACGATCGTCATCCTCGCCAACAGCAACCGGGTAGACCTCGACGTCTTCGCCCAGCGCGTCGCCGACCTGATCCTGGGCGGACCGACGCCGCCGGCCGGGATCACTAGGCTGCCGGCCCCGCCGTCCCCTGCAGCGCCTCCGCTTCCGCCGGCGCCGGCGCCTTGATCTTCTCCTCGAGCCAGCCGGTGCCGGTCACCGTTTCGCCGGCGAAGGTCCCGGTCACGCTCCCCGCCCCCTCGTAGATCGAGCTGTTCGGGATAACGAACTCCTGGTCCTTGAGCAGGCTGACGACGCTGAGGGTCGCCGGCGGGTCGGCGATCTCCACGTCCATCTGGAGGTAATATTCGACCCCCGGATCGCCGGCGCTGGTATAAGGCGTGCCGCGCGGCGTCGTGACGGTATCGACGAAGGTCGAGTTCCCTTCGGGCCAAAGGATCGTCGCCTTCGAGGCGTAGGACACGTCCCGCTGCGGAACGACGTCGACCCTGTAGGTGGAAAGCGACACCCCGTTGTCGAGCTGCATGTCCTGAAGCACCCAATTCGGCCCCGCCCCGGCGGTGCCGAAATAGCCATATTCGTGATCCATCCAGGTCGTTCCCTCGACCGGAAGCGTCTCGCCGCCGATGCTGATCGTTCCCGAGGCCGCGAGTTTCGTGAACGAGTAATAATAATTGTTCCGGTCGAGCGGAGTCGTGCCGCCCGGATTCACCTCCTCGCAGCCGGTTCCCCAGACCAGCAGCGGCGGTCCGTTCTGAACGAAGCGGACGTCGAGCACGATCGGCGTTCCGGTCGCGGCGTCGCTGACTTGGGCGTGGACACTCATGTCGAAGCAGTCGCCCTCGGCGCCCAGCATCGTGATCTGGCCGTTGCCGCCGAGGTTGCACACGAGATTCACCGCCCAGCGCTTGGAAGGGTCCGACTCCGCCCAATCCTTCGGCAGCGGCGCGACCGCCGAGGTCGCCTGGTAATGCTTGGAGTTGGCGACGTCGCTGATCATGATCTGGGTGAAGCCGTAGCCGCCGTCGGCGCGACCGGTGGCGTTGATCTCGAAGCCGAAGACCCGCTCGCCGCTGCGCAGCGTGCCGATATGCCACCACCATTCCGAAGGCGCGCCCGGATGGGCGTAATGGTCGCGAGGGAGTTCGATGCCGTCGGTCACCGCCACGGGGCTTCTCCTTGATTTAGATTAACTTCCTGACCGTAGCAGGTTTCCCCGGCACGACAAGCGAAGCGGCTATTCGAGGACAGGTACTTAACTCAGGGTTTTTCAAATTTACGTCAGTGCTATGCTAATTTGATGACTTAGGTGCCTGTTCCCAGCTAGTTGTGCCATGTGAAGGCCTTTCTCAGTTACCCACGTGAACGCGAAGCCGAGGCTGAGACCGCCTATCGGTTCCTTCAGGCGGTTGGCATCGACACTTGGTGGGACCGCACGAACTTGGTGCCAGGCGATGATTGGAATCGCGAGCGAGCTGCGGCCCAGGCCACCGCCGATCTTTTCGTCCTCATCTGTGCACCCGAAACGTTTGCAAAGACGGGCGTCATACAGCGCGAGGTCCGCCAAGCGCTCGAAGTAGCCAAGGATCGGCCTCCGGGACAAAACTACATACTGAGCCTTCGGACAGAGGATATCCCGCTACCAAGCGAACTTGGCCAGTTCCACTGGCTGGATATGTTTTCGGACGGCTGGCGCCCGCTGCTGGCGAGGGCCCTCAAGAAGGCGTTCGAACAGCGCTCTCAACCCATCCCGCCGGCACTGGAGGTTGCGCTCGCCACCTCGACCTCCTCCGCGGCCGAACCGATGTCCATTGAGGAGGAAGATGTAAACGGCACCCGCTCAGTCTTTTTTCTAAGATATCCCGCGACTGAGACCTATTGGGAGTACGTGAACGCAGAGATTAACGCGCGCGCGCTGGGCTCTCTTTACGAGGCGCGTCGCCACCAGGCGGATTGGACACACGGGACTGGAACGGGAGACTGGGAGATGTCCGTGTCCGAGTTTCATCGCTCCGGTGATTTGGTGTCCCTTGTCGTCGCAGGCTCGTCATACTTCAACGGAGCCATCCATCCGAATCACTTTGTCAATACACTGAATCTGTTTGGGCCTACGGTGGGAAAGGCAGATATCCATGACCTCTTTGATAATGATACGAAGGCATTTGATCTGATACTAGAATATTGCGACTTGGACTTAAAAAGGCAGAGCGTCGCGGCGGATGAGGCGCCGATAACACTGGAGTCTTTCCTCGGGCAAGATCGGTGGGATATATTCCGTCACTATAACGTGAACGACCGGGGGATGATACTTAACTTCTCTGCTGCCGCAGGTCTTCCTCATGTCTTGGGAGTCTTCGATATTTATATTCCATGGGAATGGGTAAAAGATTTTCTATCCCCTACCATTCGTGCGTTTTTGCGAAGCTGCGGTGTGCCGATTGAGCCTCCGCCGGAATAACTTTCCCGCCCCGGTTCTCCCTCATCAGCCTCTGCATTCGCCTTTCGGGCACAACCAAGAACAAAAAGAAAACACTTTCCTGCATCGCTGATTTGAGCGATATAATCGGGATGGACGAATCGCTTCGCCTGCCGCCCCGTCTCGCCGCGATCCTCGAGGATCTGCCGCTGGAAGAACTCGCTTTCGTGCCCGTGCCGGTGAAGCCGCGGCGGGACGGATGGACTCCGGCGCGACAGCTCGCCTTCATTCTCCGGCTCGCGCTTCTGGGTGGTGTCGCGTCGGCCGCCGCAGCGGTCGGAATGAGCCGCGAAAGTGCCTACCGATTGCGCGAACATCCCGGCGCCGCGAGCTTCGCCGCCGCTTGGGACAAGGCCCAGGGCTGGGGCCGCGGGCGTGCCGCCGATATCGCGACCGAGCGCGCCGTCGACGGTGAGCAACGCGGCGTCTTTTATCGCGGGCGCAAGGTCGGCGAATATGTACGCCACGACAACCGTTTGCTGATCGCCGCCCTGCGGGGGATGCCCGTGCCTGCAGCCGACCCCGACCCTGCTGAAACGCTGCGCCGCCTGCTCGACGAGATCGATCCCGATGGCGCCGAGCGCTCACGGAAATCAAACGATTTTCCCCCGCGATTCGCGTGATCTTTGTCAACTTTTGCCGAAACTTCCGGACAGGAATAATGCCCCAGCTCGACCTCCGGCAGAAGCTCGCCATCCTCGCCGACGCGGCGAAATACGACGCCTCCTGCGCCTCCTCCGGCACTTCGAAGCGCGACAGCCGCGGCGGCACCGGGATCGGCTCGACCGAGGGCATGGGCATCTGCCACGCCTACGCGCCCGACGGCCGCTGCATCTCGCTCCTGAAGATCCTGCTCACCAACAGCTGCATCTTCGACTGCCATTATTGCATCAACCGCAAGAGCTCGAACGTCCGCCGAGCCCGCTTCACCGCCGAGGAGGTGGTCCGCCTCACCCTCGCTTTCTACCGGCGCAATTATATCGAGGGCCTGTTCCTGTCGTCGGGCATCATCCGTTCGTCGAACTACACGATGGAGCAACTGGTCGAGGTCGCTCGGAGCCTTCGCGAGGATCACGATTTCCGCGGCTACATCCATCTGAAGACGATCCCCGACGCGGATCCCGAGCTGGTCCGCCTTGCCGGAGTCCATGCCGACCGGGTCTCGATCAACGTCGAGCTGCCGACGGCGGCCGGCCTCGCCCGCCTCGCCCCGGAGAAGGACGGGGGCCGGATCGAAAGTGCGATGAAGGACATGCGGACCGCCATCGAGGACGGCGCCGACTCGAAGAAAAGGTTCAAGTCCGCGCCCGGCTTCGCCCCCGCCGGCCAGTCGACGCAGATGATCGTCGGCGCCGACTCGGCTTCGGACGCGGACATCGTCGCCCGCGCCAGCAGCCTCTACGGCCGCTTCCGGCTCCGCCGGGTCTATTATTCCGCTTTCTCGCCCATCCCCGACGCTTCGGCCGTCCTCCCCCTTCGCCGACCGCCGCTGATGCGCGAGCATCGCCTCTACCAGTCCGACTGGCTGATGCGCTTCTATGGCTTCTCGCCGGCCGAAGTGGCCTCGGCCGCCGATCCGGCGGGCATGCTTCCGCTCGACATCGATCCCAAGCTCGCCTGGGCCCTGAAGTTCCGCGAGCGCTTCCCGGTCGACGTCAACCGCGCCCCGCGCGAGCTCCTGCTCCGGGTGCCCGGCCTCGGCGTCAAGGCGGTCGACAAGCTGCTCCAAAGCCGCCGCTGGCGCCGCCTCCGCCTCGACGACGTCGCCCGCCTCACCGTCTCGATCGCCAAGATCCGCCCGTTCATCTGCGCGGAGGGCTGGCGGCCGACCCTGCTCACCGAGCGGGCCGATCTCGCGGCATGGCTGAAACCAAAGGCAAATCAGCTGGAACTGTTCGCATGATCCTTCGTCACCCCAGCGAAGGCTGGGGTCCATGTTGAGTCGGCATGGATGCCAGCCTGCGCTGGCATGACGATATGCATTCGGTCCAACTCCTCGGCGAAGACGATTTCGATGGCTGGCGGGACTCGGCGCGCGCCCTGGCGGGTGCCGGAGTGCCGGCCGCGGAGGTGAGCTGGCAGGTCGGCGACTCCGGCAGCGACCTGTTCGCCGCCCCCGCTCCGCTGCCGCCCGGCGGCGCCGGCTTCTCGGTCCCCCGGGCTTTCCTCACCCTCGCGGAGACGGCGATCTGCCATTCCGACCCCGAACGCTTCGCCTTGCTCTACGCCCTCCTCCTTCGCCTCCGCGAACGGCCCGGCCTGCTCTCGGACGGCGCCGATCCGCTCGTCCAGCGGCTCGAGCGGATGGCGAAGGCCGTGCGCCGCGACATCCACAAGATGCGCGCCTTCCTTCGCTTCCGCGAAGTGGAAACCGCGGAGGGGTCCCGCTTCGTCGCCTGGTTCGAGCCCGAGCATCATATCGTCCGCCACAATGCCGGCTTCTTCGTCCGCCGCTTCGCCAACATGGCCTGGTCGATCCTCACGCCGGATCTGTCGCTGCACTGGGACGGAGCGACTCTGTCGGAAGGCCCCGGCGCCACCCGCGCGGATGCGCCCGACGGCGACCCGATCGAATCGGTCTGGAAGACCTATTACGCCTCGATCTTCAACCCGGCCCGCCTCAAGACCGGGGCGATGCTCAAGGAAATGCCGAAGAAATACTGGAAAAACATGCCCGAGACCGCGTTGGTGGGGCAGCTGGTGGCGGGGGCGCAGGCGCGCGAGGCGGATATGGTCGAGGCAGGACGCGGCAGGGTCGGCGGCAATCTTCGAACCGCCTGGGAAGCGGTGCGCGAGGAAGCGAAGGGCTGCACCCGCTGCCACCTCTACAAATGCGCGACCCAGACCGTGTTCGGCGAGGGGCCGCTCGACGCCGGCATCCTGTTCGTCGGCGAGCAGCCCGGCGACCAGGAGGATCTCGCCGGCCGTCCTTTCGTCGGCCCCGCCGGCCAGCTCTTCGACCGGGCCCTCGGCGAGGCGGGGGTCGACCGCAAGGCGGCCTACGTCACCAACGCGGTCAAGCATTTCAAGTTCGAGCAGCGCGGCAAGCGCCGGATCCATTCCAAGCCCGATTCCGGCGAGATCGAGGCCTGCCGCTGGTGGATCGAGCAGGAGCGCCTGCTCATCCGCCCGCCGCTCACCGTCGCCCTCGGCGCCACCGCCGCCCGCTCGATCTTCGGCAAGGCGGTGACGATCACCGCGATGCGCGGCCGGGCCCACGAGCTCCCCGAGGGCGGCGAGGCCTGGGTGACCGTGCACCCGAGCTTCCTCCTCAGGGTGCGCGATGACAAGGAAGCGGAATATGCAAGATTCGTCGCGGACCTGCGCAGGATCGGGGAGCGAGCGAAGGCGCTGGCGTAACGTCATGGCGAGCGAAGCGAAGCAATCCAGCCGGGCGCAAAGTCGCAAACCCAGCACTGGATTGCCGGGTCGGCTAGAGCCGGACCAGCATCTTGCCCATGTTCGCCCCTCGGAACAGGTCGAGGAAGGCCTCGGGCATCGCCTCGATGCCGTTCCGGACGGTCTCGCGGCTGGTCATCTTCCCAGCGCCGATCCAGCCGCCGACGTCGCGGTAGAAGTCGGCCATCTCCGAGAGGTAATCGGTGTAGATGAAGCCCTTCATCATGATCCGCGCCGCGATCACCCGCATGATGTAGCGGAAGGCGTGCGGCGGGGCGCCGTTATAGCCCTCGATCATGCCGCAAATCGCGAAGCGGGCGTTCTGGCGGGCGGCGGCGAAGGCGGCGTCGAGATGCTCGCCGCCGACATTGTCGAAATAGACGTCGATCCCCTTCGGCGCCGCCGCCATCAGCGCCGGAACGAGCGATTCGGACTTATAGTCGATCACCGCGTCCGCCCCGAGCTCGCTGACCCAGGCGCATTTCTCCGCCCCGCCCGCCGAGCCGATCACCGTCATCCCCTTCGCCTTGGCGATTTGCACGACTGCCGAACCGACGCCGCCCGCCGCGGCCGAGACGAAGACCGTATCGCCCTCCTTCGCCTGCGCCGCCCGCAGCAGGCCGAAATAAGCGGTGCCGCCGGTGAGGCCGAGATTGCCGAGCCATTGATGGTCCTCGACCGGCAGCGGCGGCAGCTTGTTGAACCGCTCCGCCGGCCCGGCCGCCGCCTCGCGCCACCCCATCATGTGGAAGACCGTCTCGCCCTCGGCGAAGTTGGGCGAGCGGCTCTCCACCACCTTGCCGACCGCGCCGCCGTCCATCGGCGCTCCGACCTCGAAGGCGGGGACGTAGCTCTTCACGTCGTTCATCCGCCCGCGCATATAGGGATCGACCGAGAGCCACTGGTTCTCGACCCGAACCCAGCCGTCCTCGAGCTCGCCGAGCGGCGCTTCCTTCAGCTCGAAATTGTCCAGGGTCGGCATGCCCTGCGGGCGCGATTTCAGATGCCAGGCGCGGGTTGTGTTGGTGCTCATCGCTCTCTCCCCGTCCGTCATGCCGGACTTGATCCGGCACCCATGAACACCGCGCTCCGCGATTATTCAACCGCCGTGTTCATGGATCCCGGCTTTCGCCGGGATGACGAAAAAAGCCCGGCCCCCCGAAGGGAGCCGGGCCTGTCTTCGCTTCAAACCCGCTCAGTCGTCGTTGCGGCTGCCGTAGGTTCCGGAGAAGCTTCGGTCGAGGGCGTGCGGGCCTTCGCTGCCCTGGTCCTCGCGCTCGAACAGGGCGCGGCCATTGTCCTCGTTGTGCCAGGAGTTCATCGCGTCCTCGGCCTTGCGGTTGAGGACGACCTTGTCCTCGACCGTCTCGACCCAGCCGCACGGGACGCTATGGTGCATGCCGCCGGCATTGGGATCGGACTTGGCGAGGACGATCCGGTCGCCGCGCACCTTGTCGACCGTGCCGACATGGGTGCCGTCCGAGCCGACCACCTCCATATGCTCGGCGACCTTGCCGAGCATCTGCCGCTGGCCCCGGCGCTTCTCGCGCCATCCGCCGAACTCCTGCTCGAACTTGGACTGATGCTCGCGCCGATATTCCTCATAGTCGCGGTCGAGATCCTCGATCTGCCGCCGCCGCCATTCCGAATAATGGGGGTCGTGGATGTCGGCGCCCGAGCCTCCGCGGGTGAGGTGGTCGTCGCCGCCATAGCCGGAGAAACGCTGGCCCATCGGACCCGTCGTGCCGACCCGCCCGGGATCGTCGCGCTCGAAGCGTCCGCCCCGCTCGGGAGTAGCGCCGAAGCCGGACGCGCCGGCGGCGACCCGGTCGTTGCCGAAGCTTTCGCCGCCCGGGGAGCCGCCCCGACGCCGGCCGCGCTCGCCGCCGACCGAGTCCGAGAACCAGCCTTCGCGCTCGCCCGGACGGTCGCGGTTCCAGCTCTCGCCCTGCTGGTTGCCCCAGCCGCCGGCGTTCCAGCCCGAGCCTCCGGAGCGCGGGTCGTTGTCGCGGTGGCCGCTCATTCTCCGCTCCTGCTCCCACCGGCGCTCGTCCATCTCGCGCCGGCGCTGGGCGTCGTCATCGCCGAACCAGGAGCGGACCTCGTCGCCCGCCCGATCGAAGAAGCCGCGGTCGTCGCCGCGATAATCCCGGTCGCGGCCGCCCTGGCCGCGCTCGTCACGCTCGCGCCATCGATTTCCGTAGCGATCGTCGCTGCCGTAACCCATGATACTCTCCTTGGTCATGATGCCCGCGAGATACCGGCGCGGCCAATCCGCGCGCCACGGGCCAGGGAAAGAACGAGGGCGCGGCGAGCGCCGTTCCGCCAGGCGGGCCGATCCGTGGGGTGGCGGCGTCGAAACGAATCGGAACGGGAAGCCGCGGCAATTGCCGCATTGCGAAAGCGCGGCGGCCTCGCTATCTGGGCGCCTTCCCAGACCCCGCGGTTCACGCGGGGAAAACCTGGCCGCCGAAAGGCGCGGGGCTGTAGCTCAGATGGGAGAGCGCTGCAATCGCACTGCAGAGGTCAGGGGTTCGATTCCCCTCAGCTCCACCAGCCTTCGCTCCGGACGGAGCTTCGGCTGGCAAGCCAGCCTAAGGTCCGGCGGGGGGCGAAGGCTGCCCGCCGTAGCTTTAGCGAAGCTGGGCTACGGCGTCTGAGGAACCGCCCCTACCTTCAGCGGCAGCGGGAAGAGCGTCGCGAAGCGCCTGGCGACGTCCCGGTCACCCTCGACCTTCAGCATTCCCGCCGCCTCCAGCGCGTCGATCGGCTGCCCTCCATAGACGAAAGCCGCCACGGCGGGCGCGGTCCCGATGAAGACCACGTCCGCCGCTTCGATTTCGGCTCTGCCATTCTCGAACCGCCCGGCCTCCACCTCGGCCAGAAAGCTCTCCGCCCCGAGCCGGAAGCCGATCCGCGCCCGGAAATCCCCCGCGCGCTCCGCGTCGAACATCGTGCGGAAGGAGAGCATGATCGAGGTAGCGCTGATCGGAAGCGTCGGATCGTGGGCGGGAGAGCGCGCCGCCCACTTGCCCAGCGACTGGACGATCGGCTCCGCCTCGTATCCCCACGGAGTCAGCTCATAGACCTGCGCCGAGGCGGGCGGCGGCAATTTGCGCCGCGCGAGCAATCCGGCCGCCTCCAGCCCCTCGAGCCGCTGAGTCAGAACGTTGGCGCTGATCCCCGGCAGGTCGGAGCGAAGGTCGCCGAAGCGCTTGGGGCCGAGCATCAGCTCGCGCATCACCAGCAGCGCCCAGCGTTCGCCGATGAGGTCGAGCGCGTGGGCGGTGCCGCAGGCGTCGTCGTAGCGCCGTTTAGAGGCGGTCCGTCCCGAGTCAGTTATTTTTTGTGACTCCATAGTTGCTTTTTATAACTGAAACGCGCATCACCGTCAAACAGTGATTCGCACCAGGAGAGACAAATGCCTCGGACGATCTTCTTGAACCTGCCCGTCGCCGACCTCGATCGGTCGCTCGCCTTCTACAAGGCGATCGGCGCCGAGCTGAACCCGCAGTTCAGCGACGACACCGCCGCGATGATGGTCCTCTCCGACTCCATCCACGTCATGCTGCTCACCCACGACAAATTCCGGCAGTTCACGCCGAAGCGCATCGCGGATGCGCACGAGACGGTTGAGGTGCTGCTCGCCTTTTCCTGCGAAGACCGCCAGGGCGTCGACGAGATCACCGCAAAGGCGCTCGCCGCGGGAGGCCGCGAGGCGCATAGCGGAGAGGATCATGGCTGGATGTACAGCCGCGGCTTCGAGGATCCCGACGGCCACGGCTGGGGGCCGTTCTGGATGGACGTCGAAGCGGCGAGCCAGGCGCTGGCGCAGGCCGCCCAAAATGCCGACGCCTGAGCCGTGGCCCGCTTGCGGCAGGCGGAATCGCCGCCGCGCTTAACCTGGATTATGGAGTAGACGATGCCCGACAGCCGCAACCCCCATGGCACCTTCATCTGGTATGAGCTGCTCACCGCCGATCCCGGCGCCGCTGCCGCCTTCTACGGCGAGGTGATCGGCTGGACTGCAACGGACTCCGGCCAGCCGGAGATCGACTATCGCCTCTTCTCCGCGGCCGGCACTCCGGTGGCCGGGCTCATGAAGCTGCCCGAAGGCGCCGAAAAGGCCGGGATGCGGCCGGGATGGCTCGGCTATGTCGGGGTCGACGACGTCGACGCCGCCGTAGCCGACATCGTCCAGGCCGGCGGCAAGGTGCATATGTCGGCGATGGACGTAAGAGGCGTCGGCCGAATGGCCCTGGTCGCCGACCCGCAGGGCGTTCCCTTCTACGTCATGCGCGGCGCCAGCGAGGACGCGAGCACCGCCTTCGACTGGAAAAAGGCCGGCCATTGCAGCTGGAACGAGCTTTCGACTCCCGACCAGGCCGGCGCCCTCGCTTTCTACACCGGCCGGTTCGGCTGGGAGGCGGGCGACGTCATGCCGATGGGCGAGATGGGGGGCTACCAGTTCATCAACCATGATGGCGGGATGATCGGTGCGATGATGTCCAACCCGCCGGGAATGCCGGCCGGCTGGAAGTTCGCCTTCGGAGTCCGCGACATCGACGAGGCCGCCGCGAGGATCGCGGCCGCCGGCGGCACAGTCCACCACGGCCCGGTCGAGGTTCCCAATGGAGACCGGGTGGTCATGGCGAGCGATCCGCAGGGCGCCCGCTTCATGGCCGTCGGCCCCCGCGACTGAGCATTCGAAAAGGAGAGAGACGATGAGCAACGCCCAGCACGAACTGTCGATCACCCGCTTCATCGATGCGCCGCCGGAGACGGTCTACCGGGTCTACACCGAGCGCACCGCGGAATGGTGGGCGCCCAAGCCCTGGAAGAGCCGGGTGGTCGCGCAGGAGCTTCGCGCCGGCGGCCGATCCTCCATCGAGATGGAAGGTCCGAACGGCGAGCAGCATCCCGGCGAAGGCGTCTATCTGGAGGTCGTTCCCAACGAGCGGATCGTCTTCACCAACGCCTTCACCGCCGGCTGGCAGCCCAAGGTCGGCATGGACAGCGAGTGCGACTTCCTGATGGTGGCGATCGTCGAGTTCGAACCGGAGGGCTCCGGCACCCGCTACACCGCCCGCGTCCGCCACTGGAACGAGGCGGCGCAAAAGGCGCATGAGGCGATGGGCTTCGAGGAGGGCTGGGGAATCTGCGCGGCCCAGCTCGCCGAGCTGGCCGAAGCCGAGGCCCACGCCACGGTCGCGGCCTGAACCGGTTCGAAGGAGACAGGACATGACCTATGTCGAAGGCTTCATAGTCGCCGTTCCCGCCGAGAATCGCGAGGCCTATCGCAGCCACGCGGCGAGCGTCTGGCCGCTCTTCGCCGAGTTCGGAACGGCACGCCTGGTCGAGGCCTGGGAGGACGACGTCGCCGACGGCAAGGTGACCGATTTCCGGCGCGCGGTGCAGGCCAAGGAAGGCGAGAAGGTGGTCTTCTCCTGGTTCGAATATGAGTCGAAGGAGGCCCGGGACGCGGCGCATGCCAGGATGATGAGCGACCCGCGAATGAAGGAGTTGGGTGCGATGCCGTTCGACGCGCAACGCATGATCTACGGCGGCTTCGCTCCCATCGTCCAGGCCGGTTCCGGCGCCGGCGCCTATGTCGACGGCTTCGTCGCGCCCGTGCGGGAGGAGAATCGCGAAGCCTATCGCGAGATGGCGGCCAGGTCGTCCGCCATATTCCTCGAATATGGCGCCCTGCGGGTGGTCGAGGCCATGGGCGACGACGTGCCCGTCGGCAAGGTGACCGACTACGCCCGGGCGGTGAAGCAGGAGGAGGGCGAGACGGTCGTCTATTCCTGGATCGAATGGCCCGACAAGGCCACCCGAATGGAGGGCTGGAACAAGGTCATGCAGGACCCGCGCATGAAGCCCGAGGAAGGCAAGCCCATGCCCTTCGACGGCAAGCGCATGTTCTATGGCGGGTTCGAGGTGCTGCTCGATTCGAAGGCCGGCATCGGCCTCGAAGCGGCCGAACGCGAACCCGCCTGAAGACGGCGAAGCTCCGTCATTGCGAGCGAAGCGAAGCAATCCAGTTCAGCTTCGGAAGCACGCTGGATTGCTTCGTCGCTTCGCTCCTCGCAATGACGACAAATTCAACAGCGGAGCATCTCATGTCCGACAAGATCACCCCGGTTCTCTGGTTCGACGGCAATGGCGAGGAGGCGGCCAATTTCTACGTCTCCCTCCTGCCCGACAGCCGCATCGACCGGGTCACCCGCTCGCCCGCCGATTATCCGAGCGGCAAGGAGGGCGACGTCATCACCGTCGACTTCACGCTCGCCGGCCGGCAATATCAGGTCCTCAACGGCGGCCCGCAATTCCCGTTCACCGAGGCCGTCTCGTTCATGATCCATTGCGAGGACCAGGCGGAGGTCGACCGCTTGTGGGACGCGCTGACCGCCGACGGCGGCGAGGCGGTTCAGTGCGGCTGGCTGAAGGACCGGTTCGGTTTCCGCTGGCAGATCTGCCCCGAGGAAATGCTCGAGATGCTGGCGTCGGACGACCGCGCCGCCGCCCGCCGCGCGTTCGAGGCGATGATGACGATGGTGAAGCTCGACTTGCCGGAGCTCAAGCGGGCCTTCGAGGGAAAATAGTAGAAATTCCTCCCCGGCATTTGCCGGGGAGGAATTCAGCTCAGAACAGCAAAGCCGGGTTCGACAGGTCCTGCGCCGGAGCGAAGCCGACGAGGCTGAAGTCGCTGACTCCGAGAAGCACGGCGGAGCCGCCGCCATTGGTGAAAGCGACGGTCAGGTCGAGCACGCCGTCGCCGTTGACGTCGCTCACCTGACTGCCGGCGACACCGATCCCGCTCTCGAGGGCCAGCCGATCGACTCCGACCTGGAAGTCGACCACCGTGTCGTTGCCGCCGCCCTTGCCGAACTGGAAGATGTCGGCGCCGGCGCCGCCGTCCAGCCGGTCGCTGCCGTTGCCGCCGGCGAGCACGTCGCGCCCGTCGCCGCCGAACAGCAGGTCGTTGCCGTTCTCGCCGAGCAGGATGTCGTTGCCCGAACCGCCGGTCAGGACGTCGTTGCCGTTGCCGCCCGCGAGCAGATCGTGGCCGCCGAGGCCGTTCAGAACGTCGTTGCCATTGCCGCCGTTCAGCACATCTTCGCCGCCGGTCCCGGTCATATTGTCGTTGCCGTTGCCGCCCGCGGACGAGACTCCGTCGGCGACTCCGGTCACCGTCACCGTGACGGTGGCGGTGCTGGTGAGGCCGTGGCCGTCGGACACCGTGTAGGTGAAGTGGTCGGTCGCGGTCTGGCCCGGCGCCAAAGCGTCGAACGCATCGGCGTCGGCGACGTAGCGCAGGCTCTGCGTGGCGGCGTCGAAGACGAGGCTGCCGAGCGTCCCCGTGCCGTTCACCGAGGCGATCGCCAGCGTCGTGCCGGAGTCCGGATCGCTGTCGTTGCCGAGCAGAACGTTCCACAGATTGCCGGTGGTGCCGTCTTCGTTCACCGCCACCGAGTCGGCGACAGCCGTCGGCGCTTCGTTGACGTCGGCCACGGCGATCGTCAGCGTCCGCTCGACCGTGAGTCCGCCAGGATCGGTCGCACGGACGATGACGTCGTAGCTGGCCTGACCCTCATGATCGAGCGGAGCCGTCGTCGTCAGGGCGCCGGTGGCGGCGTCCAGCGCGAACCGGCCGCCGGCGTCGTCGACCAGCGTATAGCTGAGCGAGTTCCCGTCCGGGTCGCCGGCGCTGACCGTACCGACGAGGGTGCCGGCCGGCGCGTTCTCGTCCACCGAGGCGTCGTCGATCGCCAGGCCGGTGGGCGCTTCGTTGACGTCGCCCACCGTGACGGTGACCGTGCGGTCGGTCGAGAGGCCGTCGGGATCCGTGGCCCGGATGACGAGGTCGTAGCTCGCCTGCGCCTCGTGATCGAGCGGGGCGGTCGTCGTCAGCTCTCCGGTCGCGGCGTCGATCGCGAACAGGCCGCCCGCGTCGTTGACGAGCGAATAGCTGAGCACGTCCTCCGGATCGGGATCGTCGGCGCTGGCGGTTCCGACGAGCGTGCCCGCGGGCTGGTTCTCGTCCACCGAATTGCCGTCGAGGACCAGATCGAACGGCGCCTCGTTGGGATGCTCGATGACGAAGCGGCCGAGCACCGGATCGTGATCGGTCGCCCGGGCCGCCCCGGTCGGCTGCTCGGCGTTGATGTGCACCGCATCGAACATCGCGCCCGACAGCAGGCCGCCGCTGACGATCATATGGTCGATCGCCTGGAGATTGCCGTCGAAGATATAGGAATAGCGCTCCTCGACCGAGTTCAGCCGGTGGAGGTCGGTGAGCCCGGTGGCTTCGATCGCTCCGACTCCGCCTTCGAAGTAAAAGCCGTTGAAGTCGCCCATCACGCCGAGCTTGAGCGACGGGTCGGTCGCCAGCGCGTTGTTGACATAGGCGGCCACCGCTTCGCCCTGCGCCGTGCGCGAGCCGTCGCCGGCGTCGTTGGGCGGCTGGTTGGAGCCCTCCAGCGGGTCGCTGCCGAGGCGCGAGGTGAAGTGGACGTCGACCAGCCGAACGATCTCGCCGTTGAAGACGAAATCGGCGACCAGCGGCCTGCGGCTGCCGTTGAAGGCCGGCGCATCGATCAAAGCGGCGCTGCCGACGATGTAGGAGACCCGGTCGGCATTGTAGAGGAAGCCGTTGCGGATGTTGCCGTTGGGCTCGCCGCCCGTCGAATTGGCCGTGGTCGGCGCGATCTCGATATAGACGTAGTGGGGGCCGCCCGCCGCGTCGATCGCGTCGATCAGGAGCTTCGCCGTCTCGGTTCCGGACAGCGGATCGCTGCCGTTGAGCCCGTTGGCGTCCTGCACCTCCTGAAGCGCGATGATGTCGGGCGCCTGCAGGTTGTAGACGATATTCTGCGCCAGCAGGTCGAACTTCACCGGTCCGTCGCTCGGATCCATGTTCTCGACATTGTAGCTGGCGATGGTGAGATGGTCGCGGTCGCCGACGAGGCTCGTCGTCTCGCGCGGCGTGGTGACGTCCGACACCACCGTCACGGCCTCGGTCACCAGCACCTCGTAGCTCGAGAAGCTGTAGGACATGATTCCGGTGACGTTGGACAGGAGGTCGCCCTGGGTATGGTTCGGGGCGTAGCCGGCGAACAGCGCGCTGGTCGCGTCGATCTGGATTCGCTCGGGATTGAGATCGCCCGCGGAGATGGTGATTCCGCCGCGGCCGTCATAGCCGGTCGAGCCGGCGCCGCCCGAGGCGAGCACCCAGGTCTCGCCGTTGCTGTTCGTCTGGGAGACGGCCACGGGCGCGTCGATGGTCACCCGCATGCCTTCCATGGACTCGTAGAAATCGAGCCCGTCGGTGGTCGGATCGAAGCTGGTGAAGCCGTCATTCTCGAAAATCTCGGTCGGCGGCAGGACTCCGCCCACGCCGATCAGAACCGCCGCCGGAAGCGAGTTGAGGTGGGATTGGACCGAAACGTTGGCGTTCGACGCCACGAGCTCGGTGATGCTGAGGCTGTCGGCGGCCGGAACGAACTCCTGCGGAATGCCCTTGACCTCGACGGCGTCGCCCACCGCCACCGTCGGCGCGGTGCTGGTGAAGACGAAGATCGCGTCCGACGTCCGGGCATTGCCGTCGCCGCTCGGATCCTGAAGGTAGAAGCCGTTGCCGACGACTCCGGTGACGATGCCGGTCGTGGTGACGGGCTGGCCGGCATAAGGTGTCGCATGCCCCTCGCCCTGGATCTGGTAGATCTTGAGGGGGATCGGGTCGTCATTGAGGATGGTGCCGGTCGCGGCGCCGTCGGTGATCAAGATGTTGCCGGTCGGGTTGGCGAGCGACACGTTGAGGATTTCATTGCCTTCGCCGGCCGTGTCGCCCTGGATGGCGATGGCGATCTGGACGCTGGAGACGCCCGGAGCGAAATCGACATGGCCGGAGAAAGGCTGGCCGGGGCCGAGATCCGCGGCGTTGGCGCCGCCGGCGGGGAGGCTCAAAGTCCAGTCGACGCCCGCCGCCTGGCCGAGGCCGCCGGCGCGGTTGACGGTGAAGACCAGCATCTTCACGCCGCTGTCGCCCTCGGTGACGCTGGCGTCGCCGATGCGCACCAGGCCGGTCGCGTTCGGACCGATGAAATCCTGGTTGGTGTTGACCGCTCCGAAATTGTCGTCGCTGGCGTTCGCCCAGGTGAAGTCGGCGGCGCTGGCGCCCGAGCCGGTGAGCTGGAGCGAGAAGCCGAGCGTGCTGCCGCTGTCCTCGGCAACGCCGATGTCCGTCGAGGTCAGGCCGGCGGCGGGGCCGTTGGCGGCGACGAAGCTACCCTCATAGGAGAGAAACTGAACGACGTTACCGTTAGGGTCGACCAAGGCCAGACCGTCCTGCGCCCCGTTCTGGATGCCGTTGACCGGATAGGTGAAGCTGATCGTGCCGTAGCCGTCGTCCTGATCGCCAACGATCCCGGACAGGACACGCGTGTTGTACACGGTACCGGTCGTCGCGCCGGTGCTGACGCTGTAGAGGACGATGGACCAGCCTGCGAGGTTGAAGCCCGCAGGCGCTGCGATCTCGATCGCCTCGCCCGCGTCGGTGCCGGCATTGTCGTAATGGATCTCATTGATGAACGGCGCGCCGGGGACGATGACGGCGTCGTCATTCTGGATCGTGCCGAGACCGCTGCCGTCGGCGAGCGTCGCGCCGTTGGTCGGACCGGAAAGGCTGACGGTGAAGGTCTCGTCGGCTTCGTTGACCGTGTCGCCGGCGACGTTGAGCGTGATCGTCTGGCTGAACTGGTTCGCGGCGAAATTGAGCGTGCCGCTCAGCGTCGGCGCGACGAAATCGGACGCGTTGGCGCCGGTCGCGCCGCCCGGCAAAGTGACCGTGTAGCTGACCGAAGCGGCGACGTTGCTGTCGCTGCCGCGAGTGACGGTGAACGTGATCGGAGTTGTCCCGCTATTGCCTTCGGTGACGGTCGCATCGCCGATCGAGAAGGCGCCGGGCTTGTCGGTGACGACGCCGGTAAAGGTCTGGCCGACATTGACTCCGCCCGGAGTGTCGTCGCCGATCAGCGCCCAGGTGAAATCGGAAGCCTCGTCGCCGGTGCCGACTCGGCCGATCGAGGTGCCGAGCGCATTGCCCGGCTCGGTCGGCGTGATCTGGGTGGCGGTCATCCCGGCCGCAGGGCCGTTCCCCGCGCCCGCCGCCGCGGTAAAGGGCCCCTCGTAGGTGATGAACTCGACGACCTGGCCGAGATTGTTGACCAGCGCAATCGCGTCCGGCGATCCGTTCTGGATGCCGTCGACCGGATAGGCGAAGGTCAGCGTGCCGAAGCCGTTCTGCTGGTTGCCGACGACGCCGGAGAGGGCCTTGGTGTTGTACATCAGGCCGTTGGCACCGTTGTAGAGAACGATCGACCAGCCCACGAGGCTGGTGCCGGCCGGAGCGGCTATCTCGATGAACTCACCGGTATCGGCGCCCGAATTGTCGTAGTGAAATTCGTTGATCCACGCGGCCATGATACATGCCCCCTCAAAACAGGTCGAAGCCGCGACGCCCCGCGCGTCGCGGACAATCCTTCACGTCGGATAGAGTGAAGAGGGCCAATAAGAATCGGCCGAATCGCCCCATAGCAGCTTCTTGTGACATGCGCATGTCGGATATGAGCCGCCTCGCCGCAAAGGGTTGTTATTTCGGGACAAAATACGAAAAGGCGCATTTCCGCCCTCGATCGGGGGACTTTCGTCGCGCCAAGCCGCGCCTTTATCGCAGCCAGCGCGCTTCGTCGCCCCAGGCGGGCTGCCGTCGCATCCGCCGCGTCGGGCCCGCGATCCTCCGGTAAGGACAGCCATCGCCGCGGGACTCGGGCATCCCCCCTCGCCTCCCCCCCGCGGCGAACCTCGTTCGAAAGCGCCGCCGATGAAGCTCCTGCCCCTCGCCCTCGCCGTCCTGCTCGCCGCCTCGCTCGCCCAAGCCGCGCGCCCGCCGCGGGCGAGCGCGGTCGTCGAGGCGGAGCGCGCCTTCGCCGCCGCGGCGCAGGCCGACGGGGTCAACGCCGCCTTTCTTCATTATTCGGCGCCCGACGCCCTCGTCTTCCGGCCCGGGCCGACCAACGTAAAGGCGGCGCTGGCGGCGAACCCGATTCCCCCGATCAAGCTCAGATGGTGGCCGGTCTATGCCGGCATCGCGGCGTCGGACGATCTCGGCTTCACCACCGGACCCTATGTCGCCGGCGAGGGCGAACGCCAGGGCCATGGCTGGTATTTCACGGTCTGGCGGCGCCAGACGGACGGAAGCTGGCGCTGGGTCCTCGACCATGGTCCGCCCACTCGAGAGGCGGCCCCCGATGACGGCAACTCGCAGGTCGTCGCGCTGCCGAAGGGCCGCCCTTCCGCCAAAGGTTCCGCTTTCGTCACCGTCAGGGCCGCCGAGGCTCGGCTCGCCGCCGCCCTCGCCGTCGACGCCCGCGCCGCCCTGCCCCGGTTCCTCGCCGCCGACGGCCGGCTGATGCGGGTCGGGCCCCAGCCGGCCGTCGGCGCCGCGGCCTGGGCTCCCCTGCTCGCCGCCGGTCCCGACCGGATCGAGGCCGAGCCCCTCGGCGGCGCCGCCTCCGCCGCCGGCGATCTCGCTTACACCTACGGCACCGCGCGCTGGCGGAAGGATGGCGCCGAGGCGGAGGGTCATTATGTCCGCATCTGGCAGCGCCGTAGGCCCGGTTGGAAGCTGATCGTCGACAACCTCATCGCCGTACCGCCGCGCCCTTCCGGCCAATGAGTTCTGCGAAACCCGCGCTTCATGCGACGAAAAGGGCGGCGTTCGTTACGCTTGCGCTATAGGATAGGGCCGAACATCGTTTCCGAAACGGACCCGGATGAACAAGACGACCCGCCACTTCGACGTCGCTCGACAGGCCGCCGCGCTCACCCTCGGCGTCTGGGTCTTCACCTTCATTCTCTTCCTGATGCCGGGCCTCGCCGCCAACGGCCGAGTGCCGCAATTCGCGGTCGGCCTGACCGCTCTGGTCGTCGCCTTCGGAATCCTCCTCTCGGCGCTGCTCTACTGGGCCTGCGCCCAGCTCCGCGATGCGTCGCCGCCGGTCCGGATCGCCGGTGTGTTCGGAGCGGTCTGCGTCGCCGCCTTCGCCTTCTCGCTCGGAGACGCCCTGCTCGGCGGCAACATCATCCGGATGTTCATGTCGGAGCATCACGTCCGGCCCGACGTGATCAACCGCACCGTCTCCAACTTCATCAGCTTCTCCTGGCTCTACGGCTGGCTCGGCACAACCTACGTCATCCTCCAGACCAATGCCGCGATGCGCGAGCGCGATCTCCAGCTCGCCGAGGCGCGCACCCTCGCCCAGACCGCCCAGCTGACCGCGCTGCGCCTCCAGCTCAACCCGCATTTCCTGTTCAACACCCTGAACGCCATCTCGTCGCTGATCGTCACCGGCCGCAACAAGGACGGCGAGGCGATGCTCTCCAAGCTGTGCGGGTTCCTGCGCACCGCTCTGGTCGCCGACGGCCGAAGCGAGGTCACGCTCGGCGAGGAGCTGGAGACCCTCCAGACCTATCTCGAGATCGAGTCGATCCGGTTCGGCGACCGGCTCACCGTCGAGTTCGCGGCGCCCGCCGAGCTGATCGAGCTGCCGGTGCCCAATTTCATCCTCCAGCCCCTGGTCGAAAATGCGATCAAGCACGGAGTCGCGCCCACCAGCCGACCGGTCATCGTCCGAGTCGGCGCCCGCCGCGACGGCGAGGACCTCATCCTGTCGGTGAGCGACAATGGAGGGCGCGCCGCGCCTCGCGGCCACGGCACCGGCGTCGGCCTCGACAATACGCGCCGCCGCCTCGAGGTCATCTACGGCGCGCGCGGGCGGCTCGAGACTCTCGCCCATGACGGCGGCTACACCGCCCTCATCCGGATCCCCGCATGCCAGGCGCCTGCGATCGGCCTCGTCGCATGACTCTGCGAACCCTGCTCGTCGACGATGAGCCGCTCGCGCTCGAGCGGCTCCAGGTCTTCTTCCGCGACATTGCCGGCGCCGAGGTGGTCGGCACCGCCCGCGACGGCAAGGAGGCGGCCGAAGCGATCGAGCGCCTCAAGCCCGACCTCGCTCTGCTCGACATCCAGATGCCCGAGCAGAACGGGCTTCGGGTCGCCGCCACGCTTCCCGCCGAGGGCCGGCCGGAGATCATCTTCGTCACCGCGTTCGAGCAATATGCGCCGGACGCCTTCGAGGTGGAGGCGGCCGACTATCTGCTCAAGCCGGTTCGCTTCGACCGGCTGTGGCAGGCGGTCGAACGGGCCAAGCGCCGCAAGCATCTGCGCAACATGGCCGGCCGGGCCGAAGCCGCCACCGCTCCGAACGGCGCGCACGAGGACGGACTGTGGGTCCCGACCCGCGCCGGAGCCGTCTTCGTGCCGGTGGAGACGATCGACTGGATCGAGGCGCAGCGCGATTATGTCATGCTCCACACCGCGACCCGCAGCCACATCCTGCGCATCTCGATGCGCGCATTGGAGGAGAAGCTGGATCCGACCCAGCTGATGCGAGTCCACCGCTCCGCTTTCGCCCGGCCCCGCAACGTCGTCGAGGTCCAGCGCCTCGGTCGCACCATCAGCGCCCTCGTCCTCACCGACGGCGCCATCGTCCAGGTCGGGCCGAATTACTCGAAGGCCGTGGCCGAGCGGCTCAAGCTGGCGGACTAGCCTCGCCGGCAAATCAATCCCCACTTTTCTTTCGCCGCTTCCCCCTCCCGCGGGAACGTCGCGGCCTGATCTGGGTTAGCGCCTTACGGTCCGCGTTCGCGGCCGCGAACAGGGGAAGGTCCAGGTGACAGGGACCAAGATATTGCTGGTCGAAGACGAGCCGCTCGTCCTTCGCAGCACCGCCGATCTGCTCATCGAGGACGGCTACGACGTCGCCGAATGTGCCGGCTGCGAGGAAGCGATGGCTCGGCTCGAGGCGCAGCCCGACACCGCCGTGCTGGTCACCGACCTCAACGTCACCTGCCCGGGAGACGGCATCACGCTGGCCCGAATCGCCGCCGAGCGCTGGCCGCATTTGCGCATCGTCCTCGTCTCGGGCGCGCTTCGCCCGCCCCCGGGCAGCTATCCGGAGCGGGCCATCTTCTTCACCAAGCCTTACGCGCCGGGCGCCCTCCTCCACGTCGTCAAGTCGCCCGATTTCGCCTGAGCCGGGCTTTTCCCGGCCCCCGGCCGCGCCTAACGCCTCCCGCCATGGATGACGACGTGCCCGACGCGATCCCCGCCGCGACGCTCATTCTGATGCGTCCGCCGGCGTCGGGCGGGCCCCCCGAAATCCTCATGCTGGAGCGCGCCGAAACCATGGCGTTCGCGGCCGGAGCGCTGGTCTTCCCGGGCGGCCGAATCGATCCCGACGACCACGCCACCGCCGAGCGCTTCCCGGGCGTCGCCGACGCCGCCGCCCGGGTCGCCGCCATCCGCGAGACGATCGAGGAGACCGGCGTCGCGCCCGCCTTGAACCCCGCTCCGGACGCCGCCGCATTGCGCCGGGCCGTCGCGACCGGGCGGCCCTTCGCCGAGCTCCTCGACGAAATGGCGCTCTCGCTTGACCTCGATTCGCTCACCCCCTTCGCCCGCTGGTGCCCCAATTTCCGCGAGGCGCGGCGCTTCGACACTTTCTTCTACCTGGCCGAGGCGCCGGCGGGGAGCGGGACCCTGCACAGCGCCGACGAGACCGAGAGCGTCCACACATTCTGGGCGAGCGCCAGGGAGGTCCTTGCCGAGATAGAGGCCGGCCGGGCCAAGGCCATTTTCCCGACCCGCCGCAACCTCGAACGGCTGGCGCGCTTCGCCTCGCTCGCCGAAGCGCGCGCCGACGCCGGGCGCCACCCGGTGCGGCAAATCACTCCGTGGGTCGAAGAACGGGACGGCCGGCGCTTCGTCTGCATCCCCGAGGGGATCGGCTATCCGGTCACGGCCGAGCCTTATGAAAGCGCTCGGCGCCGTTGACCGCGCCTGGGCCGCTGCGCAAGCCTCGCGACGGCGAGACGGTCCCGCCGGAGGCGGAAGGCGGCCAGCCAGAACATGTAGCTGAGCATGAGGGCGATGAGGATCGGGAACGCGTACATCATGAGGTCGACAAAGCTCGATGAGAGTCCGAGTTCCACAATGGCTCCCTGCAATTACCGAAAACTGGGCTCGAGGCGAACCGGCGGCCGGTAGCGGCGCCGTTCCTCGAGCCGCTCGACCTCCCTCTTGCGCGTATCGACGAACAGGGCGTCGATCATCGTGGCGCCGGGATAGGCGAACAGGATCTCCGAGCCCTCGTCGATCCGCACACGGCTCTGGTCCTCGACCAGCCAGACCGATGGCGGCTCCAGCGCCTCGCCGTCGATCAGGCCGCCGCCGCGAAGCGGGATCAGCCAGACCGGCCGCTCGACCTCGCCGGCCAGCCGCCCGCCAGCCGCCCTGGTCCAGCGTTCGACCACGAAGGCCCCGCCCTCGCACAAAATCTCGCGCCCCGGCTCCGCCAGGCGAGGCGCGTCGCCCGCGAAAGGCTGGGGCCGCGCCGCCGCGACGGCCGCCTCGACCTGAAGCTCGCGCTCGCGCCCGTAATCGTAGAGGCGGTAGGTGAGGTCCACATTCTGCTGGATTTCGACCAATGTCAGGCCCGGACCGAGCGCGTGGATCGTGCCCGCCGGAGAATAAAAGAAGTCGCCCGGCTTCGTCTCGCGCCAGTCGACCAGGGCTTCGAGGCCTCCATCGGCGGCGGCCGTGCGCAGCTCGTCGCGAGTCACGCTCCGTTTGAGGCCAAGCCCGATCCGGGCGTCCGGCTCCGCCTCGAGCACGATCCAGGCCTCGTCCTTGCCGCGTCGATGTCCCGCCGCCCGCGCCGCCGCGTCGTCCGGATGCACCTGGATCGACAGCTTCTCGCGGGTCAGCAGATATTTGACGAGCAGCTCCGCCTCGGGTCCGCGCCCGTCCTGGAACCAGATCTCGCCGATCGGCGCCCCGCCCGAGGGCATGCCGAAGCTTCGCGGGAGCTCGGCGCGCCCCCACAATTTCTCGACCTGCCTTGAAGAGAGGCGGCTGGCCGTCACCCTTCGTCCCTCGTACGAACCCGGCAACCACCGTCCGGAGTCTTGGACCTGAGTCATAGCTTCGCCGGGTAAAAATCTTGCTAGTGCCGGCGGTGCCTCCCACCGTCGCCGGGACCATGCGCCCGCTCACCCCCGTTGCGGACATACACAGGCTCTGCCAACTTCCGCGACAGAATGGCCGGGAGATCGCGGCGTGCGAAGGATTGTCGTCGGGGCGCTCGGACTGCTGGCTTGGATGGTCACACAGTGTATCGCAGTCGGGTTGGGGGGAGCAGGTCACGGGTTGATGGGACCTCTCGTCCTTTCGGCCCTCCTCCTCCCTCTATACCCGTTGGTGTTTGTTCGCGCCTTCGCTGCAAAGCCAGAATCGCCGAAGCACGGCGTAAATGTCCTGGTTGTTGCCGCAGCGCTGGACCTGATCCTCGTTGGCGACATGGCCCTCGAGGGGGACATTCTTCTCAAGATGTGGAGGATCGACTGGTCCTGGGCGACGATATGGATCGCGCTATGGACGGGATGGCAGGTTCTGACCCTCGCTACGCTGCTCAAGAAGAGACACGTCGGAAATCGCACGGAGAGCGCGTCATTCTGATCCGAACGTGCACTTTCCACCCGGTGCGGACGTTCCACCGGCCCAAAGCGGCCCGGGAACCGTAGCATTCGCAAGGGCGCAACCTTACTCATGACCCTCCTGCTGATTGCCGGCGGCATATTCTGGCTTGCGACCTTCGCCAGGAGGCATCCGGAGGACGTGCCCTGGACGAGGCTCGACCTCGCCCAGCCGGTCGGCGCCTTCACCGGCCGCAAGCTCGCGGCGCTGGGCGGCGATGGCGAGCGATGCCGCGCCCTCCTTCGCCGGGCCGGAATCCGCTTCGCCGCCCTGCCGCCGCGCCGCTCCAGGCAATGCGGCTATGACGACGCCGTCCGCTTCGCCCGCGGCGGCTCCCTGCAGCTCTCCTGGCGGCCGGCCGACCTCGGCACCAGTTGCCCGGTCGCGGCCGGCCTCGCTTTGTGGGAGTGGCATGTCGTTCAGCCCGCCGCCCTGCGCCATTTCGGCGTCAAGGTGACGGCGGTCGAGCATTATGGCAGCTACAGCTGCCGCCGCCCCTACGGCCGTTCGGACGGTGCCTGGAGCGAGCATTCCTCCGCTAACGCGGTCGACGTCGCGGCCTTCCGCCTGGCCGACGGCCGCCGGGTCAGCGTCGCGGCCGACTGGCGCGGCGGCGGCGTCAGGGGACGCTTCCTGCGCGAAGTCCGCGACGGCGCCTGCCGCCTGTTCGCGACGACTTTGTCGCCCGATTACAACGCGGCCCATCGCGATCACCTCCACCTCGACCAGGCGAAGCGCGGCGCAATGGGCTGGCGGGCGTGCCGCTAACCGTCATCCCAGCGAAGGCTGGGATCCCGGGGAGAACAGGCGCCGAGCATTTCACCCCCTGGGGCCCCAGCCTGCGCTGGGGCGACGGCAGCTCCAAAAGCAAATCGGCCCCGCCCTTGCGGGCGAGGCCGATCCTGTTCTCCGCCGGAGCGGAAAGGCTCTAGCTCAGATGGCGCGAGAGATGCTTGTTCATCTCGAACATCGAGCAGCGGTCCTTGCCGAAGATCTTCCTGAGCTTGTCGTCGGCGACGATCTCGCGCTTGTTGTTCGGATCCTGCAGCTTGTTGTTGCGGATATAGTCCCACATCTTGCTGACCACCTGGCTGCGCGGAAGCGGGTCGGAACCCGTGATCGCGGCCAGATCCGCCGACGGCTGTACCGGCCGCTGCAGTCCGCCCCTCGCTCCGCCGCCCGTAGTGCCCTTTGCCATAGTCTTCCCTCCTGTGAATGTCGCGCTGATAAGCCTCAAACGCGCGCCGAGCGCAAGAGATTCCAAGGGGAGAATTCGTCGGATCGCCCGAACGGGACGTTCCGGCGCGTTTTTAATGTGGATCATCGTATGGAAATGGCCCGGGGACGCCCGACGGCGCCGCATCGAGCATCTTTCCGCTTCCGCCCGATTCGCCCGTCGGCTCAGGATCCCCGGCGCCCGAACGGAACAACCTTGTTGCCGGAATCGTGACCGATATCGGCCCGGCCGAGATAGGGAATGCCGGCGCGCTCGCACCAGTAAAGGAACACCTCTTCCTCGCTCGCGCCGAAATCGGGATCGTTGTCCGGCACCTCGCTGCACCGCCCGAGCCGGATCCCCGCGACCCTGCGCACCCCCGCATTGCCGGTGATGTGAAACAGCGCCCGGTCGGTCCGGTACATATGCTCCGAGACATCCTCGAATATCAGCACATGACCCGAAAGGTCCGGCTCAAGCGACGTGCCGAGCAACTGCGAGAAGACGGTGACGTTGAACGCCGCGGCCGGAGCCTTCCCCAGGCCCGGCTCGAGCGCCTCCGGGTCCTTCCGAGCCAGCCAGGCCAGAGCCCGCCTGACCGCCGACTCGCCGCCGTCGCGGCGCAGGTCGTTGGGCATCGGGCCATGCGCCAGACCGGTGAATCCGGCTTTGTACAGGCCCGCCAGCAGGTAACCCGCGTCGCTATAGCCCAGATAGGCCTTGCTTCGAGCCTTCGATCCCAGCCGCTCCAGCACCTCCTCCGCGATCCGGCACGACCCATAGCCGCCCCGGGCGAACCAGAGGGCGTCGAAGCCGGGATCGTTCGCAACCTCGACGAAAGCGTCCGCTCGGACCGGGTCGTCGCCGGCGAAGTGGCGGTGGGCGAGAAAGCATTGCGGGTGAAAGACGAGCTCGACCTCGGGGAATTCCGCCGCCGCGATCGCCGTCACCCGCTCGGCGGTCGCGGCGAGGATCGGCGTGCTCGGCGCCACGATTCCGATCCGCATTCGAAAGCTCCCTGAGCGTTTGAAAAGCCTCGCCGACCTCAATAGGGCGGCGCCATGTCAGGCACCAAATCCTATTTCTTCTGCGGCATCGGCGGCAGCGGCATGCTTCCGCTGGCGTCGATCGTCCGCGCCCAGGGCGCCGAGGTCGCGGGCTCCGACCGCGCCCTCGACCAGGGCCGAACCGCCGCCAAGTTCGGCTATCTTCGCGGGCTCGACATCGCCCTCTTCCCGCAGGACGGCAGCGGCCTCGTCTCACCCGATCAGATTCTCGTCGCTTCCGCCGCGGTCGAGGAAAGCGTGCCCGACGTCCAGGCCGCGCGCCGCCTCGGGGTCGAGCGGATCACCCGCGCCGAGCTGCTTGCTCGCCTGTTCAATGCCGCCGGCACCGGCATCGCGGTCGGCGGCACCAGCGGCAAGTCCACGGTCACTGGCATGATCGGCTGGATCCTGCACTCGGCCGGCCTCGAGCCGACGGTGATGAACGGCGCGGTGATGAAGAATTTCGCCACGCCGGACGCGCCGTTCGCCAGTGCCCTGGTCGGCGACGGCCGGGTCTTCGTCAGCGAGGTCGATGAAAGCGACGGCTCGATCGCCCTGTACCGGCCGGAGATCGCGGTGCTCAACAATGTCAGCCTCGACCACAAATCGATGCAGGAGCTGCGCACCCTGTTCGGCGAATTTCTCGGGCGCGCTAAGACGGGGGTCGTCAATCTAGACGATCCGGAGACTCGCTCGCTCGCCGAGGCGCTTCCGGCCGGCCGCCGCCTCACCTTCGCCTTCGCCGATTCCTCGGCGGACCTTCACGGTTTCGGCGTTGACGACCATGGCGGCGAGATGCGCTTCGAGGTAAGGGATGCCCGCACCGGCGAGCAATGCCTCGCGACGGTCCGGCTGTGGGGCGTCCACAACGCGCAGAACGGGCTCGCCGCGCTCGCCGCGGCCCGCGCTCTCGGGGTCCCGCTCGGCGCGGCGGTCGCGGCTCTCGCGGATTTCCAGGGCCTGCGCCGACGCTTCGAGGAAATCGGCGAGCGCCGCGGAATCGCGGTGATCGACGATTTCGGGCACAATCCCGACAAGATCGCCGCGACTCTCCACGCCGCCCGCTCGCATTTGCAGGGGCGGCTCCTGCTCTTCTTCCAGCCGCACGGCTACGGTCCCCTCAAGACCATGCGCAAGGAGCTCGCCGCCGCCTTCGCCGAGGGAATGAGCGAGGTCGACCTCCTAATCCTCTGCGATCCCGCCTATTTCGGCGGCACCGTCGAGCGGGCGGTGACCAGCGCCGACATCGTCGCGGACGTCCGAACCGCCGGCCGAGCCGCCGAGCACATCCCCGACCGCGCCGAGGCCGGGCGCCGTCTCGCCGCCCTCGCCCGCCCCGGCGACCGGATCCTGGTCATGGGCGCTCGCGACGATACGCTCAGTCAGTTCGCCGAGAGCGTCCTGGCTTCGCTCTAGGCGAGCGCCTGGACGACGAACGCGGCAAGGCTCGCGGTCAGCCCGGCCAGGAAGAGGCGATAGGCCCAGCCGAGCATCCGGTACTTCTTGCGAGCGAGCACGGTGCCGTTCTGGTAGATGTCGCGCGCCATCGTCCGGTAGATGCTGTCGTCGCTGCCGAGCTGAGCGAGCAGGCGCTCGATATATTCCTCCTCGTCGAGCTCGGTGAAGGAGCCGAAGAACATCAGGTTGAGCGGCGCCCCCTTGCGGGAATGGACCGCCGGCAGGATCGCGACCACCGCGCACACCGCCGACAGGAAGGCGGCTCCGCCCAGAATCAGCAGGGGCAGCGGCGCGCTCCCGCCGCGGCCGACCGCGATCGTGAAGATGACGAAGGTGGCGCCCATCAGGATGCTCGCCTTCTGGTCGGCCATGGCGGAAAGCTGCATCTGCGCCAGCACCGCGGTTCGAGCGAGGTGAACGGCGTTGGGCGGATAGGCCGGCGGCCGGTCTTGCTCTTCCTCCGCCATGTCGGTCCTCCCCGCCGAGCATGGCATGGCGCTCCGGCAGTGCCAAGCGCGGCCCCATTGCCGCCCTATTCGCTTGGCACAGCTGCGCCCGGGACATAAGGGGCTGGGCATGACCGACAGGGAAGAGACGTTCGGCAAGGTCGCCCAGCTCATCGAGCCGTTCAACAAGAAGGGCGTGGCGCTCGACGACTCGACCAGCTTCGCGAACGACCTCGAATGGGACAGCCTTATCGTCATGGACTTCGTCGCCTCGGTCGAAGACGAGTTCGACATCCTCATCACCATGAACATGCAGGCCGAGATCGAGACGGTCGGCCAGCTCGTCGACGCGGTCGAGGATCTCCGGAACCAGGGATGAGGGGCGGCGGCAACGAGTTCCTCCCCGGAACGGGGAGGGGAACCATGCGAAGCATGGTGGAGGGGGCCCAGGCCTCCCCGCTCGCGACGCTCGCCCCCCTCCACCAGCCTGCGGCTGGTCCCCCTCCCCGTTCCGGGGAGGAGCTGGAGTGACCGAATCCGACGCCAACCCGATGGACCCCGCCGATGCCCCGCCCGGCCACACCCAGGGCCGCGACCTCTTCTCGAAGTTCGACGCCCTCATCGCCGAGCGCCAGGCCCTGCTCGACACCGGAGTCCGCGACCCGTTCGGCCTGGTCATGGAGAAAGTGCTCTCGCCGACCCGCGCGATCGTGAAGGGCAAGGATACGATCCTGCTGGGCACCTACAATTACATGGGCATGACCTTCGACCCGGACGTCATCGAGGCCGGCAAGCGGGCGCTCGACGAGTTCGGCTCGGGCACCACCGGCAGCCGGGTCCTCAACGGCACCTATCAAGGCCACACCGAGTGCGAGGAGGCGCTGAAGGATTTCTACGGCACCCGCCATGCCATGGTCTTCTCGACCGGCTACCAGGCCAATCTCGGCCTGATGTCGACCATCGCCGGCAAGGAGGATTACATCATCCTCGACGCCGACAGCCACGCCTCGATCTACGACGGCTGCGCGCTCGGCAACGCCCAGATCGTCCGCTTCCGCCACAACAGCGTCGAGGATCTCGACAAGCGGCTCGGCCGGCTCCCCGCGGAGGGCGGCCGCCTGGTCGTGCTGGAGGGCGTCTATTCGATGCTCGGCGACATCGCGCCGCTGGCGGAGATGGTGCGCGTGGCCAGGAAGCACGGCGCCATGGTCGTCGTCGACGAGGCTCACGGCATGGGCTTCTTCGGCGAGCATGGCCGCGGCGTGTTCGAGGAGGCCGGGGTCGAGGATGAGGTCGATTTCGTCGTCGGCACCTTCTCCAAGTCGGTCGGAACGGTCGGCGGCTTCATCGTCTCCAACCATCCCAAGTTCGAGGTGCTTCGACTCGTCTGCCGTCCCTACGTGTTCACCGCCTCGCTGCCGCCCAGCGTCGTCGCCACCGCCGCGACCTCGATCCGCAAGTTGAAATATGCCGGCAACAAGCGCCAGCACCTCTGGGAGAATAGCCGCCGCCTCCACAAGGGGCTTCGCGACCTCGGCTTCGAGCTCGCCACGCCGGAGGCCCAGTCGGCGATCATCGCCGTCCTCCTGCCCGATCAGGATACGACCGTGCGCATGTGGCAGGCGCTGCTCGAGGCCGGAGTCTATGTGAACATGGCCCGCCCGCCGGCCACCCCCGCCGGAACGTACCTGCTGCGCTGCTCGCTCTGCGCCGACCACACGACCGAACAGGTCACTCAAATCCTCGCCATGTTCGAAGGCGCCGGGCGCTCGACCGGAGTGCTCTGACCGCGAAATCGAAGTTTTTAGTCCGAAACGGCGCTAATTAATATTTTCGTATTTCGACCCATCATTACTTTCTATCCCAAAGTAATCGCTTCCGTTTTTGGGGCAGGCCGGGACGAAGATAAGATCATCTCCTCCAAAATTGATCCAGTATAACGTGACAGCCGCGCCCTCGCCGCTAAGGCGAGGACAGCCGCCCTTGCGACGGCTAGGGGCCGGAGCAGGCTGGGTCCCCCCAATCGCCGCTCCGGCCCCGTTCCTTCCAGGGCGCGATGGCCCCGCTCGCGCGGCGGGGATTCCGCCGAAGAACCCTTCCATCTTCGCACGGCGCCCCCGGCAAATGCCGAAGAGGAATGGCGGGGTCGCGACCACCTCCCCCCAAAGCGCGCCGAACCGATGGCGACGGCAGGGAACTTTTCTTCCCAACGCCGCCCAGCATGATCTAGACTCGGCGCCATGGCGGGTGAGGACATGTACGCCATGTCCGAGGAAAGATCTTCCGGGGCATGGCGCGGAGTGTTGGCGAGCGCGGGCGCGGTGCTCGCCGCATTGCTGCTCGTCGCCCTGATGCTGATGGTGACCTCGTCGAACGAGGCGCGGGACAAGGCGCTGGCCTCCGAGCGCCACAGCTACGACGTCATGCTCCTGACCCGGACCGTCGACGGCACCATCGCCCGCGCCGAGGCGGCGCTCGGCCGCTACGTGCTCGACGAGGACGTCGCGACCAGCGGCAGCGTCTACGGCGCCGAATGGCGTCAGGCGCAGCAGCTGATCGCCGAGCTGAGGCGCCAGGTGCGCTCCAACAAGGAGCAGCTCGCCCGGGTCGAGGCGCTCGAGGACCTGTTCCAGACCCGCGGGCGCGAGCTCGCGCCGGCCGCCGTCGCCGCCCAGGCCAAGCGCGGCAGCGGCGGCATCTCGCTCTTCTACGGCGCCGCGCGAACGCCCACCGGCCAGAAGCTGCGCCAGACCCTCGCCCAGATCGCCACCGCCGAGCGCGAGGATCTGCGCGAGCGGATGGACGCGACCCGAGTCTCCGGAACCCGTTCCGACCAGCTGACCGAATGGCTCGGCTGGATGGCGGTGCTGATCGGAATCGGAGCGATCATTGTGGGCTGGCTCGCCTTCCGGGCGATCAGCCAGCGGCTCGAGGCGCTTCGCGAGGCCGATAGCGAGGCCAATCGCGCCAGCCAGCTCGAGCAGGCGGTGAGCGAGCGCACCCGCGAGCTGAGCGAGGCCTATGAGCAGCTCAAGGAGGAATCGGCGGAGCGCGAGGCCGCCGAGGCGCAGCTTCGCCAAGTCCAGAAGATGGAGGCGGTCGGCCAGCTGACCGGGGGCATCGCCCACGATTTCAACAACATGCTCGCGGTCGTCGTCGGCGGGCTCGACCTCGCCCGGCGCAAGCTCACCGGCCCGAAGCGCGAGGTCGAGTTTCACCTCGACAACGCCCTGGAAGGGGCGACCCGAGCCGCCGCGCTCACCCGCCGCCTGCTCGCCTTCGCCCGCGCCGAGCCCCTGCTCCCGGTCGCCGTCGCTCCCGCCGGGCTGGTCGAGGGCATGCTCGACCTCGTCGACCGCTCGATCGGCGAGCGGATCACCGTTCGCACCCGCTTCCCGGCCGAGCCGTGGAACGTCAGCGTCGACACCAACCAGCTCGAGAACGCCATCCTCAACCTCGCGGTCAACGCGCGCGACGCGATGGACGGCGAGGGCCAGCTCGCCATCAGCGTCGAGAACGTCACTCTGGACTCCGGGCGGATCGGCGAGCTCGCCGCCGGCGACTATGTGCGGATCAGCGTCTCCGACACGGGCTCGGGCATGCCGCCGGAGGTGCTGGAACGGGTGTTCGAGCCTTTCTTCACGACCAAGCCGGTGGGCAAGGGCACCGGCCTCGGCCTCAGCCAGATATTCGGCTTCGCCCGCGAATCGGGCGGCGACGTCATCATCGACTCGACGGTCGGAGTCGGCTCCACCGTCTCGCTCTACCTTCCCCGCTCGCTTGAAGAGGTCGAATCCGCCTCGGCCCAGGCGCCGTTCGAGGACGCGGCCCCGGTCGTCGCGGGCACGTCGATCCTGGTCGTCGAAGACGATCCGCGAGTCAGCCGCTCGACCGTGGGCGCGCTCGAGGAGCTGGGCTACCACCCCACCGCCTGCTCCGGCGGCCGCGAGGCGCTCGAGATACTCGAGCGCGAGGCGGGCCGACTGGAGCTGGTCATCACCGACGTCATGATGCCCGAAATGACCGGCCCCGAGCTGGTCCGCGCCGTCACCGCCCGCTGGCCCTCGATCGCCATCCTCTTCGTCACCGGCTATGTCGGCGAAGCCGGCAGCGAGGAGCTGAGCGGCTACGACATCCTTCGCAAGCCCTTCACCGTCGCCGCCCTCGCCGGGGCCGTCGCGGGGGCGCTCGCCCGCAAGCCTAGCGAATGGCCCCCCGCCGCAGCAGCCGCGGCAGCAAGCCGATAGCGGCCACCAGCGGCCAGCGCCGCTGCCAGGGCTTCACCTCGATCTTCGTCCCCGCGTGGCGGTTGATCTTCCAGGCGAGATAATCGATCCCGCCCGCATAGGTGCCGCTCGCCTTGATCAGCCGAAGCACCGTCAGCGCCTTGCCCGCCCGCCGCCGCGCCGCCCAGCGTCGCAGCGCCCGCTCGCGCTCGTCCGGGCCGACCGGCTCGGCGAGGTCGATCCCGGCGGCCTCGAGCGCCGGCCCGGTGAAGCGCCGGTAGCGATCCGGCTCGGCCTCGACGACCGACACCGCCCGTCCCTGCCGCTCGGCGCGCAGCTCGGCCGAATAAGTGAGCGCGAAGGCGCACCGCCACAGATCGAGCGGCTCGCCGCCCCGCCAGAGCGGCCGCGCCTCGGCGAGCAGGGTGGGCGCCGCCCGGGCCACTGAAGCGGCGGCGCGGGCGGCGGAGGCGGCGTCGGCGCTCCACACCAGCCGCGAGGGCTGCGCGAACCGGGCCCAGACCGAGACCGACAGGGTCTCCGGCCCGTTCAGCCGCTCGAAATCCGCCTCGCTCAGCACCGCATATTTGGCGACCAGCCCGTCATGCTCGAACGGGAAGACGTTGGGCGGGATCAGCCGGTTGGCGGGAGCCAGCCAGCGCCGCCCATAAGCCTCCCGATAGTCGGAGACGATCAGGTAGAAATCGAGCATCAGCCCTTCGAGCTCACGCTGCCTGAGGCACGAACCGTAGAACAGGACGGCCCGCGCGGCGCCCGGGTAGAGCGCGGCCACCGCCGCCGCCATCGCGCTCACGCGCGGGTCTACGGGCTCGGCCAGCTCTGCGGCGACGAGGGTGCGGAGCGCTTCGTGCATGCCGCCGCTATAGCCGCCGAACGCGGCGAAGCTAAGGCCGTGCCGTCGTCCCAGCGAAGGCTGGGACCCCAGGGCGTGAAAGGCGCCGCGTCCTTCACCCGCCGCGGCCCCAGCCTTCGCTGGGGCGACGCTTATCACTCCGTGCGCGCCAGCAGGTCGATCAGCTCCTGCCGCCAGAACTTGGCCCAGGTGTGGGTGCCGTGGCCGCGCGTGTCGGAGGTGGCGCGGATCAGGATGTAGCGGCCGGTCTTGAGGCGGCGAGCGGCGTCCTCGGCGATGCCGTAATCGGACGGGTTGATGAAGTCGTCGGCCGAATTGACCCAGGTCATCGGCGCCCGGATCCGCTCCAGCCTCGGCCACGGATTGTAGTTTCGCGACGATTCCACCTGGTAGATGAGGTCGTTGGCGTCGCGGGTCGGAAGGTCCTTCGCCACCCGGTCCATGATATAGGAGTCGGCCGCCTCGCGGGTCGGATAGGCTTTCTGCAGATAGAGCGGCGCGAAGCCGGCGATCTGGAGGATGCTCACCGCGGTGCGCAGGCCCTGGACCGGCTCGGTGGCGTAATTGCCGCCCGCCCAGGCGGGGTCGGCCCTGATCCCCTCGACGACCATTTTGCGCCACATCCGGTTGTGGCCGGCAATCTCGGTCGGAAGGCACGCCATCGGCATGATCGCCCGGGCGAAATCGGGATGCGCCTCGGCCCAGACGAAACCGTGCATGCAGCCCATCGACGTGCCCATCAGCAGCCTCAGGCGGGCGACGCCCAGCCCCTCGACCAGCATCCGCCGCTGAGCCTCGACCATATCGTCATAATCATATTTCGGGAAACGCATCCGCAGGCCGTCGCTCGGCTTGGACGATTTGCCGTGGCCGATGCCGTCGGGGAGGATGACGTAATAGCGGCCGATGTCGAGCGGCTGGCCGGGCCCGAACATCTCGCCGGCGAATTGCGGCTGGAGGAACTGGCGCCCGCTGCCGCCGGTGCCGTGCAGAACCATCACCGCATTGGTGACCGCCCCCTTCGAATCGCGCCGGGGCGAGCCGAGCGTCGCATAATGGATCCTGAGCTCCGCCATCCGCTCGCCGCTGGCGAAGCGGAAGTCGCGAAGGACCGCGTCGCCCTCCTTGAGCCGAGCCGCATAATCCTGCGCCGTCGCCGTGCCCGCCCAGCCGATCGCGAGCAGTCCCAGAACAAGCTTCAGCATCGCAATCTCCCTTGCCGCGGGGGCTTTACTCCGGCCGGGCCGCGATGCTCAATAAGCGAACATCGAATGGAGGGATTTCAATGGAATATGTGGGTTTCGGCCTGTTGCTGGTGGGCGTCCTGTGGGTCGCGGGCTTCGGCTACGCCCATTTCCGCGCCGTCGCCAAGGCCAAAGCCGCGGAGACATGGCCGACGGTGACGGGCCGGATCGTCTCGTGCGAGGTGGTCGAGGAGGAATCGAGGGACCGCGAGGGCGGAACCACCACCTGGTACAATCCCGTCGTCACCTACGCTTACAATGCCGGCGGGCGCGAGCTGACCGGGCGGCGGCTGCGGTTCGGCAATTACCGAAGCGCCAGCCGCAAGAAGGCCGAAGGCGCCATGGCCGCCTATCCGGTCGGCGCCAGCCCGGCGGTCCGCTACAATCCGGAACGGCCGGAGGATTGCGTCCTGGAGACGAGGAAGCCGGGGCCGATCTACCTGATCATGGCCCTGTTCGGCTTCCTCTTCATCGGCTTCGGCCTGTTCTGGGGCTCGATGGCGGGATAGGAATTCCGCCCCGAGCAGCTCGGGCAGGATGTTCGGTCACCCTTCCGTTTTGATCATCTTCAGATCGGTGAGCGACAGCCGCTCGAAGCGCGCCGCCCACGGCGAATCGGGCTGAAGCTCGGTCTCGAGATAGGCCGGCTTGAGAAGCTCGGGGGGCCGCTCGCCGGCCTGCGACGGGGCCAGCGCCTCGATGTCGAAGGGCTGGGCGAAGCGAAGGCCGACCTGCCCGTCCTTGGACCAGCGCACCTCGGCGACCTGGAAGCCCGCTTCGCCGAGATCGAGCTCGACCTCCGACCCCGGGCAGAGCTCGCGCCCGCTTTCGACGCGGGCGCCGCCTCCGGAGATGTTGCGAAGCCTGACCTGGATGGAGATGCCGCTCCAGTAGAGCGTGCCCGAGCGAAGCAGCTTCTGGCGCGGCTCGCGGTCGGCGACGGCGTGGAGGGCGGGTTCGTCCTGGGGACTTTCCGCCTGGAAGACCGGGGCCCTGGCCGGATCGGAGGTCCACAATATCGTCTCGTTGACGAATTCGACTCCGATGCGGCCCTCGCGCACCCAGCGCACGACGCAGTTCGTCCGGTTCTGGTCGGCGAACAATATGTCCATCTTCTCGCCGATTCGAGGCTCGACCTGGGCCTCGATCATGGCGCCGCGCGACGAGACGTTGATCACCGCGACCTCGTGCCGGCGGCGTCGGAAGACGATCGTGGTGCGCTCGACGATGCCGCGCAGCCGGTCCTCCAGGCGCTGGTTGGTGACCCGCGCTTCCTCGCGCTTGATCGCGATCTTGGCGAGGCCGCCGAGGCCGCCGCCTTCGCTCTTCCTGGCCTTGCGCGCGACCGGCGTGGAGGGCCTCGACTCTCCGGAAAGGATCGTTGAGCGGAGTTCGTGCATTTCGGCCCCCAAAGGATCGGCGTGTCGGCGTCCCATGGCACAGAAATGATTACCGAATCGCTAGCCGAACCTGTTGAGGAGGCTTGGCTTATGCCGAAATCGCAGCTGAGCCTGTTCGAGCCGGCCCCGGCGGGGATGCCGGCCGGGCTGGCCTACGCGCCCGGCTTCCTCGAGGCTCGGGAGGAAAGGGAGCTGGCCGGGCGTATCGCCGCCTTGCCCTTCGCGCCGTTCGAGTTTCACGGCTTCACCGGCAATCGCCGAACCGTCTCCTTCGGCCTTCATTACGCCTTCGACGGCAGCGGCCTGCGCGAGGCGGAACCCATTCCCGGCTGGCTGAAGCCCCTGCGCGCCCGAGCCGCGGCCTGGGCCGGACTCGAGGCCGAAGCCTTCGTCCACGCGCTGGTGATCGAATATGCGCCCGGCGCCGGCATCGGCTGGCACCGCGACCGCCCCGTCTTCGGCGACGTGATCGGAATTTCCCTCCTCGCCCCGGCGCCGCTCCGCTTCCGCCGCAAGCTGGGCTCGAAGTGGGAGCGCTTCACCCTCACCGCCGAGCCGCGTTCGGCCTATCTCCTGCGCGGGGCGGCGCGCCACGAATGGGAGCACAGCATCCCCCAGCTGGGGACGCTGCGCTATTCGGTGACGCTTCGGACGTTGAAGGAATGAATTCCTCCCCGAGCAAGCCCGGGGAGAGGTTCTCACCTTAGGAATAGAAAATGTGCAGCCCGATCTGGGTCTGGCGGGTCAGGCGCTTGCCCCAGCTCGGCGAGACGTAGGTGGCGTGGTACCAGAGGCAGCTCGCGGGCAGCGATCCGGCCAGCTTCTGCCGGGCGATGCTGGCGATCGCCACCGCCTTCTTCCAGGCCTCGGAGCCGCGGTCGGCGTGCGGGAAGCGGCCGTGGCGGATGAAGGAGAATTGCGCCTTCTGGGTGATGACGGCGCACAGATCGGCGGGATATCGGCCGGACGCGGCCCGGTTCAGAACCACCTCGGCAACGGCGAGCTGGCCCTCGATCGGCTCGCTGCGCGCCTCGAAATAGACCGCGTTGGCAAGGCATTCCTGCTCGCGGTCGGCCGTGGCGACTCCCGCATAAGCGAGGACGAGATCGGCAAGCCTGCCCGCCTGGGGCACGACGGTGGCGGCGACCGGCGCTTCCGGCTTCGGCGTCACCAGCGAGGTGACGTTCGCCCACATCTTCTTGAACATATTGGGGTCCGACATCACCGACGGCGCGGGAGTCGCGATCGAAGCCGGAGCCGAGACGGCGGCCGGAACGGACGTCACGGTTTCGCCGGCACTGGCGGGGTCGGAGTAGCTGGCCCCGGCGACAAGCGCAAAGGCAGCCGCGGCGAAGCCCGCGGCGCGAACGATCCGGTTCATTCAATCTCTTTTTTATGCGGCCGGCTGATCCCCCGGATGCGAGAACCGCATCCCCTCGATCGCCCCCCGTCTCGAGCTGCTGCGCCGCACCTTTTCAGGTTCGCGGCGGCCCCGCTCTCGCTACTAAGCTGATGGGCAGATGGTCGAAGCCGATCCGCTTATCAACCCGTCGCCCTGGACTTAGCGATGAGTCGTGTGACTCCGGGGACACGGCGAAGAAAAAAATCGAATTGCCCGGAACTTTTCTAAAAAATCATATTTATCAGGCGCCTGCGGCCGCCGGATTCCCGCCGTCGGGCGAGGCTGGAGCCCCTCCGGGGCCGTCCCCGGCAATCACCTTGACAAATGCGCTCTGCACCCAGCCCGAGCGGCAGGGCCCGCCATAGTCGCTCCGTCGGGTCACCGGCTCTGAGACTCCGCAGCTTTCAGCGAGCGTACCGTCCTCCTCGAAGACGATTCCGAACCATTTCTGGTCGAGGCTGCGCGTGCAGATGAAGAAGCGGGCGCGGGCGGCGACGCTGCCCGCCTGGGCGGCATTGTCGAACGGGGCGACGCGCACCGGCAGCGCCTCGCCTGCCTTGAGGTTGCGAGTCGTCCCGGCGGCGCTGCACGCCTCGAAATTGGGGCCGAGCTCGCCGACCCGGACCGGCTGCGGCTCGGCCGTCACGATGTCGGCCGCCGCCGCGCCATTGTCGTCGGCCACGGCCCGATTGGCATAGGTCGCCGGCTCGCCGCACGACGCCAGGACGAGGCTCAGGAGAAGGATCGGGCGCCGCATGGCGCTCCTTGTGGCGCGCCGCGCCGGAAAAATCTACGCTCCGCGCGAAGGAGGCGCCCATGGCCCGCTGGCTGATGAAATCCGAGCCCGGCACCTATAGCTGGAACGATCTGGTCCGCGACGGCGGCACCGAATGGGACGGAGTCCGCAACCCCGCCGCCCGCCTCCATTTGCGGGCGATGAAGGCGGGGGAGGAGGCGTTCTTCTACCATAGCGGCGACGAGCGCTCGGTGGTCGGAATCATGCGCATCGCCCGGGCGGGCCAGCCGGACCCCGGGGACGAGAATTGGGTGTCGGTCGCGGTCGAGCCGGTCCGTCCCGTCGCCGCGGTCAAGCTGAAGGCGATCAAGGCCGACCCGCGCCTCGCGGGCATGGAGCTGATCCGCCAGTCCCGCCTCTCCGTCGCCCCGGTCCGCGACGAGGAATGGGCGGCCGTGCTCGAGCTTGCGCGAGAGGCGGGATGAACCTTCTTCTCCTCCTCGCCGCCCTGGCCTCGCCGGTTCAGGCGACCGAGACTCCCCGCGCCTTCGTCGAGCGCCTCTATGCCGGCTATCGGGACCCCGATTACAGCCCTCTCGCCCGCCCCGGACGAGTCTTCGCGCCGCCGCTGGTCGCGGCGATCGCGGAGGATACGCGGTTGTCCCGAGGCGAGGTCGGCTATATGGATGCCGACCCGCTCTGCCAATGCCAGGATCCGGAGGGCCTTCACCCCGTGATCGAGGAGGTTCGGCAGCCGTCGCCGGGCAGAGCGACGGCCCGTCTCCTCCTCGGCTTCGGCCCGTCGGATCGCCGCACCCTCACCCTCCGGCTGGTTCGCACCCGCGCCGGCTGGCGGGTCGACGATATCGCGACCGCCGACGCGCCCAGCCTGCTCGGAGAGCTCCAGCGCTTCAATCGAAGGCGGCGCTAGAGGGCGAAGTCCGACGCGACAGGGGTGATCGATCCGGTCAGCTCGATCTGGAAATCGGCCACGCCGTCGCCGTTCACGTCGCCCGAGACGAACGTGTTGCCGCCGACCTGCTCGAATCGCAGCTGACCCGCCACGTGCGAGAAGGCCGCCGAACCGATGAACGTGAACGCCTGGTTGTTGACGAGGTTCGTGTTGGCGTCGATCGCGCTGAGGTTGATCCTGTCATTCTGGGCGTGGCTGAAATCGGTGATGACGTCGCGGGAGACCGCGGTCGATTCGCTCGCCAGATTGTAGATGAACTCGTCCTTCCCGGCGCCGCCGGTCAGCCGGTCCGCGCCGGCGCCGCCGGCGAGATTGTCGTTGCCGGCGTCGCCGTAGAGATAATCGTCGCCGCCAAGCCCGGAGATGGTATCGTTGCCATCGCGCCCGAACACCGTATCCTCCGAATTCGAGGTCCGGAGCGCCGGGTTGGAGTTGGTGCCGGAGATCGCATCGCCCCCGGTCGTCCCGGCCACGTTGTTGCCGTCGCGCAGATTGGCGACGGAGACGCTGAGCGCCTGGCTGTCGGTGAACTGGCCGTCGCCGGCCTGGACCACCACGCTGTAGACATTGTCGCCGTCGGCATCCGCCGGCAGCTCGAAATCGGGAGCGGCGACGAACTGCAGCGCTCCGGTCTGCGGATCGATCGTGAAGCGCGACGCATCGGCGCCGCCGACGATCGAATAGGTCGCGGCGGTACCGTCGGCGTCGATCGCGGCGACGCTGGTGACGGCGCGGCTATTCTCGCCCACCCAGACCAGGGCGCTGCTGCCGCCTCCGTTCGAGGTGATCGAGAGCCCCTCGTTCACGTTGGCGACGGTGAGCGCGAAGGTCTGGACGGCGCTGAACGCTCCGGCGATCGCGGCGACCTCCACCTTGTAGACATTGTCCCCATTGGCGTCGGCCGGAGCCTCGAAATCGGGCGACGAGATGAAGCTCAGGGCGCCCGTCGCGGCATCGACCCTGAACCGGCCGGCGTCGGCGCCTCCGGCGATGGCGTAGGTGACCGGATCGCCGTCCTGGTCCCTGCCGGCGACCTGGCCGACCGAAACGCCGTTCTCACCCAGGGTCAGGAAGATCGTGGCCTGGCCGCCGTAGGAGACGAGGTCGACGCCTTCGTCGACATTGCCGACCGTCACCGACAGGGCCTGATCGTCGAAGAAGGTGCCGTCGCTCGCTCGGACGACGACATCGTAGACGTTGTCGGCATTGGCGTCGGCGGGCGCTTCGCGGTCCGGCGCGGAGACGAACTGAAGCGCTCCGGTCTGCGCATCGATGGTGAAGCGGGACGCATCGGCGCCCCCCGCGATCGAAGAGGTCGGCGAAGCTCCGTCCGGATCGGCGGCGGCGACGACGGCAACGCTCCGGCCGTTCTCGCTCACCGCAACCGAGGCGCTGCTGCCGCCGCCGCTGGAGGTGATGGCGAGCGGCTCGTTGACGTTGCCGACCCGGATCTGGACCGTCTGCCAGGCCAGGCTCTGGCCGTCGCTGGCCCCCACCTGGACGGTGTAGAAATTGGCGCCGCCGGAGTCCGCCGGGGCCTCGAAGTCGGGCCTATCGACGAAGCTCAGCACACCGGTCGCCGAGTCGATCGTGAATCGCGCGGCGTCGGGGCCGCCGATGATCGAGTAAGCCGGGGCGGTGCCGTCGGGATCGTGGCCGACGATCGTGGTGACGTAGTTGCCGCCCTCGTCCATCGAGATGGAGACGCTGGTGCCGCCCCCGTTCGAGGTGATGACGATCGCTTCGTTCTGGTCGTCGACGGTGACCGCGAAAGCGCGGGTGCGGCTCCAGGCGCCGGCCGTGGCGGTGACCTCGACCTCGTAGACATTGTCGCCGTCGGAATCGGCCGGGGCCTCGAAATCGGGACCCGAGGCGTTGAGCAGGGAGAGCGAGCCGGTAACCGGGTCGATGGCGAACAGAGCGCCGTCGGCGCCGCCCGCGATCGAATAGGTAATGGCGGGCCCGCCATCGACATCAAAGGCCAGCAGGTCGCCGACATAGGAGCGGTTCTCGATCGTCGAAAGCTCGATCACGCCCTCGACATGGTCGAAGAAATCGGGGGTCTCGTCGACATTGGCGAGATTGACCGAGAGAAGCTGGTCGTCGGAAGTCGAGCCGTTGCTGGCGCGAACGATCACCTCGTAGACATTGTCGTGATCGGTATCGGCGGTCCCTTCGAAATTGGGCGCCTGGGCGAAGGCGAGCGCGCCGGTGGACGCGTCGATGGTGAAGTCCGCCGCATCGGCGCCGCCGACGATCGAGAAGGTCACCGCGCCCGGCCCGCTGGCGGCGACGGTCGTCACCGCGGTGAGATTCTCGGCCACCGCCACGGCCGCGGCGTCGCCGCCCCCGTTCGAGGTGATGGTGACGTTCTCGTTCACGTCCCGGATCGTGATCGAGAAGGACTGGGCGGCGCTCAGCGTGCCCGAAGAAGCGACGACCGAGACCTGGTAGACATTGTCGCCGCCGGCGTCGGCCGGCACCTCGAAGTCGGGGCCCTGCTTGAACCTGAGCGCCCCGCTGGCCGGATCGACCGCGAACAGAGCGGCGTCGGCGCCGCCGGCGATCGCGAAGGTCACCGGGGTCCCGTCGGGATCGGCCGCTATCAGGCTCCCGATCGACGTGGCGTTTTCGAACAGGGTCAGTGCAACACTGGCCTGACCCGAATAGGACAGGATTACCGGCGCTTCGTCCACATTCGTGACGTTTATGGTCAGTCGCTGGTCGTCGAAGCTCGATCCGTTGCTGGCGCGGACGAGCAGGTCGTAGGTATTGCCGTGCAGCCCCGGCTCGGTGAACCGGCTCGGCGGCTCACCCGAATGCGGGCGGCCGCCCGCGGCCCTGCGCGTCCCTTCGTAATCGGGCGCGACCACGAACTCGACGGCCCCCGTATAGGGATCGATCTTGAAGTAGGAAGCGTCGGTGCCGCCGACGATCTGATAGGTTATGAAGCCGTCGCCGCTGGCATGGACGACGGTGACCGCGGCGTCGTTCTCCGGCACCGACAGGCTGGCCGCAGTCCCGCCGCCATCCGAGGTGATGGTGACCGGCTCGTAATCGTCCGCGATCGTGATCGAGAAGGCCTGGGTGGCGCTGAACGCCCCCGAATAGGCGACGACCGTGACCTCGTAGACATTGTCGCCGTCGGCGTCGGCCGGCGCTTCGAAATCGAGCGCCTGCCTCAAGCTGAGCCCGCCTTCATAGGGATCGACCGTGAACAGGTCGGCGTCCGGACCTTCGAGCCCGTAGGTGACCCAGCTATTTTGGTCGGGATCCTTGGCCGAGACGGCGAACGTCGCCAAAGTGTTTTCACCCATCGTCAGAGCGACATGGGCATCGCCCCAATAGGAATAGAATAAGGGCGCTTCGTCGACGTCCTCGACGACGACCTTCAGCTCCTGCTCGTCATAGGACGTGCCGTCGCCGGCGCGGACGACCACCTGGTAGCCGCCATAATAATAATAGTGGCTCGAAGGGCCGGCCTGGGCGGTCTCCTCGAAATCGGGAGCGCCGATGAACGAGAGCTCTCCCGTCGAGGCGTCGATGGTGAATCGGTCGGAATCGAAGCCTCCGACGATCTCGTAGGTGACCGGACCGGCCGCGCCTTGAGTGGCGACGACGGTGACCGCCACGCTGTTTTCCGGCACCCCGATCTGCCCGTCGTCGCCGCCGCCGTTGGAGACGATGGCGAAGCCGTTGGGCTCCTCCACGTCGTTGACGTAGACGGCGAGGTCCTGGGTGTCGCTCACCGTGCCGTCGCTGGCCGTGACCTGGACGAGGTAGACATTGTCCCCGTACATGTTGGCCGGGTGCTCGTAATCGGGCGCGGCGGTGAATCTCAGCTCCCCGGTCTGGGCGTCGATCGTGAAGAAGGCCGCGTCCTCGCCCCCGGTAATCGTGTAGGTGAGCGCAAGGCCGTCATCGTCGAGAGCGCTGACCGTCGTCACGACCGTCTGGTTCTCGTCGGCCGAGACACTGGCGTAATCGTAGCCGCCGTCCGAGACGATGAGGACGTGATTGACGTGGCGGACCTCGATCGCGAGCGACTGAGTGTCGCTGAGCTGGCCGTCGCTTACGGTGACGACGACGTTGTAGACGCTGTCGGCGCCCTGGTCGCGCGGCGCCTCGTGGTCGGGGGCCTGGCGGAAGGCGAGCGCCCCCGTCAGAGCGTTGATCGTGAACAGGGCCGCGTCGGCCCCGCCGGTGATCGAATAGCGCAGGTTGAGCGGTTCGCCGTCGTCGGAGGCGACGACATTGGTCACCGCCGTCAATCCTTCGTCCATCGTCAGCGCGACCGAAGCGCCGCCGCCGTTCGAGATGATGACCGGCGCGGTGTTCGGAAGCGGGGCCGCGACCTCCGTCCCGAGGATCTGGGCGCGGACGGACTGGCCGCTTATGTCGCCGCTCCCGCTCGCCCAGACGGCGATGACCCGGCCGTCGGCGAGGGTGTCCAGATCGGGCAGCCATTGCGAGCCGGTAGCGAGCGTGTTGATCTGGAACTCGCCGTCCACCTTGACGCCCGCCGCGGTGAAGCGCTGCGCCTTGAGGTCCGAATCGCTGCCTCCGCCCGGAATCAGGTTCGTGTTGTACCAGGCGACGATGAAGCCGCCGTCCGGGAGCGCGGTGACGACCTGCCCTCCCATCGAATAGGCCGTCGAGGTGCTGACCAGCAGCTCTCCGCCGACCTTCGCTCCCGAGGCGGCGAACACCTGCGCCTTGATGCGCGTGTTCCCCGACTGGAACTCGGGATTGGATTCGGACCAGGTGATGACGAAGCCGCCGTCCGCCAGCGCGGTCGCCGCCGGCGCATTCTGGGAGCCGGCGATTGTGGTGTTGACGAGGAATTCGCCGCCGACCCGGGTGCCCGAGGCGCTGAAGACCTGAGCCTTCACGTCCCAGGAGGTGCCGTTGACCCGCCAGGTGGCGACGAAGCCGCCATTGGCCAGCCCGATAATATCGCCGAAGCCCTGGGCCGACGTGGAGGCGACCGTCAGGATGCCGCCGACCCGGCTGCCGGCCGCGTCGAAGATCTGGGCCTTGACGCTTGCGCTGGTCCAATCGTCCCAGCTGATGATGAACCGGCCGTCGGCGAGCGAGGTCACATTGGCTTCGAACAGGCTGCCCGCAGACGCATTGACCTGGAACTCGGCGCCGATCGGAGCCCCGAGGCGATTATACAATTGCGCCTTGATCCCGTCGGTGCCGTTGTCGCTGATGTTGGTCATCCAGGTCACGAGAAAATTGCCGTTGTCGAACGCCGCCACCGACGGGCCGGACTGCTGTCCGTTCGCGGCCGAATTGACGAGAAACTCGGTCCCGACCTTGCTTCCCGCCAAATCGAAGAGCTGCGCCTTGATCGCGCTCCGGTTGCCGTCCTGGGTCGAATCCGTCGTCACCCAGGTGACCACGAAGCCGCCGTCCGCGAAGGTGGAGACGGACGGCGCGGTCTGGTCCGCGGCCGAGTAGCTGTTGACCGCGAATTCCGAGCGCGCGCGAATGTAAGACGGCATTAATTCCCCCCTTGAGATATTCCCCGAGACTAGGAATCGCCCTCTTTACAATAAGTAAAGCGATAAATTTTTTGTTCGCCACCAGACAATCGCGGCGCGGGCCGATCCGCGGCGGCCGATGCCGCGCGCGGCGGGAGGGGTCGGGACCGGCTGCGATGGCTTGCGCTGGCGCGGCCGTCGCGACGGGAGCTTTATCGGGAAGACGATCGCGGCGAGCCCCTCGGCAAACCGGGCTTTCCTTCGCCATTCGGCCCGGTTAAGCCGAACACCTGCCACTACGGAGTAACAGCATGTCCCCGAGCTCAGCCGAACCGCTTTCCTCCGCCAGCGACGATGACGGCGACCGCGCCGGCCGGCGGGCCTGGGTCGCCCCGGACGTAAGGCGGCTGAGCGCCGGCGAGGCCCAGTTCAACCCCACCTTTACCAATGACTCCGAAGGAACCGTTTCCTGACCCCGTTGCCGGGGGCGTGATCCGCTGGGGCCCCGTCAGCTGCGCGGACGTGGCTCCGCCCGTGGCGCTTCGAAATCTTCTCGAGCGGGCGATCGCCGCCAATCCCGACAATGGCCTCCTGCGGGCCAGGCTCGCCGATCTCCAGCTCGACGCGTTCGATTATGCCGCCGCCGCCACGTCGCTGGGGGCCGCGCTCCGGCTGGGCGACGACGCGCCGCGCGTCCGCCTCCGGCTGGCGCGCTGCTACAATGTCCTTCGGCGTCATGAGGACGCGCTTGGCGTCCTCGCAGGAACCGGGAGGCTGGCGGGGGCCGACTATGAGCGAGGAGTGGCCTGTAGCGGCCTCGGCCGTCCGATCGAGGCCGAAGCGGCGTATCGCCAGGCGCTGTCGCTGGAGCCCGGCCACCATCAGGCCTTGTGGAAGCTCTCCACTCTTCTTCGCGGGTCCGGGCGTTCGCGCGAGCTCCTCGCCCTGTGCGAGGCGCTTCGCGCCGAGGGTGTCGAGAGCGCGCAATTGCTGTTCGAATGGGGCCAGGCTCTGGCGCTGACCGGCGCCGGAGAGCAGGCCCGCGCCTTTCTCTTCGATCCCGATCGAGTCGCGGAGCTGGCGCTGCTGCTTCCCTCGGGATTCGCCGACATGGCGGACTTCAACGCCGCGCTCGCCGAGGAGCTTTTGGCCAGTCCCTCGATGGTCGGCGATTTGCCGCCCGACGAGGAAGCGAATCGCGGCAGCAGCCGGGTCCACAACCTCTTCGCCGGACGCCGGCCCGATCTTCTTCGAACCCTGCTGGCGTCGATCGAGGAGGCGGTGGCGGATTATGCGCCGGCGCCCGGCGGCGGCCGCGACCCGTGGGCGCAGGCCCGCCCGGGCGCCGCACACCTGAAGGCCTGGGGGCTCATCCAGAGCGGCGGCGATTATGAAACCTGGCACATCCACCGCGGCGGCTGGCTCAGCGGGGTCTATTACATCCAGGTTCCCTCCGGCGTCGCCGCGGACGGGACAGGATCAGGCTGCATCGAATATGGACCTCCGCCCTCGGTAGCCGAGGCGATGCCGGACCTGGTCCAGCCCAGGCGATACGCGCCCCGGCCGGGCATGCTCCTGGTCGCGCCGTCGCATTATCCCCACCGCACCATCCCGACCGGATCGCGCGAGCACCGCATCAGCTTCGCCTTCGACGTGGTTCCCGATCGGGGCCGTCCCGACCGGGAAGCCCCGCGCGTCCGGGACTAGGCCGATGGCCGCGACCTGCGCGCCGGCGGGGACGGCCATGGCCCGAGGGCGGCGAAGCGGACGGCGCCCGCGCCGGGACGTGGATCGGCGGGCAACAAGGGGAAAGGTGGAGGGTTGTCGCATCGGGGTGATCCCCCTTCGAAAGGAGTAGAGTAGATGCGTAAACTGATCCTGGCCCTCAGCATCGTCGCGACCGCCTTGCCCGTCGCGGCCGTCGACGCCCAGCGTTATGGCCGCGGCTACAACAACCGCGAGGTCCGGCAGGAGCGGCGCGAGTGCCGCCGCGAGCTTCGCCGCGCCGAGAACCGCCGCGAATATTATCGCGAGCTTCGCGAATGCCGCCGCGAGCTGGCCCAGGCGCGCCGGTCCGGCCGCTGGCAACATTGGGACAGGCGCTGGCGCCGCTGGTAGCGCCTGGGGGCGCATGGGGCGGCGTCGTGCCGCTCCGGGGCCCTCATAGTCAGCCGCCCGGCGGTAGCGGCGCAGGAATCAGCCTGTAGCGCTCCGGTTTCCCCGGAGCTGCTTCACTTGCGGCTCTTGCGGGCCGCATAACGGGCGTCGCGGGCCGCCTTGCGTTCCGCCTCGGTGGGCGGCTGGGGGGTGCCGGCTGGTTGCGCCGAGGCTTCGGACGCCTTCGCATCCACGGGGGCGCCCTCAGCCGCCTTTTGCGCCTCGGCCGCGCGCTTCTCTTCCGCCTTGGCGGCGCGCTTTTCTTCCGCCCGGACCTGGCGCTGCCGGCTCGCTTCCTGGCGGGCGGCGGCGACAGCCTCGTCGACGGGCGGCTTCGAGCGTAAATTATCCAGCGCCTTCCGCTTGGCTTCGGCGGCGCGGCCGACCCGGTCCTGGAAGGAATCCTTGAATGGCGGCATGGTTCGTCAAACTCCTGCTTTGATCCGCGCCGGCGACAGCCGCGACCGTCGCTCGGCCGTTAGTCCCCTTCCCCCTGATAACCTAAGCCGCTTCCGCCTTCCGGGAAGCCCGCTTCCGCTCATGCGGGTCCAGATGCCGCTTCCGCAGCCGGATGCTCTTCGGAGTCACCTCGACCAGCTCGTCGTCCTGAATGTAGGCGATCGCCTGCTCCAGCGTCATCCTTCTCGGCGGCGTCAACCGGATGCTCTCGTCCTTCGGCCCGGAGGCCCGGAAGTTGGTCAGCTGCTTGGACTTCAGAGGATTGACCTCGAGGTCCTGCGGCTTGGCGTTCTCGCCGATGATCATGCCCTCGTAGAGCCTTTCGCCGGGGGAGATGAACAGCACGCCGCGCTCCTCCAGCATGTTCAGCGCATAGGCGACCGCCTCGCCCTGCTCCATCGAGATGAGAACCCCGTTCTGGCGGCCGGTGATCGGGCCCTTGTAGGGGCCGTAGCGCTCGAACAGGCGGTTCATGATGCCGGTGCCGCGGGTGTCGGAGAGGAACTCGCCGTGATAGCCGATCAGGCCGCGCGAGGGGGCCGAGAAGGTCAGGCGGGTCTTGCCGCCGCCCGACGGACGCATGTCGGTCAGCTCGCCCTTCCTCTGCGCCATCTTCTCGACGACGGTGCCGCTATGCTCGTCGTCGACGTCGATGACGACGGTCTCATAGGGCTCCTCGCGGCCATTGGCGCCGTCGCGGAAGAGGACTCGCGGGCGGCTGATCGACAATTCGAAGCCCTCGCGCCGCATCGTCTCGATCAGAACTCCGAGCTGGAGCTCGCCGCGGCCCGCCACTTCGAAGGCGTCCTTCTCGGCGCTCTCGGTGAGGCGGATGGCGACGTTGGTCTCGGCCTCGCGCTCCAGCCGGTCGCGGATCACCCGACTCTGCACCTTGTCGCCGTCTCGGCCCGCATAGGGGCTGTCGTTGACCGCGAAGCTCATCGCCAGGGTCGGCGGGTCGATCGGCCGCGCCGCGATGGCGCGCGTCACCGCCATTTCCGCGATGGTGTTCGAAACGGTCGCCTTGGTCAGCCCCGCAATGGCGACGATGTCGCCCGCCTGGGCGGTCTCGACCGGCACCCGCTCGAGGCCGCGATAGGCGAAGACCTTGGTCGCTCGGCCGGTCTCGACCTCGTTGTTGTCGACGTCGAGCGCCTTGATCGGCATGTTGACCTGAAGCCGGCCGCTCTCGATCCGGCCGGTGAGGATCCGGCCGAGGAACGGGTCGCGGTCGAGCAGGACGCCGATCATCCGGAACGGCCCCTCGGGATTGGCCTCGGGCGCGGGGACATGGCCGACGATCGCGTCGAAGAGCGGCGTCAGGTCGCCCGAGCGGACGTCGTCGCTCGTCCCCGCATAGCCGGCGCGCCCGCTCGCATAGAGGGTCGGGAAATCGAGCTGCTCATCGCTCGCGTCGAGGCTCAGGAAGAGCTCGAACACCTCGTCGAGCACCTCGGCCGGTCGGGCGTCGGGGCGATCGATCTTGTTGACGACGACGATCGGCCTCAGCCCCAGGGCCAAGGCCTTGCCGGTGACGAACTTGGTCTGCGGCATCGGCCCCTCGGCCGCGTCGACGAGGAGGATGACTCCGTCGACCATCGACAGGATGCGCTCGACCTCGGCTCCGAAATCGGCGTGGCCGGGCGTGTCGACGATGTTGATGTGGGTGCCCCGCCACTCGACCGAGGTGCATTTGGCGAGGATGGTGATCCCCCGCTCCTTCTCGAGGTCGTTCGAATCCATCGCCCGCTCCTCGACGCGCTGATTGTCGCGGAAGGTGCCGGACTGGCGGAACAGCTGGTCGACAAGCGTGGTCTTGCCGTGATCGACGTGCGCGATGATGGCCACGTTGCGGAGGCTCATTTCAGAATAACTCTTTGGTGAGGAAAAGGTCGCCGCGGCCATAAGCACCACAATGTGGCGCGGCAAGGGCAGCTTTGACCGGAGGACGGCACCGAGCGGCTCGTCATCCCGGCGAAAGCCGGGACCCAGGAACATAAGAGCCCTGCGAATATTCCCGGACGCCCCAGTTCTTGGGTCCCGGCCTTCGCCGGGATGACGAACCTCCGTGCGCCTCTCCTCCCCTTCAACACAAAATTAACCATGGCCTGCCACACCCCTCCCGACACACAAGAGGAGGAAGCGAAGGTGCAGGGGGTGAAGAAAAAGGATCGGACGGAGACGCCGGTGGGGTTCGTACCCCACAATGGCGCCGCCGAGCTCGAGCTGACCATCGTCATACCCTGCCTCAACGAGGCCGAGACGCTCGCCCAGGTGATCGACCGGGCGCTGCGCTTCCTCCACGCCTACGGCGTTTCCGGCGAGGTCGTGGTCGCCGACAACGGCTCGACCGACGGCTCGACCGCCATCGCCATCGGCGCCGGCGCCCGGGTCGTCCCCGTCGCCGAGCGCGGCTACGGCGCGGCCCTGCGCGCCGGCATCGAGGCCGCGCGCGGCCCCTTCGTCGCCATGGCCGATGCCGATTGCAGCTACGACTTCATGGACCTGATGCCGTTCCTCGAGCGGCTGCGCGCCGGCACCGAGCTGGTCGTCGGCAACCGCTTCCTCGGCGGCATCGGCAAAGGCGCGATGCCGCCCCTGCACCGCTATCTCGGCAATCCCGTCCTTTCGCTGGCCGGCCGGATATTCTTCTCCGCCCCGATCGGCGATTTCCATTGCGGCCTGCGCGCCTTCCGCCGGGATTCCGTGCTGTCGCTCGGCCTCTCCTCCTCAGGCATGGAATATGCCTCGGAGATGATCGTCAAGGCGCAGCTCGCCGGCCTCTCCATGGAGGAAGTGCCGGCGACGCTCAGCAAGGACGGCCGCTCGCGGCCGCCGCACCTGCGCAGCTGGCGCGACGGCTGGCGCCACCTCAAGTTCCTTTTGCTCTTCGCCCCGCGCTCGCTCTACCTCTATCCGGGCCTCGCCCTTTTCGCCCTGAGCCTCGCCGTCTTCCTCGGCCTGCTCCCCGGCGACCTCACGATCGGAAGCGTCCGCTTCGGAGTTCACAGCCTGCTCTTCGCCGGCGCCGGAATGCTGATCGGCGCCCAGATGATGAGCTTCGGCCTCCTCGCCAGCCTGTTCGGGGTGCGCGAACGCTACTGGTCCGCGGGCCGAGGCCTCGCCCGTATCCGCGACCTTCTCACCATCGACAAGGCCTGCCTCGCCGGCGGAGCGATGATGCTCGCGGGCCTCGCCGGCGCCGTCGTCGCGCTCGCCGCCTGGGCCGGCCGAGGCTTCAGCGACATGGATCCCGACATGCTGATGCGCCTCTCCATCCCGTCGGTCCTCTCGGCCGGAATCGGACTGCAGCTCATGCTCACCGCCTTCCTGCTCGAGCTGCTCGCCCACCCCGCCCGCCATCCGCAAAGGTAATCGCCATGAGCCTCTTCCAACGCCTTCACGGCCGGGTCCACGACAAAGCGGTCTTCGGCCGGCGGATCGAAGTGCTCGCCCGCACCCTCGCCGACTTCATTCCGGCGAACGCCCGGGTCCTCGACATCGGCTGCGGCAGCGGCACTCTCGCCAAAAGGATCATGGCGCTTCGCCCCGACGTCAGCATCGAGGGGATCGACATTCTCGTCCGCCCGGCCACCGAAATCCCGGTGACGGCGTTCGACGGCGACAACATTCCCTGGCCCGACGGCCATTTCGACGTCGCTTTGTTCGTCGACGTCCTCCACCATACCGAGGCGCCGGCCCGGCTGCTCGCCGAGGCGAAGCGGGTCTCCAAGGCCGGAATCGTCATCAAGGACCATTTCCGCGAGGGCGTTCTCGCCGATGCGACGCTCCGCTTCATGGACTGGGTGGGCAACGCCCAGCACGGCGTCGTCCTCCCCTACAATTACCTCTCCGATCCGGAATGGCGGGGCATCTGGTCGAAGCTCGGCCTCAGGGTGGAACGGCTGACCGACAAGGTCGGCCTCTATCCGCCGCCGTTCAGCTGGCTGTTCGACCGCCGCCTCCATTTCGTCGCCCGCCTGGGCTAGCCATGGCGACCCTTGCCGATTCTCACCCCGCGCCGGCGCGGGCGCCCCTTCACCGCCTCCTGCTCGAGCGTCCGGGGCTGTGCTTCTGGACGGCCGGCCTGCTGATCTACGGCCTCGCCGCCTGGCACTTCGCCAGCGGCCACTTCCTCAACCAGACGTCGCGCGACCTGTGGCAGCATCTCGCCGCGCTTCGCGCCCTTATCGCCGACCCCTTCCATCCCGCCAATCCCTTCGTCGCGAGCGGCGAAGGCTCGCGGCACTTCCATCCTTACTGGGTGTCGATCGCCCTCGTCGCCCGGGCCGTCGGCTGGAACGAATGGCAGGCGATCGCCTTCGCCGGCTTCGTCAGCGCGGGCACCCTGCTCGCCGGAATCCACAGCTTCGGCCGCGCCTTCTACCGAACGCCCTGGGGCCCGCTCGCCCTGCTCCTGGCGATGGCCTTCGGCTGGTGCCTTCCGGTCAGCCACACCGGCTATCATTCGCTCGGCACCCTGATCGAGGGCATCGCCTATCCCGCGGCGCTGCTGATCGGCCTGTCGCTTCTGCTCTGGGCCCTGGTCATCCGAAGCCTCGAGCGGCCGGCGCGCGCCTGGCTGATCGTGCCTCTGGCCGCCTTCATGTTCGCCACCCACCAGCTCGGCGCCGGCATCGGCTTCATGGCGGCGGGGTGCTTCATCCTGCTCTGGCCCGAGGGCAGCCTCAGGGCCCGCGCCGGCGCCGGCGGAGCGATCGCGGCCGGCATGGCGCTGGCCACGGCCTGGCCGTATCACGATCCGTTCGAAGCGATCGCCCGAACCGGCGTCCCGACCTGGAGCGGCGGCATCGACTTCTTCGCGCCGGTGATGCTGATAAACGCCTTCGTGCCGTCGCTGCTCGGCCTGTGGGGGCTTCGCCACCGCCGCTTCGCCCGCATTGGCCTTCCGGTCCTCGCCGCCTTCGCGATGTTCGCGGGCATCTTTCTGCTCGGCAAGTTCGGGCTGCTCATCGCCACGCGCTTCGTCATGCCGGCCGTTCTGATGCTCCACATCGGCCTCGGCGCGCTGTTCCTCGCTCTCGCCGAGGATTGGCGGACCTTCCCGAAGGCGAAGCAGCTTGGCCTCTTCACCTTCGCCGCTCTGACGGTGAACAGCCTCATCTTTTTCACCGTCGTGTCGCTGAGCGCCGAGGAAGAGGCCTTCGAGCGCACCGGCAACGTCTATCAGGCGGCCCGGCAGCTGGTCCGCGACATCCCCGACGGCGAGCCGGTCGCGGTTTACGACGTCGCCGTCTGGCCGGTCGTCGCTACCGGCCAGCGGGTGGTTTCGGTGCCGTGGCCGGAGCCGATGATCGACGATCTCGCCCGGCGCCAGGCCGCGGTCGAGCGGCTGTTCGATCCGGCTTTGACCCGGGCGGAGCGGCTGCGCCTCGCCCGATCCTGGGGCGCCAAAAGCCTGCTTCTCAACCGCCACGGCCCGCTTCGTCGCAAGATGCCGCCGGGCCTCCTCAAGCGACTCGACGAGCAGTCGGTGCGGCACGAACGCGCCGGCCCGTTCATCCGCTTCGACCTCGAATAAGCCGAAAGCGGGCTCCCATATCCACCGTCACCCCGGCGAAAGCCGGGGCCTCGCGGTGTGAAGAGCGCCGGCGTTTTTCCGGCCCAAGGTCCCGGCTTTCGCGGGATGACGACTAACTACCGCACCGCCCGCTCGAGGACCTCGATCCCCCGCGCCAGCGCCCGCTGCTCGCTGTCGGCCAGCCGCCGAAGCCGCTCGCGCAGGGCCCTCACCCGCCGCTCGCGCGCCTTTGCGAGCCGCTGGCGGCCCTCCTCGGTCGCCGCGATCCGCACCTTGCGGCGGTTGCCGGGATGCGCCTCGCGAGTCGCCAGACCGTCCCTGACCAGCCCCTCGACGAGCCTCGACATTGTCGGAGCGGCCACCTCCTCCGCGGCCGCAAGCTGGGCCAGAGAGGTGGCTCCCCCCGCAACAAGGACCGCCAGAGCCGACAGCCGAGGCGGGCTTATGTCGCCCTCGGCGTCGTCGCGGCGCACCATGCGGAGCAGGCGCACCGCCGCCGATTGAAGCCCGCTCGCCAATTCCTGAAGCTGCCCCTCGGTCAATCACCCCACCTCAATTAGCATTGCTAATAATTACCTTTTTACAATTATTAGCTCAGCTTGTCGAGGTCGACGTCGCCACGGTCGCTGATCAGGCGAACGGCCAGCCACAGCCAGCCTCCGATCATCAGCGCCCCGCCCAGCGGGGTAACAGCGCCGAGCCAGCGCGGCGCGCCCAGGGCCATGGCGTAGAGGGTAGAGGAGAAGAGCAGGGCTCCGCCCCCGAGCATCGCGGCGGGCCCTCTCGTCCGCCCGACGGGTCCGACGCCGAGCGCGACCAGCGCGAGCGCATGCCACATCTGGTACTGCACCCCGGTCTGCCACCAGCCGAGCGCTTCCGCCCCCAGCATCCCCCTGAGCGCATGGGTCCCGAACGCGCCGAGCGCCACCGCGACCGCCGCCATCGCGGCTCCACCGGCCGCGACCGGCCGGTTCAACTCAGCCACCATCGCAATATTCCCGCGACGGCGGCGACGCTCAGCACGCCCGCCGCCCACAGGCCGACGAACCAGGCGAGCTGGCGCGCCACCTAATGATAGCCCTCCTCGCCCACCTTCCCCCGGAACACCCAATAGCTCCAGGCGGTGTAGGCGAGGATCAAGGGGATGAGCACGAGCGCTCCGACGAGCATGAAGAGCTGGCTCGAACGCGGCGCCGCGGCGTCCCAGATGGTGATCCGGCCGGGGACGACGTCGGGCCAGATCGAGATGGCGAGGCCGGCCAGAGTCAAAGCGAACAGCATGAGCGACCACAGGAAAGGGGCCCAGTCTCGGCCGCGCCCGAGGCTTCGCCAGCCGAGCCAGGCCGCCGCGGCGACGAGCAGGGGCATGGGAAGCGCTACGAAAAGTCCGGGCCGGTGGAACCAGCGCTCGAAATATTGCGGCTCGACGAACGGGGTGGCGAGGCTGACCAGGCCGATGGCTCCGATCAGGGCCGGCAGAAGCCGCCTCGCCAACCCCCGGGCGCGGTCCTGAAGCGGCCCGCTCGTCTTCCAGATCAGCCAGCCCGCGCCGAGCAGGGCGTAGCCGACCACCAGGCTGGCGCCGGTCAGCAGGCTGAACGGAGTCAGCCACTCCCACCAGCCGCCGCTATAATGGCGGCGCTCGACCGATATGCCCTGGATCAGCGCGCCCAGAGTTACCCCCTGGGCGAAGGTCGCGGCCAGCGAGCCGGCGAAAAAGCCCGAATCCCACCAGCGCCGGTGGCCGGCGTCGCGCCAGCGAAACTCGAAGGCGACTCCGCGGAAGACGAGGCCGAGCAGCATCGCGATGAGGGGCGCGTAGAGCGCGGGCAGGATCACCGCATAAGCGAGCGGGAAAGCGGCGAGCAGCCCGCCCCCGCCGAGCACCAGCCAGGTCTCGTTGCCGTCCCACACCGGCGCGATCGCGTTCATCGCCCGGTCCCGCTCCCGCCCCACCGGGAAGAACGGGAAGAGGATGCCGATGCCGAGGTCGAACCCGTCCATCACCACATAAGCGGCGACCGCGAAGGCGATGATGAAGGCCCAGATCATTGTGAGGTCGATCATGACGCCGTCGCCCCAGCGAAGGCTGGGGCCCCGGAGGGCGAAAGGCGCCGGCGGTCTTCACCCGCCGGGATCCCAGCCTTCGCTGGGACGACGAGATGCCTCATCCCTCGCTCCTCTCCGCCACCGCCGCCGCCGGGGTGATCCCCGCCGTCCGGATCGGAACCCGCGGCTCGCCCTCCCCGCCCTCCTCCGGAGCCCTCGCCATCAGCCTCAGGATGTAGAGGGTCCCCGCCCCGAAGACGGCGAAATAGACGATGACGAACGCGATCAGCGACCCGGTCACCCCCGGCGCCGCGATCGGCGACACCGAGTCCCTGGTCCGAAGCAGCCCGTAAACCACCCAGGGCTGGCGCCCGACCTCGGTCGTCACCCAACCGGCGATCACCGCCACGAACCCGGCCGGGCCCATCGCCACCGCGAGTCGGTGCAGCCAGCGCCAGTCGTAGAGGCGCCGCCGCAGCCGGCCGAGCAGGCTCCAAAGCCCCAGCGCGAACATCAGCAGGCCGAGGCCGACCATGATCCGGAACGACCAGAAGACGATCTCGGCCGGCGGCCGGTCCGACTTCGGAAAATCCTTCAGTCCGGGCAGCGCCGCGCCGGAATCGTGCTTCAGGATCAGCGATCCGAGCCCCGGCACTTCCAGCGCCCCGCGCACCCGCTCCCCCTCGTCGTCGGGAAGGCCGAAGAGGATCAGCGGGGCCCCGTGCGGGGAAGGCTCGTAATCGCCCTCCATCGCCAGCACCTTGGCGGGCTGGTGCTCAAGCGTGTTGAGGCCATGAAGGTCGCCAGCGACGATCTGCACCGGAGCCACCAGAGCCGCCATCCACATCGCCATGGAAAACATCACCCGCACGCCGGGAAGGTCGCGCCCCTTGAGCAGATGCCAGGCGCCGACGCCGCCGACGACCAGCGCCGTCGTCAGATAGGCGGCCAGCACGGTGTGAACGAGGCGGTAGGGGAAGCTCGGGTTGAAGACGATGTCGAGCCAGCTCCCCGCGGGCACGAACTGGCCCTCGGCGTTCGTCGTCCAGCCGGCCGGAGTCTGCATCCAGCTGTTGGCGCTGAGGATCCAGAAGGCCGACAAGGCGGTGCCCAGAGCGACCAGGCAGGTGGCGAGGAAGTGGAGCCTCTTGCCCACCCGCTCGAGCCCGAACAGCATCACTCCGAGGAACCCCGCCTCGAGGAAGAAGGCGGTCAGCACCTCATAGGCCATGAGCGGCCCGACGATCGGCCCCGCCCGGTCCGCGAAGACCGACCAGTTGGTGCCGAACTGATAGGACATGACGATGCCCGAGACGACGCCCATCGCGAAGACGATGGCGAAGATCCTCAGCCAGTAGCGGAACAGAGTCAGGTAGACCGCCCGGCCGGTGGCCAGCCACAGCCCTTCGAGCACCGCGAGATAGCTGGCAAGGCCGATGGTGAAAGCCGGGAAGATGAAATGGAACGAGATGGTGAAGGCGAATTGCGCCCGCGCCAGCAATAATGCCGTCCCGCCGTCAGCCATGGCGGGGCCATAGCATGCCCGCGAGGCTGCGGGACACCTCCTTCGTCAGTGCCGCGCCCGCGGCATCGCTCGATAGGCCTCGACCACGCGCTTCAGCTGGGAGCTCGGCAGCTCGGCGCCCTGCTCGATGAGCGGAGTCACCTCCAGCTCGAATATGTCGTGACCCTTGGGGTCCACGCCCACTTTCTCCATCCCAAGCTGTCGGCAAATCGTCCGTCCCGCGGCGGTCCAGACCACGGCGAGCAGGTGGGAGACGGCGATCCCCCGGTCTTCCGCATAGCCGATCAGCTTCTCCTTGACGGCGCCGAGCAGCCGCGAATAGCCTTGGTCGCCGAGACCGAGGCCCCAGTTGCGCGCTTCGTCGGCGACCGCCACCGACATCAGGTAGAGCTTGACCGGCCCGGATTCGCGATACGGGGCGACGTGGAAATCGCCGATGTCCTTGTCCTGCAGCTTGCCGGAGCGGATCTCGGCATAGGCTTCGTCGGTGACCGGCATGGCGTTCACATAGCCGACGGCGCATTCCGAGCTTCGGTCGATCAGGATCGTATAGATGTCCGGATTGATCTTGATCCAGGTCAGCGAGCGGCCGGGAGCGAGGGCCTGCGCGGCATAGTCCGGCTGCACCCCATAAATCTCGCCGTCGATGGCGCGCAGCTCGCCGAGGATCTTCTCGAACTGCGCCCTGGTTTCGATATCCCGGCCATGGCGCACGCAGAGCGGCGACGGCCGGCTGAGGAGGAAGGGCCGCCACCGGGTCTCCATGTGCCGGCGGACCTGGAAGTCCGAATGGCGGAATTCCTTATGGCGACGATTGGTGACCATCGGGCTTTGGGTGGCGAATCCCTTCGAGCCGGAAGCCCCCGTCCCCCGCACCAGCTTCGAGGCCACGGTCGGCCAGATGTCCCTGCCGCCGCATTCGTTGTAGACGGAACCGACCCGGTCGTCCGCAATCAGACAATCCCACTCGAAATCTTCAGGAAGTATCGATCCGGAAAAAAGCAGCTTGTCGAAAACAATGTCGTCGTGCTTGCGCATCGCCATGCCGACGATCCAGGTTCCGAGGCTGTGGGCAATGCAGGAGGGGCGCTTTTCGCGATTGGAAAGATCGACCCCCGGCGTGGATGTCACCTTGTTGCCATACCATTCGTAAAAGCGGTCGATCATCTCCTCGTTCTTGCGCGGCTGAAGGAACCGCCACAGCTTGTACGTCCCATAGTCGAAGGATTCTATCCGGTTGACGCAGGCACCGAAAACCGGTGCCAATTCTTTCTGCCATCTTCCCGCCGTGCGGATTCCATGAGCGGACATGAGAAGCTTGGGCCGATAGACCCCGACTTTCTTGCCGCTGACCATAGCCGACTCCCCCCCGGCCGGAGGAAATAGCAGAAAAACCCTTCCGCTTAAATCGCGAACCCCCGCCACCGATTTACCCCAGGGAGCGAATTAGACGAACACGGACCAGCCGGTCCTCTCGGCCAGCCGCTCCAGCGCCATCGCTCCCGCCAGCGACGTGCCCGCCGAGTTCAGGCCCGGCGACCAGACGCAGGCGGCGCCCTTGCCGGGGATCACCGCGAGGATGCCGCCGCTCACCGCGCTCTTGCCGGGCAGGCCGACGCGGAAGGCGAAGTCGCCGCTATTGTCGTAATGGCCGCAGGTCAGCATCAGCGCATTGATTCGCCGCGAGCGCGACGGGATGGTGACCGCGTCGCCGGTGCGCGGATCGATTCCATCGAAGGCGAGGAACAGGGCGGCCTGGGCCAGCTGCCGGCAGCTCATCGCCACCGAGCAGATGCGATAATAAACGGAGAGCACCTCCTCGACGGGATGGGCGAGGTTGCCGAAGGCGGCAATGAGATGCGCCATGCTCCGGTTGAAGGCGCCGGCGCGGGATTCCGACATCACGATCCGCTCGTCGATGTTGACGCCCTCATCCCCGGACCGGTCCCTCATGAAGCCGACCAGCTCGCTCACCGCGACGTCGGCGCCCTCGGCGCCCATCAGCTGATCGCACAGGACGAGCGCGCCCGCGCTGGTCATCGGGTTGCGCGGCCGTCCCTTGTCGATCTCGAGCTGCGAGACGGAATTGAGCGCCGCCCCCGCGGGCTCGCGCCCGACATGATTCCACAGCGAGGCTTTGACGTGGTGAAGCGCCAGGCACAGGGCGAAGACGTAGGAGATGCTCTGGATCGAGAAGGGCTCGTCGGCGTCGCCGGCGCAGAAGCTCGAACCGTCGTTCAGAACCAAAGCGAGGCCGAGCTTGTTCGGGTCCACCTGCGCCAGCGCGGGGATGTAGGAGGCGAGGTTGCCTTGTCCTTTGTAGGCCGAGACGTCGGCCAGCACTTCGTCGACGAGAGCCTGATAGTCCATTCGCGTCTCCTTCCCCTCCCTGACTATGGGGAGGGGCTAATGGGTGGGTCTCCGCCCGCAACGGGGCCTCGGAGGCGCACCCACCTGAACGCGGACTGGAGTCGCGCGAGCAGCAGGGCGATGTCGCCGTCGGTCACTCGGCGCGCCTAGCACATTGGAGGCTTTGCGGCTCCCCGAAAACACCGCCGATTAGGGCATTGGCGGCGCCTATATTACGCTGGCCCCTGGGCTTTCCCAGGCGCGGGAGATACGTCATCGTCATCTCGGCCCGCTCCGCGACCATCGAACGCCGCCGCGACGGGAACGGCAACACCGTCCTCATCTGACCGCGCGCGAGCGGCTCGGGCACGCCTCTCCGCACCGGCGAGCGCTCGAGCTGATCGGCGACATCAAGGATGACGTGTCCGGCCTGGCGCTCGAGCGCCCCCTCCCGCCGGCCTGCCGCGGCCCCGCTTTCCTTGTCAGGGAGTTCCGCGCCCTGCCCTCCTAGGTCGCCCCGGTCGGTCCAGCCGCTGTCGCCGCACCCGGAACCATGCTATGCCGGCTTCGGCCATCCAAGGGGAGGAGGTCGCCATGATCCGTGGACCCGTCGCCGCCGTCTGTGCCGCCTTGCTTTTGCTGTTCGCTTCATCCTGCCGGACCGCGCCCGCGGGCCTCGACCTGCCCCGTCTCAAGGCCGGCGCCCAGGCGTCGGGCGAGGCGGTGCGGGTGAGAGGCACGCTCGTGCGCAGCGGTCCCTGCCTGGCGGTGACCGGCAACGGCAACACGATCATCGTCTGGCCGCGCTCCGCCCCGGCGGCGCGAAGCGGCGGCAACGGCAACGTCATCGTCGTCTGGCCGCGCCAGGCGGTGGCGAGATCGGGCGGCAGCGGCACCACGATCGTCGTCTGGCCGTTCCGCCGCACGGACCCGCCGCTCCGCACGGGCGAAGAGGTGCAACTCAGCGGCGAAATCATCACCAACGACAACGTTTCGGGCGTCGCGCGAATCCCCATCGATCCGGGCTGCCGCGGCGACTCCTATCTCGTCGTCCGCGACGCCCGGCCGGCGGGCTGATCGTCCGCTCAGATCCGGTCGGGATAGACCGGCTGGATGTCGACCGGGATGTGGGTCATCGTCGCGATCACCGCCTGGGCTTCGGGGTCGAGCCGGCCGTAGCGGTCGAGAAATGCTTTCGCCCCGGCATAGTCGCCGTCGCCCTCGATCCTGACCAGCTCCGCGACCAGCGCTGGAATGGCCGCCTCGAGCTTGTCGTAGTCGAGCCGAAAGCGCCTCGCTCCACCGTCCCAGGCGATTCCGCCGCGCTCCCTCAGGAAGCCGTATTGCATCGCCGCGCCCCGGCCGTGCGCGTCCGCCGTGCCGAAGCGCAGATGGCGGAAGACGTCGGCCATGTAGCTGGCGAGCAGCTGCTCGCGTTCCGCGAGCGGAAGCTCGCCGCGGTGCATCAGGTAGAGGATGTTCCAGGCGCCCATCACGTCGGCCTTGGATTCCTCGATCGCGCTATACTGGTCCTTCAATTCGGCGTTGACCGTCGTCTCGCGCCCGCCGAGGTTGAGGATGCCCGGTCCGAGGCTGTGAGCGAGCTCGTGGAAGAGCGTCTCCTGGGTCATATAGTCCTTCGTCACCGAGCGCGCCTGCTCCGGCACGAAGACCAGGCCGGCGAGCGGTGCGACGATCCTTTCATATTTCGCGCCGAGCACGTTGGCGAGGATCACCTTCTTGGCGCCCTTGGCGGCCCGGACCCGCTCGTCGTTGGGGAGGTTGAATGCGATGGTCTGGATCCCCGGCCCGGCCTCACCGCCGCCATAGACCTCGTCGGTGACCAGGATGGGCGAGGAGAAGGGCCGGTTGGCGTTCTTGTATTTGGCGTCGACCGGCAGATTGCGCTCCATGTCCGGAAGCAGGGCCTTGTAGCGAACGAGCGCCGCCGAGCGCTTCGGGTCGGCGACCGTTACGTAGGATTCGAACGCCGTCTTCTGGGCGTAGAGATTGTCGACATAGACTTCATAGGGCCCGATCACGACCTCGATCGGGGTCCCGGAAACGTCCATCCAGGCCATCTCGGATTCGTAATAATCGTTGGTCCTGAACGCCTTCGCCCGGAGCGTGAGGAAGCGCTTCAGGCTGGCGTTGCTCGTCCGCGCCGCCGCTTTCTCGAGGAGCTTCGCCGCCGGCTCCAGCCACTGCCTGTATTCGACGCTGTAGGGCACGGCGACGAGGCGGTCGCCGTCGCGGCGGACCACGGTATAGGGGCTGGTCAGATCGTCCTTCTGCTCGGGGTGGGGCGGCGAGATAGGAGTCGAGCGCCTCCCTGGTGAGGTCCGCCGGATAGACTCCGCCCCCCGGGGGCAGCGGCCGCCCGCCCCAGAAGGGCCGGTTGTCGGCGAGCGTGTCCCAGGGGCCGGCATTGAAATCGAACCAGTCGAGCAGCAGCCCCCGGTCCGCCCGGCCCGAGCGCTCGATCTCCTCGCGGACCCGCGGATTGTCGGCGCTCACCTGGCGAAGGAAGACCGGATCGAGGAGGTCGGCGGCCTGGATCAGGTAATTCACCACCTCGCGCTCCTCGGCGCTGAGGAAGCCGGTATCCGGATTCATCTCGATTCGAGCGATCTTCGCCCGCTGGGCGGCGAGATCGTAGCCCGCGGGTTCGGCCGACGCCGCGGCCGGCGGCTGAGCGGTTCGGGTCGCGCATCCGGCCGTGGCGAGAAGGATGGCGGCGAGAGCAGCGCGGTGCATGTTACTTTTCCTCCGGTCGCAGGCGAATTGGAACGGCTGCGGCACGAGATACGTTCCGAACGCTGTGACCCCAGGAACGCAGCGTGGCCGCGAAAGCCGCATCTTCCATCTCGAGCCCGGCCGCAACTGCTGGAGGACCGCCCGCGCCCACCGCGCGTCGCTGATCGTCGACGGCTGCGACTATTTCCGCTTCGTCCGCCAGGCGATGCTCAGGGCCCGGAGGCAGATCCTGCTGGTCGGCTGGGACCTCGACACCCGAATCGCCCTCGACGAGCCGAGCGGCGAGGACGATCCGCCCGTCCATCTCGGCCCGTTGCTCTCCTGGCTGGTCAAGCACCGACCGGAGCTTCGAATCTACATCCTCGCCTGGGGCGGCATGGCCTATAAGGTGCTCGGCCGCGGGACGACGCTGGCGCGGATGGCCGCCTGGCGCGCCAGCCGCCGAATCGAGTTCAGGCTCGACAGCGCCCATCCCCGGGGCGCCAGTCACCATCAGAAGATCGCGGTGATCGACGACCGTCTCGCCTTCTGCGGAGGCATTGACGTCACCGCCGACCGCTGGGACCGCCGCGAGCATCTCGACGACGAGCCGGGCCGGCGCCGTCCGACCACCCATCGCCGCTACGATCCCTGGCACGACGGGACCATGGCGGTGGACGGCGCGGCCGCGCTCGCGCTCGGCGACCTCGCCCGCCTGCGCTGGGAGGCCGCGACGGGCGCGCAGCTTCCCGGCGCCGGCACCGGCGGCGATGCCTGGCCTGAGGAGCTCAAGCCCGACTTCCACGACGTCGACGTCGCCATCGCCCGCACCCGCGCCAGGCACGGCGCCCTGTCGGAAATCCGCGAGATCGAGGCGCTGTTCGCCGACCTCGTCGCCAGCGCCCGCCGCCACGTCTACATCGAGACCCAATATTTCGCCTCGAGGGTCGTCGCCGAGGCGGTCGGCAGGCGGCTCGCCGAGCCCGATGGCCCGGAATTCGTCGTCATCAATCCGAAGACCGGCGCCGGCTGGCTCGACGAATCGGTCATGGGCCCGGCGCGCGCCGAGCTGGTCAAGGCGCTCGAGCGCCGCGACCGCTACGGCCGCTTCCGGATCTACACTCCGGTCAGCGAGGGCGGCACCGACATCTACGTCCACGCCAAGATCATGATCGTCGACGATGTCGTCATCCGGGTCGGGTCGGCCAATATCAACAACCGCTCGATGGGCCTCGACAGCGAGTGCGACGTGATGATCGACGCCCGCCTCACCGGCAATGCCGGCGCCCGCGAGGTCATCACGGGCCTGCGCGCCGACCTCCTCGCCGAGCATCTCGGCGCCGACCCGGCCGAGGTCGCCGCGGTCTGCGCGCGGACCGGCTCCCTCATCGCCGCGATCGAGCGCCTGCGCGGCAAGGGCCGAACCCTTCTCCCGTTCCGCCCGCCCGAATTCAGCGCCGCTCTGACCGCGGTCGCCAGGAGCGAGCTTCTCGATCCCGAAGGCCCGGACCAGCCCTTCGAGCCCCTCACCGGCAACCGCCTCCTCGCCCGCCTGCGGCGGCGGTAGGGCCGCAACACCAGGAGGCGGCCGACGCGGGGCCGCGCGCGCCATCCGCCCCCTCGACGCAGCATGAGGCAATAGTCTATCGCCCGCGGCCGGACCCTGTCGCCTTTCGGGAACAGCGCTGCGCGGATGAGCTATCAAGCAGACATCTTCGTCTCCTATCGCAGGAGCGCCACCGTCGGCCGCTGGGTGCGACAATTCCTCGTCCCGCTTCTTGCAGAGAGACTCGACGAAAATTCTCCCACGAATGTCCAGCTTTTCATCGACGAGAATATCCCGCCGGGCGCGCCCTGGCCGCGCCATTTACGGGAGATGCTGAAGCGGTCGAAGCTGCTGCTTCCAATCTGGTCGGCAAACTATTTTCGCTCTTCCTGGTGCATGGCCGAATGGGAGAGTTTCAGGAGGCGCGAGAGGCTGTTGAACACGCAAGGCGCCTTGATTTATCCCATAGCTTATTCCGGCAACACCTATTTTCATCCTGACGCGAAGGCTACCCAGACCATCGACTTTTCCACCTTGGCATCCACGGAGGAAGGCTTCCGCGCCGCGCCCGACTGGCTTCGGTTCGATAGGCTCGTTACGACCGTCGCGACCGACCTCGTCACTCGAATTCAGGCCGCCCCGCCCTGGCGTTCGGATTTCCCGATAACGGAACCTGAGCCCATGCCGGATCCAGTCATGGAAAGACCTCGTCTATGACTGGAAAAGTCATCACCTTTTATTCCTACAAAGGCGGGGTCGGGCGAAGCTTTGCTCTCGCTAACATTGCGGTGATTTTGGCTGAATGGGGCTATAAGGTTCTCACCGTCGATTGGGACATAGAAGCTCCCGGCCTCAACCACTATTTTGAAGAACGCAGCGTGGAATCGAAGCGCGGGGTCGTGGAGTTCCTGGCTGATGTCCAGGCATCGCGAAAGCGTACATGGGATGCCTACGTCACGCCTGTTCGCTTACCGTCTGCGAAAGGATCTCTCTACCTGATGCCTGCGGTCGCCCGTGCGGGCGACTACGCCCGAGCCGTGCAGGACCTCGACTGGGACCGGTTGTACCGGAAGCATGACCTTGGGGCGGAGCTGGAAGATCTCCGTAGTCAGTGGACAGAGAATTTCGACTTCATTCTCTTAGACAGCCGGACCGGAATTACCGATTTCAGCGGCCTGACGACCGCTCAACTTCCGGACATTCTAGCCTTCATGTTTACAGCCAACGACCAAAGCCTCAAAGGCTGCGCGGATGTCGCCCGCCGAGCCATGGCCGCACAGCGAAACATGCCTTTTGATCGACCGCCGATCCTGCCGCTGCCGATCCCCGCTCGGTTTGAGCAGAGAGAAGAATATGAGCAAGCACAAAAATGGCGGCGCAAGTTTAAAACAGAATTGACGCCCTTCTTCAACCACTGGGCGCCGGTGAATAGCGACATCATGAAACTGATAGATCTCGTGACCATTCCTTATGTTCCCCGCTGGACTTTCGGTGAGGAGCTCGCGGTCTTGGAGGAGATAGCCGGCCCTGATGGAGTTCGAAGCCCGAGCCACTTGGCTAGCTACTCCTGCGAAACGCTGGCTGCACTCATCAGCAGCGAATTCTCCAGAATACAGCTGCTGACATCGAGCCGTGACGAATATGTCCACAGCGCGCGAACGCGTGCGCCGACTGGGGCACCGCAAGCTGTCCAACCGATCAACATATATTTCTCGGTCGGCCTGGATCAGCGCGCACAGAAGTTGCGCGACACCATAGTTTTTTCGGCCCCTCTTGAGGTGGGCGGTCCCGTTCTGCCGCTCGGCGCTACCAGCCCTGAGCGCGGTTCGATTTCGTTACGGAAAATATCACGGACGGATATCGAACGTGCCAATGCTTATGTCATCCTGATCGATCAAAGCTTCCTAGCCTCGCCTTGGCTTCAAAGTGAGGTCGAGGAAATCATTCGCCAGTCGCTTCGAAGCGAGGTCCCCAAGGCCATCATCCCAGTGGTTCTGCCCAAGGCGGAAACTACGTTCTCTCGAAGCAAGCTTGGGAGCTTCAATGCGATTTTCCTCAAGCACGAGAACCCGGCCAGATGGCGGCTCGATCCGCTCTTTGAACGGCTCCGCCAGCAGATTCACCTGGGTGTGGGCTTGTAATGGCAAAAAGCTTTCGCCGGCTCGGCCGAGTTGGCGTGTACCGAAAATTCACCTTCTAAGCCGCACAGAATGCAGTGTCTCGATATCGGCGTCGCGGGGTGCGGTATCGGCGGCCTGGCCGCCGCGCTTCTGCTTGCGCGCGACGGTCATCGGGTGCGCGTCTACGAGCGGTTCGACGAGCCTCGCCCGGTAGGCTCGGGACTGATCGTCCAGCCGACCGGCCTCGCCGTCCTCGAGAGCCTCGGCCTCGCCGCCGAGCTCAGCGCCGCGGCCGCTCGGATCGACCGGCTGCTGGGCAAGGCCGAGCCGTCCGGCCGAACCGTCCTCGACGTCCGCTATGAGTGGCTCCGCCGCCCCGGAGCCCACGGCCTCGGAGTCCGCCGCGCCACCTTGTTCGACATTCTCCACAAGGCCGTCGCGGCGGTTGGGATTCCGATCGACACCGGCCGGACCGTCGTCGCCGTCGCCGATCGCCGCCTGATCTTCGCCGACGGCGAGCGTTCGCCTCGGCACGACCTCATCGTCGACTCGCTCGGCAGCGCCTCGCCGCTCGCCGGCGAGGCCGCCCGCCCGCTTGCCTACGGAGCGCTGTGGGCGAGCCTCGACTGGCCGGACGGCTTTGACGGACACGCGCTCGAGCAGCGCTACCGCCGCGCCAGCGTCATGACCGGAGTGCTTCCTATCGGCCTCGCCCCCGCCGGCGGGCGGCGCCAGGCCGCCTTCTTCTGGTCCTTGCGCGCGGACCGTCTCGTCGCCTGGCGGGAACGCGGCCTCGAAGCGTGGAAGACGCAGGCCCGCGCCCTGTGGCCCGCGACCGCGCCTCTGCTCGACCGGATCGACAGCCTCGATCGCCTGACCTTCGCACGCTACGCTCACCGCACGCTGAGAGAGCCGGCCGGCGATCGCCTCATCCACATCGGCGACTCCTGGCATTCGACCAGCCCGCAGCTCGGGCAGGGCGCCAACATGGCGCTGCTCGACGCCTGGGCGCTGGCGAAGGCGCTGCGCGAGGAGAGTGATATCGAGGCCGCGCTTCGCCACGCGGTCGCCCTGCGCCGCTTCCACGTCCGTCTCTACCAGGCGCTGTCCGCCCTCTTCACCCCCGCTTACCAGTCGGACAGCGTCGTCCTGCCCTGGATCCGCGACCGAATCGTCCCGCCCTTCGGCCGACTCTGGCCGGCGACCCGGATCCAGGCCGAGATGGTGGCGGGAACGTTCGGCGGACCGCTCGAACGGCTGGGCCTGGACAAGCCCTAAAGCTCATATTCGAGATAGAGGCCGGTGTCGGTCACCCGCCCCAGGAAGGCCGCATCTTCGGTCAGAATCCTGCCGGAGGGATCCTTGCCCGGCTCGGAATCGCCGCGCAGCACCCGCCCGTTCGTGCGCTCGACGAGTTGGACCAGAAGGTCGGGGAACGGCATGTCCCAGCCGCGGTGGACCGCCTTCCCGCCTTTCTCGCGCCGGGCCTCCGCCTCCGACACCGGGATCATGGCGACCAGCTCGGGATGGGTCATCCGGGCGAGCCCTTCGGTGTTCAAGGTGGCGTTGTGGCTGGCATGGTGCCCGACCTTGTAGAGCACGGTTCGCCCGAGCAGGTCGCGGGCCGTGACGGTGGGCTCGTCGGCGGGATAATCCTGGTCGTGCCAGGAAAGCCAGTTGCCCACCTGGGCGTCGGCGGCGAAGAGCAGGACCCGGCCGCCGGCCTCCAGCTCGAAGGCGAGGACGAGGCTGGTATTGTTGGTGTCGCTGTCGAGCTTGAGCGCCAGCGGGCCGGCCGAGCCGAGCCAGTCGAGGTCGATCCGCCGCCTTTTCTCCGCCGGACCGTAATAGCGCGCCTGCAGCCAGCGTTGATCGGAGTCCGCTTTCGGGTCTTCTATCTCGTCGACCTCGAGCGGATAGCCGCGCGCGAACGGGCTGCCGCTGCCCGCATCGAGCGCGGCGCCGAGCGTCTCGGCGGCATTGTAGCGAGCGTCGAGGGCGGCTTCGAACTGCTCGACGATGAAAGTCTCCTTGGCGTCCCCCGGCGAGGGCAGGTCCTGGGTCAGGCGCGACGGCTTGCGGGGCGGGCCGAGGACATAGGCCGTCAGCGAGATCGGGCCCGGAGTCTCGCGCACCTCGCCCGGCTCGAGATAATCGACGTCGCCCGTTTCCGTGGCTCGGGCGATCAAGGCGGGGATGATCTCGAGGCTGGTGAGCTTGCCGCCGCCCGGCCCGGCGGCGCCCATGAAGTCCTCCAGCCGGGCGGTGATCTCCGCGGCGGCGAGCCCCGCCCGGACGGCCGCTTCCGCGACCGTCTTCTTGGCCTTGACCGATTTGGCCCGATAGGCGTCGGCCTGGCCGTCGCCGCGCCTTTCCGTCCAGGCGAGCCACAATCGATCGATGATCATGTCATCTATGAGCGGCCCGCGCGCATGGGCGAAGCCCGAAATATGATCCCAATGCTCATGGGTGACGACGAGCAGGTCGAGCCGTCCCTCGACCCGGGCGGCGACGTCGTCGGCGACCGCCTCCATCAACGCGGCCTCGCCCGGCACCTGCTGAAGCACCCCGCAATCGATGAGGATGTGACTTCGCTCGTCGCGCGGCGCCAAGGGGTCGCCGACGGTGATCAGGAAGCAATCGCCGAGCAGCCTCTTGTACATTCGGACTCTGACCGGGGGCGGCATGGCTCCCTCCTACAGGCGGTGGACGAAGGCGAACGGCTCCTTCGCATTCTGCTGGCTGAAATAGGTGGGCGCGAGCCCGACCCGCCTGCGCGACAGCCGCGACTGGCGCTGCTGGTCGAGCCGGTCGTCGTCGGCGATGTTCTTGCGGATCGCGTAGCGCAGCGTCGCGGTGGTGAGGTCGACGACCAAAGTGGCGCCGCCGCGGAAGATGAAGTCCTCATGCCTTTCGCGCGGCAGGATGCCCTCGTCGGCCTGCCGCTGATCGTCGGGGGAATCGAAGGCGCGCCGACGCTGGGTGAGCTCGATCAGCAGCTGCCGCACTTCCTGCCCCTCCGGCCCGGCGCGGCGAGCGATTCGCGCGGAGTGGACCTCGAACGCCGGCTGGCCCCGCTCGCGGCCGTCCGGGATCGAGCGCAGGGGGGTCGCCCGCAGCCTGAGGCCGAGCAGCTTTTCCCACTCGCCGGCCAGCTTCTCGTCGCCGAGGCTTTGCGCATGGAGCCAGTCGTGGATCGTCACGCAATTTTCGCGCTCCTGCCGGGCCACCTCCTCGCGCTTGAACCTCGGCATCAGATCCAGCCGGCCGAGCAGATCGGAGACCGGCCTGCGGGCGAGGTCGAGCGTCGAATCGGGGCCCTCCCAGACCAGGCTGTCGGGCGCCATCGACAGCCATCCCTTCTGGAAGATGCCGCGGCGGCGGAAGGCGTCGGCGAGGATGATCCGGTAGCAGCGGCTGTCATCGGGAACGAGGTCGGCGTCGGCGGTGATCACCGCGCGCAGATATTCGCCGAAACTGATGTCGGTCACCGGCAGATAGTCGAGCCCGCGGACGCACATTCGAAGGACGTGGTCGGCCGATTTGGCCGCCTCCTTGGCGAGCCGCCGGACGAGGTCCTGCGACAATTCGGCGCCGGTCGGGGTGGAGCGGCCGGTGGCGATCCGCATCAGATCGGCGGTTCGGCGCTCGAAGATGGTCAGGAAGGCGTCGAACACCGCTCCGACCAGGATCGAGCCGCGCCGATGCGGCTCGAAGACCGTCTGGTACAGGCTCGGATCGGGCTCGGCGAGCCGGCCCGTGCTCTCGTCCACCGCCCGGTCGATGCCGCTTCGAAGCGCCCTCCCGACCCGGGTCGCCTGCCCGAACTGGCCGGCCAGGTCGCTGAGCAGGCTCTGCATGCGCAGCTTGCCGGACGTCGTCGCGATGGCGTGGGCGACGACCTCCGCCATCGTGAAATGCTGCATCAGCGCGACGATGTCGGCGAACGCCTCGTGGAAGGCGAGCGTATCGCGGCCGGTCGCCTCGATCGAGCGGCGGTGCATTCCGTGCAGGATGGCGTGCGCGGTCTCATGGGCGATGATGTCGTGCGAGAGGCAGGTGAAGATCCAGCCTCCGGGCAGGCCTTCGCCGACCGGCGCCGCGTCTCGGAAATAGCCGAACAGCAAAGCGGTCTTGGCGGGCGAATAATAAGCGTTCGCCTCGGCCAGGGCGTGCGGGTAGATGCGCAGCCGCGGAATATATTCGTCGAGCTCCTTGCCCGTCCCGGTCCGGGCCCACAGCACCTTTCGCCCCAGCGCCCACTCGAAGCCGCGTATCGTCTTCATCGCCACCGCATAGACCATCTGCTGGTGGAACTGGGGGCGCCCCTCCGACGGCGGCAGGCCGTTTTGCGCCAGGAGGTCGGGATGGTTGGGATCGAGCGGCGCGTAGAAGCATTGCGCCGGCGCGTCATAGTCGACGACCTCGAGATATTCGCCCGTGGGGCCCGCCTCGAGCGGCGCCTCGTAATCGGCCTCCCAGGGCAGCGAGACGACGGTATCGTTGATCGTCGCCGTCTCCGGCGAGTTCGCCGAGCGCGGATCGAGCGCATAGACCCGGAAGCGGCGGGCGGGAGGCCGCGGGTAGGGCGGGGTCACGACGGCCGCCGCTGCATCGATTTCCCCCCTGCAGGATCGCGAGTCGGAAGTTCCAGACTACACGATGTTGCGGCCACGGCCTATTCGCGAGCGGGGCGGTGGCCTAACCGAGCCGGCTGAGCAGCGATTCGATGAGGGCGATGCGCTGGATCCAGCGCCAGACGAAAGCGCCCAGGGACCGTCTCACCTGCCGCCGGTACCAGGCGTGAGCCCGATCCGGCCCGTCGCGGAGGGCGCGCTCGAGGAACTGCTCCTGAAGGTCGCCCAGCACGGCTTCCGAATCCACGCCGGAGACGAAGCGCAGGATCGCCTCGGCGACTGGGGAAACCGCGGGCGGCGCGGGCGGATCGGCGGGCCGATCGACGGCCGGACGGTCGGCTCCCGGCTCCTCGGCGCCGACAGGATCCACGCCTGGCCTGCCGATCGACGCCGTCATCTCGCCGATGAGCTGCAGCAGTTCAAAATAGGTGCGATTCTTTATCTGTCCGAGAACGACATCACGATATTCTGGGTGCGCGTCCTTGAGGAGGTCCTGCAATAGGGCAAAGGTCGCCCGAATTTCCTCGGGGGACTGGCACCCATGATCGGAGAGCTTGCGGATGCGCCGGTCGTCCATGGCTCAACATCCTTCGCGAGCCGCCACCGGCGGCGAAGTCAGGGTCTGCAAAAGGACCTGCGTCCGCCCGAGCGCGGTCGCGCCCGCGGCGGTGACGGTGAAGATGCGTTTGCGCCGCCCTCCCCGTTGAGGCGTCGGCTCGCCCCACTCGGAGCGCGCGAAGCCCTTTTTCTCGAGGCGATCGAGAGTCGTGTAGAGCGCGCCGACGCTGACCTCGCGGTCGTGCCGCTGCTCGATGCGCGCCATCAGCGCCGTGCCGTGAGCGCCCGACGGCAGATGCGCGAGCGTCCCCAGCACGAGAAGCTCGAACGATCCGAGGGTGTCTCGGGACATGGCCTCTCCTTTCTTCTAGATTGTAGAACATATACCTGCCCGATCGGTTCCCGTCGACGGCCGGCCGGCCCGCCGCATTGCCGCGGCGGCCGGACTGTGCTCCCCTCTCCATTCCAGCGACTCGGCGGGGGCAGAGGGGGCGGCCTTGGAACCATCAGCAACAGCGGCGCCGTGCGATCCGACGGCTTCCGGAGAGGTGAAAGTCGTCGGCACCGAGCGAGTGCTGCTCGACGAATTTGGAGCCATCTGGCCTGACGACCCGGACCCGCCCGCCGATGAGGCCGCCTATCGCCGCCGCGCCTTCGCCAACGGCCACTCGGCCTTGTGCCTCTCCGGCGGCGGAATTCGCAGCGCCGCCTTCGCGCTGGGCGTGCTTCAGGCGCTGAGCGGCAAAGGCCTGCTCACCCACTTCCACTATCTCTCGACCGTATCGGGCGGCGGCTATATCGGCAGCTGGCTTCAGCGCTGGATCCACGAGGAGCCGGGCGGCGCCGGCGCCGTGATGGTCAAGCTCGGCGGTGTGACAGAGCCCGCCGAAGTCTCGGCGCTGCGCGAGAATTCCAACTTCATCACGCCGAGGGTCGGAATCGGCTCCAACGACACCTGGACCGCCCTTTCCATCTCGGGCCGCAACGTCGCGCTCAACTGGCTGCTCTTCGCGCCGCTCCTGATGTTCGTGACCGTCTTTCCGAACCTGTTCGCGGCCAGCGTGCTCTCGCTGCCCTACCGGACCACCCTCGTCCCCGCGCTGCCGCTCGCCCCGCTCCTGGTCAGTGCCCTCTGCGCCTGGGCGGCGGCGTGGCACGTGGCCCGCGAGCTGCCGAGCTATCGCGCCGGAACGAGCGTCAAGCCGAACCGTGCCGACGGCTGGCTGACCCTGCGCATCGTCCTTCCGCTGGTCGGCTGGGCGATTGCCGGAACGCTCAGCGTCGGCATCGACCTGTTCTCGCAGGAGCCCTATCTCGTCGTCCCAGGGCTGGCGCTGGCGGGAACTTCGCTCGCCGCCTCGATCCTCGGGCTGGTCGCGTCGGGCCTGACCCTGCCCGGCCCCGACGAGCCCGACCACTGGCACCCGCTCAACGGCTATCGCTCGACCTTCGCCCGCGACCTGCCGCTGTGGATCGGCGCCCTCCTCATCGCCGCGGCCGTGACCCTGCTCGGAGGGCTCCTCTTCGAGCGCATGCTCGCCCCGGGAGTGCAGGACATATTGCGCGACTATCCCAAGATTGCGTCAGACCCGCTGCTTCCGCCTCGCCTCGCGGCGGTGACCTTCTGGCACCAGGATCTGCCGGCGCTCTCGCCCATCGCCCTGCTCACCGTGCTCGGGCCCCTATGGCTGATGGCGACCCAGTTGCTCGTCGCCATCGTCTTCGCCGGCTTCCGCAACGCCACCGGCAGGACGGTTCGCCCCGACGGCGACCGCGAATGGCTGGCGCGCCTCTCCGCCGTCAAGATCAAGCCGATGCTGCTGTGGGGCGTGGTCGGCTTCGCCGTTCTGATCCTCGACTGGGCGCTGCGCCGCTACATACCGGGCTACGACATGTCGCTGTCCGGCTTCATCGCCGCGGTCAGCGGCTTCGCGGCCGTGTCCGGCGGCAAGAGCAGCAAGAGCGGCAACAGCACCAGCAAGGTCCAGGGCATAAGCGGCTTCGTCCTCAAATATGTCCCGGTCCAGGGCCTGATCGCGCTCGGCACGGGCGTCTTCATCCTCATGCTGTTCCTGATCCTCGGCCGGATCGAGCAGAACCTCGCCGACTGGATCGCCGACTCGATCGCGGACCCTCGCCTGCCCCAGTGGGTCGACCCGTACGTCGTCGCCCATTTCATCATCCTCGCAATCCTGTTCGTGGCCCTGCTCTTCCTCGGCCGCCGGATTCAGGTGAACCGATTCTCGCTGAACGGCCTCTACCGCAACCGCCTCGCCCGGGCCTTCCTCGGCGGCGCCCGCCGCAAGCGCGAGCCGGACCCCTTCACCGGCTTCGACGCCGGCGACAATGTGCGAATGCACAAGCTCGCCCCGCGCGGGGCCGGCGGCCCCTGTCTCTATCCGGTGATCAACGTCGCCTTGAACGTCACCGCCAGCGAGAAGCTCGCCTGGCAGGAGCGCAAGGCCGAGCCCTTCGTCTTCACCCCGCTCTACAGCGGCAGCGGCATGCTCAAGCCGCCCGAATGGCCTCCCGCCGGCGCCGCCGTCGACCTCAGCGATCCGCCCGGCGCCTATGTCGCCTCGAACGTCTACGGCGGCAACGAGCCCGATCTGGCCATGGAAGGCTGCGGCATCAGCCTCGCCACGGCGGTATCGATCTCGGGCGCCGCGGCAAGCCCCAACATGGGCTATCACACGTCGGCGGCGACGGCGCTGCTGATGACCCTGTTCAATGTCCGCCTCGGCGCCTGGCTTCCCAACCCGGCCCAGGGCGAGAAGATGGGCGACGCGATCCGCGCCTCGGGGCCGAGCAACTCGCTGGTCGCCATCCTGCGCGAGCTTGCCGGAGCCACCGACGATCGCGGCCGCGACATCTATCTCTCCGACGGCGGGCATTTCGAGAATCTGGGCCTCTACGAGATGGTCCGCCGCCGCTGCCGCTACATCATCGTCAGCGACGCGGGCGCCGACCCGGAATGCGCCTTCAGCGATCTCGGCGGCGCCGTCCGCAAGGTGAAGATCGATTTCGACGTCGACATCGCGTTCGACGCGCTGGACATTTCGAGCCGCGGCAGGGAGGTCAAGGCGCAGCGCGCCTATGCCCTCGGAACGATCAAATATCCCGAGGCCCGCCCGGCCGGCTCTCAGCCGGATGACTCGGACGGGGGGCGGACGGGGCGGCTGCTCTACATCAAGCCCAGCTATTTCGGCCGATTGCCGGTCGACGTCCGCTCCTATGCCGAGGTCAGCAAGACCTTCCCCCACGAATCCACCGCCGACCAGTTCTTCTCCGAATCCCAGTTCGAGAGCTACCGCCGGCTCGGCTATTTCTTCACCTCGGCCCTGGGCGGCGACGCCCCGGCGAGCGTCGAGGCCTTCTTCGACTCCATCGACGCCCAGCACGAGCGGGAGAAGGAGACTCAGGACGGGATCGTCAGAAAGGCGGTCCGGGCGGTGAAGCGGCGCGTCGGGGTAGGGCAAGCCCCCGTCATCCCGGGCTTGACCCGGGATCCATGAACAGGGTCCTGTGCGAGTTCCGGCCGGCCGTGTCCATGGATTCCGGCTTTCGCCGGAATGACGGATTCAGGGTTCCTCGCCCGCGTTCGCTTCCGACTCCTTCGCATCCGAGAAGAACGGCTCCACTTCGCCCTTCAGCTTGATCGTCATCGGCTGTCCGTAACGGTCGAGGCTTCGCCCCGCCGCGACCCGAATCCAGCCTTCCGACACGCTATATTCCTCGACGTCCGTCCGCTCCCGGCCCTTGAAGCGAATGCCGACGCCCCGCTTCAGCAGAGCGCCGTCGAAGAACGGGCTGCGCGGGTTGAGGGAAAGTCGGTCGGGGGGCGTATCGGCCATATCGTCGTCTCTTCGTCCTGGCGCGCGGAGACGGGCTTCAGCGCAGCTTGCTGATCTTCAGCCCGTCCAGCTTGGCGCGCTCCTTCACCGACTCCTCGGTTCGGGTCAATGCCTTGGCGACCGCCTTCAGCGACATCCCCTTGCCGGCGAGCAGGTGCAGCTTCTGCAGCTCCTCCTGCTTCCACGGCTGCCGGTGGCGCGCGAAATTCTCCGCCATCAGCCGTTGGACAGCCCGCCGCCGCCCTTGGTCGAGGGATTGGCGGCGATCGACTTCTTCACCTCTTTCTTGGGCTTCCTGGCTTCCTTGTTGCTCTTCTTCTGACCCTTGGCCATTTCGCGCTCTCCTTCAGTTGCCCTTGTTGGCGTCTATATAGGCTTGCACTTGCGCGTCGAGCAGGTCGAGCGGCAGCGATCCATTCTCCAGCACCGCGGCGTGAAACGCCCGGATGTCGAAGCGGTCGCCGAGCTGCCGCCTGGCCCGCTCGCGCAGCTCGACGATCTTCAATTGCCCGATCTTGTAGCTCGTCGCCTGCCCCGGATTGTTGATGTAGCGCTCCACCTCCTTGACGATGTCGCGCTCCGACAGCAGCGAATTGGCCTGGAAGTAGGCGATCGCCTGCTCTCGGCTCCAATGCTTGGCGTGAATCCCGGTATCGGTGACGAGCCGCACCGCGCGCCACAGCTCAAGCGAGAGATGGCCGAACTCCGAATAGGGATCCTTGTAGAAGCCCATCTCCCGCCCAAGCCGTTCGGCATAGAGCCCCCAGCCCTCGATATAGGCGCCGTAGCCGCCGAATCGGCGGAACTTGGGCACGCCCTGAAGCTCCTGCTGAAGCGCGATCTGGAAATGGTGGCCCGGGGCGCCCTCGTGATAGGCGATGCTCTCGATCTGCGGTTTGAGCACCTGGTTCATGTCGGCGAGGTTGACGTAGAAGATGCCCGGCCGCGATCCGTCGGGCGAGGGCTGGTTGTAGAAAGCGACCGACGCCGTCTCCTGCCGCCAGGTCTCGACCGCCCGAACCTCGAGCGGAGCCCTGGGCAGCCGGCTGAACCATTTGGGCGCGGCTTCCATCACCTGGGCGATGAAGCCCTTGGCGTCGGCGAGGTAGTGCTGTCGCCCCGCCTCAGTGTTCGGATATTTGAACTCGGGGCCGCTCTTGATGTGGGCGAAGAATTGCTGGAGCGTGCCCTTGAAGCCGACCCTCTCCTTGATCCGCTCCATCTCGCCCTGGATTCGGCGCACCTCGTCGAGGCCGAGCTGGTGGATCTGCTCGGCGCCGAGATCGGTCGTGGTCGAGAGCCGCAACCGGCTGGCATAATATTCGCCGCCATTGGGCAGGCTCCACGCGCCGTCATTGCCTTTCGCCTTCGGCTCGAGCGCGTCGAGCGCCGCGAAGAAGATGTCGTAGCCGCGCCGGAACGGCCCGGTCAGCGCCGCGGCCGCATCGGCGACCAGCTCGGCCTTGACCGAGGCGGGAGCGTCCAGCGCTCCGACCTTCTTCTTGAAGTCGGCGAACAATGTGCTGTCGGGCCCTTCGCCGAACGGCGCCCCCGCGATCACCCGGCGCGCGTCGGCCCGCACCGGCGCGAAGACCAGCCTGGGCGGAACCACGCCCTGGTCCGCCTGCCTGCGCAACCGCTCGGCGACTTCGCCCATCACCCGCTCGACGTCCCTGAGCCGCGAAACATAGGCCTCCGCATCCGCCACACTGTCGATTCGATGCTGGTTGATCAGGAAGACCGGAATGTCGCCCGCCGGGCTGCCGTTGGTCGACACGATGAAGCGATGCGACCGCCATTTGAACTGCTCGCGCGCCTGCTCGAGCTCGACCTCGAAGAGGCGGTAGCTGAGCCGCCCCGCCGGGCTCATCCGCTCCGGAGAGAATTGCGCCTTCATCGCCGCCGTCTGCCGCTCGGCGAGCGCCAGCGACGCCGCCGCTTCCTCGTCGGTATAGCGGTCGAGCTCCCCGTAGCGGTGCTTGATGCCGAGGCCGGTCAGAGTCTCCGGGCTGCGCTCCGCCGCCTCATCGAACGCCGCGTCGAGGAAGGCGAGCAGCCGCGCATCCTCGGACGCCGCCTCCATCGGCCCGAAGTCCATGTTGGGGACTTCGACCGCCTTTGGATCGATCCGGGGCGATGTCGTCGCGCAGGCGCTCGGAAGGAGCAAAGCGAGGATCGTGAGGGCGTGCTTCATAGGACAAGTCCTTTAGCGCTCCCGCTCAGTGCGTCCAGCGCCCTCATCCTCCCCGCTTCCCCGCCTCGGCGGCCCAGCGCCGCGCGACGGGGTGCAGCTCTCGATACGCCTCCCAGGTCGATTCCGCCCACCCCCGCACCGCCTCGCGCCACGCCGCCGGCTCTTCGATTCCGTCGAGATCGCCCAGCGTCACCGCTCCCCGCATCGCCGGCACGGCCGGCTTGTCGAGCTTGCGATTGCCGTCGAGCCAGCTCCTCAGATCGGGCGAGCCGGTCGCCGGGCTCGCCGCCTCGTCGAGGATTTGCGCCAGCCCGACGAGATGGGCGGCGAGCGACTTGGCCGAAGCGCAATAATCTTCCGGATGCTGCAGGCAGTAGCAGTCGACGAACAGCCGATGGACCCCGAAGAAGCGAGGGTCGCTGAAGTCGCGCGCGAGCAGGGCCTCGAACCGCGCCCGGCATTGCGCCGTCCCGCCTTCGACGACCCGTGCGCATCCTTCGCAAGTCTCCTCGGCCATCAGCAGTCCTTCTTCATCCAGCACGGGTCCCACTCCGGCTCGGGCCCGAAGCGTTCGACGAGGAAGTCGACCAGCGCCCTGACCCGCGCCGTCGTCGCCCGCCCCGGCGGCATCACCGCATGGAGGCCGCCTTCCTCGAGCGGAAAGTCGCGCAGCAAGGGCTCCAGAGTCCCGCGCTCGAAGGCCGGGCCGGCGATGAAGCTGGGCAGGATGCAGATCCCCAGTCCCGCCTCGGCCGCCGCACGAAGCATCTCGCCATTGTCGGCGCGGAGCCGCGGCCGGCCGCGGACATATTCCCATTTGCCGCCGACCCGGAAGCGCCATTGCTCGTTGGCGTAGAGGAGGATGTCGTGGCCGGCGAGGTCGCGGGGATGCGCCGGCCGACCCCGCGCCTCCAGATAGGCCGGGCTCGCCGTCGGCACCTTGCGCACCGGCGCGATCCGGCGGGCGACGAGCGACGAATCCTTGAGCGAGCCGATCCGGACGGCGAGATCGAAGCCACCGCCGGCAAGGTCCACCGGCCGGTCGTCGAACGAGATATCGAGCTCGACCCGCGGATGAGCCTTGGCGAACTCGGCCAGGGCCGGCGCCAGATGCTGCACTCCGAACGAGAGCGGCGCCGACAGCCGCACCGGCCCCGCCACCTGGGTCACCGCTTCCGCCACCACCTCCTCGGCCGCCTCCAGATCGGCGAGGATGTTCGACGCCCGCTCGAAATAGGCCTGCCCGACCTCGGTCGGTTGCGCCCCCTGCGCGGTCCGCGTCAGCAACCGCGCGCCCAGATTCTCCTCGAGCCGGGCCACCCGCCGGCTGAGGATCGACTTCGACATCCCCATCCGCTCGCCGGCGCGGCTGAATGCGCCCGTCTCGACCACCCTGACGAAGGCGAGGACGTCGAGCAGATCGACCGAGGACCGTTCCATATTACGCAACTCCGACTGTTGCTCCAATATGGACGGAACAACGCTTTTCGGGAAGCGCCCGAAGGTGCAGCGTCGCGCCATGGCGGATTTCTTGTCCGGCCCGCGCCGGACGTCCGCCGGACAGGGGGACTCCATGACCAGGATTGCATCGTTCGTTCCGCTCGCCGCGCTCGCTCTGCTCGCGCTGCCGCCGACGGCTGCCACCGCGCAGCCCGCGCCGCCGCCGCAGGGACCGGAGCTGCCGCTCGAATATGCCGCCAAATATGTCTGCGGCACCAATCCGCTGCAGGGCGCGGTGACCACGCTCGCCGCGGCGGGCAATTACTATACCGCCGTCAATATTCACAACCCGTTCAAGGCGAACAAGGTCACTTACAAGGTCGCGCTCGCTCCCCAGGGCAAGCCGGGGCCGATGACCGGCTTCCAGCCGGTCTTCCCGCTAAGCTACGACCAGGCGATGGACGTCGATTGCCGCCTGATCCGCGCCCGCCTCCAGCAGTCCGGAATCCCGGTCCCGGCGAACGGCTTCATCACGGGTTTTCTGGTGATCGAGAGCTCGCGCGAGCTCGACGTCGTCGCGGTCTACACGGCGGCGCCGACACCCGGTAACCAGGTGTCGAGCATTCACACTGAGCGGGTCCCGGTCCGCCGCGTCATCGATTGAGTGGGCGTCTTGCTAGCGTTGCTGGTAGAGCAACGCCATAATGCCGGCTGCGCGACTACCCGCAACGCTTGCAGGTGCTTATCTCCCCTCCACAAGTTCAGTGGAGGAAGACATGACCAACGTCCTCATCGTCGACAGCGCCGCCACCGGCGATGCGTCAGTCTCGCGCCGCTTGACCGGCGAGCTCGAGGCGATCCTGCGCGGCGGCGGTCCGGTGCGGATCGTCCGCCGCGACGTCGGCAGCGACCCCGTTCCGCATCTCAGCGTCGAGACGACGCCGGCGATCCGCGGCGCCGAGGCGGGGACCGACTCCGCCCGCGACGCCGTCGCCCTCTCCGACAAACTGATCGCGGAGCTGAAGGCGGCCGACCTCGTCGTCCTCGGCGCTCCGATGTACAATTTCGGAATGCCCTCGACGCTCAAGGCCTGGTTCGACCATGTCCTTCGCGCCGGAATCACCTTCCGCTATTCCGCCGCCGGCCCCGAAGGGCTGCTCAAGGGAAAGAAGGCGATCGTGATCGAGACCCGCGCCGGCCTCTACAGCGAAGGCCCCGCCGCGATCATGGACAGCCAGGAGCCGCATCTGCGTACCCTGCTCGGCTTCATGGGCATCGACGACGTCGCCTTCGTCCGCGCCGAGAAGCTCGCTTTCGGCCCGGACGCGGCGGAGGCGTCGGTCGGAGCCGCGCTCGATCGGCTCCGCGCCCTCGCCACCGAAGAGTTGCCGCTGGCGGCGTAAGGAGCCGCCGCGCATCCCGTCCGCCCGCCGCCGCCCCCTCCTGGCGGTGGGCGGACGGGTCACCATATGATCGCCAAGGGAGAATTGACATGAAGCTCTATTACGCCCCCGCCGCCTGCTCGCAGGCCCCCCACATCGTCGCCCGCGAGGCCGGCCTTCCCGTCGATCTCGCCAAGGTCGAGTTCCCGTCCAAGCGCACCGCGGACGGCGAGGATCTCTACGCCGTCAACCCTAAGGGCGCCGTGCCCGCGCTCAGGCTCGACGACGGCAGCGTTCTGACCGAGAACGCCGTCATCCTCCAATATTTGGCCGACCAGGCGCCGGATACCGGCCTCGGCGCGCCGGCGTCGGGCATCGAGCGCTATCGCTTCCTCGAATGGCTGAACTTCATCGCCACCGAGCTCCACAAGGGCTTCGGGCCGCTCTGGAACCCGGCGACTCCCGATTCCTTCAAGGAGGCGACCCGCGAGGCGCTCGGCAAGAAGTTCGATTATCTCCAGGCGGCGATCGGCGAGGGCCCCTACATCCTCGGCGAGCGCTTCTCGATCCTCGACGCCTACGCCTTCGCGGTGCTGGGTTGGACGAAATTCCATTCGATCGACATCGCCCGCTGGCCCGGCCTCGCCGCCTATCTCGACCGGGTCGCCGCCCGCCCCGCCGTCCAGGAGACCCTGCGCGCCGAAGGCCTGATCAGCTGAACGACACCCGTCATCCCGGCGAAAGCCGGGACCCAGGAACACTGCCTTCTCCGGCGACGCTCCGGTTCCTGGGTCCCGGCTTGCGCCGGGATGACGTATAAGGAGACCCATCATGATCGATATCCGCCCCTTCGCCGGCCTCGGCCATGCCGACCATGGCTGGCTCAATGCCCGCCACCATTTCTCGTTCGCCGATTATCACTCCCCCGCCCGCATGGGCTGGGGCGCGATCCGGGTCTGGAACGACGACGAGATCGCCGCCCGCTCGGGCTTTCCGCCCCATCCCCACCGCGACATGGAGATCATCACCTATGTCCGGGAGGGCGCCATCACCCATCAGGATTCGATGGGAAACAAGGGCCGGACGGCCGCGGGCGACGTCCAGGTGATGTCGGCCGGAACCGGAGTCCGCCACGCCGAATATAATCTCGAGGACGAGAAGACGACCTTGTTCCAGATCTGGGTCGAGACCGACCGGCCCGGCGCCGAGCCGGGCTGGGGCGCGAGGGCCTTCCCGAAGGACGACCGCGCCGGCAGCTTCGTCACCCTCGCCAGCGGCTTCGATGAGGATTCCGACGCCCTCAGGATCAACGCCGCCGCCCGGGTCCTCGGAGCGACCCTGAAGGCCGGCGAGACGGCCGAGCTGACGCTCGACCCGGCCCGTCACGCCTATCTCGTCGCCGTGGGCGGAGCCGTCGAAGTCAACGGCCGCCGGGCCGAACCCCGCGACGGCATCGCCGTGACGGGCGAGGAGAGGCTGGAGATCGAGGCTCTGGGCGACTCCGAGATCGTCCTGGTCGACGCGCGCTGACTCGATCCTCCCGACGAGGCCGGACCGGGTTCAATCGCAGGTCCGAACCCGTTAAGGGGCCTCGATGCTTTATTCCGCGCAGCCCGCTCGTCCCGGTCCGGTCCCCTTCCCGAATTCACGGCGGGCTGCTGCGAAGCCTGGATATGGGGCGGCCCGATGATCGTTCACCTTCTGAGGAGCGTGCTGATGACGGCGGTAATGGTGACCGCGCTGGCGAGCTGCGACACCGGCGGCGGCAACCGGACGGAGGCGGCCGCCGCCGAGACTGGGGCCGCCGCCAAACGGCCCTCCGCCCCTTCCCGCACCGGCTATGCGAACGTGGAAGGAGGTCGGATCTACTATCAGGTTTATGGCGATCTCAATTCGGCAAAGACGCCGCTGCTGGTGCTGCACGGATCGTTCATGTCCGCGGATTCGATGCTTCCGATCGTCGAGCCCTTTTCGGCCGGCCGCCCGGTCATCGCGATCGACGCGCGCGGTCACGGCCGCACCGGCGACCTTCCCGGTTCGATCACCTACGAGCTGTTGGCCGACGATGCCGCGGCCGTGCTGGCGGCGCTGAACGTCCCCAGCGCCGACGTGCTGGGCTATTCGATGGGGGGCACGGCCGCTCTCTTCCTGGCCGTTCGCCATCCCGACCGGGTCGGCAAGCAGATCATCCTCGCCGGCACCTCGCGGCGCGACGGCTGGTATCCCGAAGTGCTTCACGGAATGGCGCAAGTAACGCCCGCCGCCTTCGCCGGAACGCCGATCGAAGCCGAATATCGGCGCCTTTCGCCGACGCCCGAGCGATTCCAGACCTTCGTCGAGGAGGTCATCGGCCTGGAAGAGACGAACTACGCCAGCTCGAACGACTCGATCCGGGCGATCCGGGGCAAGACGATGATCATCGTCGGCGACGCCGATGGAGTGCAGCTTGAGCACGCCGTCGAGCTGTTCAAGCTGCGCGGCGGCGGCGACCGGGCGGCGGCGGCCAGAGGCTTCCTGCCGGGACCGCCGCGAGCGCGGCTGGCGATCCTTCCGGCCACGTCGCACATCGGCCTGATGGCCGAAGCGGAGCGGATCGCCGAACTGGCGACGCCCTTCCTCGACGATCGCGGCCCGCCCCGGGCCACCGGCTTTTTCGAGGGAATGGACGCTCCGTCCGGGCCCGGCGAAGGCTGACGGCACCGGACCTGTGGAAACCATGATGACCATCACCGTGACCGGCTTCGCGAGCTCGCCGGACCGAGGCCGGGGACATGCGCGGGACATGCGGGTCCGGTGGGCGCTCGAGGAGGTGGGCCAGCCTTACGATGTTCGACTTCTGTCGTTCGAAGCCATGAAGCAGCCCGAGCACCTCAGGCTTCACCCTTTCGGCCAGATCCCGACCTATGAGGAGGGCGATCTCGCCTTGTTCGAGACCGGGGCGATCGTCCTCCATATCGCCGGGCGCCATCCGGGCCTCCTCCCCGAGGATCCGAACGCCCGCGCCCGGGCGATCGCCTGGATGTTCGCCGCCCTCAACACCGTCGAGCCGCCGATCGTCGAGCGCGAGGGCTTCATTCTCATGGAGCGCGACAAGCCCTGGTACGAGGACCGTCTGCCGATCCTCGATGACCGGGTCCGAGCCCGCCTGGACCGGCTCTCCAGCCGCCTCGGCGAGTCCGAATGGCTCGACGGCGGGTTCAGCGCCGCCGACCTGCTGATGGTGACGGTGCTTCGAAGGCCCGCCGGGGCGGCTCTCCTCGAGGATTATCCGAACCTCGCCGCTTATGTCGCCCGCGGCGAAGCCAGGCCCGCCTACAAGCGCGCCTTCGCCGCCCAATATGCGGTGTTCACCGACGGTGAGCCTCAATAGGGAGCCGAAGTGGCCGGCGGGTCCGCCCTGGGCGCCGGCGCCGCGGGGCGAGTCGGGGCTTCGGCGGCCGGACTCCGGCGCTCCGGGACGATTCGCCAGATCGTGTTCGACAGATCGTCGGCGACGATCAGCGCGCCGCGCGGATCGAGAGCGACTCCGACCGGCCGGCCGCGCGTCTTGCCGTCGGCGCCCCGGAAGCCGGTGACGACGTCGACCGGCGGCCCGGCGGGTCGGCCGCCGCGGAACGGGACGAACACCACCTTGTAGCCGGACGGCCGGCTCCGGTTCCAGCTGCCATGCTCACCGACGAACACGCCCTCGGCGAACAGCGGCCCCATGGCCGGGCTCGAGAAAGCCACTCCGAGCGCGGCGACGTGCGAGCCCAGGCCGTAATCCGGCCGGATCGCCGAGGCGACCTTCGCCGGATCCTGCGGCTGGGCGCGGCTGTCCACATTCTGGCCCCAATAACTGTACGGCCAGCCGTAGAACCCGCCTTCGCGAACCGAGGTGAGGTAATCGGGGACGAGGTTGGGCCCGAGCTCGTCGCGCTCGTTCACCACCGCCCACAGCTGCCCCGTGCCCGGCTGGACGGCGAGCGCGGTGGGGTTGCGAAGCCCCGTCGCGAAGGGCCGGTGGGCTCCGGTCGCGGCATCGACCTGCCACACCATCGCCCGGTCGACCTCCGCGGCCATCCCCCTCTCGGTGATGTTGCTGTTCGATCCGATGCCGACATAGAGGAACTTGCCGTCGGGGCTCGCGGCCAGCGACTTGGTCCAGTGATGGTTGATCTGCGAGGGCAACAGGGTGACCGTGACCGGCGGCCCGCTCGCTTTGGTCTGGCCCGGCCGGTAATCGAACCGCACCAAGGCATCCTGGTTGGCGACGTAGAGCTGCCCGCCGACCAGCGCCAGCCCGTAGGGCGCATTCAATTTGTCGGCGAAGACGGTGCGGCCCTCATAGACGCCGTCGCCGTCGGCGTCGCGAAGCAGGGTCAGCCGGTTGCCGCTCTTCGCCTGGCTGGTCCCCTTGGCCTTGATGAAGCCGGCGATGATGTCCTTGGGCCTCAGCGCCCGCTCGCCGCCGCCGCGCCCTTCGGCGACGAGGATGTCGCCGTTGGGAAGAACCAGGGTCTGGCGGGCGATCCCGAAGCCGGTGGCGATGGCGGTGATCCTGTAACCCTGGGGCACGGTCGGCCGGGCATCGCCCCAGGGGGCCGGGTCGGCGATCTTCATGCTCGGCACCAGCCCGCGCTGCTGCCGGGGCAGCTGCGGGTCGGCGCCATATTGAACCGGGTCGGTGCCGGCGTCCTGGCCGCAGCCGCTTGCGAGCGCGGCGAGCAGCGCGGCGGCGAACAGGCGCTTCATCGCGACTCTCCCGAGCGCAGGCTCGAAAAGCCCGCTAAGGCGGCAAGCCCGACGATCGCGGCGACGATCCCCGAGAGGATCGGAGCCGCCGGCATGATCGCGAAGGCATCGCGGGCATGGACGAACGAGTCGACGACGCCGAGCGCGAAGGCGGCCAGCAGCAGCACGAAGCACAGCAGCGGCCATCCCTTGCGAGGGCGGGCGCGAAGCAAGGCGACCAGCGCCCACAGCAAGGCCAAACCGGTGAACACCATCGCCCCCAGGATCAGCCAGGCGGCGAAATTGCTCCACTGGACCTCGGCGGTCGAGCCGTAAGCCAGGTCGCTGAGCAGAGCGCCGAGGAACAGCGGCACGGCGCCGGCGAGCAGGAAGGCGAAGAAGGGGTGGGTCGGCCGCGGCACCCTCGCGTCGGCAGTGACGGTCACGGCCTTGCTCCTTCCCGACAAAGGCGGTCCGCGACGCCCAAGGCGCGCGCGCGAACCGCGGTGCGAAACGACGAACCGGCGCCGAGGGCCGGCGCAGACTATGGAATGCGGCCGGCCTGTGCTTGTTCCAGGCCGCGGGGTGAAACTGGCGATCTCGAACCGGCGCAAGCCGCGGCTCCATCGGAGACCTGTCAGGCGCGGTTAAGTGGATGGGCCCTCTATTCGTCCTGAACCCGCCGTTCGCGACGGGTTGAGAGGCCAACGCCAACACCGAGGAGCTGGCTGATGTCCGACGATTACGACTGCGGGCGGCGGGATGGCTTGCGGCTGGCCCTGGCCGTGCTGGCGGCGGAGGAGGCGAAATGGGCGGCGCTGCTCGGCGAAAGCCCGTCCTGGCGAACCAACTTAACTCGCGAGGTGCGGCACAAGTCGCTCCAGGTCGCGCAGAAGCGCGTGCAGACGGTGTTGAATCGGTTTCAACCGAGAGGCGAGGGTACGGCGATGGACGCCGAGCTCGCGGCGGCGCTGAACAGGGCCGGGCTGTAGCTTTCGTCCAGCTTATGCCCTGAAACGGGCACATAGCGCCGAACCAAGCGCTTCTCCTCGATGGCCTCAACTGCAAGGCGACACTGGCGCCAACTACGTGCCAACTACGTGCCAGCTACGTGCCAGGCACGTTCCTGGCGCCGGCCTCCCCCTGGCACCGGCCTGCCCGTCCGAAGACGCGGCCACGAGGCGACAAATCGCATTCTGCAGCCTCCTCCGCGTCGGGAGCCGCGCGCGCCGCCGGGGCCGGAGCCGAAGAAAGAAGGTTAACCCCGCTTCCACCCTCTTTCTGCGGGTCTTTCAGCGGCTTAGCGCGTTCAACCCGCCATGCCCCGTTACTATTTTCACCTCGCCCGCGACGGCGGACGTCTTCAGGACGAGGAGGGGCTGGCTTTGCCCGATGCGGAAGCCGCCTGGTATCAGGCGGTGCGCAGCGCCCGCGAGCTGATCCGGGGCGAGCTCGCGCTCGGCATGCGCTGGGACCGCCAGTCGATCGAGATTTGCGACGAAGGCGGCACCCGCCTCGACCAGGTCGCCCTCGCCGATATCGTCCATTACGCGATCTGAAGGCTTTCCGGCGAGGGGCGCCCGTCAGGCACGCTCCTTCCGACGGGGTGCCTCTAGCGTTCGATCCGGCGGAACACCCCCTTGGGGATCCGCCTCGGCGCCGGAGCGACGATCGAGTCGAGCTCCTTGGGGTGGAGCGGCCATTCGAACTCGCAGCCCACGTCCCTGTCCCTGGTCCAGACCACTCGGCTTCGCCGGGGCTCGAGGCCCGGAAGCTTGAGCCACACCTCGTCGCCTTCCGAGTGAGGCTCCTCGGTCTCGGCCTTGAAGCCGAGCACGGAGATGTCGACGATGACCACCTTGCAGTTGCGGGCCCCCTCCTCGCGAAGCGCGGCGGCGAGGTTGACGATCCGGCGCTCGGCCTTGCGGCCGTCGGTGATCGGGATCTGCGACAGCTCGGCGTCGATGAACAAGGCGGGCCCCCTCGGCTGCGATAATCGAAGCTCCCGCCCTAGCGCCGCTTGGTAAACATTAGGTTGCGCCGGGGGAGGAGGCGGGAGGGTCGGGGCCGGCGCTTTTGAAGGCGCCGGCCCCCCCTCGGATACGCGACTCGAGGGACCGCCTTCCGCGTGGCCGGCATCGGGCGGCAGGCCCGGCTTATGGGCAAGAGGCGTTGAGGAAGGGCTGAACGACAGCGTTAGCGCGCGTTAAGCCTTTCCCGCTTCCTGCCGCTTAAGGTCTGGTTTCGTTCGTGAAATCGGGACCGGCGCCGTAACGGCCGGGGCGAAAAACGAATCGGCGGGGGGCAAAGGAAGAAGGCGGAAGCGGCTTTGAAAGCCGCCCCCGCCCCCCCCGGTCGCGTACCTGAGATACCTTGCTAGCCGCCAAGGCTTGAAAAAAGGTTAGCCCCCTCGACGCCTCGACGTGCGCCCCCGCCCGATCAGGATGTTGGCAATGGTGCCTCGGAGCGCGAGTTGGGCGGCCGGCGCGGGGGTTGGGGACCCGTGGAAGACTTCGCAAAGCGGTGGGACGGGGTGGATCATCATTGCAATTCGACGGGCGGCGCAGAGAGCGGGGCGGATCGCCGGGGTTCGGCCGCGGATCGCCAAGGTTCGCCAGTCCGTGTCGGGAATTGTTGGGGACCGCGCCACGGACCGACGTCGTGAAGCGCCTCTCCGCGGGCGGATGGGAGGCACGCCCGCGGGCGTGTGGGGGCGTGGGGGCGTGGGGGCGCGGGGGCGTGGGGGCGTGGGGGAGCGGTTCCCGGAAGCCGAGCCTGCAACGATTTGCCTGGACCCCCCCCTCATCTTCGCCCGCTGCAAAAGTTCGCGGTCCTTGCTCCGGCTGCCCTTCCCGGCTTCGACCGTGGCACGGGCCGGGCGATCGGCCAGGGGGCGTCCGTCGGGAGGACACCGGCGGCGGCCGCGGCGCGAAGAATATGAAAGGCCGGCGACAAGCGCGACCGCGGACATCAGGTCTGGAGTTCAAACCGGGAAAAAGGGGACAGTTACGGTAACTGTCCCCTTTGCCAAGTTCTTCGAGAGCGACACTGCGGCCTGTCCTGGCATCGTCGATCCCTTCTGCGGCTCAGGGAGTGTGGCGGTACGATTCGAGTTGGCCGGTTGGACAGGGTGGCCAGACGGAAATGGAGGGGACAGTTACTGTAACTGTCCCCTTTCCTTCGCAACGCAGGCTCCCCTCCTCCCCCGCGTCGCTCAGCTCCGGCCGAGCACGGCGCTGATCGTCGATGGCGTGTCGACGACCGCCGTCGCGCCGCGGATGGACTGCCAGGCGCCCTGGATGACGGTCTTCTTGCCCGTGGCGAGCTGGATCCGGGCGACGAGCGTCGTCGGCACCCGCCCCGAGCTGATCGCCGTCGCCGGGTCGGCGACCTTGTTGTACGAGGTGAAGCAGGCGATCGGCACGTTGTTGTCGATCTGGCCGTTCAGCCGGATGGTGAAGTTGCAGCCGGGATAATTGTTGCCCTTGGCATAGGGGTTGGGCACGTTGAGGATGACCAAAGCGAACTTCTCGTCGGCGCTTTCGGCCGGCAGGGTCAGCGACAGGCCGGCAATGTCGTCCCAGTTTCCGGTGTTCGTATATTGGCCCTGCGCCAGGCTCTGCGCGTAAAGCATGCGTGTCGGCATCGTTCGTCTCCCACAATGGCGCCGGTTGCGGTCGGTTCGGCCGTCCAGTGCACCTACCCCCACGACGCCCTTCTACGGGCCTGCGCGGAACGCGCCGTGACGGGGGTCACGCCCGGCCGGGGACGGGCGGGGCGGTAAACGGGATGTTCAGGGGGACGACCTAAGTTGCGCTCGCCCCGCAAAGCCCTATTTTAGGGGCGAAGCGGCGGCGATCGCCGCAGGCGTGCGATGCGCCCAGGAGATTTCAGTTGAGCGACAGTCCGAACCGCAAGCCCGACAAGGAACCCGGCAACCCCTGGATGAAGTCCCTCTTCATCTGGGCCGGGATCCTCCTCGCGCTCATCCTGTTCGTGCAGATCGTCGACGGGGGCGGGTCGCGGTCCGCGGCGGCGGGGACGCTGCCTTATTCGGAGTTTCTGAACCGGGTCGACGAGGGCTCCGTCAAGGAGGTGTCGATCGGCAAGGAGGTGATTTCCGGCAAGCTGACCAGCGGGGAGGCGTTTCGGACCAACTTCATTCCCGATCCGCAGCTGACCGGGCGGCTTCGCGAGAAGGGGGTTTCGTTCCAGGGCGAGCCGGAGGCCCAGACCAGCGTGTGGCTGATCCTGCTCTACCAGTCGCTGCCCTTCCTTCTGATCCTGGGCATCGCCTTCTTCATCATGCGGCAGATGCAGAAGAATGCCGGCTCGGGGGCGATGGGGTTCGGGCGGTCGAAGGCGAAATTGCTGACCGAGAAATCGGGGCGGGTGACGTTCGACGACGTCGCCGGGATCGACGAGGCCCGCGAGGAATTGCAGGAGATCGTCGACTTTCTGAAGGACCCGACCAAGTTCGCGCGGCTGGGCGGGAAAATCCCGAAGGGGGCCCTGCTGGTCGGGCCTCCCGGCACCGGCAAGACGCTGCTGGCGCGGGCGATCGCCGGCGAGGCGAACGTGCCCTTCTTCACCATCTCGGGCTCGGATTTCGTCGAGATGTTCGTCGGGGTCGGCGCGTCGCGAGTGCGCGACATGTTCGAGCAGGCGAAGAAGAACGCGCCCTGCATCGTCTTCATCGACGAGATCGACGCGGTCGGGCGGCATCGCGGCGCGGGGCTGGGCAACGGCAATGACGAGCGCGAGCAGACCCTGAACCAGCTGCTCGTCGAGATGGACGGCTTCGAGGCCAATGAGGGGATCATCATCATCGCCGCGACCAACCGGCCCGACGTGCTCGATCCGGCGCTTCTCCGGCCGGGCCGGTTCGACCGGCAGGTGGTGGTGCCGCGGCCCGACATCGACGGGCGCGAGAAGATCCTCGCGGTGCACATGAAGAAGGTGCCGCTAGCGCCCGACGTCGATCCTCGCACCATCGCGCGGGGAACGCCCGGCTTCTCCGGCGCCGACCTCGCCAACCTCGTCAACGAGGCGGCTTTGCTCGCCGCGCGCAAGGGCAAGCGGCTCGTCGCCATGTCGGAGCTCGAGCTCGCCAAGGACAAGGTGATGATGGGCGCCGAGCGCAAGTCGATGGTGATGACCGAGGACGAGAAGAAGGCCACCGCCTATCACGAGGCCGGCCACGCCCTCGTCTCGCTTCACGTGCCGGGCTGCGATCCGCTGCACAAGGTGACCATCATCCCGCGCGGCCGTGCGCTGGGCGTGACCTGGAACCTGCCGGAGCGCGACCGTTACTCGATGTCGATGAAGCAGATGAAGGCCCGGCTCGCGCTCTGCTTCGGCGGGCGGATCGCCGAGCAGCTCATCTACGGAGTCGAGGAATTGAACACCGGCGCCTCCAACGACATCCAGCAGGCGACCGACATGGCCCGCTCGATGGTGATGGAATATGGCATGTCGTCGAAGCTCGGCTGGCTTCGCTACCGCGACAATCAGGAGGAGGTGTTCCTCGGCCACAGCGTCGCCCGGAGCCAGAGCGTCTCCGAGGAGACCGCCCGGCTCATCGACAGCGAGGTCCGCCGGCTGATCGAGGAGGCGGAAAGCGCGGCGCGCGGAGTGCTCACCGAGCATCTCGACGAGCTCCACCGCCTCGCCGGCGCCCTGCTCGAATATGAGACCCTGAACGGCGAGGAGGCGAAGAAGGCGATCAAGGGCGAGGATATCGGCCGCGAGGACCCGAACAACCGCCGGCCGCTCATCCCCGCCTCGGGCACCTCCATCCCCTCGACCCGGCGCCCGCGCGGCGGCGGCATCGGCGGCCCGGCGGCGCAGGGGGCGTAATCGTCGTCCCGGCTTCGGATCGGGAAGCCGCAGACCGTCTCCGCGAGGTCCCGGCTTTCGCCGGGATGACGGGGAGGCGTTCAACCGCCGTTCAGGCGCTCGACGCTTCCTTGCCGCGCCACGTGGAAGGGGAATTCGAGTGAAGAAGAAGCTTCTTGCCGCCGTCCTGCTGGCCGCGGCGCCGATCGCCGCGGCCGATGCGATGGACGTCGCCACCTTCCTCGCCAAGGCGGATGCACTCCAGAAGAAAGGCATGCTGGCGCTGATGTCGAGCGACTACAAGCTGCTCAAGAGCGAGATCGTCGCCAACTCGCAGGTGCTGAGGAACGAGCGGCTGGCCGCCGAGCGGGCGCATCGCCGGGCGGCTTATTGTCCGCCCGCCAAGTCCGATCTGAACAGCAACGAGATCCTCGCCGCCTTCCGGACCATCCCGGCGGCCCAGCGGCCGCGGATCCAGGTCAAGGACGCCCTGCGCGCCCTCCTCGCCCGCAAATATCCCTGCCGGGGCTGACCCTAGCCGAGCACTCCGAGCGCGAGCAGCAGGGTGAAGAAGAGCATCGCGGCGATGAAGGCGAAGACGATAAGAACGAGCGTCCGCCACAGCGCGCTCCAGCGCGACAGCCGGTAGGCGCCGCGCAGCTGCCGGTAGATGTGGATCGGCGGAACGAACAGGATGGCGAAGCCCGCGATCGCCTGAGGAACCCCGACCAGGCGCAAGAGGCTGAGCGCGATCACGCCGAGGCTCATGAAGGCGATCGAATAGGTGATGAAGACGGTGTGATCGTAGGCCCGGTAGCGGCGGTAGCGGCGCCGGTGCAGGAAGAGCAGCCACAGGAACGGCACCGAGATCGGGATCAGCGCCCAGGAGAATTTGTAGGCGTTGGTCTCGAGCTTGTAGGCAAGCAGCGAAGGGTTCTCCTTGGCCTTCCGGTAGGCGTTGCTGAACCGGGCATTCACCGAATCGGCGCCCCCGATGAGCACGATATTGTCCTTATCCGACTTCCCGGCCGCCTTCGTCGCCGTCGCCGGAACCCGGTCCGCCTCGGCTTTGGCTTCCTGCGCCTCGCGTTTCTCCTCGCCGTCGATCAGAGCGATCGCCTGTTTGAAAAGCCGCTCCTCGAGCGCCAGCTGCGCCTCGGCCCGCCGGATTCGCGCGTCGATCCCGGCGGTCGGCTCCTTCGCCGCCGCCTTCTGCGCGCGCTCCGCCCGAAGCGCGTTCAGCTCCCGCAGGGATTCGGAGCGCTCCTTCGCGAAGCCCTGGCGCGCCTCGGCACGCTCCTGCGCCGGAGTCTTGTCGGCGGAACCGGACCCGAACGGCCCGCCGATCGTCGAGAAGACCGCGAACATCAGGAATACCGAGAACAGGAACAAAGCCATGGGCGAGACGAAGCTCGCCCGCTGCCCGCCGACATAGCGCCGGGTCAGCTCGCCGGGCCGCCACGCCAGAAGCGGCAGGGTGCGCCACATCTTGCCGTCGAAATGAAGGACGCTGTGGGCGAGATCGTGCCAGAAGGCGGTGAGGGTGCGGTGGACATGCCCCGCCTGGCCGCATTGGTGGCAATGGGGCCCGACCAGCGCGGTGCCGCAATTGAGGCAGGCGCCCTCGCCTTCGCCCTGCCCCTCGCCGGCGGCGGGCTCGACGGCGCGCGCGGCCAGGCCGCCGGTCACCGCTTCGCCGATGCTTTCCAGACCCCCGGTGATCATCGGCCTTACATGGCCGAGGCGAGGCCGTGCGTCGAGACGCTTTGCACTCGCCGACTGCCGGGACGAACGCCCCCCACGGCCATTGATTCGAATTCCCGAACGACCGATGCGGTACGGACAGGGTCGACGGCCCGGGCAGGAGAGTGAAAATGAACCATCCCGTCGTTTCGCGCGAGGAGTGGCTCGGCGCCCGCAAGGCGCTTCTCGCCAGGGAGCGGGCGATGCTCCATGGCCTCGACGAGCTGCGCGCCGAGCGCCGGCAGCTGCCGTGGGTCAGGGTCGACAAGCCCTATGTCTTCGAGGGGCCGGAGGGCGAGGCGACGCTCGGCGAGCTGTTCCGCGGACGCAGCCAGCTCGCAATCTATCATTTCATGCTGACTCCAGGCTCGGACCATATCTGCCCCGGCTGTGCCTTCACCATGGATCATGTATATTGACGGTCGCGGCATTCAGCCGGACGCTCGATCGCTAAAGCATGATCGTTTTTGTCTGACCCGTCATTGCGAGGAGCGTAGCGACGAAGCCATCCAGCGGGTCTCGGAAGGCCGCTCCGGATTGCTTCGCTTCGCTCGCAATGACGGAGGGAATCAACCTGAAACGATCATGCTCTAGCGTTCCTTGCCGACCAGGTCCGCGTAGCTCGGATCCAGATCGACGGCCCGTTCCTCGTCGGCGCGGGCGCGACGGAGGTCGCCTCGCTGGCGAAGGACGAGGCTGCGATGGTAGTAGAAGCGCGCGCCGCCGGGGGAATAGCGCACCGCCCGGTCGAGATCGGCCAGCGCTCGATCGAGGTCGCCTCGGCGGCGCCAGGCGAGGGCGCGGTTGAGATAAGCGGCGGACGATCGCGGCGCGGCCTCGATGGCCCGGTCGAATGAAGCGATCGCCGCTTCCCAATCGCCGTCCCAGCCGCTCGACAGCCCCTCGGCGACATGGGCGGCCGCCCTGCCGGAGGCGCCCTTGGCGGCCGGACCGACCAGCTTGCGGCAGGCGGCGAGGCTTCGGCCCGGGTCGTCGATCGTGCAGGCGTTCCAGTCGCCGCGCCGCAGGGCCGGGGCCGCGGCAACGCGGGTGCCGGTGACGACGACGGCGCGGTCTTCCCCCCCGAGGACGGCGACCGGGCTTGCCGCCGAGAGATTGGGCCGCCGGACCCGCGACCCCGTAACCTCGATCACGCCATCATTCGGTGCCGCGACATCCGCGACCGGCTCCTGGCTCACGCCCACCGGGGCCTTGCCGGCCACACGCGCCGGCTGCGGGGACGGGTCCGTCCGGGCGATCTGCGCCGGCTCAGCTGTCCCGTTCCCGTCCGCCGCTGCAAGTGCTTTCGAAGCCGGGCCAGGCTCCGGCGGAGCGACGTCCGCCGCGGACGAGTCGGCGCCCTGCCGGGGCACCTCGGCAGGCGGGGCTTCCACGCCCGGGCGGGGCTCGCGACCGCCTTCGCCGATCGACCGGTCGAACGACGTCCAGACCAAGGGAATGCCGATCAGCGCAACCAGAAAGGCGCCGGCGAGGGCGCCGGCGAAGGGCCGGTTCGCAGAGGGCCGCCAGGACACGGCCCGGGGTCGGCGGCGAGCTTGCCCGCTCGGTGCCGGCGCCTCCCCGTCGAAGCGCCGCAACGCCTCGGCGATGGCGGCCTCGCGGCGCGCGGGCGCCGGAAAGGGCGGCCGGGGCAGAGAAGCGGCGATGTCGTCGTCGCCCATCACGGCCCGCCGTGGGCGCCGGCCAGGCGCTTGCGTCCACGGACGCGGCAAAGCAGGGTGAGGCGCATCAGTCGGACCTTATAACGAAAGCGCCGGCCGGTCGAACACGCGATCTCGAGCCTGGTCGCGATTCCCCTCTCCCGCCGCGGCGGAAGAGGGGTCCTTGCGAACCGCAAGTCAATCGGTGCCGTTGCCCTGGCCTTCCATCGACCGCGCCGCCTGCGCCGCGCGAACGAGCTGGATCAGCTCCGAGCGATAGCCGAACGGGTCCTCCCCTCGCGCCGCCGAGACGACCTGAAGGACCTCGTCATAGCCCATCGACCCGACATAGCGGCCGCCGCGAAGCAGCTCGGCGAAGGCGGCGACTCCGGCGGCGAAGCGCGCGTCGCGCGGAGCGTCGACGAAGCGCCGCGCCTCCGACGACCGACCGATCGGAGTCGAGATGAGCCGGCTGGTGGACGATTTCGGCAGCTTGTAGCGGATCTTGACGAAGCCATATTCGCCGCCCGTCCCGACCGTCGCCTGGCCGGACGGAACCGCATAGCGCCGGTCGCCGATCGCGCGCGGTCCGCCGACCGGCACGATCTCGTAGAGCGCGGTTACGCTCTGGCCCGAGCCGACATCGCCCGCATCGACCCGGTCATTGTCGAAATCCTCGCGGGCGAGCATCCTCGTCTCGTAGCCGACCAGCCGGTATTCGGCGACCGTCGCCGGGTTGAACTCGACCTGGATCTTCACGTCCTTGGCGATCGGGAACAGGGTCGAGGTCGCTTCCTCGACCAGCGTCTTCCGAGCCTCGGCGACGGTGTCGATATAGGCTGCGTTGCCATTGCCGTTCTGGGCGAGTGTCTGCATCAGCGCGTCGTTGTAATTGCCCATTCCGAAGCCAAGCACCGAGAGGAACACGCCCTTCGCGCGCTCGCGCTCGACGAAGCCCCTGAGCTCATTCGGATCGGTGATGCCGACGTTGAAATCGCCGTCGGTGGCGAGGATGACCCGGTTGACGCCCTGCGGATCGAGATTGCGCTCGGCCAGGGCATAGGCCTGGCGGATGCCCTCGGCGCCGGCGGTGCTGCCGCCCGCGCCGAGCCGGTCGATCACCGCCCGGATCCTTCCCTTCTGGCTGGCCGGAGTCGGCTCCAGCGCAGTCCCCGCGGTGCCGGCATAGGTGACGATGGCGACGCTGTCGTCAGGGCCGAGCTGATCGAGAAGCATCGACAGCGACCGCTGAACCAAAGGCAGCTTGTTGGGCTCGGCCATCGATCCCGACGTGTCGACCAGGAAGACGAGGTTGGCGTGGGGCCGGGTCGAGCGCTGGATCGAATAGCCCTTGATTCCGATCCGGACCAGCTTGCGCCCCTGCGACCAGGGGCTCGGGAAAACCGCGATGTCGCTGCTGAACGGCTGGGCGGCGCTTCGCGGCGGGGCATAGTCGTAGGAGAAATAGTTGATCATCTCCTCGGTCCGCACCGCCGCCTGCTGCGGCAGGACGTTGCGGTTCAGCGAGGCGCGGACGAAGGAATAGGAAGCCGTGTCGACGTCGATCGAGAAGGTCGAGACCGGCTCCTCGGCGGCGACCTTGAAGCCGTTCTGCACAATGGAGGTGAAGCGATCGCGGCCGACGTCGGGGGCCCTGAACAGGGTGACCGGGGCGGACGAGGAGAGATTGCGCCCGGCGATCCGAGTGCCGGTCACGACGATGGCGGGGTTGCCCGCAAGATCCGCCTCGGCAAGCGCGCCCTCGGGCGCCGCGGGCTCCGCCGAAGCGGAAGGATCGACCGGCGGCGACGAGGTTTCGAGACCGGATCTCGAGCAGGAGGCGAGCGCGGCGGCGGCGAGGCCGACGGCGAGGGCATTGGACAGGCGGGGCATGGATGTTTCTCCCTGATGGCAGCGGCGCACATTCGTCCGCATGTCACTGGGACGCGCCCCGGCCGGAGATCCTTGGGTCGTTGGACAATCTTTTTGCCGCGCGACCGGTCAATCGGCGGCCTGCCCCCCGCCGGCTTCCGCCCCGAGCAGCCGCCGGACCTCGTGCATCCGCCAGGAGACGGTCGATTCCGCGACCCCCAATATCCGCGCCGCCTCGGCATGGGTGAGCTGCTGGCCGGCGACGAGCACGGCGGCGTCGCGATAGGCCGGTTTGAGCCGGGCAATGGCGCTTTCGAGCCAGATCGAATCATAGGCGTCGCGGCCGTCCGGCGGCCGGGCCAGGCCCGCCAGCACGGCCAGTCGATCGGTGAGACCGCTGAACGATCGGCGGCGGCGGCGGAGATCGCGGCAGGCATTGACGACGATGCCGCACATCCAGGTGGTGAACCTGGCCTCGCCACGGAAGCCGGAGAGCTTTTCGACGAGGGTGCAGCAGACGTCCTGGGCGATGTCGTCGGCATCGGCGCGCGATCCGGTCAGCTGCCAGGCGAGGCCGTGGATGCGGTCGTAATGAAGCCGCAGAAGCTCGGCGAAGGCGGCACGATCGCCGGCCATGGCGGCGGCGAGCCTTTCGGCGTCCGGATCGTCGCCGAGCTCAGCCATCGCTCAGGCCCGGCCGCGAACGAGGGCTCGGGCAGCGGGCAGCGCCGGTCCAGCCAGTTTCGCCCGAAGATGCATCCCCATCGACCCGTTCGCCGCCTCTCACTCAGGCGACAGCTAGTGCCTCATTCGGTCCGGCGACTCCATGGGTCGCTTTCACGGCGGGCCGATCGGCCGGTTTTCGAAGGGCTGGCGCACCCGACAGGATTCGAACCTGTGGCCTCTGCCTTCGGAGGGCAGCGCTCTATCCAGCTGAGCTACGGGTGCGTGGAAGGGCGGCGCTTAGCAAAGGCGCGGAGCCGCCGCCAGTGGCTTTTCCCCGCAACGCGTCCCTTGCGCGGGAGGGTCGGCATGATATGCCGGTCTTCGGGGAGGCATCAGGATGGCCACGCTCTTCACGGGACAGGCGGTCGGCTGGCCGGGCCTCGCGGCTCTGGTGATCGGCGGCGCGGCTTTCTTCGCCATGCTTCTGAGGACCCGGCTCGGCGCCGGCTCGTCAAGCGCGGGCGAGAAAAGCTCGCGCCGCTCGGCCCTGGGCATCTTCCTCCAGATGCTGGCCTTCGCCGGCACCGGTCTGGGCCGGGTTCACCCCACCCTCGCGCCCGCAAGCCCGCCGGCGATCGCCGGCGCCGTCGCGGTCGCCGTCCTGATGGCCGCGGCCGTTTTCCTCTTCTCGAACGCCGCTCGGACCATGGGGGCGAACTGGAGCCTGATCGCCCGCACCCGCGCCGACCACCAGCTGGTCACGGACGGAATCTTCGCTCACGTCCGCAATCCCATCTACCTCGCCATGGCCCTGTTCCTGCTCGCGCTCGCTCTGGGCCTCGGCCACGAGGCGAATTTGATCTTCACCGCGCCGCTCTTCGCGCTGGGTACCGGAATTCGCGTGCACGAGGAGGAGAAGCTGCTGCGCGCGCAGTTCGGCGACGCCTACGATCGCTATGCGGCGAGCGTGAAGAGGTTCGTTCCCGGGCTGCTCTGACGAGGTCTCAGCGGATTTCGGTCTCGATCCGCTGGAACGGGCCGAGGGCGCAGGTCGGGCCGCCAATGCCGCCGCCCGCCCGGTTGACCGTGATCGTGTCGACCGAGCAGAGCCGGCTGAGCGAGGTCCGGTAGGTGAAGCTGTCCTCGAAGGCGAGGCCGGAGCATTCGTCGGGCAGCCGGTTGCGGTAGACCTCGCGCCCGCGCATGTAGAAGTCGATCGTCCGCTCGTCGCGGACCCGGGTGTAATCGATGCGGGCGATATCGACGCAGTCGACCGGCTCGCCCACCGGCCTCGCCTCCGCCAGCGCCCGGCGGTCCGCCTCCTGCCGCTGCGTTTGACCCTGCGCGCAGCCGGCGAGGGCGCAGGCGGCGGCGAGGCTCAGCCACATTCTGGTCATGTCTTGGTCCTCCCCTGCTTCAACGCACGAGCCGGCGCTTCGCTGCCCGGCGGCGGCGTCTTGGGCTGGTAGCGGCAGAGGTCGGCGATGACGCAGCGCCAGCATTCCGGCTTCCTCGCCTTGCACACGTAGCGGCCGTGAAGGATGAGCAGATGGTGGGCGTCGCGGCGGTAGGGCGGGGGAGTCGCCGAATCGAGCCGGCGCTCGACCTCGAGCACGTCCTTGCCGGGGGCGAGGCCGGTGCGGTTGGCGACCCGGAAGACATGGGTGTCGACGGCGAAGGTCTCCGCGCCGAACGCGCAGTTCATCACCACGTTGGCGGTCTTGCGCCCGACGCCGGGCAGCGCCTGCAGCGCTTCGAGGTCTTCCGGCACCTCGCCGCCGTGCCGCTCGATCAGAGCCTGGCTGAGCGCGACGACGTTCTTCGCCTTGGTGTTGAACAGGCCGATCGTTCGGATATGCCGCTTCAGCCCTTCCTCGCCGAGCGCGACCATCGCCTCGGGCGTGTTCACCGTCTCGAACAGCTCGCGCGTCGCGAGGTTGACGCCGGCGTCGGTCGCCTGGGCGGAGAGAACGACCGCGACCAGCAATGTATAAACATTCACGAAGTCGAGCTCAGTCTCCGGGCTCGGCGTACGATCATGCAGCCGCCGGTATATTTCCGCGATCTCGGACGGACTCACTTCAGCCCCAGCACGTCCGCCATCGAGTAGCGGCCGGCCGGCTTGCCGACGAGCCAGAGCGCCGCCTCGATCGCCCCGCGGGCGAAGATCGCCCGGCTTTCGGCGCGATGGCCGAGCTCGAGCCGCTCGCCCTCGGCCGCGAAGATGGCGAGATGCTCGCCCGCCACCGAGCCGCCGCGCAAAGCCGCGAAGCCGATCCGTCCGGGCTCGCGCGGGCCGGTGAACCCGTCGCGGCCCCGTTCCGCCACCGAGTCGAGTGCGACCCCGCGTCCTTCCGCGGCGGCGCGGCCCAGCATCAGCGCCGTGCCCGACGGAGCGTCGGCCTTCATCCGGTGGTGCATCTCGACGATCTCGAGATCCCAGTCCTCGCCGAGCCGGGCCGCAGTCTCCCGAACGAGATGGGCAAGAAGGGTAACGCCGAGCGAGGTATTGGCGGCGTAGACGAGCGGGATTTCGGCCGCGGCGGCGTCGATCAGCCGGTGATGCTCCGGGCTGAGCCCGGTGGTGCCGACGAGGATCGGCTTGCCCGCCCGCCGCGCCTGGCCAAGGTGCGCCTCGAGCGCCTCCGGCACCGAGAAATCGACGAAGACGTCGGGATGATGCTCCGCAATTCGGACATCGTCGCGCCGCGCCGCCGCCTCGGCGATCGCCTGCCCCATCCGGCCGCCGGCCCCAAAGATCGAGATGCCCGTCATCAGCGCCTCTCTTGCGGGAGCGGAGCCGCCTTCGCAACTACCAGGAGTGATTGCGGCTCCCGCTCGGGGGACTCGGCTCCGAGGCTGTGAAACAGCCGATCGCCGGAGCTGGATTTACCCGAAACGAAGGCCCGGGGCTTCACCCCCGTCAGCGCAACGAATTCGCGGTGCATGTGCGCCTGGTCGACGAACTCGAGTAACGGGTCGACGGTCGGCCTGCCTCCCAGAGGGCAGGGATGGAGCGTCCGCAACAACCGGTGGAGCCGCGCCACGCGAAGGAGGCGCTTGGGCCCGCAGCCGATTTCGAGCTGAAGCCGGTTGTACAGCGTGCGCTCGCTCAGGCCCGCGACCCTTGCGATTTCGCCGACCGGTCCCCGACAGCCATCCGTGGCGATCGCGCTGGAGAGGGCGAGGACGGGGCTGTCCGCAAAGCGTGGCAGGGGGCCGGCGGCGAGAGTGCGGAAGAAATTCTCGACGATGCGCACGCGGGTCTCAAATGAGCTCGCCAGGATGAGGCGCTCGATGAGGCCGGCCGAAGCGCATGAGGGCAGGCTATCCAGATCCAGGATCCGTCCCGCGGCGATCCGCGGGGGCCCGCCGAGGAGCAGCGCGGCCCCTTCGAAGGTGAAGGCCGCGACGAACGCCCGGACCTTGCCTGCCGGCTCGCCACGGCGCCCTTCAAAGGAGCTTCCCCAAAGCGCCCCTCGCGGGAGGGTGCCGAATCGGCCTTCGAGCTCGACCCGGTAGCGCCCCTCCAGACTCACCTGCATGTGGGGGTAGGCCATGGGGAAATGGACCGCGGCGCCGGTCCGAACCGCATCCCGGCGCTCCACGAAACCCCAGACCAGGGAGCGCACGTCCGCGTCTGCCACGCGCCACTGCAGCTCCACAGCCCCGCTCCCCAGTTTCCGATTTTTACAAGCCTAGCCGAAAGCCGCCGCCTATCAATAGCGGCAAGGTCCTTCTCGCCGGAGCATCGCCCCAATGACGTTCGCGCAAATGCAATTGGACCTGGTACGCCGCAGACGAGGCGCCCTTTCTCTCCCCCTCACGGGGATAATCAACTACGGCGCCGCGGCGGTGGCGAGCCTGTTCGTCCCGAAGGCCTACGCCAATTTCGTCCTCGCCCTCTGCTTTTGGGCCATTCCGCCGGTCGCCGCTCTTATCGGCCGAATCCGCAAGGAGGATTTCCGCGGGGATCCCGGCAATCCGCTGTTCGAGCTTGCGAAGCTCGCGCGGATCATGGTGCTTTCGACATGGACCATTCACCTGCTCGTCTGGATTCACGCCCCCGCCCTTTTCCCGGCCACGGTCGGCGTGGCATTCGGTCTCCATTGGGTCATCTTCGGATGGAGCATCGGCCATCGGCTCGGCCTCGTGCATCTCGGCCTGAGAGCCACCCTCGTGCCCGCCGCCTGGTACGCCGTTCCGGACAATCGGATGGGCGCGGTCGCGGCAGCGGTGACCCTTTGCTACCTCGTCTCGGTTCTCCAGCTCCGGTCGCTGTCATGGCAGGACCTCGCCGAGCGCTCGATGCAGAGTCAGTCGGGAAGGGACTCGCCATGACTCAGCCGCAAGTGGGAGCGCCGTCATCGGAACGACTCCGAAAAGCGGCGGGCCGCGGGCTTCAGCCAAGCTCACGAACTTGAAGGCGGGAGGCGAGCATGTCTTGGAATGGATTATTCTGGCTGGCCCACGTGCCGCCCGCCATCGGATGGATTGCGCTGTTGCTGCCGACCGGAGACTTTCCGCTTCGGCGCCGGATCGCCATGGCGTGCGGGGCCGTCGCCGCCCTCGGTTATGCGGGCCTTTTGTTCAGCGGCGCCGAGGCGGCGGTGCTGGCACGAAACTATTCCTTGAGCGGGGTCGGCTCATTCTTCGATATTCCTCGTCTGCAGCTCGCGGGCTGGGTGCACTACCTTGTGCTCGACCTCTGGGGCGGGATTTGGGAGGCCGACGAAGCCGATCGGACAGGGATGAGCCGATGGCTGCTCGTGCCGAGCCTGGTCATGACATTGCTGGTCGGACCGGTCGGACTGCTCGTCTTTCTCCTTTGCAGAAGCCTGAGCCGCCGGGGTAGGAGAGGTGCCGGCCGATGATCACTCTGTATCGCCCGATCCTGCTCCTCCTCTGCCTGGGCGGCTGCGCGGCCCAGGGGCGCCAAAATGCCATGCCCCACCCTGCCAAGGCCGGCTCGGTCGTCCTCCCCGAAGGGCCGCTGATGCGCGAGCAGGTCGCAGCCCGCGATGCCGAGCTGTTCGACATCCTGTTCAACCGGTGCGAGCCCGAACGGATGCGCGGGCTGATCGCCGACGACATAGAATTTTATCACGATCGGGACGGCGGGATGCGCGGCGCCGAGGCCTTCATCGCCGATTATGCCCGCTTCTGCGCCGGACGGGAGGCGCCGGATGCGTGGCGCTCGCGGCGCGAGTTGGTGCCCGAGACGCTCGCCGTGGACCCGGTTCCCGGGCTCGGCGCGATCGAGACCGGCGAGCACGTCTTCTACGAGCGCCAGGGTAATGGACCGGAGCATCTCGCCGGCCGGGCCCGTTTCGCCCAGCTCTGGGTTCTGACCCCGACCGGCTGGCGCCTGTCGCGGGTGTTCAGCTACGGCCACCGCGCCGCCCAATAGTCTTCTGATCGGCCGAACGCCGCTTTCCATCTTAGCGGACGCTGCGCCAGCGGCTAAGGCGCTCCGATGGTCGACGCCATCAACAGCCTTGTCATCCTCACCGGGGCCGGTATCTCGGCCGAGAGCGGCCTCGCCACCTTCCGCGGCGCCGACGGCCTGTGGGAAGGCCACCGCGTCGAGGACGTCGCGACTCCCGAAGCCTTCCGCCGCGATCCCGCGCGGGTCCAGGCTTTTTACGATGCCCGCCGAGCCCGGCTGGCGAAGGTCGAGCCCAACGCCGCCCACCGCGCCCTCGCCCGGCTCGACTCAGAATGGCCGGGCGAGCTCCTCATCGTCACCCAGAATGTCGACGACCTGCACGAGCGGGCCGGAGCAAGGCGGCTGCTCCACATGCACGGCGAGCTGAAATCCGCCTGGTGCCTCGGCTGCGACTCGCGCATGCCGTGGGAGGGGGATTTATCGAGCGGTCCCGACTGCCCCGCCTGCGGCGAGCCCCGGCGGCTTCGACCCGACATCGTCTGGTTCGGCGAGATGCCCTACGACATGGAGCGGATCGATCGCGCCCTGCTGGACTGCGACCTGTTCGTCTCGATCGGCACGTCCGGCGCCGTCTACCCCGCCGCCGGCTTCGTCCAGACCGCCCGCTATGCCGGCGCCCGAACGCTCGAGCTGAATTTGGAGCCGAGCCTGGGCAGCGTCTATTTCGACGAGAGCCGCACCGGCCCGGCGGGCGTGCTGGTGCCGGAGTGGGTGGAAGAATTGCTGTCCGCCTAACCGTCATCCCGGCGAAAGCCGGGACCTCGGGACGAGAAGTCACGGCGGGCCTCCACAAGGTCCCGGCTTTCGCCGGGATGACGGGGACTTGCCAGTTCCGCCCGCTTCCCCTATCAGCCCGCCCGCCATGAACGCGACCTATCTCTTCCCACGACCGAGCGGCGTCACCGGTACACGGTGACGGGTCGCTTCGCTGCGCCCGTCTCTCAGGGTGTAGCTCAGTGGATAGAGTGCCCGCTTTGGAAGCGGGAAGTCGCCGGTTCGAGCCCGGCCACCCTGACCAAAATCAAACGATCAGGATCAAGGCCATGAATAAGTTTTCTCTCCATGAAAGCGGCGGAGTGCCGCTCAAGCTCTGGGACAGCCACCAGCCGTTCGAGGCCGGCGCGATGCAGCAGCTTCGCAACGTCGCGTCGCTGCCCTTCGTGCACAGCCACATCGCCGGAATGCCCGACGTCCACTGGGGCAAGGGCGCGACCGTAGGGTCGGTGATCGCCACGAAGCAGGCGATCGTGCCGGCGGCGGTGGGCGTCGACATCGGCTGCGGGATGATGGCGGTGCGCACCTCGCTCACCGCGAGCCAGCTGCCCGACAGCCTGTCTCAGATCCGCGCCGAGATCGAGCGGGCGGTGCCGAAGGGCTTCGAGTCGAGCCAGACCGCGAACCACGCCAAGGGCGGCTGGGCGATCACGCCCAATTCGATCGCCCGGACCTGGTACGAGCGGTTCGAGGAGCGCTGGCGCGGGATCGTCGCCAGGCACCCCAGGGTGCAGGGCAAGACCAGCGAGCAGCTCGGCTCGATGGGCGGAGGCAATCACTTCATCGAGATCTGCCTCGACGAGGAGCAGCGCGTCTGGGTGATGCTTCATTCGGGCTCGCGCGGCACCGGCAACCGCATCGGCACCTATTTCATCGAGGCGGCGAAGGAGGCGATCGCGAAGCAGCGGCTCGACTTCCACCTCGCCGACCGCGACCTCGCCTTCCTGACCGAAGGGTCCGAGCTGTTCGACGATTATATCGAGGCGATGAGCTTCGCTCAGGATTATGCCATGGCGAACCGCGAGCTGATGATGGGACGGGTGCTGGAGGCCCTGCGCAAGCATCTTCCGGCGTTCAAGATGGAGAAGCAGGCGATCAACTGCCACCACAATTATGCGACCCGGGAAATGCATTTCGGCGAGCAGGTGTGGGTGACCCGCAAGGGGGCGGTGAGCGCCGATGTCGGCGAGCTCGGGATCATCCCGGGCTCGATGGGCACCGGAAGCTTCATCGTCGAAGGGCTCGGCAACGCCGAGAGCTTCCGCAGCTGCTCGCACGGCGCCGGCCGGGTGATGTCGCGCGGTCAGGCCAAGAAGCTGATCAGCCTCGAGGACCACAAGGCGGCGATGCAGGGCATCGAGTGCCGGGTCGACGAAGGCGTGCTCGACGAAAGCCCGGCCGCCTACAAGGACATCGGCGCGGTGATGGACGCCCAGACGGACCTGGTGGCGATCAAGCACCGCCTCCGGCAGGTCGTGAACGTCAAGGGGTGAGGGGTGGGTGCGTCGCTTCGGCGGCGCACCGACTTCGTATTCGGATCGCGTATTTGATCAGGTCCGGGCGATGCGGTAGAATCGGATTCCGGAGCATCGACCATGAACGACCAGCCGCCTCGCCGCCTCGCCCGCCATTTCGAGGTCTTCATCGAGGACCAGATCGCGCAGCGCAAATATGAGAATTCCACTGACGTGATCGAGGATGCCCTTCGGCTTCTCAAAGCGCGCGAAGCCGCCCTTGACCGGCTTCGGCGAAGCGTCGCCGAGAGCGAAGCCAGCGGCGACGCTGTTCCGTTCGACATGGACTCGTGGCTCGAAGAGCAGGACAGACTCGACAGCGCCGCGTGAGGGAAGTCCGTCTCACGCCTCAGGCGGAGGCTGAGGTCGCGGAGGTCCGACGATATTCACGGCACACTTGGGGAATCACTCAGGCAAAGCGCTATCTGACTGGCCTGGGTCGCCGTTTCCGGGAGATCGCCGCCGGCACCGCCGCGCATCGGGACGCCGAGATCGGCAGCGGTTACCGGCGCTGCCGCTATCGACGACACATAATCATCTTCAAGGAAGAAGGGGACTCGGTCCGGATCGTGCGCGTGTTCCACGAGCGAATGGATATCCCGGGCAGACTCGGGGAAGGGAAATGACGATCACTCCACCCAGTCCAGCCCGATCTCCCGATACAGCCCCCGATCCTCCTCCCAGTCGGGCTTGACCTTGACGTGGAGGAAGAGGTGGACCTTGCGGCCCGTCTGGGCCTCCAGCTCCTTCCTGGCCGCTTCGCCGATCGCCTTGATCCGGACGCCGCCCTTGCCGAGCACGATCGCGCGCTGGGTGGGGCGGCCGACGAGGATCTGCTGGTGGATGGCGACCGAGCCGTCGCGGCGCTCCTCATATTTCTCGGTCTCGACGGCGCTGGCGTAGGGCAGCTCGGCGTGGAGCTGGAGGTAGAGCTGCTCGCGGGTCACCTCCGAGGCGGCGAGGCGCTCGCTGGCGTCCGAGACCTGGTCCTCGGGGAAATGCCACGGCCCCTCCGGCACCCGGGCCGCCAACGCCGCCTTGAGGTCCGCGACCCCGTCGCCGGTGGTCGCCGAGATCATGAAAATGTTGTCGAAGGTGCCGCGCAACGTGAGTTGCGAGGCCAGGGTCAGCAGGCTTTCCTTCGCGACCAGGTCGACCTTGTTGAGGATGAGGATCCTGGGCTCGCGGCGATTATCGAGAGCGTCCAGCATCGCCGATAATCGCCAGGAATCGCCAGTCTTCGCATCGACAACGAGGGCGATGAGGTCGGACTCCGCCGCTCCGCTCCAGGCCGCCGCCACCATCGCCCGGTCGAGCCGCCGCTTCGGCTCGAAGATTCCGGGCGTGTCGACGAGCAGGATCTGCGCCTCGCCCTCGATGGCGATCCCCATCAGCCGGGTCCGGGTGGTCTGCGCCTTGGGGCTGACGATCGCCACCTTCTGCCCGACCAGCGCATTGACCAGGGTCGACTTGCCCGCATTGGGCGCTCCGACGACGGCGACGAGGCCGCATTTGACCGTCACGTCAGCTGCTCCAGCAATTTCGCGGCCGCCGCGGTCTCCGCCTCCTGCTTCGATGCGCCTTCGGCGCTGGCCACGCCGACGCCCTTGATCTCCACCTCGACGACGAAGGTCGGAGCGTGCTGCGGCCCGGAGCGTTCGGCGAGGCGGTAGGCGGGCGGTTTGCGCTCCTGAGCCGCCGCCCATTCCTGAAGCGCCGACTTGGGATGCTGGGGCGCCTTGTCGCGGGTGCTGACCCGATCGCCCCAGGCGGAACGAACGAAGGCCTGGGCGGCCTCGATCCCGGCGTCGAGATGAAGAGCGCCGATCAGCGCCTCGACGACGTCGCCGATGACGTTGTCGCTGTCCCAGGCGCCGTCCTCGCGCGCCTGCTTGCCCAGCCGCACCCTCTCGCCGACGCCGAGCTCGCGGCCGACCTCGGCGCAGACGTCGCGGGCGACCAGCGCGTTGAGCCGCTTCGACAGCTGTCCCTCGGGTTCGTCGGGGAAGATTTCGTAGAGCCAAGCGGCGACCGCGAGCCCAAGGACCCGGTCGCCGAGGAATTCGAGCCTTTCATATTGCGCCTCGCCGAAGCTGGCATGGGTGAGCGCGCGCTCGAACAGGCCCGTGTCGCTCGGACGGCGACCGAGAATCTCCTCCAGCCAGGCCAGAACCGACTTATCCATCAATAGGCCCGTCCGACCCGGTCCCAGCGCGCCGCGGAGAACCAGGTCCAGGGCTTCAGCCACTCGGCCGAGCCGTCGGTCGAGAAGAAGGCGATCAGCGCCCGGCCGATCACATAGTCGCTCGGCAGCAGGCCGACGCCCTGCTGGTCGAGGCGGAAGCGGCTGTCGGCGCTGTCGTCGCGATTGTCGCCCATCATGAAATAATGGCCGGGGGGGACGGCGAATACGGGCGTATCGTCGGGGCCGCCCTGAAACTGGTCGAGCACTTCGTAGGAACGTCCGCCGGGCAGGGTCTCGCGATAGCGCGGATAGCGGCAGACGCGGGTGCCCGCCTCCACCGTCGGCTGCCGGATGTCGCCGGCATAGCGGCAGGGGCTGTTGGGAGTCACCGGCATCAGCCAGTCGGCGACCCTCACCTTCGGCACCGCCTTGCCGTTGAGGATCAGCTGGCCGCCGCGCATCTGCACGGTGTCGCCGGGGAGCCCGATCAGCCTCTTCACATAATCCTCGTCCTTGCCCGGATAGCGGAAGACGACGATGTCGCCGCGCTTCGGGTCCGATCCCCAGATCCGGCCGCCGAACGAGGCGAGGCCGAACGGGACCGAGTAACGCGAATAGCCGTAGGGCCATTTGGCGACGAACAGATAATCGCCGATCATCAGCTCCGGCATCATCGAACCCGACGGGATCATGAACGGCGCCACGATGAAGGTGCGCAGGATCATCGCGAGCAGCAGGAAGAGCAGCAGGAAGCGCGTCGTCTCGCCGACTCCGCCCTTCTTCTTCGCTTTCCGGGGCTTTGCCGCGTCAGTCGCCATGCAAGCCGCTTTCGCTTGGGGCGGGAGGCGGGTCAAGCCGGGCTTTTGCCCCGGCCCTTGCGAGCGGGATGCGCCGCTCACCAAGGCGTTCGGCAAGAAGTGGGGCCGCCGGCGCGACGGACCGCCTCCGGTCGTTGGAGGAATCAACGCGCGCTCCGAAGCGGCGAGGGCCCTACAAGAAGCGGATTCCCTGAACGTCCGGCATGGGGGACGGAAGGGGATATTCGAGTCGGCCCTGAAGCGCTTCCCTGGCCGTAAGCTGCCCTTCCGGTTGCGGCGGCTTTCGACCCATTGCGGACATTCGGGTCCAGACCAGCCTCGCTGCTGCCGGCTCGAGCGATGCGCCTCAGCTTAGGCCAACTCCTTTCCATCAGGCGTGTCCACGCCCATGGCGATGAAGGTAAACAACAGGAGCTGATCCTCATTGCTCACTTCAACACGAAACTCGTCACCCAGCCACACCATCTCCGGCCTGTCCCTCAGCATTCCCGAAGCGAGCCTCACCGCCTCGATGCGTGCGTCGGATATCGTGGCAAGCTCGACACCTTCGTCATCGGGATCGCACACGGCGCCGGCGAGATGGAAAAAAAACAGCATCGCGTGCGTCCTCTATCTGTTGAATTCTGAAAGATCGAACTCGCCCTCGACGGCAAGCGCTTCCCAATCCGAGATCCGAACCTCGCGGAGCCGATAGGTGACTATGCCTTCCTCGCGGAGACTCTTCAGCGTCCGATTGACATGGACTGCGGTTAAGCCGGTCGCATCCGACAATTGATCCTGGGTCAGCGGAAGGGAGAACTCGAGCCTGGGGGCGTCCACGCTGCCCATCCTGACTGCCATTTCGCACAGCAAATTAGCTACCCTCGTCCGCGCCGAGCCCCGGCCCAGGTGCAGCGCCCAACGCGAGAGGTTGATGACGTCGGACGCGCTTTCGCGCCAAAAGGCTTCGGCGATGGCCGGGTGCTTCTGAGCCATAGCGCGAAGCGCCTGGTGCGGAACCTGCGCGATTGTTGTGGTCGCCAGCGCTTCGAGACCATACATAATGTCGGGGCGGACCACCCCGTCCAAGTCAGCCATTTCGCCCGCGAGGTGGAGCGCGGTAAGCTGTCTGTCACCTCTCGAGTTCTGCATAAAGCGGCCGACAAGGCCCTTGAGCACCAGAGAGCTGTGGCTTCGGTTGTCGCCTAACCGCCCTATGTCCCGGTGAGGCTCGAAAATTCGCTCGTGGGCAGGCAGGCCTAGTATCGCCTCGCATTCCACTGGCGAGAGCTTGGACCTCGAAAGGAGCCGCTCAAGAAACGGCTTCAGGCTGGAGACGTCATCTGAACGGGCCATGGGGCCTCCCGACATGCAAGCGGGAGCGCACTCATGCTCTCAGCCGCCGGAAGCCTGCAGGCTATCACCCGACGATCTTTCGACACTAACAGCGATTATACTCCTAGGGCAATGATTTGCGTCAAACCGCCACTGCCAAAGCTTTGAAAGCTCTATAAAAAATCGAGCACTAGTCCGCAGCCATTCCGTAGGAGGGCGAACGCACGCACGGGGCGGCAGCTAAGAGACGGATGGTTCCGAGCGATTTAGAGCGCGGCATCAGCACCTTGCTTGCGGACGCCGCGGGCCCGGCGCATGGTAAGGTCTCAGACCGGGGCCGCTCATGTTGAATATGGAAGATCTTTACCGGCTCCTGCGCACGGGCCACGTTCAAGCGCAGGGGATCGTCGACACGATCTCTGATCCGCTGCTCGTCCTCGACGCGAGCCTGGTCGTCCAGAGCGCCAGCCGCTCATTCTTCGAGACGTTCAATGTGGATCGCTACGAGACGATCGGGCAGCCCATCTACGAGCTCGGGAACGGGCAATGGGATATCCCCGATCTGCGTCGGCTGCTCGAGGAGGTGATCCCCAAGGCCGCGGCCATCATCAACTATGAGGTCGAGCACGATTTTCCCGGGATCGGCAGGCGAACGATGCTCGTCACGGCTCGAACGCTGTATCACCCCGACAAAGGCAGCCATACCATGCTGCTCGCCTTCGTGGACGCGACCGATCGCCGTCGCCGCGATGTGGCGAAGGACATGCTGTTCGGCGAGCTCCGCCACCGCATGAGAAACCTGCTCTCGGTCGCGCAGTCGATGGCCCGCCAGACGACCACGGAGGGCCGTTCCGCCGAAGAATATCGCGACGACTTCCTCGGACGCTTCGCCGCCTTGGTGGAGGCGGAGGACCTCGCCTTCACGGAGCAAGGCGAGATTGGTGTTCAGGAACTATTCGACCGCATCTTCGCCCCTTTTGCCGCCGGTCCTGAAGCCATCGTGATCGAGCCCGGCCCGCCTGTCGAGCTAAGTCCGCGCACGATCATGTCGCTCAGCCTGGTGCTGCACGAACTCGCGACCAATGCCGCCAAACATGGGGCGCTGTCCGTGCCTGGCGGCCGCATCCGGGTCAGCTGGCAGGTCGAGGATGCCAACCGAAAGCTCCGGCTAAACTGGGCGGAGATCGACGGGCCGCCGGTGACCGCCCCGCTTACGGCCGGCTATGGCACCAAACTGATCCAATCCGCGATCGCCTATACCCTTCAAGGCCGGGTGGAACATGAATATGCACCAGGAGGTTTTCAGGCGGAGATCGTCATTCCGCTGGGGACGGCGTCCGCTCTGAGCTGATAGCGGGTCATGCAAAAGACTGTCCTGGTCGTCGAGGATGAGTATCTGATCGCGATGGACCTCCAGCTATTGCTCGAGGCCCGCGGCTGGCGCGTGATCGGTCCCGTGGGGACCGTGCAGGAGGCGCTGCAGCTGCTGGAAGGCGAGTTGCCGACCGTCGCGCTGCTCGATGTAAATTTGGGGACTGAACTCGTCACGCCCGTCGCCGAGGCGTTGAAAGCCTCCGGGGTGCCCTTCGCGGTGGCGAGCGCTTACGACCAGCCCGAGCGATACGGCGGCGACGTCCTCGCCGGAGCACCCAATGCGGGTAAGCCGACAAACGAGCGCCGCGTGCTCGCTACCTTAGAGCAACTGACAAGCTTCCGTTAGCCGCCTGGCCGCTTTCAGGCCGTATGGCCGCTCGAAGCTTCCGAAGGGGATGAAGGAGAACGTCCTCTTTCCATCCAAAGCCGCCCTATAATGCGGCGCCCGAGTCGGGCCGAACGCGCGGAAGGCTTAAATCTCCATGCCTTCGGCAAGGGCCAAGGCGTCTTTGATATCGACGCCGAGATATCTGACGGTGCTCTCGATCTTGGTGTGACCAAGGAGGATCTGCGCCGCTCGAAGGCGTTCAGCAAGAAACAGGGCCGCCTGCGTGACGGACCGCCTCCGGTCGTTGGAGGAATCATCGCGCGGATCGATGCCGACGCGCCCGCTCCGAAGCGGCGCGGGCCTTACAAGAAGCGGATTGGCTGAACGTCCGATATGGGGCGGAAGGCGATATGCGAGTTGGCCCCCACCGGTTCTGGTCCCGGGCGCGTGAAAGCGACCGCTGTCGTTAGGCGCCGTTCGACTGGCTTCAGGCGCTATATCCGCCATGGGAAGCCCGCCGCGCGTTGAGTGGCGCCGGTGAAGGACAGGGTCGGGGAGGTCCGCGCCTATCATTCGTAGCGCAGCGCGTGCACCGGCTTCTGCCGCGCGACGAGGTAGGCGAGCATGCCCACGCTGAGCAGCGCGAGCGCGAGGGCGATCAGCCCGGCGGCCGGGAAGAGCCAGGGCTGCAGCGGGATCCGCTCGGCAAAGCCGTTCAGCCAGCGTCGCATGAGCCACCAGGCAACCGGCCAGGCGATGAGGTTGGCGAGCAGCACCGGCCGGCTGAGTTGCCACAGGAGCAGCACGAGTATCTGGCGCGTGCTCGCGCCCAGCGCCTTGCGGATGCCGATCTCCTTGGTTCGCCGCTGCGCCGCCGAGAGGGAGAGGCCGACGAGGCCAAGGCAGGCCAGGAAGATGGCGAGGCCCGAGAAGACGGCGAAGAGCTGAGCGTTGCGCTCGAGACTACGGTACAGCTGCTCGATATGCTCGCTGACGAAGGCGCGCTGGATCGGCCCCTCATTGCCCGTCGCGCGCCACAGCCGGTCGATCCGCGAGAGCGTCTCCGGCACGTCACGGCCGGCGAGCTTGATAGAGACCAGCCCTCCGTTCCACTCCGCCGGAGGCCCCGACTGATAGAGGGTGGGCTCGATCGGCGTTTCGACCGATTGGAAAGCGAAATCGGGAACCACCGCCACCACCTGCGCGCCTGTGTCGGCGCCCGGCGGCCCCGGCAAGATCGGCAGCACTTGCCCGATGGCCGCGGAAGGCGAGGCGAAGCCGAAGGCATGCACCGCCGCCTCGTTTATCACCACCCGGGATGCCGCTCCCTCTCCCCCGGGAGGGAGAGTCGCAAGCGTCCCCGCCACCGGCCGCACGCCGTAAAGGGCGAAGATCGAGGGCAGAGCCGAGACCATTTGAGTCACCAGCTGCCGGCCTCTCCAGGTGACGGGGAGGAACGTATCTCCGCTGAGCAGGCTCTCGCTGCTGCACGAGACGGCACGGACGCCCGGCAGCTTCGCCGCCTCGGCGACGAAGGCGGGCGGGCACTTGGCGGTGACGGTCAGCACCTGGTCGATGTCCATCCGCAGCGCCTCGCGCATCGCGAAGACGCGCTGCTGGTGCACCACGGAAGTGGCGATGATCAGGCCGATGAGGATCGCGAACTGGGCGGTGACGAGCGCGTTCCGAATCAACCCGCCGCGCGCCGCGCCGCCGTCCCGCAGAGTCGCCACAGGCGGCAGGGAGGAGAGCAGGAAGGCCGGGTAGGCGCCGGCCGCAAGGCCGAGCAGCACCGCGCCCGACAGCAGCCAGAGGAGCAGAGTCGGATCGGCGGCATAATCGAGGCGCGCCTGCGTCTCCAGGAACCCGTTGACCACCGGCAGCAGCCATTCGGCCGCCACGAGCGCGAGAAGTGTCGCGACGAGCACCGTCAGCACCGCCTCGGCGAGGAATTGGCCCGCAATGTGACGGCGGCCGGCGCCGTTCGCCTTGCGCACTCCGATCTCGCGCCGGCGCCGCCCGGCCAGCGCGACGCTCAAGTTGACGAAGTTGGCGGTGGCGATCAGCAGGACGAGAGCCGCAACCAGGCTGCCTATCACCAGCCGCTCCCGGGCGCCGGGGTGGAAGCCTTCGTCCAGTGCGAGCCGGTCGATCCGAACCGGCTCCAGTCGATAGGCGCTGCGCACGGGCGGCGGCAGCAGCCCGGCGATCGCCCGCTGGATCGCGTCTGTCGCCTTTTCGGCCGAGGCGCCCGCCCGCAGCCGAATGTAGGTCCGCACGCTGATGGAAAAGGCGCCCGGTCCGTCCGCTTGCATGAGGGAAAGGCCGGAGCGCGCGGCAAGCCCGGAGGCGAAGATGCCCGAGGCGAGGTCGGTGCCGCCGGGCGGAAGGTCCGCAATGACCGCGCGCAGCACCATTGGCTGCCCGGCGATTTGGATAGTCTCGCCCAATGCATCGGCACGACCGAAATGCTTGCGTGCCATCGCCTCGGTCATGACCAGGCCATGGCCGCTTCGGAGTGCGGAGGCGAGGTCGCCGCTCAGGACCGGAAGGCGAACCAGGTCGAAATAGTCGGGGTCCGCCCAGTAGATCGTTTCCCTGTGCGCGGCGCCGCCGCGGCGCAGCTCCACTTCGGCTTCCATGAGGCGTGCCGCTGCCTCCACCTCCGGCAGGTTCGCCTCGATGAGCGCCGCCGCGCCGCTTGGGCTCGCCTGGTTATAGTTCGGCGCCATTTCGGGGCTGCGCACGATCGAGACGGCAATATAGGTCCGCTCGTGCCCGGGCACGATATGGTTGTAGGTGAGCGGGACCCGCGCCACGAGCGCCATCAGGATCGCGCCGGCGATGCCGATGACGAGACCCACAATGGTGATGGCGGAAAGGAGCCGGTTGGCGGCGAGGTTGCGGGCCCAGGCGACCAGCCAATGGCGCAGCAGCCGGGTCACAGGCGCGTCTCCCCGACGATCCGTCCGTCGAGCATCCGGATCGTCCGGTCCGCTGCTGCGGCGTGGAAAGCCGAGTGAGTCACCATGATCACGGTCGTGCCTCCCGCCGCTGCGCTCTTGAGAAGGTCCATCACCGCAGCGCCGTTGGCCGTATCCAGATTGCCGGTCGGCTCGTCGGCCAGGATGAGGTCCGGCTCCGGCGCGAGCGCGCGGGCGATGGCAACCCGCTGCTGCTGGCCGCCCGACAGCTGCCGCGGCCGGTGTCGCGCGCGATGCGCGAGCCCGACCTGCTCGAGCACCGCATCCACCCGTCGCCGGCGCGCATCCACGCTCCGGTAGAGCAGGGCCACCTCCACATTCTCGGCGACGTTGAGCTCGTCGATCAGGTTGAAGCTCTGAAAAACGAAGCCGACATGAGCGCGCCGGAGCCGCGTCAGTCGCGCGTCGGACAGCGTCGCCACCTCCTCGTCCCGCAACCGGTACGAACCGGTGTCCGGCGCATCGAGGAAGCCGAGGATGTTGAGAAGGGTCGATTTGCCGCAACCGGACGGACCCATGAGCGCGACGAACTCGCCGGCCGCGACCTCGAAGGAGACGGCATCGAGCGCCTGCGTCTCGATCTCGCCGCTGCGATAGGCTCGCGACAGAGAGCTGACCTGGAGGAACTGACTCATGACGCGATGCTACACCGAGTCGCGCTGCAGAAAAAACGAGCGCCCCCAAGAGGATAGGGCTTGGCGGACCCAAGCCGACCGCGCGAAGCGTCCGTATCCGGACATGTTGAGCAGGGGCCTTTCGCCCGTTACGGTCGCGCGATGGAACGCCTGAACGCCATTTTGGTGATCGACGACAAGCCCGAGGTGCATCAGGCGGTGGCGCTCGCACTCGAACCGTGGGTCGAACGGGTGGAGAGCGCCGCGTCGCCGGAGGCGGTGCCGGCGCTGATGGCCGCGGCCCGCTACGATTGCGCGCTCCTCGACATGAATTTCGCGGTCGGAGAGCGGTCGGGGCGTGAAGGCATCACGGCCCTCGACATGATCAAAGCGGCCGACCCGACGCTCGCCGTCATCTTGATGACCGCCTACGGTGCCGTCTCGCTCGCCGTCGAAAGCCTGAAGCGGGGCGCCAGTGATTTCCTGCTCAAGCCATGGCGCAACGAAGCGTTGGTTGCCGCGGTCCACGAGGCGGCCCGCCGCACTGCGACAGCGCGTGCGGGCACAAGCCTCGACGCGCTGGAGCGCTCGGCCATCGCCGGCGCACTCGACCGGCACGACGGCAACATCGCCCAGGCTGCGGCGGCGTTGGGCCTCAGCCGCCCCGCGCTCTACCGGCGCATGGCCAAGCATGGGCTCTAGAGCGTCGGACGCCGAGCTTGAATCGTCATCCCGGACTCGATCCGGGATCCACCTTCTTGTCTCACTTTTCGGCAGAAAGGTGGATGCCGGATCAAGTCCGGCATGACGAGGCGGTCCGGATCAGGCACCCGATACCCCAGCGCTCACGCCCGCCTCGACATCGTCTCCGCTGCCGGTTGGCGGCTCCTCTTCGCGGCCATCGCAATCGCCCTTCTTTTCCGGGTGCTGACGGAAACCAGGCATTTCGCCAGCGCCGCCGTGCTCGCCGCAGCGGCCGCCTTGCTGCTGGTCGACATCGTGAGGGTTGCGCTGCGCAGCCGCGAGGTCGCGCGCGCTTCCCCGGCCATCGAGGAACGGGCGCGGGCGCAGCAGCTCGATCGGGCGCTGGCCCTGCTCGATGCGGTCACCGTCGCCCTCTTCGCGCTCGGCCCCGACGGCCGCATCCGCTTCGCCAACCGCGCCGCACGCGACCTCGTCGGCGAGTCGGCGCGACTGGAGGATGCCCTGGACGAGCCGGCGGCGGCCGAGGTCCTCGCTTTGCCGGTCGGCGGCCGCCGGATCGTCGCGCTCTCCGACGGCCGCTCCATGCTGGTCTGGGTCGGCGCCGTCGCCACTCCCGACGGCGGGCCGCAACGCCTGGTTTCGATGCAGGCGGTGGCGGGGGAGCTGGACGCGGTCCAGGTCGGCGCGTGGCACTCCATGACACGCGTGCTCGCCCACGAGATGATGAACGCGCTTACCCCCGTAGCGTCGCTGGCCGAGAGCCTTGCTCGGATGGCCGGGGGCGACAGGAGGGCGACGGTCAGCGCCGCGGCGGACACAATCGCGCGGCAGAGCCGGCATCTGATCGACTTCGTCGAGCGCTACCGCGCGATCGCGGATCTGCCTGCGCCTGCTTTCGCGCCGCTGGACCTGACGACCTTCCTTGCGGACATCAAGGCGCTCGTGGACGCGCAGCTGCGCGCACGCGGCATCCTATTCTCTGCCGCCCTGCCGGTCGCCGCCGTGCCGCTGGAGGCGGATGCCGGGCTGCTGCGCCAGGCGCTGCTGAACCTGCTTCGCAATGCCGGCGAAGCCGTCGCCGGAGCGGGCGGCGGAGCCGTGCGCTTCGCCTGCGCGGCGAATAAAGGAGAAGTCCGCTTCGAGGTGCACGACGACGGACCGGGTATCCCGCCCGATCGGATCGAGGAGATCTTCGTCCCCTTCTACACGACCAAGGAAGGCGGCGCCGGCATCGGCCTCGCTCTGGCCCGCCAGATAGCCCTGGCCCATGGGGGGCGCCTCACGGCGGCGTCGAACGGCGGCCGCGGCATGACCTTCGTCCTCTCCATTCCGGCGTCGCAGGGCGGTTGAGCGCCGCTCCTGGCACCTCGCAGCAGGCACCGCGCTCGTCGCGGAGCCGAAAGCGAGAATCGGCGCTCATCGTGAATGAATGTCCGCTTCCGGCGACCTAATGCGGAACCCCGAACGACCGGCGTTGGCGCATGGCTGCCGCCAGGGGAACGCCGCTTTCGGGCCGACAGCGGGCATCCGGCCGCACTCGGCTGGATTTCGAGCTGAGACGCTACCAAGATTGGCGCATGTGAACTTTGCAAGCAGGCATATGCACCTTCCTCGTCATGCCGGACTTGATCCGGCATCCACCTTTTCCTTTAGCCGCAGCGGATTGAAGAAGGTGGACCCCGGATCCAAGTCCGGGGGTGACGACTCAACCCAGGTCCAGCATGCCCTAGGCATGCCGCGCCGCCGCCATTAAGAGCGCCGGATGGATGAGAACCAGGCCTGGGCCGCGATCGAGGCGGTTGAGCGCCGCACCCTTTCCGAACTGTTCGCCGCCGAGCCGGACCGCCTCTCCCGCCTCGCGCTCGACCTGCCTGGCCTCAGGTTCGATTTCTCGAAGACGCATCTCGACGCGCCGCTTCTCGCCGGCTTCGAGGCGCTGGCCGAGAGGCGCGACCTCGCCGGCGCCCGCGGCGCCCTGTTCGCCGGGGCGATCGTCAACCCGACCGAAGGCCGCGCCGCCGAGCACAGCGCCGAGCGCGGCCAGGGCGCTCCGGAAAGCGTCGCCCGAGCCGCCGGCCTGCATTCCCGGATGCGGGCCCTGATCGACGCGATCGAAGCCGAGGCGTTCGGCCCCATTCGCCACATCCTCCACCTCGGCATCGGCGGCTCGGCGCTCGGCCCCGATTTCCTGATCGACTCGCTCGGCCGCAATTCGGACCGCTACGAGGCGGCGGTGGTCTCCAACGTCGACGGCGCCGCGCTCGAGGCTGCGATCGCCGGCTTCGACCCGCACACCACCTTGCTGGTCGTCGCCTCGAAGACCTTCACCACGCTCGAGACCCTGCTCAACGCCCGCTCCGCTTTGGCCTGGATGGAGCAAGGCGGAGTCGCCGATCCCTATGGCCGGATCGTCGCCCTCACCGCCGCGCCCGAGCGCGCGATCGAGTTCGGCGTCGACGAGACCCGGATCCTGCCCTTCGCCGAGAGCGTCGGCGGCCGCTATTCGCTCTGGTCCTCGATCGGCTTTCCGGCGGCGCTGGCGCTCGGCTGGGACGCTTTCGAGACCCTGCTCGAAGGGGCGGCGACGATGGACCGCCACTTCCGCCTGGCGCCTTTGCTCGAGAACGCCCCCGTCCTCGCCGCCTTCGCCGACCGTTATTACGCCAATGCCCGCGGCTGCGAGACCCGGGCGGTCTTCGCCTATGACGAGCGCCTGCGCCTGCTTCCCCCCTATCTCCAGCAGCTCGAGATGGAATCGAACGGCAAGGCGGTGACGCTGGACGGTTCGCCCGTCGGCCGCGCGACCTCCCCGATCGTCTGGGGCGGCATCGGCACCGACGCCCAGCATGCCGTCTTCCAGCTGCTTCACCAGGGCACGCACCTCGTGCCGGTCGAGTTCGTCGCCGCCATCGAGCCCGGCCACGGGCTCGGCGAGGAGCATCACCGCCAGCTGCTGATCAACTGCTTCGCCCAGGGCGCGGCTCTGATGTCCGGCAAGTCGAACGACGATCCGCACCGCCGCTATCCCGGCGACCGCCCGTCGGCCACCATCCTCCTCGACCGTCTCGACCCGGCGACGCTCGGCGCCCTCCTCGCTTTCTACGAGCACCGCACCTTCGTGAACGCCGTCCTCCTCGGCATCAATCCGTTCGACCAGTTCGGAGTCGAGCTCGGCAAGTCGATGGCGAAGGCCATCGACGAGGGCGACGAGCTCGATTTCGACCCGTCGACCCGGGCCCTAATCGACCGGGCTCTCGGAGGGCTGGATTGATGCGGATCCTCATCTACCTGTTCGACGGAGTCACCGCCCTCGACGCGATCGGTCCCTACGAGTCGCTCAGCCGCCTGCCGGAAGTGGAAATCGGCTTCGTCGCCCGCCGCGCCGGCCTGGTGCGAACCGGAGACGATTTCCTCGCCCTCAACGCCGACACCGGCATCGACGAAGAGAGCGAAGCGGGCCTGCTGATCGTCCCGGGCGGCCGGCGCGAGGCGGTGCGGCGCGAGATCGGGGACGAAAAGCTGCGCACCTGGCTCGCCGCGATCGACGCCGGCACGACGCGGACCTGCTCGGTCTGCACCGGCTCCCTGATCCTCGCCGCCGCCGGGCTGCTCGAGGGCCGCCGCGCCTCGACCCACTGGGGCGCCCGGGAGTATCTCGGCCATTTCGGCGCCACCTATTCGCCGGACCGGGTCACTGAGGACGGCAAATATCTGACCAGCGCCGGAGTCTCGGCGGGCATCGACCTCGGCCTGCGGCTGTGCGCCGAGATCGCCGGCCGCGACACTGCCGAAGCCGTCCAGCTCAGCATGGAATACGATCCCGAGCCCCCCTTCGCCGCCGGCAATTTCGCCGACGCCACTCCGGAGCGGCTCGAGCTGGTCAGGACGCTGCGCATTTAGGCCGTCATTGCGAGCGAAGCGAAGCGATCCAGTGCGGCGCGGGTCGCGAGCGCCCTGACTGGATTGCCGCGTCGCTTCGCTCCTCGCAATGACGGAGTGTCATTTGCACCCGCGGCCCGCCCGCCATATGGGCGCGGAGACCCAATCGGACGGACACTGCCCCATGGCCCAGAGCTACGACTATGATCTCTTCGTCATCGGCGCCGGATCGGGCGGCGTGCGGGCCGCCCGCGTTTCCTCCGCCCACGGCGCCAGGGTGGCGATCGCCGAGGAGCACAAGGTCGGCGGCACCTGCGTCATCCGCGGCTGCGTGCCCAAGAAATTGCTCGTCTACGGCGCCCATTTCGCCGAGGATCTGCAGGACGCGCGCCGCTTCGGCTGGGACGTGCCCGCCTGCAACTTCCACTGGCCGACGCTTCGCGACAACGTCCTCGCCGAGGTCGGCCGGCTGGAGGAGGCCTATACGGAGACCCTGACCAACCATAAGGTCGAGATCGTGAAGGAGCGCGCGGTCGTCGCCGGCCCGCACGAAATCCGTCTCGCCGGCGGCCGAACGGTCACCGCCAAGGTCATCCTGATCGCCACCGGTGCGCGCCCGGTCGTGCCGGACTTTCCCGGCAACGAGCTCGGCATCACGTCGAACGAGGCCTTCCACCTCCCCGATCTGCCCAAAAGGGTGGTGATCGCCGGCGCGGGCTACATCGCCAACGAATTCGCCGGCATCTTCCACAATCTCGGCAGCCACGTCACCCTGGTGAACCGCTCCGACGTCATCCTGCGCGGCTATGACGAGACGATCCGCGACCGCCTGCTCACCATCTCGATGATGAAAGGGATCGACTTCCGATTCCACGTCTCGTTCGAGAGCATCGAGAAGAAGAATGGGTCGCTCGCCGTCAACATGGCCGGCTGCGACGCGATCGAGGCCGACGCGGTGATGTTCGCGATCGGCCGCCAGCCCAACACCGAGGGCCTCGGCCTCGAAAGCGCCGGAGTCGAGATCGACGACAAGGGCGCGGTGGTGGTCGACGCCGACAACAAATCGACCTGCGACAGCGTCTACGCGGTCGGCGACGTCACCAACCGGGTGCAGCTCACGCCCGTCGCGATCCGCGAGGGCCAGGCCTTCGCCGATACCATCTTCGGCAACAAGCCGTGCCGGGTCGACTATGAGAACATCCCCTCGGCGGTGTTCAGCCACCCGCCGCTCGCCGGGGTCGGGATGACCGAGGGCCAGGCGCGCAACAAGCTGGGCTCGGTTAAGACCTTCACCTCGGACTTCCGGGCGATGAAGAACGTGCTGGCTGGGCGCAACGAGCGGTCGCTGTATAAATTGGTCCTCGACGGCGAGACCGATCAGGTGGTCGGCGTGCATAT
>JAXDPB010000007.1:0-87128 GCA_034668585.1 Sphingomonadales bacterium | reverse complement strand
CCAGCAGGGCTCGATCGTCGGCCTGGTCAATTTCGACGGCAGCCCTTCCGCCATCAACAGCTACGACGAATACGGCATACCCGGGGCAGGCAACCAGGGGCGGTTCCAGTATACCGGCCAGGCGTGGCTGCCCGAGCTGGGCATGTATTATTACAAGGCCCGCATCTACTCGCCGACGCTCGGGCGGTTCCTGCAGGTGGATCCGATCGGCTATGACGACCAGATCAACCTCTATGCGTATGTGGGGGACGATCCGGTAAATGGAACTGACACCACGGGCTTAGCTGAAGACGATGCCTATCGATTCTCTCTAGGTGGATTGACAATATCCGCCTCAAAAAATGGTGTTTCGGCTTCCTTGTCCGGTGTCGGCACCACGGTGTCGGTTTCCGCCGGCAACTCGGGCGTGTCCGCCTCGGCGAAATTTGGATCAAGCAGCGCCACGCTGACAGGTGGAAGATCGGGCGTCGCCGCCTCCGCGTCCAGCGGTGGCGTAAAGGCCGGCATGGCTGCTAATGGATCAGGAGTCTCCGGAGCCATTTCGGCTAAGCAAGCGGGTGCCGCCCTGGCAGTCCAGATCGGTACTAACAGGGTTTCGGTGATGACGCCTTCGGGGAGAATGAGCATCGACCTCGCTGGAAAAGCCCACTACGACAAAGCCTCAGGTAGATCGATACCAACTCCGCATGTTAAGTTTCAACAGCTTAATACCAACTCTGCAAATGGACGTAGTAACTTGAGTCCTGGGACGACGAGAGCTGGTAATATGGCAGACATACGTACGGCCAGAGCAGTGATGAAGCGCCGGGAAGAGCCATGAACGAAATAGATAATTTACAAGAATGGTACTTACGGTACTGCAATGATGATTGGGAGCATCAGTACGGTGTATCAATTGATACACTGGATAATCCGGGATGGTCACTTAAAATAGACCTTAAGGGCACTGATCTTGAGAAGGAGAAAATGGATCCAATTGAGATTCATCGGTCTGAAGAGGATTGGGTTGTCGCCCGAAGGTCAGAATATGTTTTTGAGGCATTTTGTGGAGCTCGGAATCTAGCAGAAATGATACGGACATTCCTAGATTGGGAACAAAACACTCGGGCACCGTAGTGCGCACGCATCTGCCCAAAAAAGAGGCAGCTGTTCCTCTGCGGCCACGATGCGCTGATCAACGAGTACAACTTCGCCAGGATGATGCTCAGCCGCACGTGCATCGCCCTCGTCTACGACCCGCTCGGCCGGCCGTTCGAGTGTCGAGGCCGGCCACCGGCACGACCCGGTTCCTCTACGATGGCGACGAGCTGGTCGCGGAGTATGACGGCTCAGGCACCCTTCTTCGCCGCTACGTCCACGGCACCGGCGCCGACGATCCGGTCGCGGTCTACGAAGGCTCGGCGCTGGGCACCGCCAACCGCCGCTACATGCTCCCCGACCAGCAGGGCTCGATCGTCGGCCTGGTCAATTTCGACGGCAAGCCCCTCCGCCATCAACAGCTACGACGAATACGGCATCCCCGGCGCTGGCAACGTGGGGCGGTTCCAATATACCGGCCAGGCGTGGCTCGAAGAGTTCGAGCCTGGTCCAAGGCCCGCCGCTCTCTAGCGCCCCTTCTTCTGCCGGTGCTTGTCGAGGTCGAGGACCATGTTGGTGTCGCCCTCCGGCATCAGGCCGAGCCGCCGAGCCACTTCCTGATAGGCTTCGGCTTCGCCGCCCAGGTCGCGGCGGAAGCGGTCCTTGTCGAGTTTCTCGTTGGTGGTCATGTCCCAGAGGCGACAGCCGTCGGGGCTGATCTCGTCGGCGAGGATGACCCGGGGATATTCATTCTCCCAGATCCGGCCGAATTCGAGCTTGAAGTCGACGAGGCGGATGCCGATGCCGGCGAACAGGCCGCACAGGAAGTCGTTCACCCGAACCGCCATGTCGGCGATGTCGTTCATCTCCTCCTGGCTCGCCCAGCCGAAGCAGGCGATATGCTCGTCGGCGATCATCGGATCGCCGAGCGCGTCGTCCTTGTAATAATATTCGATGATGGTGCGGGGGAGCTGGGTGCCCTCCTCGATTCCGAGCCGGGTCGAGAGCGTGCCGGCGGCGACGTTCCTCACCACCACCTCGATGGGGATGATCTCGACCTGCCGGATGAGCTGCTCGCGCATGTTCAGTCGGCGGATGAAATGGTGCGGGATTCCGATCGTTCCGAGCAGGGTGAAGACATGCTCGGAGATCCGGTTGTTGAGCACCCCCTTGCCGGAGATGGTGCCGCGCTTCTGGGCGTTGAAGGCGGTGGCGTCGTCCTTGAAATATTGGATCAAGGTGCCCGGCTCCGGGCCTTCGTAGAGGATCTTGGCCTTGCCTTCGTAGATCTGGCGGCGGCGGGACATGGGTGGCGAGGTCCTTCAGGACGAAAAAGCAGGGCCCCGGACGCCGCGTCGGCGGACGGGCTCCGGCCCATAGCGGAACCCCCTTCCTTGTGCAATGTGGCCGAGGCTTGGGCAGGAGGGACGAATGACCGACGAGACGGCCGAGTTCGCGACGATCGATGCGCTGATGGCGGCGCTTTACAGCTCCATCTCCGGGCCTCCCGGCGGCCAGGATTTCGAGCTGTCGAGGCGGCTTTACCATCCCGACGTGAGGCTGGTGCGGACCCGCCTCGACGAGTCCGGCCGGCCTGTCGCCTTGTCCTTCTCCGGCGAGGAATATGAGGCCAATGCGAGGGCGCTGCTCGCCGGAACGCCCTTCTACGAGGTCGAGACCCGGCGGCGCACCGTCCGCTTCGGCAACGTCGCCCAGGTCTTCTCGGCCTACGAAGCGCGGACCGCGCCGGAGGGCGGGGAGCTCATCAAGCGCGGCCTGAACTTCGCCCATCTGTTCAACGACGGCCGGCGCTGGTGGCTGATGCACCTGATCTGGGACGACGAGCGCGACGGCGTTCGAGTGCCGGGCGAGGTCTTCGACGATTGGCGGGACGTCGGCGCCTGACCGGGCGCTCGAGCAAGGGGTTCCAACGGCCCCCTCCGCCGCTATAAGCCGCCGGCCTGCTGGGGCGTCGCCAAGTGGTAAGGCACCGGTTTTTGGTACCGGCATTCGCAGGTTCGAATCCTGCCGCCCCAGCCAGTTTCCGTCAAGATGGGGGCCAAGCCCATCGCGATAATCCAGCCGCCAGGAATCCAGGAGGCGGGACGCCGCTCGAAGTTCAATGAGAGCGCAGGCTGGCGACACCGACACTCGGGTGGCCTGGCCGAGCAGTTGCTGTGGCGCGCGGCAAGGCTATTGCGCGCCCGCGAGGTCTACGGTGACGGGAGCATCGAGGAGGTTGAGCAGGCCCGACGAATTCTCAACGTCGACCTTGAAGCGGTAATAGATCGGGTCGCCGTCCTCGTCGGCAGTCGGTAGCGGCGCGGGAAGCGCAAAGCTTGGCTGAGTCGAATTGGTCTTCAGCGCCGCGAGGCGGAACCAGTTGCCTGATGGGCTGAGCTGGCAAACGTAATAGGTCCCGTTGTGCGTGGTCTTGGCCCAGCTCAGCTCGATCAGCTTGTCGCCGGTCGGGGCGTCGGTAGACACTATGGTGACCGCCGGTACGGGCGCGGGCGGATTGACGACGTCGACCAGATTGGCGAGCAGCGTCGCCGTGGGCTCGGACACTACCGAAGCGGTGTGGGCAAGGCTGGCGGCATCCTCGTAATGGACCTCGCGGACCCAAGCGAGACGGTAGTAGAGCGGTTCGCCGAACGGTATGAAGGGCTCGTTGCGGAAGTCGTCCACGGCGGTCAGGCTGCCGTCAGGCGCGGAGGTCAGAGTCGCCACGTCGATCTCCTGCACCACTCGCATCGTGCGGACCGAGAGCGCGTCGCGCGCGTTGCCCGCCCGATAGATTAGCAGCCGGGCCATCGGATCGGTCGCTGGCGGCGGCAGGAGCTCGAAGCGTACCTCGGGTCCCAGCGTCGTCTCCTCGTCATAAAGCGTGGAGCCGATCTTCCTGAGCTGCGGGGCAGCAGGCGCGGCCAGGTTGACCAGCAGGACCGGGCCGAAGATCGGGCTCGGCTCGCCGAGCTGCATTCGGTTGCCGAGCTCTCGGGCAAGATAGAAATAGACGGTGTTCCGGTTCATCGATCCTTCGAGGGTGAAATCGGTGAACTGGACGGCGTACCCGCCTGGCCGCTTCGCCATCGGCGCCAGGTCGAAGCCGGTCTGGCCGGGGGCGAGGACTTTCCCGTCGGCGTCCCGGAACGTCTGCCTGGCGTTGGTTGGCGCGAAAGCCGGGTCGGTGCTGATCAGCTCGTAGATGAGCGGCTGCTCCGTCAGCGCCACGAATGCCTCGAGCACGGCCGCCTTCATCCGCTGCTTGCGTTCCGCCAGCGTCGTCAGGCCGGCCAGCGCCAGCGACGCGGCGTTGGGCAGGGGCAGGAAATAATTGTCGCCGAGCGCAAGCGGGAAAACGGCCAGGACCGTGGTGGAATCGTCCGAATCGAAGAAAGCGAACAGATCGTCGAAGCGGCTGGCGAAATAGGGGTCGGCCTGGGCGGGGAATATCGCCGCCCGAATTTCCGCCTGCTGGGCGGGCTCGTAGAGCGCCTCGAGGATGGCGAGCGCGTCGGCGCGATAGAAAGCGACGGCGAAAGGCGCCGCTTTGAATTCGACATTCAGCGTATAGCTCGCTTTGCCATAGGCGTCCGGCGGGGTCGCATATCTGAGGCCCCTCGGCCGCAAGGGAATGCCGGGCTCGACGATTTCCATCGCGGTCAGCAATTGCGGCACGCCGACCGGCGAGCGGTACGGCTTCGCGCTTGCGTCCAGGGTCGTGGGATCGACCGAGCGCACCCCGATCAGAGTGGTTCGCGAGCTCTCCCCGGGCGCCGGCATCAGAGTCGTCCGATCGAAGCCGCTGGTGGGATCGGCATGGAGATGGACCCGATAGCCCGGAAGATAATGGACCAGCTGCCCGGGCCCGGTCGCGACCGTCCCCGCCTCGCCGCCGTCGTCGACGGCGCGCAGCTCGAGCCGGCCGCCGCTTTGGCCGATGCCGATCACCTTCAGCATCCGCCGGTCCTCGGGATCCCGGCCCGTCACCGGCACCCGGGCGGTGCCGCGGAACCAGCTCACCGGATCGGCGGCGGCCGATTGCGGATGCGGCGAGAGCGTATAGCTGGCGAAGGTGATGGTGTAATGTTTCGATCCCGCGGGGTCCTCGACGACCTTCGCGCTTTCCCAGATCCCGCGCAGGCGGCGGCTCACCTGGGTCTGGCCCGGGCGCGTGAAGCTTTCGGTCCGGGTCTTCCAGCTCGGATCGTCGCCGAGCGCGATCACCCGACCGAGCGGATTGCCCGGGCCCCAGCTGGCCGCGGCCGCCATGTTCTCGACGGCCATGAACAGGTCGCCCGGATTGGCATCGAGCGGCGCGCTCTCGATCACCAGGCTGCCCGTGCCGACGGCGCCGGTCGTCGTCGGCTTGCGGACCACAAAGATCGGATTGTCGCCGCTGCTTCCCGGCGGCCAGATGATATCCTCGATAATCAGGCGCCGGCTCCCGACGGCCAGCACGCCGCCGAGGAAATTGGCCTTGGCGGCAGGCGGCAGCGTCGGCTGGATCGTCTCCTTCGTGCTTGAATAGGTATAGGGCCGAGTCTCGATGCGGGCGAACGACGGGTCGGTCGCCGCGGCGACCGCCGCCACCGCGCCGGTTACGTTGGCCGGGGGAAGGCGGCGGTGGAGGATCTCGACGGCGCGGCCGAAATCGTAATTGGCCTCCTGGGGAAAGCCATAGTTGAAGCAGAGCCGCACCAGCGTCGGGTCCTTCCCGGCCTGCACCAGGTCGTCGAGCATCGTCTGCTCGTCGGCCGAGGTCAGCACGAGCGGGGATTCGGGCTGGATGAACTGCACCTGCAGGTCGCTCGGCGGAAGCAGGCGGTTTGCCTTGACGAATGTCGTCGCGGCGCTGGCGAAGGCCGGGCTGACCGGCGAGGCGCGGGAGAAGAGGTTGACTCCGTAGACGGCATATTCGTGGACGCCCGGCTCCTTCTGCTCGTGCGGAAACGGCTTCGCCATGCGCGTCGCCCCGAACGGGACCGGACGGGCTTCGGCCCGAGGCGGAGCCGCGGTGTCGAGATAGACCGGATCGTGGGCGATCTCGGGGCGGCGCCATCCCGGCTCGCCCTGAAGGCGATGCTCGACTCCGTAGAAGACGGGCAGGCTCTCACGCGACAGGTCGAAGAGGTTGGGCGGGTCGAAGAACCCCTTCTCCTGCTCGAACAAGGGCGGGCAGTCGGGATAGAGCCGGATGAAGCGGGACAGGCCGTCAGGCGTGTAGCCGCCGGCATCGGTCAGCCAGTAGGGATCGCCCGACGCGGTCGTGACCGTAAGCCCGTACTCCACGGCGTCGAGCCGCGGCGTAACCGGCAACCGGGCCTCGCCGGAGTTGGTCGGCAGGCTCAGATAGAGATGCTGGACCGGCCTCGGCCCGCCGCCGTCGCCGAGGTCGCCCGAGGTGAGATATTCGGCGAGGTGGACCCAGGTTTGCGGCGGCGCCCCAGGCAGCGCCGCCTCCCAGTCGACATGTCCCAGCCCGAGCATTCGGGCGACGTGGAAATCGGTCGCCGCGAGCTGCAGCAGGTCGAGATAGCTGACCTTCATCTCGCCGTCCTGCGACGACGCGCCCGCCAGCTTCGCCTCGGCATTAGGGTCGGTCTCGCTGAGCTGGACGTAGGTCTTCACCGCCGAGCGGAGGCCGCTCTGGGAATCGCTCCACCGGTCCTGGTAATTCTTCACATTGACGAAGGCGCCGTCGTTGAACTTGCGCCACAGCCCGTTCACCTGAAAGCGCGCCGGGTCCTCGAGGCGGGCGAGCGCCGTGGCGGTATCGTCGGTCAGGGCGAAGCGTCCGACCTCGCTCCAGGCCTGGTCCCGGTTCAGCACCGCCAGCACGTCCTCGTAGCAGAGGAACGCTACCGTTCGGATCCCGGTGCCGGCGCACTGCACCCTGAGGCTGCGCATGTTCTCGGCGTAGAGCCTCGCGGTGGGACCGTCGGCCGGGCCGAGGATCCGGCGCGAGCTCGTCTGCTTCGGCGCCAGCGGCCGGTTCTCGCCGACCGACCGGGTCTCCACTCGCACGCTGCAGCCCGGATTTGGCGCGAAATCCAGGTCGCAGCCGATCGCCAGCCGGCCCCGCAATTCGATCTCGACGGGACGGGCCCCGTAAGCGGCGAGGAAGGCGGGCGGGCTGGTCGCGGGGTCGCTGGTCTGCCTGGCCGCCGCATAGGCCGCCGCATCGAGGAAGCGGACGTGGAAGAGGTCGGCGGGCTTGGCGCTGCCGGTCTCGAACACGAGCAGCCGCTCGCCGTCGTCGACGTGGCGCGGCCGGTCGGAGAGGAAGCTCAAGCTCCGCACCGGCATCGAAGCCGGCCACGGCGCGCGGTAGAGACGCACGAAATCGTCGGGCTTGTTGAAGTTCGTGCTCGTGCCGGCGAGCGAGCCTTTGGGCAAATGCGTGTCGCCGAGCGTCCCGGCGAGGAGCCAGCGCAGCAAGATGCCGCGCGACGCGTCGCTGCCCTCCGAACCGGCGGCCTGGAGGATGAGATAGGGCGATTGCACCAGCGCATTCTCTTGCAGCTCGAACCTGGGCTCTGGTTCTGGCTTGCCGCACCACCAGTAGGGACGGACGGGCGTCGGCCCGGAGGACATTGCTGCCGGCCGGCTGCTCGCCGCGATCTTGACCAGCGTCTCCGGACCGGCCGCGACGTCGAAGCCGAGCGGCCTGGTCGTCGGAATGTCGCGCGGCGTCGACCTGCAGGTCTCGAACCGCCAGTCGACCGAGATGAAGGTTGCAAGCTCGGCACTCGGCTGGACGGGTGGGCCTTCGAGCCCGATGGCGGTGGCATGGGTAAGCGTGGCGGCGAGCCCAACGTCGCCGTTCGCTGCCACCCGCAAATCGTCGACCTGATGCTCCCCCGGCCATCCGAACCCGTACAGGGCCTGCGCCGCCAGTTTCTTGTCCAGCCGGATGACGCTGCTGGTGTCCTGCAGCTGCTCCAGCCCGACATCGAGGACGTAAAGCTCGAGGTCGCCGGAGGCGGCGTCGCCGCCCGATCGCGGCCACGACCAGCCGATCCGGTGCGGACGGTGGCCGCCGCCGAACGGCTGATAGGTCACCGCGCTCTTAAACGTCGGGGCCTTCCAATCGGCATCGAACCGCATCACCCCCGTCCAGAGGGGAAGGAGAGGGTTCGCCATCGCGCCCGCGATGAACAGCGACTGGCCCGCTCCGGCGGTGACGGCGCGCAGCGACGCCGAGGCCGGGAACGGAGTGCCGGTCGTTGAATCTATTTGCCGCAGCGTCCATCGCTCGCAGGCGGTTAGGCCGAGGTTGATCTGGACGATCAAGGGGGGCGACCACAGGAGGTTCAGGCCGGGATCGCCGGCGGCGAACTGGGCGGCCGTGCGCGGGTCCTGGTCGCCGACCAATATGTAGCCGCCGCCGACCGCGACCGCGTCGAACACCCGTCCGCCGTTCCCGGCAAGCTCGGCCGCCTGCAGCACCGACCCGTCCGCCGCCAATCGGAACAGCTTCGCCGCGACCTTGCGATAGTTCGAGGCGAGGGGTGGGGGCCAGGCGACGACCAGGAACTCGTTCACGCTGTCGCGGGGCCTCAGCACACGCGCGCCGGGGCCGAAGCCGACGTCGGGGATCGCGCGCGACCACAAGACCGCCCCGCCCGCATCGATCCGTACGAGCACATATTCGGTCCTCCCCTCGACCGCCGACAGCAGAAGGAAGCCCTCATTGCCGACCTGGACGGCGTCGACGAAGTCGAGCACATTGAAGACGGCGTCGCCGAAGTCGGGCGTTGGGTCCTGGTAGCGGCGGGCCCATGTGCAGGAGCCGTCGGCCTCGATCATCGCCGCGGTCCCGGTGCCGCCCGCGCCACCGACCGCCAGGAAGCGCCCGGCCGTGCCGCCTATGACCGGCAGCGCACGGTTGAAGTGGTTCGGCAGGTCGAAGGCGTAGCTGTTGAAGAAGGGCACGTCACACCTCCCGGGGCATGGTCAGCGTGCCGGTGACGACCGTCTCGGCCACGCTCTGACCGTCCGGGGCGAGCAACCCGAACGCCACCGACAGGTCGTCCGTCGGCATCGGTCCGCCCTCGATCATGACGAAGGCCTGGCAGCCGTCCTTCGACAGCAGGACCCGGGCGTCGCTGCGCGGCATTCCGGCGTGGTGGAGTGTCAGCGCCGCTTCCCGGTTCTGCCGCGGCGCGCGCCGGTCGTTGAGCGCCTCCGGCCCGCGTATCCACAGCCCGTAAGTCTCGCCCGCAAGGGCATTGGTGACGAAGTTGAATTCGAGGTCCGCCGCCGGCGGAAGCGGGGCAAGCTTCAAATGGCCGTAGAGCAATTGGTCGAAATAGTCGGGAAAGGCAGTATCCGCCGGCGCCGAGCCTTTGACGATCTGAAGCGCCTTCGCATAGGCCGCCGGGGCTCCCGCCGGGTCCGCGAGGTCGTGATCGACGGCGAACACCGCCATCTTGAGGCTGTCGGGCTCGGCATCCAGCACGCAGCTGCCGATCTGGGCGGCGAAATCGGGGTAGCGCGATGTCTTGAACGGGTAGCGGTGGACCTCGGCTTCGGTGGGCGGCGAGACGTCCAGCCTGCGATTGAGGATGACGGCCGTATAGAGCTTGTTCGGCTTGAGGTCGCCGAGCTCGGTGCTGATCGCCAGCGCCGCCGGCTTGACCGGGCCCCTGATCGCCTGGTTCAGGCAGGCGGTGCCGTTCGAGGCGCCGCCGGCAAGGGGGTCGTGAAGGTTGTTGAGCATCGTGAGCTCGGGCGTGGGCGGAGCCGCGACCGGCTTCCACGTCTGATCGCCGAGGATGGGCGACGAGACGATGACCGCCGCATGGTCGGGGTCGCTCGAGGACGGCACCGCCTCGGCCGGATCCTTGACCCGGATCGCCATCTCGTAGTGGCAGGGGCCGAGGCCGTAATCGGGCCAGTCGGCGAAGAAATGGAAGGCATGGGGCCTGGCGAGGCGCAGGTGAAGCACCACGTCGCGGTAGAAGAGAGGCTTGGCATAGAGCAGGTCGCCGGCCGGATCGGGGAAGGAGCGTTCCCGGTCGATATAATATTTGAGGAACTGCTCCGGGCTGTCGGGACGCGGATCCTCCACTTCGCCCGGCACGGGCTGGGGCGGGTCGCGAAAGCTTCCGATCGGTCCCTTCGTCCTGAAATGGACGTAGAAGGTGCCGTCCGCCGGGGCGGTGCTGCCGCCGGCCTTTACCGTGTCGCGGACGGCGAGGGTGATTCGGTAGGTCTGGTGCGGGCGCCAGATCGGCGCCACCGCGCATTCGACCGCCTGCCGCATCGGTTCGTAATCCGCCGCGATCGCCGCGATGTCGGGCCGGCTGTCATTATATCGCCGGTCTTCCTCCGACAGCCAGCAAATCTCCTGAACGAACGTGCCGCAGGCCCAGGCCTCGCCGCGCGGGGCCTCGGGAGCCGCAGGCTTGTCCAGCTCCGCGCGGTGCCTCCTGAGCACCTCCGAGCGCTGCTCCAGCGCGGCGATTGCCGCGCGCAGGCCGGCGATCCGATCGTCGAACGCCGCCAGGGCGCGCTCGCGCTCCTTGACGCGCGTCTCCAGCGCGGCGATTTCCCGAGCGAGCGCGGCGCTCAGACCGCCGGGCTTCCGGCGGAGCTCGGCGAGCGCGCGCTTGAGAGCCTCGACTCGGGCCTCGAGGGCGGCGATTTCGGCGGCGAGCCGGGCGCATTCGGGATCGGGCGCCGGGCGGGGGACGCAGCCCGAATTGTAGGCCGCGGCCAGCGTCTCGATCTCGGCGAGCAAGGCGGCGAGCAGTTCCTCGAGCGCTTCGATCGCGCCCGTTTCGCCGGGGTCGGCGCCGCCGCCTCCGCCACCGTCCACGCACGTCCTGGCGTGCTCCTCGCGGAGCCTGGCCGCGAGCCTGTCCATCTCGGCGCGGAGCTTCGGCCGCGCGCGCTCGTCGGCGCGATACCATTCGTCCTGGCGGAGCGCGATCTCCTCCTCGAGGGCGCCGATCGCCCGGCGGTCGGGTACCGGGGTCTCGATGACGATGCGCCTGATCGGCGCCGCCGGATCGTCGTAGACGATCGGCCTGGCAAGATCCGCGCGGGCGACGGTTTCGGTCCGAACGTCCTCATATTCGGGCGGCGAAGGCGGCCAGACGAGCCCATCGGGTCCCGGCACCGGCCCGGACGATTTCAGCCGCTGGAAGCGCAGCACGATCCGCGGCGCTCGGCTGGTCGCGTGGACCCGGCAGGAAACGACGGACCCGGGAAGCAGGAAGGTGGCTCGGCCGCCTTCGCCGATCGCCAGTTGGCAGGAGGGGGGCGGCGGCCCGGCCGTCGCGGCGGCTCCGGGCGACGGGGCGCCCGGGCGCGGGATCGATGCGGTCGCCGCGCCGTCCACCCGATAGAGGATCCCGTCGCGAAAATGGTCGGCGCCCGAGGCCAGGTCTCGCGGCTCTCGCCAGACCAGGCATTGTTCGGGACGCTCGGGCGCGACGCAGTAGAGCGAGGCAGCGGTGACCCCGGTCTCCTCCGGCCGGTGGTCGGGGGTCGGGCCGACGAAGCTGAACGGGGTCAGCGCCAGGAAGCGGATCTGACCGTATCCCTCTTCCTGTTTCTGCCACAGGCCGACCGGCATCGCCGCGATGTCCTGGCCGCCGACCGCGGTGACGAAGCCCTCGCCGGCGATCGCTTCATAAGGCCGGTAATCGCGCCAGCCGTCGGGGCCGAGCACCTCGAGCGCCACCCTTTCGAGCGAGTAGGCATGCTCGACGATGCGCGAACCGTAGCGAGGCGGCAGCGTTTCGACCTGGCCGGCGGGCGGCGTGGTGGCGCCGCCGATCCTGGCGCCCGTGGCGTGGAGAGGGTCGACCCGCTTGCCGAGCTTGACGTCGATATAGGCGTCGAGCGGGATCGCCCAGTCATTGTCGGCCGTCGGCACCATCGCCGGATGGGTCGAGAATTCGACCGGATAGGTCGCCCCCGACATCATGTGCACTGCCACCGCCGGCGGCGGCGCCGGCGCGGCCGGCGGTGCGATCAGGGCGGCGACCGGGCTCATGTCGACCTGGTTGCTGCGCTGCCATTCGAAATTGAGGTCGACGCATTTGCTGAAGCTTTTGATCTTCAGATTCACGGTCACGCAGATCTCGACATAGCCGGCGACGCGATAGGGCGTCGGCGCCTCGACGGTCAGCCCGGCGTCGAGCGAGATGTAGAAGCCGACCTTCATGAAGGTGACGTCGACATGCCCGCCGAGCGCGATGCCGCCGCCGGCCTGCGAACGCTCGAAGCTGAGATAGGCCCAGGTGTCGAGATAGGCGTAGGCGTCGACCGACACCGGCCCGTAGGATTTGCTGAACTCGAAATGGACTCCGGCGCCCGCCTCGATGCCGCTCGCCGACAGCATCAGATAGGCGTAGCCGTCGAGCATATCGAGGATGCGCGCCGTCATCGGCTTGGCCTTGGTTCCGAAATGGACGTACCAGGCCGAGGAATTGCGCCAGAAATAGGCGGCCTCGAACACGGCGGTGAGGTTGAGCGTCTCCCCGGTCTCCTTCGGTATCAGGTAATTGACCCCGGCGCCGAGCTCGATGCTTTCCGGCGACAGCGCAAGATAGGCGTAATAAGGCGGTTCGCCGTCGGTCAGCCCGACGCGCTGCTTGGCGAGAATGTCGGCGCGGCCCTCCAGCATGATCAGGTTGGGGAGGGAGACGAGCAGGAAGAGCTGCGACGAGAAGGCCTTGCCCTTGTCCTGGGCGGTGGCGAGGCTGACTCCGGCGCCGACGGAGAAGGGGTTCTTGGCGCCGCCCGTGTCCACGGGGGTCATCAGCTTGTCGACCCACAGCCCCTTCTTCGGCTGCGGCGCCCGGTAATAATCACCCCAGCTCGCATCGGCGGCCAGCGGCGGGTTGATGGCGGCCTTCGAGGCGATGTAGCGCAGGCCGAACAGGCCCCTGAAGCCGTATATGCCGAGCCCGGTCGAGCCGACCAGGATCGGCATCGGCAGCTCCAGCCAGACGTCGACCGCCCAGGCCGGATAGGACGTATTGTATTTCATCGTGCCGCCGCCGGCGATCTTCACCTTGGGCAGCGAGAAGGAGATCGAGCCGAGATATTCGGGATTCTTGAGCGACAGATAGCCCTTGAGGATGAGGACCGCCTGGTCCTTCGACGCCGTCCCCGGGATGACGAGGTCGATTCCGATCCCCTCGATCCTGAGGAAGCAGTGGAGCGGCTTGTCGTCGACGGTGAAGTAGAATTTGATGCCGTCGCCGCGGCAGTCGACTCCGCCGGGATTGACGCTGACTCCGCCGTCGAAGCCCCAGTAGCGATATTTGCGAAGCTCGCCCTGGTGGACCTGCTCGTGGGCTCCGAAATGGAGGGCGGTGATCGCGATCTTGGCCGGCCCGACCTTGATCGTCGCGCTCGAGGGGAGGGGGATCGAGCCGCCCTCGAGCTCGAAGCTTCCGTCCGAGTTGATCAGGAACTTGTCGATGTGGATCGGGGTCTTGAGCAGGCTGCCGATCAGGCTGTTATTCTCGAAGCTGAGGTCGCCGCTGGTCTCGAGATAGATCCGGTCGCCGTCCTTGCCGACCGCCACCTTGCTGCACCTGAAGATGAAGACGTTTGGTACCTTGATATCGACCGGCGGCGACGAGCTTGCAGTCAGCCTGAAGTCGCCGTCGGCAGCGATGAACAATTCCACCCCGATAGGCTGCGCCTGGAGTTTGGGGATGGTCAGCTTGCCGGCGATCCGGCTCTCGAGCAGGACGTTCTGGCGGAACTTCATGTCGAAGGCGGTGAAGCCGACCTTGAAGCCCTGGCGGGGGCCGCCGTCCGGCGGCTTCTTGCCGAGCACGAATTCCATCGCGCCCGGCGGGCCCGTGTCGGGCTTGTCGATGAGCGGCTTGCCGTCGAGGCCGAGCGCCTCGAGCCCGATCGTGCCGGAAAAGCCGCCGGTTCCGATCAGCAGCTTGCGGCCGACGATGCCGATCGTGGCGCCGGCGCCGGTGGCGCTCGAGAACCATTGCTTCGGAAGGCCGATGATGGCGTGGCCGATATAGACGCCTTTGAAGTCGGCCGGCCGCCCTTCCGCATCCGCCTCGGCGATGTTGGTCTTCGCGCTGAGGTCGACCTTGATGTCCTGGAAATCGAGGGTGAGCCCGAAGCCCGGGATCTTCGACCGCGTGAAGGCGATTCCGAGGCTGTCGTCGACGGCGATGTCGAACCCGGTCTCGCTGTCGTAGCTGATTCCTCCGGCGGTGAAGGTGACTCGCGAATGTACTTTCGAGTCGGCAATCTCCTCCCCGTCCTCGTCCAGCGGCAGCAGCACGCTCCGCGGCGCCTCCAGCGCCATGCTGACGTTCTGCAGAGCGACGCTGAACTGGGGGACGAGCAGCCGTTCGATCGCCGCCCGGTCGATGTCGCCCAGCCAGCCGCGGAAGAGCGTGATCACGTCGTCAATAATGTCGTCGGGCGAGGCCCCGCTGTCGATGATCGCCTCGAACAGGGCGCTGATCAGGTCGCCGCCGAGCGCCAGCGCCTGTTCCGAGAGATGCTCGCTTTCGTCCTGGCCCGGAGCGAGGCTGGCAAGTGAAAGGCCGGCGAACGGATTGCTTCCGCCCGAGCTCCAGTCGGCGAGCTTGTCGACAAGCACCTGATAAGGCGCCGGATCGTCGATGAATACACTCACTATGCCGGCGATCAGCTCCTGTTCGGTGAGGCCTGCTATGTCGAGCAGCAGGTCGAAGAAGGCGCGCGGCCCATTCGAGAATGAGAGCCGCTCGAACGCCGCCACATATTTGAGAATCGGCCACTGATATTCCATGCCGAGCGGAATGTGGGATTCCGCCTGCTGCGGGTCGGCGGAAGGGAAGAAGATGAGCTTTAGGCCGGTGCCTGCGACATCGAGCGCAAGCTCCTTTGTAGCGAGGGTAAGGCCATAATAGGCCCGGTCCCCATCCGGCGAGACCTCGGCGATGAACTCGCTGTAGCCGACCCGCCCGAGCAGCTCCGTCAGGCTCTCGCCTGCACCTTCGAGCGGCACCGGCAGGGCCGACAAATCGACAAGGTCCGAGACTCGGCCGCGGGCGCGGGGGTCACTCATCGGGGGCTCGCGGGCAGGCCATTGCTCAGGTCCGCTTGTAGCGGAGCGCGAGATAGCTTCCGAACGGGTTCGAATTGCCCGGCCCGCCCACGCCCGCCATGCCGGAGTAGGTCATGACGACCATCTCGAAGCATCTCTCGAGAGTGAACTTCGACGGGTCCAAGCCGTCGGTATTGCCGCCCTTCAATACTCCATGAGCCGCCAATGTGATGAGTCTGGTTCTGTTTTTGTACGCAACGGCGCTGTACGGCATGTACTCGGCCGCGTTAAACGTCCAGCGTTCGACCGGACTGAAGCCGGCATTCCAGATCTCGGCAACTTCGGAAGCTGAGGAACCCGTTCCGTAAACGATGCCGGGGCCCGAAGATCCGACTGAGATTTTGTGATTGTCTTGAACATCGATCGTCACTCCGGGGCCGGTCTGGTCGCCCGGATCGGCACGGAACCAGATCCGGCCCGGACGGAACGAATCGGCATCATAATCGAATGGAAGGAATAACCAGGCGGTTGCCGGCGACTGCGCTTGATAAAGGTCGCCCTCGGCCGAAAACAGGTCAGTTGGAAAGAAATTGCCATCGGCCGCTTTAATCTCACGCATACACTTAAGGTTGAGCGACCGAAGCGGGCCGACAGGCGGGAGCACCAGATTGAAATCGCCAGCGGCATTCACCCTGCTTTGTATATATTCCCTGACGAAGCGACGGATCGATATTCGACGATCCAGATTTTCTATGTCGAGCAGATCGGCCAACTTTCTCGGCACGCTGATTCCGTCAACCTCCGTCTGCTCGGCGAAGCGATGGCTCATGCCCCCAAGCTCAAGGGCGGCATCGAGCAGGCCACCGGACCGATTGAGCGCTTCCGCCTGGACCAGGCTTCCGGACCAACCCGGCGGAATCTGCCGGCAACGCGCGGTCATCTCCCCATCGAACCAAGCCTTGCTCGACAAGGGGCTGTTGTTCGACAGCCCGGTATTTCGGCTGCTGTCATAGCCGTCGTCGTGCAGGACGGGTCCACCGGCCACAGAAGAATTCGGGAGCCCGACAAATGTCCCGCGAAACACGTAAGATTCATCGTAAGTGCTAGGTAATCCCTTGCTTATGTTTTCTTTGTGAAGTTTGTAAAAATCACGATCAATTGACTTAAAATAAGTAATAGCGGCAGGAGGACAACCTAGAAGCTGATCCTCCACCGTCTTGTGGCCGACAATATCGATCTGCTTTTCAGTAATTGAAACGTTTATTGGGCCAGATGGCGCGGTCTGCGCCGTGAACACCTCTTGATAAAATAACGTATTATGCACTCTGACGGATTTGGATCGTGTCGGATCGAAGCCATCCCACTGGAATTGAGCAGTGGATGATCCAGGAAACGCGTCATTCTGGATCGCCATAAGATTGAATAACCAATTGAACTTATGTCCGTATTCGTAATCATAGCTGCGGTGGAGGAATATTGCGACGGTGTGGGCGCGATCGACGATCACCTCAGCGGGTGCTGAGCTCTCCTTTGGAAGGTAATAACAGATATATGCGTAGCGGTCGGCCAAGCCGATAGCATGCCCGAATTCATGAGCGGGTGTGTATCCGGAGTCACGAAAGCATTTTGTTATGTCCGTTTTCGACGGTTTAATCTTGGCTTTTTCACGCAGTGCCGCCTTCAGCTCGACCCACGCCCACGCGTCTATGAAGAAGACTCCCGCCCTGCGATCGGAAACTATGAAAGAACGGCCGGATCCTCGCTTCACCGAGATGAACAGCTCCCCATCGTTAAGAGTGCCCTCGTTTACCGTTACGACTTTTGCATCGACCTTACAGGTTACGTTCCAGCCCTTGGTCATTCCCAAGTTAGTGCTGGTGCTCCAGACGGACTCGATAATATACTTTACGTATGCCGCGTACATCTCCATCTGCTGGGGAGTCATAGGTTTCACGATTTCGGCCATGAACAGCAGGATCGTCGTCTTCAGGGTCACGGTCCGCTTCTGGTCGTCGCAATCGACGAGGCAGGACCAATGTCCGGCCTGACCCACGGGCCGGCGATTTTCCACGCCTGCCCAGCCGGCCATCTGCGTGTAGGTCGGCGAGTCGATCGGCGCGGTGCCGGGGTCGAAGCCCTGGCTAGTGTACAGGAGCATTGGGAACCGCCTGGCCGAGCGTCTGCCTGAAAGGTTTCACGATCTCGCCGGCCTGCTGGAGGCCCTGGATCTCGAGCGCGACGGTCGCGTCCGTGCCCGGCGGACCCGGCGCTACTACCAGGGTGGCCACGGCAGCCTCGCATTGCCGGATGGCGTCGAGATCCTGACCGGACAGGAACAGCATCGCGCTTGACCATGATGAATCCGGCACCCGTCCGCGGGCGGGAAAGGCATAATCGAGATATGTGTGTCCGTTTCCGTCATCCCTGGCAACGATCGTCCGCGGCTTGGCCAACCGATTGGCCAGCGACAGCGGGGCGTTGCCCGGTGTCTCGCCGCTATACGAAGGGCTTGGGGCCTCCATGTCGCTGATTGCCGCCCCGGCGGGTACGACGAACAGCACCGCCTGCAGGCCGGCGCGGATCCAGCCGATGTTACACAGGAGCGGCTGTGGTGAGCCTTCTCGCAGCCTCAGGGCGCAGGGATCGGGATAGGTTCTCAATGCCGCTGATCCGTCGCGCTCAAATGCGATAGCCAGCCGCGGAAGGGGCACTCCGGTCGGGACGCTCCAGGGATAGGGGCCGGTCGCTCCGTAATGGCCGGATGGGATTGACGGATCGTCGAACCGGGTCGTGAGCCCGACGTAGCGCGCGATCGTGCGATGAGTCGGGCCGTGGGACGGAATTCGCAACGAGACAGGTTGACTCCTCTGCTGTCCGCTGATCACGAGTTCCACGAGGCGCCGCGAGGAAGCGGAGACGGCTCGAGCCAGGTCATCCGGTGGCTTGAAGATGCCCAGCTTACTGAAGTTGTTGGTGTAGAACGCGATGCGCAGCTTGGCACGGTCAGTCGATATCCCTCCCGCGACGTCGCTCTGGTCCAATGTGTAGAGTGGCCAGTCATTCCGGTGATAGTCATGAGCACAATCATCGACCGACTCATTGACATCCAAAGTAACGAGAATCTGCCTGCCATTCGTTTTATAGTAATCGAACGAACGATTGTGTTCGTTACGAATATCCAAATACACTTTATTACGATTGTAAAACAGGCCGGCTATGGGGGTCTGGTCGTCGTGGGAGCCGCGCAGCAAGTCCGCATAGATTGCCCCGCCCTTCTTGCGATCGGCGGACCCGTCCGCGGCCACCACTCGCAATTTCGCGTGATAGAAAGACCCCCAGAAGGCGCAGGGATCAACGAAGTGGAGCACTTCCTCCTTGGCATGCCAGTGCATGAAATAGGCGGCCTCGTAAGGCTGGTAGGCGAGGCCGGCGTCGAGCGAGCCCACCTCGATCAGGTTCTCTACCCGTCTCGCCAGCCTGATCCGCGGAGCATAGGCGGCAGTGTCCACGATAATCTCCAGCCCGAACGGCCCCGCCGCGCTGAAATCGCCCAACCGCCAACCGCTGCGGACCAGGGGAAGCTGGAACTCCGGGTCGCCGCGATAGAAGAGGTTATCGAGCGGCTCCGAGTCGGCATATTGGCCGAGGTCCAGATCCGGGAAATCCGCCGTATTGGACGCGGGCGTGAGATGGAGGCCGAGGCAGCGCCCGGGAGGGTCTCCGCTGTTGCCGTTGACCGGTGCGAGCCAGGTGGCGTCGACCTGGCGGATAAGATCGTTGTCCGCCGCCTTCGCGACGTCCACCGACGCTCCGGCCAGCAGGCTTGCCGGGTCGACGCCCTTGTAGATGAAATAGGCGATCGCCGGGAAATCGAAGGGCGGCTGCTCGATTGGCTTGAGGACCAGGCTGAGCGTGCCAGACTCGTCCCGCTGGGCGCAAAGCAGCCCGTCGCAGATTGCTACCACTGGCGCGGTGCCTACGGCACTATGAAGATCACTGACGCGATAGCGGTCGTTGCCGTCGGCCGGCGGCATCGCCCCGAACGCCTCGCTTGCCTGCTGCGGCGCAAGCTTGGTCGGGTCCGTGAAGAAGCAGAATTTCGCCACCGCTCGGTCCGACCCGCCCTCTGCATCTCGCAAATCAAGGTACAGGCGGCGTCACGCAGCGAGTTTTGTGGAAAGATCCACGCGGGAATCCGGCAACGTCAATGTGCGGCACAAACCCGCCGCCGCCAAGCGTAAACTCGGTCCATTTCAGATGCACCCACGCGCGTCCAGCCCCGCCGGTGACCACCACGCTGCCACGGTGCCTTGGCCAGATCAGGCCTTGAAAAATTGTGCCAATTCGCTGTACATCTGCGGCGTACAAGCCGTTTTGTACGCCAACAAAATCAATGACTTAGCCACCGAAAAAACCGGCTGCGAATCCTGCCGCCCAGCCACTTTCCTGGGGACGGAACACCTATCCGGATGGCTGAAGTGATAGCTGGCGACCCCTACGGGAGGGGATCATTGCAAGATTTTTAGCCGGCCGATGCCGGCAAGAAATTATAGCCTTTGTACTACCTACGGTCTCCACTCCTTCGGCAGTGACCGGCATTCCGAGCGCCTTACCCAGTCCTGTCGGGGCGCCGACGACCTCGACGCTCTCGATTGTGTCCATCGAATTGACGAAGGATTGGTCGATCTTGAGATGGCCGAAATGCAGCTTGCGCGGGCGGCAGAGACTGGAATGGCCCTTGCCGAAATCGTCGAGGGCGAGACCAGGCGGCGTTCTGCCGCGAGTAGAAGACGCACCGTAGTTTCCCCAATCGCTCCAAGACGTTCGATTCACGCCCGTTCCATAAAGGATGGACCGGACAGACAGGGCGTATTTCGCCGCCTGCTTGGCGGTCTTCATCGGAGAGTGCGGTGCTTGGATCAGCGATCGGCGGTACGGGGCGTCTCGCACCGGCGTCAAATTCAGTGATGCCGCAGCGGCGGCACACCGTCGTGTGGGGTGCGAGGTCGTCGTGTTCCTGAGATACCTCGATCCTATTCGCGATTCCGTCCGCTGGTCCGACGGGGGATGTAGCCGATTTGTGTTCGATCGGCTTTTGCGCCTTTGCTGCGTCAGTCGATGGGAGAAAGCGCGCCGGCCGAATGCGGAGGATGCGACCCCCGGCTCTGCTCGGCGGTGCGCTCCATGACCGATCTGCCGTTGGATCGCGCGCCGGTCCATGCCCCCGACACGTCCTCTGCCGGCCCGCTCGAGCTGTATCGGGAGGCGTCCCTTTCGGCACCGGCCATCGGGCGACCAGACCGGGCCGAGGAACGGCTCCGCAGGATTCTGGATTCAATGCCTCAAATGGTCTGGTCAGCCGGAGCTGACGGGCGAAACGACTATTTCAATCGGCAATGGCACGAGTTCACTGGCATCAGCCGCGACACGAGCAGGATTCTCAACGTTAGAAATCTCCTCCACCCGAAGGATGTTGATCGCGTCACGGCAGCGTGGACACATAGCCTGGTCAGCGGCGAGCCATTCGAGATCGGGTGCCGGCTGAGACATCGAAGCGGCGAATATTGGTGGACGCTGACCCGGGCCCGGCCGGAGAGAAACGCTTCCGGCCGGATCGTTCGGTGGTTCGGTACCTGCACCGACGTTCACCGCCGCGTCCAGCAGCAGCGCATGGTGAGGGAGAGCGACGCGCTCAACCGAAGCATCCTCGATTCTACGCCAGACTGCATCATGATGCTTAATCTCGAGGGCGACATCCTCTTCGTGAACCAGGGCGGTATGCGAGTGCTGAGCATTCCGGACGACACGTCATTGCTTGGGACACCTTGGATCGACCTGCTGACGCCGTCCGCCGCCGAGGAGGGACAAGGTGCGCTGGATATCGCGCGGGGCGGTGGACGGGCGCGATTCACGGTCATGGCGACGACGGCCGAGGGGATGGAGAGCTGGTGGGACATCATCGTTGCTCCCGTTGTCGGCGATGATAGCCAGCCGAGCAGCCTGGTGGTGATCTCGCGCGACATCACCCACCAGAAGGTGTCCGAAGAGCAGGCTCTATGGGCGGCCAATCACGATGTTCTGACGGGCCTGCCGAACCGCGCCTTTTTCCAACTGCGGCTCGATCAATATATGAAGCATGCGGACAAAGCGGATAGCGGCTTTGGGCTCCTCCTCCTTGACGTCGACAATTTCAAACGGGTCAACGATACGCTGGGCCATGACACGGGGGATGCGCTGCTGCGCACGATCGCGGCGCGTCTCAAGCTGGCAACGCGGGCTGAGGATCTGGTTGTCCGACTGGGAGGTGACGAGTTCGCGGTCGTCGTCGCCGGCGCCAGTGACGCCGACAAGATCGAGGCCGCGACCAAGTCCATTCTTCTCAAGCTCGGCGAGCCCTGCTCCGGCACAGGCAGATTGCTCGAATGCCTCGCCAGCATCGGGGCCAGCATCTATCGCCCGGGCGGCATGGACAAAGTCGAGCTGTTGAAGCAGGCCGACATCGCGCTTTACGCGGCCAAGGATGGAGGCAGGGCGACCTTTCGGATTTTTGAGCCGGCGATGCGAAAGGAAATGCAGCGGCGGCTTTCCATGCTCTCCGTTGCAAGAGAGGCTCTGCGCCGCAATCGGATCGTTCCCTTCTATCAGCCGAAGATAAATCTCCAGACGGGGCGGCTCGCGGGCTTCGAGGCCCTGCTCCGCTGGCGGCATCCTGGACGCGGCATCCAAACGCCAGACACCATGGCCGCGGCTTTCCAGGATGCCTCTCTTGCCCTGGAGATCAGTGATCGCATGATTGCTCTGGCGATCAAGGACGTCCAGGGCTGGATTCGGGCCGGAGTCCCCTTTGGTCATGTTGCGATCAATGCCGCCGCGGCGGAGATGAAGCGCGGCGACTTCGCGGAGCGGCTGCTTGAGCGGCTTGCCACGGCTAAAGTGCCTACCCGCTGCTTCCAAGTGGAAGTGACCGAAACCGTGTTCCTTGGGGAGGGCGCGGATTATGTCGAACACGCGCTACGGACATTGAGCGCGGCGGGGGTACGGATCTGCCTCGACGATTTCGGTACCGGCTACGCGTCTCTGTCCCACCTCAAGAAATTCCCTGTCGATATCATCAAGATCGACAGATCCTTTCTGCGGGATCTGCATCATAACGAGGACAATGACGCGATCGTGCGGACCGTCATCAATCTCGGCAAAGGCCTTGGCATCAAGGTGGTCGCGGAGGGGATCGAGACACCTGCGCAGTCGGCCTATTTGCGCAAGCATGGTTGCGAGTACGGCCAAGGGTTTCTCTTTGGAGCCGCCGTACCACGCAAGGACGTACCGACCATGGTAGCCGCGATGTCGGCAAGAGCGGATCGCCTTAAGTCGACCTCCCTCCTGGCGAGCTCGTTGAAGATCGAGGTTGGGGGCGAAGGTAGTGGCATCATTGCAGAAAGGGGGGCGCCGCCGCTGTGTCTGCGCCCGTCGACGGCGGCGTTCGCGCGGCAGGGCAAGGCCGCTCGGCTCCGTCGCGCCAGGCTGTCGCGGTGACGAAGCGGACGGTCTACATCGTGGACGACGCCGAGGAGGTCAGGAGCTCGCTCGTCTTTCTTCTGCAGGGTGAGGGATATGCCTGCCGCGCCTTTGCCAACGGGAGCGAGTTCCTGACGGAGCTGCTCGGGCTCGATCCCGGCTGCGTCCTGCTGGACTTCCAGATGCCCGGGCTGACGGGCCTCGAGGTGCAGTCGGAGCTTCGATGGATGGAGGTCGAATGGCCCGTGATAATGATGACCGGCCGCGGCAACATCAACGTTAGGATGAAGGCGATGAGTCACGGGGTCTTCGACTTTCTGGAGAAGCCATTCGAAGAGGAGATGCTGATGCAAATCCTCGATCGGGCCTTGTCCTCCGGGAAGATCGGCGCGCAAACCGCAGCTGCCGGCGGCTAGGCTTTCGGAAGGGTAAAGCAGAAGACGGCGCCGCCCCCGGGCTCGTTCTCGGCCCAGATGCGCCCTCCCTGAGACTCGACGATGGTGCGACTGATCGAAAGCCCCAGACCCATGCCTCCGGGCTTGGTGGATATGAAAGGCTCGAACAGGGTGGGCAGCGCTTCACGCGAAACGCCTTCGCCAACGTCCCTGACCCTCACCTCCAGCCACTCATTTCGTTGGGCCGTCGCGATGCATACCTCGGGACGCTCTGCCTGCTCGCACGCTTCGCACGCGTTGCGGATGAGGTTGAGGAGGACCTGCTGGACCTGGATCCGGTCGGCCGAAGCCCTCGCCCCGGGTGTGAAATCGTAGCTCAAACCTACCCTTTCGCAGTCGCCGCTCCTGGCAAGTTCGGCCGCTTCCCTGATAGCCTCCTCGAGGTCGAAAACCTCCTTCCGCACCATGCCGCGCTCGGTCATGTCGCGCAGTCGCCGAATGACTTCGCCGGCGCGAAGGGCGTTCTCGCCAATGGCCTTCAGCGCATTGTCCAGCATCCCCGAACCCTCTTCGCCGCCGTTGAGCATGGTCCGGCTTCCCACCGCGTAATTCTGGATGGCGGTCAGCGGCTGGTTGAGCTCGTGCGCCAGGGTGCTGGCCACGGTTCCCATCGCGCTCAGCCGAGAAGCGCGATGGAGCTGGTCGCGCAACGCCTGTGCCCGCTCCTCCGCGAAATGTTGCTCGGTGACGTCCTGGCCGACCACAAGCAGCCCCGTCACCTCCGTGCCGTTGAAGATCGGCTGATAGACGAAATCGAGAAAGCGGGGCTCGAGCGGCCCAATTGGCTGTGTCCGCAGCTCGACCAACGAGTCGCGAAAATTCAGCGGCTGACCGCTTTCATAGGCTTGGCGCAGGAGATCGATGAACCCCTGTTTCGCGAGTTCCGGAACGGCTTCCTCGGCCGTCTTCCCGATCAGGCTCCCCCTCCCGACCAGCCGCTCATAGGCCTTGTTTGCATATTCCAGCTGAAAATCCGGCCCGGAGGTGAGGACGAGAAAGACCGGTGCCTGATCGAACAGCTCGCGAAAGCGCCTGTTCTCGGCCTCGAGGACCTCCCGGAGCTGGACCTGGGCTGTCGTCTCATGAATGTCGGTGATCGTGCCGAGTACATTGCCGTCGTCATCGCAAATGCTTGTGCAGCAAATCGTGAAATAGCCGATCTGATCGCCGCCGGCCTTGCGCGCGACACCCACCGACGGCCCACTAAACTGCTGGCGACCGGCCATGGCAGCTTCCACATGCGGCCGAATCGTCGGCCACACCGCCGACTTGCACGGAGGATAGCTCTTCCCGATCTCATGATTGGAGCGGTCGAGCAGTGGGAGGCAGGCGTCATTGTAGAATGTGATGAGATCCGGTCCCCACAGAAGAATTTTGGCGCTGGCGGCGCCGAGCACGATGCCGAGCGCGGTCCTCAGGCTGGGAGGCCATGTCTCCAGGGGCCCCAACGGAGAGGAATCCCAGTCCGCGCGGCGTACCGCGTCCGCCATTCGGCCGCGATAGGGCAGGAAGCCAGGCTGCCGAGGCGCCGCCGCCGACGTGACGGCGATCCTAGCGAGCCAACAGCAGCACGGTCGCGTGCCGCTGCAGGCGCCTTGCCGCCACGTTCTTGCGCCATTTCCTGAAGCCGTCGCCACCGTACAAGGCAAGAAGCTCGACCCCCAGGAAGACCAAGTGCACCAGGCCGAACGGTCGACGGGCGGCATGGCCTTGCACTGATCCTTGCGCTGCCGCGGGCGGAGGTTCGACGGGGCCTTGCGGGATCACCATAGGGAGGTTCCGGATCACTTCCTTTCGTCCAGCTTGCTCAGGCCGCTCCACCAGCCTCCAGACAATCCTGAAGCCGTGCGGGACCGGTTCCCAGGCCTTGTCCGCTCGGACCATGTCGCAGCCGCAGCGCCGGCAGCTGCTGAAAAAGAGGCCCTGGTTCCAGATCTCGCCGGTACGGGCAGCGTGTTTGCCGGCGAAGCAGAGAAATGACATTGCGGTTCCTCAATTGGCCGGCGGCAGAAATTCTTCGAGTCGCCAGGCGGCGAGCTCCCGCAGGGCGGCGTCGCCGGCTTCGAGCGCGAGCTGCGGATTCCAGATCTCGAAAGTGCCGCCGGTCCCGACGAAGAGCGCGAGATCCTCGATGTTGCCCTTGCGGCGCATCAACGGCGGCAGCGTGATCCTGCCGTCAAGGTCGCACCACGCTTCCTCGGTGAACCCGAAGATTCGACGGGCGCGGGCGTGGTGGACCTCGGAGCTACTTTCGGCCGGGTGGCAACGCTCGTGGTCGGCGTGGAGAATCCGGACGTAGCCGCGGTCATAGGCGCGGAGGCAGGGATCCGCCTCATGGAGACCGATCACCACGGCCGGGCTGTCCGAGCGCCGCTCCAGAGTGGTGCGGACAAAGGGCGGCAGCGAGACGCACCCGTCAGCGTCAACGGTGCATAAGGCGCTGCTGTTGAAGAGGTGCTCCAAAATGGAATTCGATCCCGGCCCGTAGGCCCGAAGAGTTTGCGAACCATTCTTCGATAATCCTGTCTCTTAAGGGGCGTCAGAGCATCACTACGCAGTAAGAATACTTACCTGAGATTCCGGCCTGCTTGGACTGTTCCTGCCTCGATCGCGGGCAACCCTCCATCGTTCGCGATGCGCAGCGCATTTGACATTCCGGTCACCCCGATCCTCACCATCATATTCGCGCGATAGGCTTCCACCGTGCGCGGACTGAGGGCGAGCCAACGGGCAATCACCTTGTTCGGCATGCCCGCGCGCAGGCCCTGCAATACCTGGGATTCCCGGGGGGTCAGGGTCTTAAGCTTGGCGACGGCCTCCCTTCTGGCCTGGCGCGTCTCCTGGCTCTCGTCGGCCAAGGCGAAAGCGCGTTCGATCGCCCCGGTGAGCCGGTGGGCGTCGTAGGGCTGTTCCAGGAAATCGACAGCGCCTCGCTTCATCGCCCTGACGGCCAGCGGTATGTCGCCGTGGCCGGTGAGGATGATGACCGGCAAATCGACGTCACGCCTCGCGAGCCTGCCGAGGACCTCGAAGCCGTCCATTTCGGGCATGTGAAGGTCCAGAAGAACGCAGCCCCGATCCAATCTCCTTTGATTCAGGAATTCGGGACCGCCCGCATAAATCTGGGTTTCATATCCCTGCTGACGCAGCATGAAGCTGGTAGCCGCGCGTACCTCGCTGTCGTCGTCGACGATGTGAACGAGGCGTCTCATTCCGTCGGCCCGGCGGGCGGTCGTGCTTTCACGCTCAAGCTCCGACGCTGCCGCCACGGTCAGGTTACCCACGAAAATGGGAGTCGCGCGATCTCACGGTTGCGCGCGAGCAAGTCCGCCTCGTCTTCGGAAATGACATGCGGGACGTGCTGGCACGCGCCGGAATCGAGGAGTAAGAGGCTGCCCGTTTCGTCGCGGAACGTACCGTAGTTGTACCGTGCGCCCCCATCGACATCTAAATAATAGGGAGCCATGCCGTACCTCATCGTGATGAGTGGTCAGCGTGGACCCGTGCGACAGGCCTGTATATGGAACTTAAGGGCCGGTAGCTGATCCGTAAGTATCGCCGGCCTCGCCACTTCTAACTAGTCTGATCGAGCGCATCGCTCATTCGTACCAGATCGGGCAGTGTGCGGGCGCCCATCTTGAGCATGGCTTGCCCTCTGTGAGTCTTCACGGTCACTTCGCTGATGCCAAGTTCCACCGCGATCGCCTTGTTTCGCAAGCCCTTGACCACGCGAACCATCACCTCGCGCTCGCGAGCCGTCAGCCTGGCCCAGCGCGCCTTTACGGCTGCCACGGCAGCCTCCTTCTCGCGCCACTTCCGGCTCTCCTCGATGCCCCGCTGAACCGCGTCCAGCAGGTCCTGGTCGCGAAACGGTTTAGGCAGAAACTCGACGGCGCCCGCCTTCATGGCGCGCACCGACATTCCAACATCCGCGTATCCGCTGATGAAGACGACTGGAACGGGGATGTTCGCGCGCCTAAGCTCATCATGGAAGTCCAGGCCGCTCATGTCCGGCAATCTGACGTCGAGTACGAGGCAGGAAGTGTTCTGCGGATCCATGCAGGCAAGGCAGTCATGTGCCGTCGCGAAGGCATTCACCTTGAGGCCCACCGACAGGAGCAGGGCCTTCACGGCCTCGCGGACGAAAGGGTCGTCGTCGACGATGACGACGAGATTGGGCTCAACCCCGTCCGTTTGTACTCGATCTGCTATAGATGCGCGACGCGCCATTGCCGATTTCCGATCAAGTTTCGGCGTTAATGGCCTGACTATAAAACTGGCGTCTATGACATGACGGACGGACTTTGAATAGACTAATCGTCATGTCTGCTGATACTATAGTATCAGTTTCAAAAGGCCGTTCCGCATTTCCAGGTGGTCGGCCGCTCATCAGCCAGTGACGGACTGAGTATGCACTTTTCGCATAACTTACTAGGGCGGCTCTTTATTGTTGGTTCACTGGGACTTAGCGGGCTGACGGTCTGCTATTCCATTTGCTCACCAGAAATCGCGTCACTTCCCGCTCAGCCAGGAAAGGCCATCGCATCGGATTGAACGCTGTTGCTCCTGTCGATGGACTGCCACGCGACCATGCCGCACCCGCCTCGTCGCCACAACGTCAGGCGGGCGACAATTCAGGACAAACCAGCGTCACTTTCGTCGTGTCTTGCGTCGTCGGAAGTGGTTTGAAACCGATGGCGATACTCCCGGGGGGTAACACCAATTCCACGCAGCAATGCGCGTCTGAGCGTCGCTGTCGATCCGAAGCCCGCGGCATAGGCAATGGTTTTGATCGGCGCGTTGCTGTCTTCCAGCAGGCGTCGGGCGATATCGACGCGAGTCAATTCGACATACGCGGTCGGGCTCATGCCCAACTTGGCGCGGAACAGCCGGGACAAGTGGCGCGGGCTCACACCGGCCACCGTGGCAAGCGCCGCGAGACCCAGATCTGCGCGCGGATTTTCGAGGATGTGAAGCCGAATCCTGTCGATCGGACTGGTGGCTGCGGTCTGCGCGGTCAAGGCCGCGCTGAACTGCGACTGTCCGCCGGGCCGCTTCAGGAAAACGACGAGTCGGCGTGCCACCCATAGGGCCAGAGCGCGCCCATGATCCTCCTCGATCAGCGAAAAGGCGAGGTCGATCGCCGCGGCCACCCCTGCGGAGCTGAATACCGGCCCGTCTCGAACGAAGATGCGGTCGGGCTCGACACGGATATCGGGATATTCGCCGGCAAGGCGTTGGGCATATTCCCAGTGGGTCGTAACGCGTCGCCCCGACAGCAGTCCTGCCCGGCCCAACAGGAAGGCGCCCGTACAAGTCGAGCCATAGCGTCGCGACTGCAGGGCCTGCTCCCGCAGCCAGCGCGTAACGTCTTCGCTTGCACTATCCGGCACTCCATACGGCCCAACGACGATCAAGGTGTCGGAAGGCTGGGTCGCTTCCCGTACACCCGCATCGGGGACGAACTTCACGCCCGATGCGCTCTCCGTGGTAATGCCCTGCTCGGTTACCAGCCGAACGCGATAGGGCTGTCCGGATTGCATCTTGCAGTTCGCCTCGAAAAGCGCATCGCGTATCCCGGCGATCTCGAGCAAATGCACGTTGTTGGGGGCAAAGATCGTGATGAGCACGGCTCGTCCTCGCTCGGGGACGACCAACGCGCCCCGATTGCCCGAATAGGCCTCCTTGTCGGGATTGTGAACTTGAGCATGGTCCCCTCGGCAGGGCGTCGACACCGATCCGCCCGAGGCGATCCGTATCGTTACGCCATAGGCAGGCAGTGCTCTCCCGATCGACGCAGGTCAGGCAGTCATGTGCGGTAGCGAGGCGCCATTGCCGAGTTCCGATTCGCTTTCGAAGCTGATGGGCTTCCTGTAAAGGGCGCGTCTATGACATTTGAGATAGGCTTTGAATAGATCAATGCCGAGTCTATCGACACCATAGTATCAATCTCAGGTATCGCTTCCCACGCTGTCGAGGCGGTCGGCCATTCTGACCAAGTCAGTGATAGATCGGGCGCACATTTTGCGCATGACCTGTCCGCGATGTGTTTTTATTGTTGGCTCACTAAGACTCAGCGCGCCAGCGATCTGCTTGTTCGATTGACCGCTCGCCACGTGCCGCATCACTTCGCGCTCACGCGCGGTTAGCCTCGCCCAGTGCCGGCGCAGATCCGCCAAGGTTCTTTCTTCCTCCAAAGCCGCGCGGTCGCGCGCCAGGGCCGTCTGGATGGCGTCGAGAAGGTCCTGATCCCGAAACGGCTTGGTCAGGAATTCAACCGCGCCGGCCTTAATCGCTCGCACCGACATCGGCACATCGCCGTGGCCGGTGATGAAGATCACCGGCAATTGAATCCGCGTCCGGGCCAGATCGTCCTGGAAGTCGAGACCGCTGCGCCCAGGCAGCCTGATGTCCAAAACCAGGCAAGCCGGCCCGGCGCGTTGCCACGCGACGAGGAATTCCTGCCCCGAGGCGAAGAGTTCCACCCGCAGGCCGACCGACAGGAGCAGGCTTTGAATGGCCTCCCGCACCGAAGGGTCATCGTCGATGACGAACACGGTGGCGGGAGCGTCGCTCACGGCGATGCGCCCGGGATTGTGAACCGGAACACGGTCCCTCCAAGAGGGCCAGGCGATGCCGAAAGCGATCCGCCATGGGCTTCGACCACCGTCCGGGCGATGGAGAGGCCCAGGCCCATCCCCTTTTCCTTCGTCGTAAAGAACGGTTCGAACATATGATCGCTAGCCTCCGGGCTCAGACCGCGGCCGCGATCCTCTATCGTCACCATCGGCCAGCCTCCTTCGGCAAGGCTCGTCCCGATGATTATCTCCCGGGGGCCGGTTGCATCCGCCATCGACTCGGCCGCGTTGGTCACGAGGTTGATGATGGCCTGTTGCAGCTGGACTTTGTCGCCGACCACAGCGGGCAGGCCGGCTCCCAGCACCAGCTGCATTCCGACCTGGTGGGCTTGCAATGTCGCCTTCATCAGGGCGACGGTTTCGCCCAAGGCCTCATTGATATCGAATTTCGAACGTTCGATCCTGCCGGCGACCAGCGCGCGGATCCGCTTGATCACGTCCGCGGCCCGATTGGCATCGCGCGCGATCCGGCCGAGACCGGCCCTGACCTGATCCAGGTCGGGTTCCTCGTTCGTCAGCCATCGGAGCGACGCCTCGCTGTTGGTGACGATGCCAGCGAGGGGTTGATTGATCTCGTGCGCGATCGAACCGGCGAGGACGCCTGCCGTGGTCAAACGAACCCTGCGATAGAGGGCGACTTTCGCCTCTTCCAGCACCGCCTCGACCCGTTCCCGCTCGGCATATTCCGCCTCGAGCCGTGCGTTCGCCGCCGCCAGCTCGGCGGTACGCTTGATCACGCGTTCCTCCAGCTCCGCCTTCAATCTTTGAATTTCCCGCTTAGCCTGCTTCAATTCCGGCGTTTCGATCCGCTCCCACTGACCGTGGCGACGTGCGAGGGTGAATTCGTGGGCTCGGGCGACGTCCAGGACTTCAGCCGCGTGAGCACGCTGAAGCGAATAAGTGCATAAAGCGATCATCGGCTGGCCCGCCAGCGAGCAATCGACCTCATGCTCATATTCCGCGAACGCATCCCATTGGCCGGTTTGCAGCCAGAAGGCGTTGCCGCTGATGCGCAATCCCTCATGGCCGGTGGCGAGCGCGACGGCCAATTTCTCCTCCCACCCGCGGACGATGTTTTTCATGCCGTGGTCGAAACCCGCCATGTACCATTCGTGGCCCGGCAGGATCTCGATCACGCCATCCGCCAAAAGCTGCCCGGCATCCGGGATCGATCGGTGAAGTGCGGTCCTCGCGTCTTTTTCCTCGATCGGGTCGGACACCGCCCAGACGCAACGCTCGCGGCTTTGCAATCCGGCTCTGAAATAGGGGATCAGGGTGTCGAGGGCATCCTGCTTGGTTTCATAGAACAGGCAAACGTGTGTGCCCCAGGGCAAATCGCCCAATGGCTCGATGCCGGTATCCCTTGTCGCTGCGATCATCGGCGGGGCATTTCTTCGTAAGACCAGACGCGCCCATCCACGCTCGGCGGAACAATCGTTTGTACCATAGCGGGCTCCCAGGGCAAAGGCCGACGCTGCCAGCGAGGCGAACAGTATTGTTACGCCATAGGCCGGTGCATCCGAATCCGACATGAAGGTTAACGACAGGCCGCTGCGGCGACTCGCAAGTCGAGGCACCGGCCTGGGGAGATAATCATGGTTGAGCTGGAGCCCTTGGGCGCGGATGAATTGCGTCCGCGCATCATCGTCATCGGGGTCGGGGGGGCCGGCGGCAATGCCGTCGCGAACATGGTCGCGGGCGACGTTACGGGGGTCGAGTTCGTCGTCGCCAACACCGACGCGCAGGCCCTGACCGCCGCTTTTCCGGCTCACCCGATCCAGCTCGGGGCCGAAGTCACAGGTGGGCTTGGGGCAGGCTCGGTGGCGGCGATCGGCAAGGCGGCTGCGGAAGAATCGATCGACGCCATCAATCTCGCGCTCGACGGCTGCCACATGTGCTTCATCGCCGCGGGCATGGGCGGAGGCACCGGCACCGGCGCGGCCCCGGTCATCGCCAAGGCCGCGCGCGCCAAGGGCATTCTCACCGTCGGCGTCGTCACCAAGCCGTTCAGCTTCGAAGGCACCCGCCGCGGCCGCATCGCCGAGGCCGGAATCGAGGCATTGCGCCAGCACGTCGACACCTTGATCGTCATCCCGAACCAGAATCTGTTCCGCATCGCCAACCCGGACACGACCTTCAAGGAAGCGTTCCAGATGGCCGACGAGGTCCTCCAACAGGGCGTGCGCGGAATCACCGACCTGATGGTCATGCCGGGCCTGGTCAATCTCGACTTCGCCGACATCCGCTCGGTGATGGGCGGGATGGGCCAGGCGATGATGGGCACCGGCGAGGCCTCGGGCGACAATCGCGCGATGCACTCGGCGGAAATGGCGATCTCCAACCCCCTGCTCGACGGCGCCATCAAAGGGGCTTCCGGCCTGCTCATCTCGATCGTCGGCGGCGAGGACATGCGGCTGATGGAGATCGACGAGGCGGCCAATTACATCAAGGACCTGATCGACCCCGAGGCCGACATCATCTGGGGCTCCGCAATCGACCCGCTGATGCAGGGTAGCATGCGCGTATCGATCGTGGCGACGGGGCTCGATATCGCGGCGGAGGCGCCTGGCGGGCAACAGTGCCTTCGGGCGAGGCTCCCCGCGGCGGTTTTGCCTTGCACGGCGGACGCTAAAGCCGCCCTTCTGAAGCCGCCGTCCCCGACGGCGGAGGAGGTAATGGACCTGGAGCCGGCAGTAGGGGACTTGTTCGCAGCCGATCCTGCTCCGACGGCATCAATCGCCGATGCGGAAGAGGTTCTGCTGCTCAGCAACCACAATATGCGGTCGACTATCATTTCGGCGCCCAGGGCCCACGATGCGGACGGCTCGACCGGGGAGTGCGATGCCTCTCTACCGCGTGGGCCGACCCTCTTCCAACGTGTGGCCGCGATAGCCCGTGGCGGCGGCAAGGTCAGGCTGGAGACCTCGTTCCCTGCGGTCCCCGAAAGGGTTGAATTTCCGGGTGTCTACAATCGCCGCCTGCCGCAGAACTACTCTATGCGGGCGTAATCATAATCCCATCCGCCCCCGCTAGAATGCGCGGCGGGATCGAGCCGGTCCCCAAGCGAGGAACAGCATTCATAATCGGATCTTGAAGGAGATTTCCGTGGCATTGATTCTACTCGCTGATGACGACGAGATCGTCGTTGCCGTGATCAGCGAAGCGCTCGACGCCCGCGGCCATGTGGTGCACGCTCTCCACGACGGGCTTTCGGTTCTCCGCGAAGTGGAATCTACGCATCCTGAGCTGGTCATTCTCGATTGCACGATGCCCGAGCTGGGTGGAATCGAGGCACTCCGGCAAATCCGGACCTCGCGAACCTGCTTCGCAACCCCGGTGCTGATGCTCACCGGTCGCCGCAGCGCAGCTGACGAGGCGATCGCCATGCGAACCGGCGCCAACGACTATCTGCGCAAACCGTTCGATCCCGACCAGCTGGTTTCCTGGGCCGAAATTCTTGTCGAGCAGGGGCGGGCGCGGCGGCTCACCGCGACCATGCAGCCACCGCTTGGGTCCGGCCGCCAGGCCGAGCACGGTTGGGGCCGACGATAATGTCCCGCAGGCCAACGATATGCGCCACTGCTCCGGAGGCCCGAAACAGAGGGCAGGACGATGCCCGGTAGCGATCCTGCGCGCCTCGAACTGACGACGCGAATTCGCCGTTGCGCCGCAGCGTTCGCGGGCGGGATCGCCGTGATCGTGCTGTTCGGCTGGGCGGCGGGTCATCGGGGGTTGGCGGACTTGGCGCCGGGGCTCGGCGCGATGAATCCGATGACTGCGATCACATGCCTTCTTGCTGCATTTGCGCTGACACTTCCGCCTCGCCGCCCGACCTTTTTGCTCGCGATCCTGACGATCGCCATCATTAGCGTCGGTGTCACAAAGCTGGCTCAGATCCTTCTCGGCCTACCATTCGCAATCGATCAATACCTGTTTGCCGATCGGCTCGCTGGGGCGGGGGACATGCCAGCCAGCGATATGCCGGCGGGTGTCGCCCTGGCATTGGTTCTCCTGGGCGGTGGATTGCTTACAGGCCCGTCGAGCCACGGCCGGGCCGGGCTTGCCACTCAGTTTCTGTGCACGGTCGTGATGGCGATCGCGTTGTTCGCGGCGGTCGGATACGGACTCGACGGCTTAGGTCTCGATGGGATCATCCGCATCAGGATGTCCTTCTATTCCGCCCTTGCGCTCATCGCTCTGGCCATTGGAGTCGCCAGCATCCGGTCCGAGGCCGGCATGACGGGCTATCTTCTGGATCGCGGGGTCGCGGGATCGGTAGCGCGCTCGACCCTTCCGTTCGTGCTTCTCGCCGCCGTGATCGTCGGTACGGAAGATGGAACGGCCCTTCAGGTCTTTACCAATTTGCTGGTCACTTCGGTCATGCTGACCGGGTGCATAATTGCATTGCTCCGTGCCGATCGTGCGCGACGCCGGGGCGAGCTCGCCACACGGCGGAGCGAAAGCTATTATCGCCATGCCGAGCAGGTCGGACATATCGGTCATTGGCGGATCGAGTGGTCCACCGGCGCGATGCAATGGTCCGACGAGGTCTCGGCGATCCTGGGCCTGCCCGTCGGCACGATACCGAGTCTCGACGAGGAGCTCGGGCGCTTCCATCCTGACGATTGGGAAGGCCCCCGCACGCTTGTCGAGCAAGCGCTGCGCGAATGTCGCGACTGGGAAATCGGTCATCGCTTTCTTCGGCCGACCGGCGAGGTCCGCTTTGTCAGATCCCTCGGCGTCTGCGAGCGCGATGCGCAGGGCGAGCCGGAAGCCATGTTCGGCGTAATCATCGATGTCACCGAGCTCGAGTTTGCGCGACGCGAAGCGGAGGCAGCGTCCGCATCCCAGGCCGCCTTCCTGGCCAATATGAGCCACGAAATCCGGACGCCGATGAACGGCGTCATGGGCTTCGTCGAGCTCCTCATGGACAGCAAGCTCGACGCCAAGCAGCGCCGTCATTTGCTGCTCGTCCAGGAATCGGCCCAGGCGCTTTTGAAATTGCTCAACGATATATTGGATCTGTCGAAGATCGAGGCGGGCCAGCTCGACCTCAATGCCGAGCCTTCGAACGTACGGCACGACATCAAGCAATGCGTCCGATTGATGACTCCCGCGGCAGAGCAAAAGGGCCTCGCCCTGCAGGTCGCGTTGGCCGACGGATTCCCGGACTGCGTATTGATCGACAGCCTGCGCCTCCGCCAAATCCTGTTCAATCTGCTCGGCAATGCGGTCAAGTTCACTCATCACGGTACCGTCTCCGTAGCGCTAAGCGAAGCGGTCGGGCCGGCCGGCAGTCGGATCATCCTGATCAAGGTCGCCGATACCGGGGTCGGCATCGCGGAGGAACGCAAGGCGGCGATCTTCGACGCGTTCGTGCAGGCCGACGCCTCGACTTCGCGCCGCTTCGGTGGCTCCGGCCTGGGCCTGAGCATAAGCCGCAGCCTCGTGGCCCTGATGGGTGGAACGATCGTGCTCGACAGCCTCGAGAATCAAGGGACTCTTGTCACTCTCGCACTTCCTCTGGATGAGGTCGTCGTGCCGGTTCGCACCGCAATCAGACCCGTCCCGCAAAGCCCTGCGGCGAGCCCGCTTCTGGACGCACCGACGCGGTTGCAGGCTTCGATTCTCCTGGTCGAGGATATCGACATCAATCAGGAGCTGATCACCGAAATGCTGACTCGGCTCGGCCACAGCGTCGACCTCGCCGGGAACGGCGCCGAAGCGCTCGCCATGGCGCACCGGCTCGAGCTCGATCCGGGCGCATGGGACCTCATCCTCATGGACATCCAGATGCCGGTGATGGACGGGCTCGCCGCGACCCGCGCCATCCGCGCGCTTGGCGGGAGGGCAGCGACGATCCCGATCCTCGCACTCACCGCCAATGCCTTTGCGATCGAGATGCAGCAATGCCGGGATGCGGGCATGAACGATCATATCGCCAAGCCGAGCGGGTTCGCCCAGCTGAAGCAGGCGGTAGAGCTGTGGGGCGACCTTACCCCATCCTCAAACCCTGCGATGGGCTTTCGCGAACTGGCGACAGCGTCCAGTGCGGTGCGCTTCGAGGCGAGGTTGCGCAAATCGGGCGGGCGGCTCGCCGAGATTGTCGCCGAGCTTGCGGGCGCAGGCGATCGGCAAGCCTCGGCTCTGCTCCGCGAAGCGGCCGGGCTTGCCCATATTCTCGCGGGAACTGCCGGCATGTTCGGTAAGGCCGGCCTCGGCGACCTCGCTGCGGAGGTCGAAAGAGAGATCAAGATGATCGGGCAGAGCGAGGGCGACGCCACGCCGGGTTTGGCCCAAGCGGCAATTCAGGGTCTGATCATGGCGATCGGCGCACGACCAGAGCGGTCTGGTTCTCCGCAGCCCTCTATCGCCTGATTCGCATTTCCCTTGTACGGCCTGCAGTGACGCTGAACGTCCGGGGCGTCCGTACCGTAATGCCCCCCTATTTCTTTATGCTTGGCGGGGACTAAACACATGGTGGCTGACAGGCCGGTCTTGTCGGCGGGGCGGCGGCTTATGTTCCCCCACGAGCAGGCCGCCGTCCCAAGTTTACTGCTGACTATGCTCCGCAATCGACGACGCATCACTACCGTATTCTTGAGCATACTTACGGTGGCTGATCCATGATAAGTTCAGCCATCGATTGCCGCCGGCCCGTCTACGGACCACGACTTCGTCGACATTGCGGTTGGGCACGGTTCTCAAGTTGCGGGCCCCCCGGCCGCGGGAATTCGCCATGGATAGCCTCGCCATCATGCACTCGGAAGCGGCCAATAGCCTGGCCTTGGCCATGGTCGGTGCGTCGAACACGCCGCTGCTGCTGCTCGACGGCAACCTCGGCGTGATCGCGGCGAGCACCTCCTTCTGCCTGGCCTTCGGGATCGATCCCGGCAAGGTCGCGGGGCGTACGCTTGCCGCGCTCGGCGCGGGCGAATGGAACATGCCCCAGCTGCAGTCCCGGCTGAGGGCAACTGTGGCCGGCCATGGCAGGATCGAAGCCCATGAGCTCGATCTCCGGCGAGCCGGCCTTGACGACCGGCGGCTGGTTCTCGATGCCCACAAGCTGGACTATGAGGATACCGCCAATGTCCGCTTGCTGCTTTCGATTTCCGACGTCACCGACGCCCGCCTCGACGCCAAGCTCAAGGACAATCTGCTGCGCGAAAAGGCGATCCTGCTCCAGGAGCTGCAGCACCGGGTCGCCAACAGCCTTCAGATCATCGCCAGCGTGCTTCTGCAAAGCGCGCGCCGGGTCGAGTCGGACGAGACTCGGAACCATCTCTACGACGCACATAGCCGGGTCATGTCGATCGCTTCTGTGCAGCAGCAGCTCGCCGCCTCGAGGCTCGGCAATGTCGAGCTACGCCCCTATTTGACCGATCTGTGCCGAAGCATCGGCGCCTCTATGATCCGCGATCACGACCAGCTCTCGCTCGAGGTCTGCGCGGACGACAGCGTCACCACCGCGGACATTTCGGTGAGCCTGGGCCTGATGGTCACCGAGCTGGTGATCAACGCTCTCAAGCACGCATTTCCCGGCGGCCGGCACGGTACGATCCGAGTCGACTATCACGCCAGCGGCGCGGCCTGGAGGCTGTCCGTCGGCGACAACGGAGTCGGCATTCCGGTGGAGCCGTTCAGCGCGCGGCCCGGCCTCGGCTCCAGCATCATCGAGGCGCTTGCCAAGCAATTGGGCGCCAACGTCGAGATCGCCGATGCGGCTCCCGGAACCGCGGTCTCGATCGTCGGCTTCGGCGACTGGCGGCCGAGCGACCGCAGGCGCGCCTTCGCCGGCTAGGCGCGGTGAGACAGGTCGGAATTCCCATGCCGGGATCACCGTGTTGTTCCCATATTCTCCAGCATCACTTTGTTCCCTACGAATGAGAACGCCCCGTATTGCGCGTCGGTGCGGGGCTCCGGTCCTGAGCCATGGACGACCCGATCCGGCGCCAGGCTGGATTCAAGATGAAGACTTCGCCCAACGCGGCAGCGGACAGGTTTGAACAGGCGGCTTGGCGGCGCCGCTGCGACGCCGACGAAGCCCACTGGGAGTCTCAGATCCGGAAGATGGCCGGCCATGCGGCGGAGGAATCCAGGCCGTCCGCCACCGGCGGTTCCGCGGCAATCAGAACGGCCCTGGAAGTCGCGGCTGGCGTCACCCGCCGAGATGCCCTGTTCATGCCGCGGACGCTGCCCACCTTCAGCGGCCACGAGAATGAAGACTTGGTGTGCGGAAAATGCGGGGATGTCATCGGCTTCCGGATCAGTCCCGTCACCGCCAGGCGCGAGCATCCCGAGGGCGAGAGGCTCGTGGTCCGATGCACCTGCGGCGCCCTCAACGTTCTTTCCCGCTAGGTTTGCGAAGCAGTTCCTTGTCAGCCTCGCGATACCGCAATCATACTTTGGCGACGGGCTCCATTCCTTAGTCGATCTCGACGTATCCGACTGCTCCACATCGATGCCGTGGCCACGCGCCGGGCGCCGTGCTGAGCGAGGTCCCGTGTCAGTCCCTTCCGAAGCCGCGAGCAGCCTTGCCATGGCCCTCATCGCCTCGTCGCAGGCGCCACTCGTTCTGCTTGACGACGAGCTTATTGTGGTTGCGGCAAGCCGCTCGTTCGCCCGAATTTTCGAAGTCCAGCCGGATCCGGCGGGCGCCGGGCTTGCCGATCTCGGCGAGGGCGAATGGAACGTGCCCCAGCTCAACTCGCTATTGCGCGCGACCGTTGCCGGCGTCGCCGCCATCGACGCCTACGAGATGGACCTGGCGCGCAAGGCGCATGAGCCCCGACGTCTGGTGCTCAACGCCCGCAAGCTCGATTATTTCGACGCCGACAACATTCGTATCGTGCTGACCGTGGACGATGTCACCGCCGCGCGCCTCGCGGAGAAGCTCAAGGATGATCTCGTTCGGGAGCAGCAAATCCTCCTGCAGGAGCTTCAGCACCGCGTCGCCAACAGCCTTCAGATCATCGCCAGCGTGCTCATGCAGAGCGCGCGCAGGGTGCAGTCGGAGGAGTCCCGCGGCCACCTGCACGATGCGCATCACCGGGTGATGTCGATTGCGACGATGCAAAGGCAGCTCACGGCCTCGAGGCTGGGCGAGGTTGCCTTGCGCGCCTATTTCACCGACCTGTGCGGAAGCATCGGCGCTTCCATGATCGCGGATCATGATCGCCTCTCGCTGACCGCGACCGTCGATGACAGCGCCGTGAGCGCGGACATTTCGGTGAGCCTCGGCCTGATCGTCACGGAGCTGGTCATCAATGCCCTGAAGCATGCCTTCCCCGGCCATGATCCGGTCGGGAAGATCGCGGTGGACTATCTCGCGGAAGGAACCGGGTGGACTTTGACGGTGAGCGACAATGGCGTCGGCATGCCCGTTGGCGCGAGCGCCAAGCCCGGGCTCGGGACCGGCATCGTCGAGGCGCTTTCCCGGCAGTTGGATGCCAGCGTCCGAGTCTCGGCCGCGGCCCCGGGAACCAGGGTGTCGATCGTTCACGGCTGAGCGCCGCGCACGCAGCCTGTTGATCGAACGCAAAGCATGATCGCCGCAATATCTGCGGAGAATATGATGGCCAATCTCCGCGTCACGACCTTCGCGGTCCCAGCCAAGCACAAGCTAGGTTGCAGCTTCCGTTCCGCAGGCGCCCCCAAGCGAACGGCGGGCTTCAGGGCGCGGCAGCGGGAGCTCGGCCGTGAGGAGATGGCGGCCTCTCCGCGATGGGGTGCCTGCAGACAGAGGTCAGGTGAGGATCCGACCGGGCTCGCGCGCCCGGGTATGAGTAAAGCGGAACGGCCGCTTGATCCGGCGACGACGAGCACCCACATGGTGTGTGTTGTCACTCTTCCATCGAGAGTGCCAATCGCAAATTGGCAGCGCTGGCTCCCGCTTGTGAAGCGACGACTTCGTCGCGATCCAGCGAGAGGATCCGTGGCCATGACATTCCGACCCCTCCACGACCACGTGCTCGTTCGCCGCATCGAAGCCGCGGCGAAGACGGCGGGCGGCATCATCATCCCGGACACGGTTCAGGAAAAGCCTCAGGAAGGCGAAATCGTCTCCGTCGGCTCCGGCACCCGTTCGGAGGACGGCACGGTGACTCCGCTCGACGTCAGGGCGGGCGACACGATCCTGTTCGGCAAATGGTCCGGAAGCGAGGTCAAGCTCGACGGCGAGGACCTGCTGATCATCAAGGAAGCCGACATTCTCGGTGTCGTCGGCTGAGACGCGCGTCGTCCCAGCGCAGGCTGGGACCCCAGTGGGTGAAAGGCACCGACCCTTCACCCGACGAGACCCCAGCCTTCGCTGGGGTGACGAATTCAAGTCAAGGAACACGAACATGGCCGCCAAAGACGTCAAATTCTCCCGCGATGCGCGCGAAAGCATCAGCCGCGGCGTCGACATCCTCGCCAACGCCGTCAAGGTGACGCTCGGCCCCAAGGGCCGCACCGTCCTGCTCGACAAGAGCTACGGCGCTCCCCGGATCACCAAGGACGGAGTGACCGTCGCCAAGGAGATCGACCTCCACGACAAGTTCGAGAATATGGGCGCGCAGATGCTCCGCTCGGTCGCGTCGAGGACCCACGATCATGCCGGCGACGGCACCACCACCGCGACCGTCCTCGCCCAGGCGATCGTCCGGGAAGGGATGAAGTCGGTTTCAGCGGGGGTGAACCCGATGGACCTCAAGCGCGGCATCGACCTCGCGGTCCTGAAGGTCGTGGACGACCTGAAAGCCCGGTCGAAGCCGGTGTCGAGCAACAACGAAATCGCCCAGATCGGAATCATCTCCGCCAACGGCGACACCGTCGTCGGCGAGAAGATCGCCGAGGCGATGGAGAAGGTCGGCAAGGAGGGCGTGATCACGGTCGAGGAGGCCAAGGGCCTCGAGTTCGAATTGGACGTCGTCGAGGGCATGCAGTTCGACCGCGGGTTCCTCAGCCCCTATTTCATCACCAATGCCGAGAAGATGCAGGTCGAGCTCGCCGATCCCTACATCCTGCTCCACGAGAAGAAGCTGTCGAACCTCCAGGCGATGCTCCCCATATTGGAGGCGGTCGCTCAATCCGGCCGTCCGCTCCTGATCGTCGCCGAGGACATCGAGGGCGAGGCTCTGGCCACGCTCGTCGTCAACAAGCTTCGCGGCGGTTTGAAGGTCGCGGCCGTGAAGGCGCCTGGCTTCGGCGATCGCCGCAAGGCGATGCTCGAGGACATGGCCGTCCTGACGGCGGGCCAGGTCATCACCGAGGATCTCGGGATCAAGCTCGAGACGGTGACCCTGGACATGCTCGGCACGGCGAAGCGGGTCAACATCGACAAGGACAAGACCACGATGGTCGACGGCGCCGGAACCTCCGACGCCATCAAGGCGCGGGTCGACTCGATCCGCGGCCAGATCGAGCGCTCCGACAGCGAGTATGACATGGAGAAGCTCCAGGAGCGCCTCGCCAAGCTCGCCGGCGGGGTTGCGATCATCAAGGTCGGCGGCTCCTCGGAGCTGGAGGTGAAGGAGCGCAAGGACCGGGTCGACGACGCGCTCAGCGCCACCCGGGCCGCGGTCGAGGAGGGGATCGTCCCGGGCGGTGGAACGGCGCTCCTCTACGCCTCCAGGGCTCTGAACGGGCTGACCGGCGCGAACGACGAGCAGACTCGCGGCATCGACATCGTCCGCCGGGCGCTCCAGTCGCCGTTGCGCCAGATCGCGGAGAATGCGGGCTTCGACGGCGCCGTGGTCGCCGGAAAGCTCATCGACCAGGAGAGCGGGACGTTTGGCTTCAACGCCCAGACGGATGTCTACGAGGATCTCGTCGCGGCCGGCGTGATCGATCCGACCAAGGTCGTCCGCTCGGCGCTTCAGGACGCCGCGTCGGTCGCGGGCCTTCTCATCACCACCGAAGCGGCCGTCGCCGAGCTTCAGGAGGATGAGCCTGACGGTTCCGCCACAGCCGGCGCCGGAATGGGCGGGATGAACTATTGAGGGGATCCGAAGTGAGCGAGAGGATGACGATCGTGGGCGCGGCGGACTCCGCTCCGGCCCCGGAAGCGACGGCCGCCACGGCCGGAATCCTCCTTCACAAGTTCGTGAAGGCCGACAGCTGGCGGGGTGCGCTCACTCCGGACGCCAGCGGCGGGAACCTGCCGAGCCACGGATCGGCCTGGATTTACGCGAAGGAGGTTCTCGTCTCCCCGTCCGACCGCCGGGTCGGGGCGACGTCCCTCCAGATCACGAACGGCGTTTCGGAACGCGGCTATTTCCTGTTCCCGATCAGCGACGACGCCTGACGGAGACCTTTGCAGGGAGAGTGGAATGAGTGTCACCGGAGGACGGGTGGTCGTGACGCCCGGCGAGGCGCAGCCCTACAAGGTCGTGCTGGAGCATGAACGGACGAACGATACCGAACATCCGGTTGCGACCGTGAGCGAGGGCGAACTCTATATCCGCTCGAAGCGGCCTTTCCCGCCGGGCGGCGCTTTCGAGTTCGGCAATTGCCGGAAAAGCCCTGCGGACCGGGACGGGCGGAATTGGAAATCAGGGCTTGGTCGATCGCCTTCCTCGTCCTGATCGTCGCCCGGATGCGCGCCCTCGCGGGCGCGATCGCGCCGAGCGGGCACAAGGCATGAAGTGGATGATTGACCTCATGGCTTGGCCCGGTCCGTACCAGTGTTGAAGCCTTAGGGCCGGTAACGGCGTTTCCGCTCGGTCGGTGCACCCGAATCGGCGGCGACTTCTGCCCCGTTGCCCGGTAGGTGCGCCTGGTGGCATCGAATCCGCCACGACCGCTTCGGAGGGATCATCCCGGTCATGCTTTTCTCGCGTCTCTTCCGGCTTCCCTCCAACGATATGGCGATCGACCTCGGCACGGTGAACACCGTCGTCTATGTGCGCGGGAAGGGAATCGTGCTCAACGAGCCTTCGGTGGTCGCGCTCGAGACGACGGATGGCGTCCGTCGAGTGAAGGCGGTCGGCCGCGACGCCAAGCTGATGTTGGGAAAGACGCCCGGCCATATCCAGGCGATCCGGCCGCTGAGAGACGGGGTCATCGCCGACATCGACGTCGCCGAGCAGATGATCAAGCATTTCATCGACAGGGCCCATGGCGGCCCTTCGCGGCTCGGGCGCCACCCGGAAATCGTCGTCTGCGTGCCCTCGGGGTCGACGTCGGTCGAGCGCCGCGCCATTCGCGATGCGGCCACCAACGCCGGGGCGTCCAAGGTCTGGCTCATCGAGGAGCCGATGGCGGCGGCGATCGGCGCCGGGCTGCCGGTGACCGAGCCCGTCGGGGCGATGGTGGTCGACATCGGCGGAGGGACGACCGAGGTCGCCGTGCTGTCGATGCGCGGCCTCGCCTACAGCACCTCCGTTCGCGTCGGCGGGGACAAGATGGACGACGCGATCGCCGCCGCCGTCCGCCGCAAATACAATTTGATGATCGGCGAAGCCACGGCGGAGCGAATCAAGCACGAGCTCGGAAGCGCGCTCCCGCCCAAGGGCAAGGCGGCGACGATACGCGTCCGGGGGCGCCACCTGTCGGTTGGAATGCCCCAGGAGATTTTCATCAGCGAGGCTGAGGTCGCCGACGCCATTGCCGAGCCGGTGAGCCACATCATCGGCGCGGTCCGAACCGCGCTCGAGAACACCGCTCCCGAGCTTGCCGCCGATATCGTCGATCGCGGGATCGTTCTGACCGGCGGCGGCGCTTTGCTCCGGCGGATGGACGAGGCGCTGTCGCTCGCGACCGGCCTCCCCGTGGCCGTGGCCGAAGATCCCCTGACCTGCGTGGCCATGGGGGCGGGGCGTGCCCTGGAGGATCCGGACTACCGCGGCGTGCTGAGCGAGGCCTAGCAGCCGGGAACAGCGCTCCGCGTGGGCAAGCCTTACAATAGACTGATTTAGGTTAGATAGCCGGCGACAAACGTGTATGGTGCCGCCATCACCGGTTATGCTTTGGCGCGCCGGTGACTGAGAGACGCAAGAGGCTCCCGCCAGACGGAGCATCCTCATGAAACAACTCGACAATCTCACCGACGCGCAGACCCTCGCCCTGGCCATCGTGGATACGCTCCCCGAGCCGTTCGTCGTGCTCGACGACGACCTGCGCGTGCTTGCCGCGAGCCGCTGCTTCTACGAATATTTCAGGGAGGAGCCGGAGCAGGCGCGCGGCCGCCCCTTCTTCGAGCTCGGCGACGGCCAGTGGGACATTCCCGCGCTTCGGCGGCTGATCGAGACGATCGTCCCCGAGCATGTATCGATGGACGGCTTCGAGGTGGAGCACGATTTCCCACATCTCGGCCGGCGCACGATGCTGCTCAATGCGCGTCTGGTCCGCTACGAAGACCATTCCCGCCCGACCATCCTCATCGCGTTCAAGGACATCACCGCCCGCCGCGCCATCGAGCGGGAGAAGCAGGAGCTGCTCGAGCATACCGAGCGGCTGCTCGCCCAGCAGCAGACCCTGCTGCGGGAGATGGAGCACCGAATCGCCAACAGCCTCCAGATCATCGCCAGCATCCTGCTGCTCAAGGCCGGCGCGGTCGGCTCCGAGGAGACCCGGCTGGAGCTGCGCGACGCGCACAAGCGGGTCATGTCGGTGGCGGCGGTCCAGAGCCACCTTCATTCCGTCGACGGCATCGAGCGGATCGACATCGCCGCCTATCTGGCCAAGCTCAGCGCCGGCCTTGCGGCATCGATGATCGGTCCGCACCACGGGATCGAGATCGAAGTCGAGTCGGACGAGGGGACCCTTCAATCCAGCGAGGCGGTGAGCCTCGGCCTGATCGTGACCGAGCTCATCATCAACGCCATCAAATACGCCTTCCCGACGGCGCGCGCGGGAGCCCGAATCCTTGTCACCTTCGAATTCGACGCGGCGGATTGGAAGCTCTCGGTCGCCGACAACGGGGCCGGCCGGGGCCTGGCGCCATCGACCGGCCCCGGCGGGCTCGGGACCGCCATCGTGGCGGCGCTGGCGAAGCAGCTCAAGGCGCAGATCCATGAGGATTCCAGCGCGAGCGGCCTTCGAGTCGAGATCACGCATGCGACCTTCGCCTCCCATCTGCCGATCGCGGCCTGAAAGGATCACGTCATGTCCATCTCCTCATCCGAAGCCGCCCAGGCGCCGCCGCCCCTTTTTGCAGCCTCGTCCTGGGAATGGACGGTCGCCTGCGGCGCGCTCAAGATCGCCATCGCCGCCTTCGCCCTCGGCCTGCCCTTGATCGTGGGTCGGCCGGTTGCGGAGTCGGTCGGCTGGATGCTCCTCGCCGGCGGAGCCGCGGAGTTCGCGCTGGGGTGGGGCGCTCACCGCGCCCTGCTCGGCAAGGTGACGCTGGGGTCGGGGCTGCTCACCATCGTGGCCGGAATCCTCTTCATCGGCAGCGGCTGGAAAGGGCTGTTCCCGCTGACGACCGTGTCGATGATCTGGCTCCTGCTGAGAGGAATGATCTCGCTGGACGTGGGCATCCAGGCCCGCGCCGCTTACGCGACGGAATGGTTCTGGCTGGTGCTTCGGGGCGTCACGGACCTGGGTTTGGGGCTGACGCTGCTGATCGGCCTGCCGATGGCGACGATCGCCATTCTCATGTTCAACGAAACTCGGGAGATGGTGTCGAGCTTCGGAGTGCTGCTGGCCATCAGCTTCGCGGTCGCGGGCGTGGGGCTGGTCGTCATGGGGCTTACGCAGCGCCGCCGCGAGGCAGCGGCGCTTCCGGCGACTGTAGCGGCCATCCAGTGAAACCGGTGCGACACGCCCGGAGTCACTTCAACGCCCGGAGAACACTCCCGTCAACGACGTCGCAAGCGCATCCAGGCTGTACGGCTTCGCGAGTACGGCCGCATCGCTGAACCGGGGTTCGAGGCCTGAGTGACCGTATCCGCTCGCGAACAGGAACGGCACCGATCGACCTTTCAGGAGGTCGGCGACGGCGAAGCTTCGATCTTCCCCAAGATTGATGTCCAGAACGGCGGCATCGAGCGGCTGGGCGCCGGCCAGATGCAGCGCGCTCGTCAGGCCGAAGGCCGGGCCGACGACGACGCATCCGAGTTGCTGGAGCATGTCCTCGAGCGCCATCGCGATCACGGCCTCGTCTTCGACGACCAGAATCCGGCGGCCGAGAAGCATGCTCTTCTCCGCACGTCGCCTCGCGGCCAGGGTCCGGTCGTCGTCCTCGGTGATGTCAAATTCTCTTCATTGGAAAGCGAAGGGACCATTTGAGGCCGGCGGGGCGGAAGTCGCTCGTCATCTCTCCCTGCAGCTCGGCCGCCGTGACCCGGAGCAGGCGGGACCCGAATCCGCTCTTCTGCGGCGCCGAGATCGGCGGGCCGCCGGATTCCTCCCAGGTCAGCTGAAGCGTGGGGGCCTCGGGATCGGTCTTCTCGACTTGCCACTCGACTCGCACCGCGCCTCCCGGCCCGGACAGTGAGCCGTATTTGATCGCATTGGTGGCCAGCTCATGAAGCGCGAGGCTGATGGACAGGCTCGTTTTCGGCTGCAGGACCAGCGGCGGACCCGCGGCCTCGAGCGTTCGGTCGGGCTGCCGATGAGCCGCCATCTCCTCCTCGACGAGTTCGGCGAGGCTCACGCCCTGCCACTCGTTGCGCGTCAGGCGGTCGTGGGCGGCGCTCAGCGCCAGCAATCGTGGCTCGAAGCGCGCCTGGAACTCCGCCGCGCTCGTGCAGGTCTGGGCGGTCTGTGAGGCGAGGGCCTGGACCGTGGCCAGGGTATTCTTGACGCGGTGGTTGAGCTCGTCGAGGAGGAGCTTCTTCTGGCGGTCGGCCTCGTTCCGCTCGGTGACGTCCTGCACCATGCGCACGCCGTAGGCGAAGGCGCCGTTGCCGTCGCGAACGGTGGAGCTCGTGACCTCGACCCAGATGATTTGGCCGTCGGCCCGGACGTACCTCTTCTGGGTGTGGTAATTGTCGACCTCGCCGTCCACCTGGGCCTGGAACTTCAGCCGCTCCCGCTCGACGTCCTCCGGGTGGGTTATCTCGCCGATGGTCCTCGACAGCAATTCGTCGCGGGAGAAGCCGGTAATGGCGCAGAAAGCCTCGTTGACTCGCAGGAAGCGACCGTCCGGGCCGACCTCCGCAATGCCGGCGAGGACGCTCTCGTAGGTCGCGGCGAGGCGTTCCTGGGCCTCGCGCAGGGCTTCCTCCGCCTGGACCTTTTCGGTCACGTCGACCGTGAAGCAGCGGGTGTTGGCGAACTCGCCTTCCCGGAAGCAGACGCTCGAGGATATCTCGACGTGCCGCAGCGAGCCGTCCTTGGCCCGGAGCCTTGCCCGATATTTGTCCAGCTTTTCGCCGCGCGAGAGTCGAGTCAGGATGTCTTCGATGACTTGGTCGTCGGCGTGGAATTCGGTGATCGGCCGGCCGATATATTCGTCCGCCGTATAGCCGAGCGGCTCGAAGTCGGCGCGGTTCGCCTTGAGGATGGTTCCGTCGGAGCCGACGAGGTGGAGGCCGACCGTCCCGTTCTCGAAGAAATCTTCGAGGTCCAGCGGGATAGTGTCTCGAGTGGACATCGAATCTCCGATGCGGTCAGCCGATTTCGGGGAGCCGGTAGACCCTGTTTTGAAGGAGGTCCACCGGAAGGTTGTAGTGTCTCGCCGGCTTTCCTCATCTCGCCCGGATGAACCGAACGACGGAGATCGACAGCTATGGAGCGTGAGCGTGTCTAGTTCGCGGGATCGGAAAGGGCCACCTCGGAATTGCCCCAACAACAATGTTGAGGGATAATCGCCATCGTCATACCGGCGGCCAGCTCGAATTGTCGTTCGGCGAACCCTCGGCCGGTTGGCAGCCGCGTGTGAGACACCGCTCGGCGCTAGGGTTCCTCGGAGTATGGTCGTCGCCGAACGGACAGAGAGGTATCTTCGAGCCTGAATAGGTGACGGACACGCTGCGCAGGTTTTCCAATTGTCCCGAAAGGTCCAGCATCGCAGCCGGGCTCAATTCGATCAGCTGATCCTTAGCCGGGTTCGCCGGGTGATCCTTAGCCGGGTTCTCCGGGTGATCCTTAGCCGGGTTCGCCGGGTGATCCTTAGCGGTCCCGATGGAGTCCGAGCACAGAACCTCTACCTGACGATCCCCATAAGTGACCGTCGCGATCTCACGCTTGTGCCCCCTGCACGAAGCCGCGCCCGCCCACCCCTCCATTCGGGCATAGTTTTCAAGGGCGAACGGCCAGCTGTTGCAGCAGCTCTCGGACTTCCACTTCTCGCCTTCGCCATATTCGTGCACGCTTTCGACGAAGCCCCATTCCGAACATGTCGTCTCCTGGCCCCAGTGAAGCGCTCGGCCCTTTTCCGCCTTTCGGGCCAGGGGCGTGCGGTTGAGCATGTCGGCTCCGCGGTGCTGGACGACATGGGCAAGCTCATGCGCGAGCAAATGCCGACCGGCCTGCGCATTGGGATCATACTGACCCGAGCCGAACACGATATCGCGCCCCACCGTATAGGCTAACGCGTCGACCGCCGCCGCGGACCGCGCAGCCTGGGGGTCGGAATGGATGCGCACGTCGCTGAAATCGGTGCCGAAGCCGCTCGCCATGAATTCCTGAGTCATTGGATCGAGCGGGCGGCCGGGCGAATTCAACACCGAGTCGACGATCGGCGGGGCGGCTGCTCCATCCATCCCGCCGGCCGCCGATTTGCGCCGCAGCGGATGCACTTCCTCATCGTCCTGACTGACCGCGAGCCGGCGCAGATGCGCCTGGTTGCCCGTCGCGCGGTGGGTCGGAGCGCGGTGCCCGACATTGGGTGGCTGCGGCGCGCAGGATTCGCACTGCGCCCGCTCGGGCGCGGCCGGGGCCGGTGCCGGGCGCCCGGTCGTCACTGCAATCGCCGGAAGCGCGACCAGAAGCGGCTTTCGGCGCGATCGAGCGATTCTTCGAGGAAGTCGGAGTCGTTCTCGGCCCTCAACCGGTCGAGGAAGGAGAGGATCGCCGCGCCTTCGCGCTGGGTGATGTCGTCGAAACGGTCGCGAAAGACCGCTTCCGGCGCTCCCGAATCGAACCAGGTAAGCAGTTGCCGCTGCAGCGACTCGGCCACGTCCTCATCCAGGCGGGCTTGCGCGGGAGCCCGGCCGATGCGGTCCAGCATGTCTTCGATATCCTGGCGGGACGGCTCGGTCAGGGCATCGACCAATTCCTCGGCGAACGGGCCGGGGCGACCCGGAGGATCGAGGGCGGCAAGCAGCAGGCCGGGCAGAAAATAACGGAAGCATTCCGCGCCCAGCATCCAGAGCCTCCCTTCGATCTTCGCCCTGACCTCTTTCGTGGAGAGGGTTTCGGGCGACTCCTCGGCCAGCAACAGGCGCAATTCATCACCCTCCCGGCCCGCCTCCGGCCGAAGGATTGCGTCGGCGGCCGGGCGAGGGCGCGCCGCGAAGGCTGCGAAGATCGAGGCTCTCAGGGTGTCGGAAGAATCGGGCATGTCGCTAGGTTTCCGAATCGTCTGACGACAGGCTGCTGCTGAGCAGCAGAAGCAGCGCGCCGAACGCGGCAAGCGCTCCGGCAGTCACCACCGCCTCGGCGGCGGCGGCGATCGCCGCGGCGATCACCTCGATGAGCGCGGCGATGGCGACGACGAGCAGGACGATGAGGGCGACGATCGCCGCGACCGCCACCACCACGAAGAGGGTCGCGAGCAGCGCACGCAGCCGTTCGACGACGAAGCGCATCTCCGTGACCAGGTCGGGCGAGCAATTCGAGCGGGTGAAAAGGGCGAGGCAATTGTCGAGCGCCCTGGTCTTGATGTTGATCTGCTCGACGTGGCCGGTATCTCCGCCCCTGAAGCATTGGACGGCAATCGCCACTCGGGCCGCGATCTCCGCGCCGAGGGCGGCGATCTTGAACGCAAGACGGGGGCAGCTGTCGCCCGGCGCGCATCCCCCCAGCCCTTCGGCAATCGCCACCGCGGTCTCCTTCGCGATGCGCAGCGGGACATAGGTGGTCCAGTCGCAATCGCCCGGCGGGCTCATGCCGTCGCCGGGCAGGCGCTGTATCTGGCGTTGCGCCGTGCCGCCGGCGTCCGGCTGAGGAGCACTGGCGCCATCGACCGTCGGTGCCCCACCCTGCTGCACCACATGGGCCAGCTCGTGTCCGGTCAGGAAGTCCCGGCGCGGAGCGTTGCCCTCGGCGAAGAAGACGTGGGAGCCGAAGGTAAAGGCCTGCGCGCCCAATTGCCGATTGGCGCGGGCGGCGGCGCCGTCGGTATGAATGCGGACCTGGCTGAAGTCGCGGCCGAAGCGCGGCTCGAAGAAGTCGCGATCGGCCGGGTCGAGCGGCCGGCCCGGCGCGTTCAAGGCCGCCTCGACTCCGTCGGGAGCTTCACCGCCATCCTTGAGGCCGTCATCGCCGCGTTTCGCCTGCATGGCGGGCTGTCGATCGTCGTCGCACGTGTCGCATTTGCGGGTGAGCCGTGGCGGCGCGGTCGAAGCGCCAAGCTCCGGATCGCCCATCCGCATCACCCGATCGGCCGCGGCGTCGGCCTCGTGCTCGAGCGGATCGTCGACGGCGCCGACGGTCAGCCTGGCCTGGATCCGGCGCAGATGCGCCTGGTTGCCGGTGCTCGGGATCGAAGGGCGGACGGCGGCATTGGCGTGCAGCCTCGCTGCGTGGCTGCTCGCCATCGTCCGTTCGGCACATGCATATTCCATCATGATGACTCCAGCCGAGGATCAACAGCAATCGACGTCGTTCGAGGGCAGACTAAGGCCTGGCCATTCGGCAGCAGCTTGCTCGTCAGTTCAGATCGAAGAACACCTCCAACTCCTGCTCGCCAGCTTGCTTTCGGATGTAGAGCTCTTCGAAAATCCCGTGCCCCACCAGGCTCAAAAAGGGTCGCTCCACATCCTGTCGCACCTCGCTCTTTAGAAAGGGGCCGCTGCAGCGGACGGCGCCGGCAAAATTGTCCTTGTAGCCAATATGAGTCTTGACCATCACGCATAAGCGCCCGTCCGACAGACGCGCTGCATATACCTTGCCGTCCCTGCTTGCGCGGCTCAGGGAAGAAGGCAGGTCCAGGCTCTCCGTCGATCCGGCCTGGATGTTGCGCGCTTCAACCCATTCGAAGACCTTGCGCGGGACCCGCCGGCCGAACCCGCCGAGCAGGTCGAACATCGCTTTGGGAAGATTCCGCCAGCTCATCGCGCATCAAATCACGGTACGTACCGCGCTCGAAAACAGCCCCGGATTGCTCCACCACGCAACCTGGAAAGAGGGGGCGGTGTGAGGAGTCGGGCAACTGGGATCGCAGCCGGGGCGATCCCCCGCCGGAGATGCGACGGATGGCCAGCCGAGGTAACCGGCCGAAGCCCAGAGTCGGGACTCTTGATAATTGCCGGAGGCGGAGCTGAACACTCCCGGTCCCTTGTAGAAAGCGATCAGGCCGAGCATCTTCGATTGCGTAAAGCGCGATTGCCCCGAGCTGTTCGCCGTCGAGACATAATGGCCGTGGCACAGGTCGCACATCGTGCCGAAGATCACGTAGTTGGGGCTGCCCGCATAGCTGCATTCCGAGTCGACCTGCACGGTCGAGCCGCAAGGAGGCGTCGCTCCCGCCGTCGCGCAGGCCGGCCGATACAACAGATGGATCCAATCATTGTTGTGAAGCTGAACGATGTCCCAGGCATATCCTCCCGTACTCAAGGAATCGAGGGCGTCACAATGTTCCTCGCGGGTCGCCGCGCCCCAACCGGCGAAGGTGCTGCGGGTGCGACTGACAGCCGCGGAAATCTCGGCCGTCACGTTGGGGCCGCAGCGGAAAGCCGGTGCCGGGGTCGGGGCGGGCTCGGGAGCTGGCGGAGGCGGCGTGGGAGTGTCGCTCCAGATGGTGGCCAGACGATTGTCGGGCCGAGCGGGGCCGAACGCGATGGTCTCGCCCTGCGCCACGACCTCGATCAAGCTGCCTGGAATACCCGCAATCCCTCCGCCAGTCGGGCTGGTGAGCACGTTCTCGACCGCCATCGCCCGGTTACAGGACAGCGGCCAGTTGTGCGACTCGGTGCCTTCTTCGCTGGCATGGCCGTCGATGCGCAAGCGGAGCGATCCAGGCTGGCCGTGCCAGCTGGCGACGAAGGCTTCCAGCGCCGTTCGCTCCGCGGGCCGGATCGTCGCGCTGTCACGGTCGAAATGAACGTCCAGCAGGGAAAGTACGCTGTTCGTCGCAATCCGGCAGGGCATGCTGGCAGGCGCCTCGCTGGGGTCGGCCACGCGCCGCAGGTTCGGTGCCGAATCTGCGCTCTGCTGGACGACATGGGCCAGTTCGTGAGCCAGGAGATGGCGGCCCGCACGACTGTTCGGCTCGAATTCCCCGGACCCAAAGACCAGATCTCTGCCGACGGTGTAGGCCCGCGCCTTGACAGCCGTCGCGGATGCCGCGGCGTCGCTGTCGGTGTGGATGCGCACGTCGCTGAAATCGGCGCCGAGACGCCGGCCCATGAAGCTGCTCGTGGCGGGGTCCAGCGAGCGTCCGGGAGAGGCGAGCACGCGATCGACAATTGCCGGCGCGGCCTCGCCCGCCATGCCGCCGCCGCTCGCCTTGCGCTTGAGAGGGGCGCCGCTTTCCTCTTCCTCGCACGATTCGCACTTCCGGCTGAGCCTCGGCGGCGCGGCGAGCGAGACTCGAGCGTCGGCCTTGCGCATCACCTGGTCGGCGGCGGCGTCGGCTTCCCGCTCGAGCGGATCGTTGACGGCGCCGACCGTCAGCTTGGCCTGGAGCCGGCGCAGATTCGCCTGATTGCCCCGGCCCGCCGTCCTTGCGGCAGGGCGCCCGACATCCGATCCGTGTGCGGCGCGGGAGGCGCAGCGCGCCTGCTCCGCCGCAGCCATCGTCGGCGCGGAATGGCTCATCGTTACGGCTCCCTATTCATGAAGGACCGGCGAGCGCAGGTCGGACGAATGCAGCCACATAGGCTCTCTGCCCTCCGCTCTCCGCTCCAGCCCACTACGCATTCTGATGAATCCATTTCGCAAGGGAGGCATAGGCGGGAACGAAGGCCGGTTCGAGGTCTTTGGTCTGGCCGGCCACCGACTCCAGCAGAAGCGAGACCTGGTCTTCGGGGTCCGCGCGGAAGAAATCCGGGCCAATGGAGAGCGACGCTCCCGCGAGAAACGGGGAACCGGCCGCCGGCGATGCCCAGGTGACGGTGCCGGTGGCGGCGCGGGTGACGACGAGATCGTTCTTGGAGATCATGTACATGCGCAGGTAGCGATCTTCCATCGCGGCGATGCGGATCTGATCGGCGAGTGTCGGCGGGCTGGAAGTGGGGGTGAGCGGGAAATGCTTCGCCGCCTCGGTCATCAGTCCTTTGGCCCAGGAGTCCGCCCAGGTCTTGGCGGGCTTGCCGGGCCCGGCGGGAGCGCGGATGTTGACGACCTGACCATAGAGCTGTGCCACTCGGTCCTGTGACCAGGTAAGGCGTTTTTCCATCTTGGCCAGGGCGAGCTTGAGCGCCGGGGTTTCCGGATCGACCGGAGTGAAGCCATTGAGCTTGTCGTTTTCCGGCGTCCTGATGCCTTTGGGGACGGCGTTCGGGTCATGGGTGGTCTTGGCTTCGTGGACGAACAGCGCGAACAACGCGTAGCTGTCCGAATTGTGCAGGCGGTCGGCGGAGGGAAGCTCTAGCAGCATCCGTTCGTGTCGATAGGCATAATCCTTGGTACCGGTTCCGGGAGCTCCGCCAAGCGGCGAGGTGCCGTGCGCAGTCTCATGGATGAGGTTGCGGGCACGGTCGCTGTCCGAGCTGAGCTCCTTGAACGTGGGGACGCAAATCGTCGTACGCGACGCGGCGGGTTTTCCATTGTTGTAGGCGATCGGGCCGTCCGCGCAGAGGCCCTTGTCGCATTCACCCCCGCAATCGGTTTCGGCGGGCAGGTTGATCACATGGGTGTTGAGAGCGCCAAGGTTGGTTTGCAGCAAGCCGAGCGTGGCCGCGTCGTGACCGCCGAAGAACCTGTCGATCTTGGCGGAGTCGGCCGCCGGGGGACTGCCGGCGACCGCGGCCACTGCATCGGCCATCACGTCCGTGGCGAGCTTGTGGGCTTCCTTGAACTTGGTCTCGGTTGCAGGATCCATCATCGGGCACGGTTGCGTGGGGGGATGGACCAGCTTTCCGTCTTTTTTCTCGTCGCAGTCGACGGTTGTGGGCGCCGCCGTGCCGATCACGACGTCCACGCCGCGAGAAGTGACGAAGTCGATTTTCGAGGCGTTGGCCGCGGCGTTGCCGGTGGCGCTGCTGATCGCGAGCGCATTGGGTGCGCTGGCGAACGCGGTCTTGGCGGCGTCGGCGCGGGATTGCGCCAACGCGGCCGCTTCGTCGGCGCTGGAATAGCCGATCAGGCGGATGCTCCCGGAAGGAGGAGAGGCCTTGAGCAGGTCGATCTGCATCTGCGCGCTCGGATTTATGGCGTCCGAACCGCGGGCGAACAAAAGCCGCGAGGAGGTCGACCAGCCGACTCGTTTGATCTGGAAATCGTCCGCGCCGGGCGTCGGGGTGATCGCGGGAACGGCCGTGGGGGCCGGGGCAGGGGGTGCGACGCCGCCGGAGAGCATGGCCGTGGCCGCCGGCACATCGATTATGCTTTGCACCGTGCGCGCGTGCCACAAGGCGAGCACCCCCGGCACACCGTGCTGGCAAACCAGGATGCGCGCGTCGACCCGCTTCAGGATCAATTGTTTGAACGGTTCATAGTCGGCGCCCAGCGCGTCGGCCAGTTCCTGTTCGCGAGCGATGGCGGTGACCAGGCCGACATTCGGGGGGAGGATATCATCCTTCTGGGCCAGGCATCCCGCGAGGTCCGGTTTGCGCCGCAGCGCGGTGCCCGCTTCCTGCTGCACCGTGTGAGCCAGTTCGTGGGCGAGCAGCCGTCTGCCGCTCTCGGCACCAGGCGCATAGGTTCCTGCGCCAAACACGATGTCGGCGCCGACCGTATATGCCAGGGCTCCGACAGATTTCGCCGACTCGGCGGCACGCGCATCGGTGTGGATGCGGACATGGCTGAAATCGGTTCCGAAGCGGCTCGCCATGAAATCGTGGGTGGCGGGGTCGAGCGGGCGGCCGGGCGAATTCAGAACATCGTGAACGATCGGCGGCGCGGCCGCCGCGTCCGTTCCGCCGGCCGCCGCCGCCGCGCGGCGCAGCGGAGGCTGCCCCTTCTCCTCGCCTTCTTCGCAGGCCGCGCATTTGCGGGAAAGCGTCGGAGCGGACGACAGCGAGACCTGCGGATCGGCCATCCGCATCACCCGGTCGGCCGCCGCATCCGCTTCCTGCTCCAAGGGATCGTCGACCGCGCCGATCGTCAGCCGGGCCTGCAGCGGCTGCCCCCCCACGGCGAGCCTGCGCAAATGCGACTGGTTGCCCGAGGCGCCGGGACTCGCGGCGCGGTGCCTGACGTTCGGTGCGCGCGGCGCAATGAGCCCATGCGGCGTCCGCTCCGGAGCGGCCATTGCCTGTGCCGGACACCCCACTCGTCACATCCCCGTATTCAGGAACGGCCAATAATCGGCGGCGTTCGGCGCCGGGCCGGTGCGGGCGGGGAGAATCGTCGCGCCCCGCTGGAAGACGTTGCCGTTATACGCATAATGGCCCCCCTCGACGCCGAACGCGACGAAGACCGGCAGTCCCTGCCTGAACTTGCTCGTCGGATGGATCAGCATGTTGCCGGTAACCGTCGCCATGGTCGGAAACAGGAGCGAGCCGCCGAGGGTTCGATTGTCGCCGCAGACCACGCGATTGCCGCTCATCAGGACCATGCTGGGATCGTCGTCGGGCGAGCGCAGGATCGCGATTCCGGTCCCCGGAATGGCGTTCGCGGCGGTGTTGGCGAGCGAGATGTCGTTATTCTCGATGTGCAGCACCGCGTTGAGGCGCTGCCCCGCCAGTCGCGTGTTCACGGCCACGGCGTCGAGATGCGTGAGGTCGTTGAGGAACTGCGCCCGTTCCTTCTTCGCCTGTGCCCTCATCTCCCCGGTCGCCTTGGGCGCCGCCGCCGTGGCGGCCGCCGCGGCCGCCGCGGGCGCCTCCGCTTCGGCGGCGACGGCGACCTGAGCCTCGGCCGGTGCCGCTGCATTCGCGGTGCCCGCGATCGACTGGAAGACGACCGCTCCGGACGCCGCCATTTCCTTCAGCAGCGATGTCCGCACCGACCGCGAAGCCGTCGTCGCGACCGCCGGCTCGCCTGGCCGCCGGTTCGGCGTTTCGCGCGATATCTCCGCCATGAAACGCACGGGAAAGCTGCGCTGGACCATGGTCGCGAAGTCGGAATCCGCCTGGGCGACCGAACGCTTGACGAAGGCGTTGGTCGATCCGGTGACCGGATCGGCGAGGAAGATGCCGGTATTGCAGTCGCGCATGCGGTTGGTGGCGCACCGTATTTCGCCCAGCCGCGCGAACGCGACGATTCCGCCGTTGAGGCGATCGAAGAAATTGTCGCTGATGTCGACTCCCACAAGCGCGGTGGTGACGTCCCTGTTGTTGACGGCGGCGAGGAAGCCGCAGACCACGCCGTGGGGGACGATCGCCTTGCCGACGAAGCGGTTCCGGCGAACCTTCAGCTCCGCCGCTCGCCCCCAGATCGTGATCGCTCCGCCGAACACCGGCCCGGGGATCTTGCCCCCCTTGGGCGGATGCAGCGTGAAGTTGCAGTCCTCGATCACGACCAGGCCCGAATCGGCGACCATCACTCCGGAGAAGGTTCCGCCCTCGCGATCTCCCGCCACCATCGGGACATCGAACTCGAGCTGCCGGAGGGTGACGGCGTCGGCCTTCGTGATGATCACCAGGCCGAACACGAAAGCCTTCAGCGCCTTGGGATCGGCGCCGATCGTGGCCCCGAAGCCGCAGCCCTCGATCACCAGCCGCTCATGGTCGCCGGTCAGAAGCAGCGGGCTGCGAAGCAGATAACGACCCGGCTTCAGGGTCAGCACCGCCGGCCCGCCCTTCAGCGAATCCACCACGGCCTGCAGACCGCCGCGGGCTTCGACGCCGTGGGGATCGAGCGTGATCGCGCAGCAGCCGCATTTCTCCTTGGTGAGCGCCTCGAAGGTCGGGCGGCAATCGGCGAGGACGTCGACCCCCCGGCCCCTGCCCCGGCCGATGACGGCGAGATCGCCGAGCCACTGGCGCGGTCCGTCGGGCGGCTGCGGCGCCTCGAGATAGCGTATCGGATAGACCTGCGCCGGCGTGTCCGGCCGCACCGCGAAGCGCCAGAAGGGCCGCGCCGCGATCGCGGTCGAGAAGGCCGGGAGGGTGATCGTCACCGTCACCCCGTTTGTCCCGTCGAGGGGCGTCGGCGTGCCGCCGCTGAACGGCACGATCGAATCCCAGAGGCGAAGGAACAAGGGATTGGGATCGTTGACATATTCGGCCGGCAGCGGATTGGCGAGCGTCAGCGTGCCGTGATCGAAATCATAGGCGGCCGTGACCGTCGTCACGAAGCCGCTGTCCGCGGCGACGAAGTTGCGGTCCGCCATGCTTGCCGGCGTGAAGCCGCCGTCCTTGAGCTCGGCGCGGCTGCGCAGCACCTCGACCGCCTGGTTGAGCCGCGGCGCATGCTCCTGGTCGATCGGCGCGCCTTGAAGCGTGAGCAATCTCGGAGTCGCCGGCGCGGCGGTCACTCGGTAGAGGATCGAGGCGTTGTTGAAGCCCCACAGCAGCCTGCCGCCATTTCTCCGCGCGTTATAGGCGATCACGGTGATCCGGATCAGCTGGTTGTCCGCGCCGAGATAGCCGCCTGCCGCGGCCGGGGTGCACGGGTCCGTCGGCGCGGGATCGGCGACGAAGCCGACCTCGAGCCGCGCGTCGGACAGCAATTCATAGCTGACCGGGTCGATCCGGATGCCGGCGCCGGCCAGCTGCCTGGCGACGATCGATGCCGCGGTCGCGCAGCTGTCGCCGGCGACCGGGATCAGCGGGAAATGCTGGAGGAGGCGCGAGCGCGCGGCGCTGTCGGGTCCGCCCAGCGCGACTTCGCGCAGCGCCTGGTCCTCGACCGCCGAAACGCTCTGCTCGGTGACGAGCAAGGCGACGAGGGCGTTCTTGCCCTGGTCGAGGGGCGGCGCATCGAGCCAGTCGGGCTGCTGGCCGAGCGCGACCGGCGCATCGAGCGTGAGCCGCCAGCCGCCGAGATAATAAGTGCCCGCGCCCACTCGGACCTTGGCAACGGTCGGAGCCCCGATGACCTTGTAGCCGTCGTCGGGCGTGCCGGCGGGGCCGATAATGTCGATCGTCTCGCGGCGAAGCGCCTCGCTGCCGATCATCCAGGCTTCGTTGGCATCGGCTTCGAGGGTGACCCGTCCCTGCTGGGCGATGACGCCGCGATAGGCGCGGGAGGGATCGTAGCTGATCCGTGCGCGGTCACTTGCCATGGCCAAGATCCTCGATGTTAGTCGGCATCGATCCACACCGGATAGATGCCAAGGGGTGCATATTCCTCGTATTTCGCCGCCAGGCCGCGCTTGCGCAGCGGTATGTTCTCGCTCTTGAAGGCGCCCATCTCCGACTCGTTCTCGGCGCCGCCGAGGATGGTGTCGCCGAGCTCCGGATTGACGATCGCGGCGTCGGCGAGCCGGTAGAGGCGCGCATAATCGGGGTCGCCGAACCGGCGGCTTCGAAACAGCGGGCCGTGCGGGGGCACCTTCACCGATCGATAGGGCGCGTGGAGCACGCTGCCGGCGGCATAGGCGCTGAAGCGGATGCAGCCATGCTGGATATCCTCGACCATCGCCTGCTCGTCGAGAATGCATTCGGTCGCGCTCAGTCGGTGGACGGCGATCGGCCCCAGCACGGTGCAGCGCGTGAGCGCGACATTTCCGCTTATTCCCTCCAGGGCCGGGTCGGGGGGCGCGGCGGAGGTAGGGGCATGGGTCGGGATGGCCTGGATGATGCTGTCGCGCGCAATCAGCTGTTCCACGAAGCCGGCGCCGCGTGCGCGGATCGGCCCGGTGATGCAGCGCTCGAGCGCCAGCTCCTGAACCGCGCCCTCGATCCAGAGCGTCGTCGGGGCGAGCTTCATCCCGTCGATCGCCTTGTCGAAAAAGGCTCCGCCCAGTCCTTCCGTGCCCGGGTCGAGCGTCATCAGGCGCAGCTGGACGCTGTCGAAGGTGCCCGCCAGCACGATGTCGGCGCCCTGCAGCCACAGCCCCTGCAGAACCAGGCTGCCGCCTCGCCCGACAATCTTCCAGCTGGCCCCGCCGCCCCAGCGGATCATCGCTCGGGCCTGGTTGCGGGCGCGGACCATCACCATCCCGGGCGTCGGCGGGGCGGGGGGAACCGGCAATGTGAGCGTCGCGCCGATCCCCTGGTAGGTCAGCGAATCGGCGATCTCGACCGTCGCGGTTCCGCCGATCGCGGCCAGCGCCGCGCCGAGCCCCGAGCCTCCGCTGACCGACGCGGCGATCGGTGGCGGGTCGAGCGCCGCCAGCACGCGCTCGTCATACCCGCCCGCGCCTATCCGCGAGGAAAAGCCGAAATGGTAGTCGACGACCGGCGAGGTCGTGTCGGTGGGATCCGCGAAGCTGAAGACGCCCGTTTCGGGGTGGATTCGAACCTCGGCGCGCGGCCGCGGCGTCGGGGTTACGCCGCCCGCGAGATCCACGGAGTAGGAGACGGGGTAGAGCTCGTCGGGGTAGGCCGCCCACAGGGTCTCGCGCACCGGCACCGGCAAGCCCCATTCGTCGGGCGCGATCCAGTCCTCGCCGAAGCCGGTGATCTTCGAATCGTCGATCCGGTCCGAGCGCGCGAACAGCGGGATGCGCCGGCCCGACGGATCGAAGCTGAAGCAGGGGGGCGTCGCGCCGTTGCTGACCGGCGTCGCGGCTGTGATCGGGAAGCTGTACAGCCACCAGATGAACACTCCGAGATGCGAGATATTGTGCCAGCCGGCGGACTGGCGGCCGCGGCGCAGATCGGCGACATGCGCGAATTCGTCGAACGCGCCCGCGCTGCCGTGGGCGGCATAATTGTTGCGCAGATCGGCATAGCCTCCGGCCGGGGTCCCCGAGATCGCGCCGGCCAGCCCCTCGATCACCGCCGATCCGGGCGCGCGGCCGGGCTCATAGGTGGGCACCGGCCCGATGGCGGGATCGAACTGGTGCCGAGTCCGCCCGAGCCTCCGGAAGAATTCGACCGCGCGCGCGTCGCGCCCCGCAATATCGGCGGCGAGCTCCTCGAGCAGGCCGAGCGTGCCGCTTCGCCGCCGGTAATAGATGGTCTTGGCGACGTCGACTCGCTGAGCGCGCGCATCGAGGCACGAGACCAGCCGCGTCGCCAGCAGGTCGCCGATATAGGGCACCACCCAATCGTCGCAGGTCTCGATCGACTGATTGTCGTACAGGCGGTCGATGCCGCGCCGAAGATTGGCGAACTCGCCGCCGATCCGGTCGATGATCTCGCGCAGGGGGCCCGAGCCCTCCGGCATGTCCAGCGTCCGGTACAATGCCGGAAGCAGGTTCCACATCTTGGCCTGATGCCATGCGACGTAGCCGTCATCCGCCATGGGAATCCGCCTGCAGAATGAGGGAGAGGTCGAGCGGGTCCAAGGTGAAGAACCCGCCCTCGCCGGCATTGTGCAGCGGGCCTGCTCTCGTGGCGCCGCCGATAGCGAGGCTCGAGGCCTTGATCGCGACGGTGCCGGCGACGGCGAGCACCGCCTCCTCGATCTGGCTGTCGAACAGGCTTTGCCCGATCGGCATCCGATCGGCGCTGAACAGACCTTGCTCGGGGTCGACCAGCGCCGCCGTCACCTGCGCCGCGATCATCTCCTCGTCCCAGCCCGCCTCGACGAGGAGGGTCAGGGTCAGCTCTATCTTCGTCTGAATCGCCTGCTCGACCCGCACCGGGCGGTTGGAATCGCCGGCCGCCCGCAGCGTGGCGCGGGCCGAATCCGCCGCAGCGACGTCGTCGCCGACATAGACGACCACCGCCGCTCGCTGGAGGACGTCGCTCCAGGACCAGCTGGCGCGCGCCCGGGTCACTCCGGGCGCCTGCGCGGCCAGCGCCTCGTAATCGAACACCGAAACCGCTCGCCCGAAGGTCAGCACCGATCGCGGCGCATAGCGGCGGATCCGGCTGGCCGGCTCGGCATCGGCGCCGCCGCCGACCGGGACCGGATTGCGCAGCGCTCGAAGCCCCGGGAAGGGCTGCGCGATCACCGTCAGCTTGCCCGCGTCCGGGCTGCTCGCGCCGGCGCCGACGCGATAGTCCGCCACGACGTTATTGACCCCGCTCGGCAGCCGTCCCCCCTCGATACCGTCGCCGAAATCGACGTGCGTGCGGCCCTCCACATCCTCGCGGGTGACGAAGATTTGGGCGTCGGGCGGCTGGCCGTAGAAGCTCGCGACCTCGGTCCAGGGCTGGCCGTCGACCCGCAAGGCGATCGTGCTCGCCGCATCGGCGCCGCGCTGGAGCCAGGTGACGGGCGATTGCGAGAGGGTGAAGCTCTGGTTGGGCCGGGTCGCGTCGCCGCTGCCCAATATCTCGTTGGCGACGGTTTTGCCGCGCGTCACCTTGAGCAGGTTGTAATAGAGGTCGATCGGCAAGGCGAGGCTGGGCACCGGGTTCGGGAGGTCGCTCAGCTGCACGTTGAGATCGCCCGCGGAGGCCGCCGAGGCGATCGCTCCGACGCCGTTCCGGTCCTCCAGCAGGACCGGCGAGGCCGGCGCGGCTCGGAAGTGCGTGGCCGAGGCCGCGACCAGGGCGCTCGGAGTGCCGCTCCACCGGCCCGGCGGCTGGTCGATCAGCCGGCCGGCTCCGATCCAGTCGAAGCGCACCGTGATCGATCCCTTGTCGTACGGCCAGCTCGACGGCGCCGCCTGCAGCGTCAGCAGGGTGTGCGGGATCGGCAGAGGGTGGTTCGCGTCGGGAGCCGCCTTTGCATCGAGGATCACGTCGGCGGTCGTCTTCACCTGGGCGAGGAACGACCAGCCGGGCGCGGTGAACAGGATCCAGTCCTGGGGTCGGATCTGCCGGGCGAGGCTCGACAAATGCACGGTCGCGCCGCTGACCTGGCCGCCGTAGAGGTTCCAGACGCTGATGGACTGGACCGGCTTGTCGAGCGCCGCTCCGGCCGCGTCGAGCGTGCTCGCCAGCGCCGTCGTCAGAGGGTGCGCCGAATTGTCGGCGACCTGGAGGGCCAGGGCGGTCTGCTTGCCGCCGCCCGGGGCCGGCTGCACCACCGCCTGCGTCACCGTCGCGAGGTACGGACCCCCCTTGCTGGAGTCGCGGACCCGGAGCAGCAGCTGGTCTCCCGGATCGACCGAGGTCACCGCGCCGAGCAGCAGCACTCCGTAATTCGCGCCCGTGGTCGGGCCGCTCATGAGGGAATAAGTGCGCATCGCCGTCGCGATGGGAAGAGCGCGCTGCGGCGCGGCGAATTCGAGTCCGACGCTCAAATTCGCGAACCGGAACCGGGCTATCGGCGAGAGCAGCACCGGCGGCGCCTTCGCGGAGACCAGGTCCGGTGCGGCGATCGGCGTATCTTCGAGCAGCTCGAAGATCTGCGGCGGCTGCCCGGGCCCCGGCTTGCTCTGGAACTGAAGGCCGCTCGGCAGCACCGCGCTCTGGCCGCGAGTGACCAGGGCGGCGACCAGCCCGGTCGCGCCGATCGCCGGGCGCGGCCGGTGGCCGAGGATCTGGATCAGCCGCCTGACGCTCGCGTCGAGATCGGCGGTGCGCAGATAGGATTGATTGGCGATCCGCTCGTCATAGAAAGTGAGGATGTCGGCGATATAGGCGAACCACTCGGCCATCATCACGGCCAGGTCGCCCTCGCCCTGGGTGCGCCACGCCGCAATCGAGACCTCGCCGTCGACCGGCTTAAGCACCGCGCGGCGGAATTGCGCATAGTCGCCGAAGCGGAACTGGAGCGTTTCCTGCTGCGGCGGGTTCACCGGGACGCGCGGGACATGGTCGTCGCAGGGACAGATCGGAAAGTTCATCGTCCGCCCTCCACGGTCACTCGGATGGTGCCGCGCTCGGGCCAGCTGGGATCGTTGTCGATGCGCAGGATCTGGCGGGTGGAGGGCGTCACGGCCGCGGGCAGGTCGACGAAGCCGGCGAAGCTTCCGCGCTGGCGGTATGTAATGCCGCGGACTCCGAGCACGCCCGGAATTTCCTGGATCGCGGCCTCCAGCCGGCTGCGATAGAGCGGCGAGCCGAAGGTGAAGCGGTCGGCGAAGAAGAAGTCGTCCGCCTTGTCGTCGCGGCCGGGGCTGCCGAGCCGCGCGAGCACGGCGGCCTCGACGTCGCCGTCGAGCCAGCCCGGTCGGGCGCAGACCTCGATCTTCAGGTCGAGCGAGAGATAATCGGGCGGCGGAGCGTAGGATTCGTAGCCGGCGAGTCGTCGCCGGTTCAAAAGCTCGACCAGCTCGAGCTCCCGCGTCATGCTGATTTGTTCGGCGCCCCTGGGATCGACGGCGGTGAAGACCGTCAGCCAGCTGCCGGTCCAGCGGAAGGACGTCCCGGCCTTCTGCACCCAGCTCAGACGCTCGGCCTCAGCCTGATAATCCTCGGGACGCACCGCTCGAAATTGCCTGGCCCGGAAAGCCTGCGGCGCGCGCCGGACGATCTGGTCGCGAGTCTCCGCATCGGCGCCGTCGGTGACCGCAAATGGATTGCGGGCGGCGGTGACGAGGCCCGGCGCCGATCGGTCGACTCGGACGATCGTGTCCTCCGCGACATTGCCCGCCGCGCCGACCCCGACCCGATAGGCGGCCGTGAACAGATCCTCGTCGGCCGGCGCGGCGCCGAATATCCCGTCGCCGAAGCGCAGGGTCGAGCCGGCGTCGCCATCCAGGTCGTAATGCGTCGGCGCGCCCGCGGCCGTGAAGCCGACCGCGCGCCAGGCGACCGGATCGACCGTGACGGCGAGGTCGGTCGACTCCGCCTGCAACAGGCTCGGCGTGAACGCCCAGGTCCGAGCCGCCGGGAAAATCTGCGCGAGCACGATCTCGGGCGTCGGGGCGCTCTCCCGGTCGGCGGGCGCCAGCCAGGCGAGCGGATCGCGGCCGAGCGGATAGCGATGCACCCAGTTCGGACTCTTCTCGTCGCCATTCGGGCCTCGCCGGGCGATCGCCAGAATCGCGCCGGGCGCGCTCGGCGGGGCGGCCCCGATCGCAAAGGTCTCGGAGACTCGCGCGCCCTGCGTGGCTCTGACGATGTTTCCGCCGATCGTCGTGCGCGTCAGGTCGATCGCCCGGTCCAGCGCCTCGTCGGTGCGCCACTGGATGCGGGTGATCGGCGCATTGCCGAACAGGGGGTCGATCGCCTCGAAGCCGACGATCCCCGCGACCGCGACGAGGTGGACCAGCCGCCTCTGGCTGTCGCCGGGCAGGTCGGTCTGGATGAGGATCGCCTGCCCCTCCTGGAAGCCGAAGCCATCGCCGTCGACCCACAGGCTGGTCGAGCCTTCGGCCAGGCACTGTTCCTCGTCGTCGAACCAATAAGGAAGGATGCCGTGGTTCCAGAGGTTCGAAACCGGCCTCGCAACCGTGTCGGCGAGCCCGGTGCCGACCTCGAACGGGATCTGACCGCCGTCGGGGGCCGCGGCGAGAATTTGCAGGCCCGGCGCGACCGCGCCGGCCGTGCTCACGGTCAGCTGCAGCCACGTCGTCGCGCTCGTCGCCGGCCGCGGCTCATAATCGACCAGCCGCGCCAGGCTGGTCAGCGCGCGGCGCTGAGTCGCGGTCTCGAGCATCGCCTCGGCGGCGACTCGATCCTGCAAATAGCTGAGGTCGTCGCCCATGGCCGAAAGGACCTCGGCGAACATGATTCCGAAATCCGCTTCGGAGCGCTCGACCCAGCCGGGGTAGCGCAAGGCGGAGAAATCGAGCAGCGCCCGCCGGAAGCTCGAATAGTCCTTGGCGAGATAGTCGATCGGCGGGACGACGGTATCGTCGGGCGGGCAGTCCGGCGCGGGCGGAGCGCAGTCGAAATCGCTCGGGCAATTGGCCTTGAACGAAAATGGGCTGCTCGCGAAGGCGATGTCGAGCAGCTGCGGGTCGGCCGCGGGGATCGCCAGCGTGAGCCAGTAGGTCGAGAAATCGCCTTCGAGCGCCGCGTGCAGGGTGAGCAGCGGCCGGCCCTCCGGGTCGAGCGCCCAGTCGCCCGGCGCGATCGGCGCGACCGGGATCGTCGGAAGGCTGTCGCCGCCGGTGATGGTCGCGCTGATCGCCGCGCCCTTGACGATCGTCGCGTTCACGAAATGGACGAAGAGCTTGCGGCGGTCGACCGCGTCGACCACGACGAAGTCGATGCCGTTGAGGGTGGTCGAGGCGATCAGCGCGCCGAGGCGGTCTCTGGCGGCTACCATGTCAAAGCACCGTGACCTGGGTCTGACGCACGCCCTGCGTTTCGATCAATGTATAATCGATCGTGATCGTGACGATGCCCTCCGCCTCGCCCGGAGCGTCGGCGGAGCTCTCGACCTCCACCTTCTGAACGACGATCTGGTCGCCGAGCCACGTCGTCAGCGCCTGCGCAACCACCATCTCCGTCGTCGCGGCGAGCTGCGCCGAGATCGGCGCGAAGATCAGCCGCCGCAGGCCCGCGCCGAAGGTCGGCAGGCAGACGCGCTCACCCGGATCGGTCAGCAGCACCTGACGGATCATCTGGTCGACATGATCCTGGTACGAGGCGCGCGCGGCCTGCCCCGATCCGGCGTCGATCGCGAAGGGAAAGGCGAAGTCGTGACGGATCATAGCCCGCTGACCTTGGCCTGGGTGGCGGCGACGCTCACCGTGCCTTGGGGCGCCGGCCCCAGGCACAGCCCGACGCTCGCCTCGTTGAGAACGAAGTCGCCGCCGGCGGAAACCTTCTGCCCGGTCACGACCCATTGCACGCTGGTGCAGGGTTGCGCGACGCCGGAGACGTTGAACGCGCATCCGGCGATGCTGAAGCTGTCGCTCGCGCGCAGGATCGCGGCGTCGGCGCTGACGCTCGTCGCCCCGGGCGTTCCGGTGACCGTGCCGCCATGGGGGCACATCAGGGTGCTCGCGGTGGTCAGCAAAGCGGGCATCAGGTCACCACCAGCGAGCTGTCGTTGAGGGTGACGCCCGACGAGTCGGCGACGATCTTGCCCATGTCCGATTTGATCGTCGCGACGCCTTCGGTGAGTGTCAGGCTGTCGCCGTGAGCGTCCTCGAGCGACACCGTCGCGGCGTCGTCGTCGAGCTTGAGAATGCCCGATTGAGCGAAGACCGCCTTGGCGGTCGCGCTGGCGTCCGACGGCACCTCGCCCGAGCGCCAATAGCCGCCGACCCAGATCGGATAGGAGACGTCGCCGCCCTCGAACTCGATCCAGACTCCGCTGCCGACCTCGGGCAGCATGACGAAGCCGACGCTCGGGCCGGCATAGGGGACGCAGGCTTCGCACCAGCCGCTGGTGATGTCCCCCAGCACCGCGGGGACGGTCGCCTTGATTCGCATCGTTGCCGCCTCGACGTCGGTGACGGTGCCGCGATACTTGCCGTAGAAGCGGTGCTTGACCCGTTCGAGCAGGTCCGTGAGGAGCGCGTCGTTCATCACAGCCCCCCCGACGTGCCGACCGCGTTGCGCATCAGCACGAACTTCATCTCGTGCGCGTTGGCGGTGATGTGGTGTCGAACGCTCCAGACGAGATATTTGCCCGAATGGAGCGACCCGGCCGCTTCGATCTGAGCCACCGTGCCGGCACGCAGGATCGCGCCCAGGCGCCCGGCATCGGTCGTTCCCTCGCACCGGACGAACCAGCCGGAATCGCGCAACAGCGACTGGGCGCGCTGCGTCACCGTGCCCGCGTCGGCGGCCTGGGTCGTCAGCAGCGCCTTGACCGGCTGGCCGGCGAAGGCGGCGAGATCCTGGCTGTCCAGCGTGGCCAGGCCCGACGTCGTCGTCTCGCCGCCGGCCGCTTCGCCGCTGTCGTCGCTGACCAGCAATTGCTGGGCGACGACGCTGCTCGGCCGCATCACGTCCCAGCTGATATCGAGCGGCCCGACATTGGCGGCATCGGCGGGATTGAGGATCAGGGTGACGGCCGGTTCGCCGTCGAGCGAGGGAGTCACGAACGCGCCGATCCTCACGCCCGGCGTGTCGGTGCAGAAGACTCGGAACAGCTTGCCGCCGCGGCGGGCGAGGTCGCGCAGGAATTGCGCGTCGCTCGCGCGCTGCATCAGGCTGGCGGTATCGGCGGTATGGGCCGGGGAATCGTCGTCAAGATTCTTCGGGTCCGGAGTGAAGCCGTAATCGCCGAAGATCGTGTTGGCGGCGGCGCCGTCGGTGACGTCGGGCCATTCGCGCACCGTCTCGGTCATGTTCATCAGCCAGCTCGCGTCCTGGCCGCTGATCTTGACCGTGCTGGCGGCGGCGGCGGTATCGAGGTGGAGGTCGTGAGCGAGGACGTAGCCGTCGATCAGGCAATGGGCCTGGCCGTCCGCGGCCTGGGCGGTCACGGCGATGTTCGCAAGCGGGCCGAAGCGCGGATCCGAGGGGGTGTCGTAATCGCTCGTCGCCGACACCCTGACCGGCAAGGTCATTCGGAACGCGCCCGGCAAATCGACATTCTCCTCGATTTCCAGATCGAGCAGGCTGGTGTCGAAGTCGGAGACGGGGGCCCCGCCGGCAAGGAGGTCGAAGCTGCTCGTCATCGGCTCTTCGCCTGCGACGGAATGCCGATCAGCTCGCGCGCGATCAGCGCGTCCGGCGAGAAGGAGGTGTTGGCGTCGCACAGACGCCAGAAAGCGGTGGGCTCCTTCAGATAGCGCGCCGCGAGCAGGTCGAGACGGTCGCCCGCCACCTTGGGGTGATATCCGAGCAGCGCGCCGCGCTCGGAAGCCGGTAGCGTCGTCGCCGTGACGGTGCGGCCGTCGGCCAGCGTGACGCTGTAGGTTCCCAATCCGAAATAGCGGCTGTTGGCGGTGAACATAGGGCTCCTAGATCGGCAGCATGCCGACCATCGAGTCGGCGGCGTTGGCGAGGTTTGCGAGGGCGAGCGCCTGGCGCAGCTTCTGCGAATAGGTGGAGGCGGCCTGGGCGATCGGCTTCATGATGTCGTTAAGGTCGCTGAGCTCGTTATAGGCGAGCACGCGCAGCCCGATCTGGGCCTCGGCGTGGGTCGGATTGAGCAGCAGCGAATCGTAGAGCTTCTCGGTGACCGTGAAGCTGGTCACCCGCACCGGTACTATGCGGCCGGGACCCCATACGAAGAGCACCAGCGGCAGATCGCCGGCGGGCACCGATCGCGACGGCGCGGCCGCGGTGATTCCGAGGGCGGACGAGACCGATCCCACTAGCCCGCCGCCGGGCGGCGGCAGCGGGAACATCAGCATCTCGAGCGCCGCCAGCCGGCTGTAGACGCCGGAAATCTCCGCCAGCCCGGCCGCGACCGGATTTGCGTCGGCGATGGTGTCCCGGGCGTCCATCGCCAGCATGAAGTTGAAAGATTCGACCGGCGGCCCGGATACCGCGAGCTGGCTGACATGCTGGTTCGCCGCTCCGGCCGCCGCCGGCGCGGTCGACGCCACCGTCCAGCCATGAGTCATGGTCTCGGGATTGTACTGGAAGATGACCACGTTCGGGATCGGCAGCGGAAAGGTCTCGGTAAAGGCGATCAGCGCGCCGCGAAGATAGGTTCCGGCCATGGCCTAGCCGATCTGCCGGAGCAGGGACTGGACGATGCCGGCGGCAAGGCGCTGCGGCTGCGCCGCGGCGGCCGGGTCGATCGTCACCGACAGCCTCTCATGGTCGCCGTCGATCCCGGCGCCGGCGAGGCCGTCCGCGATGCCCAGCGCCAGATCCCGCGCGGCGGCGGCCTCCATGCCCGGGAGGTCGAGGATGAGGCGGTCGATCGTCACCGCGTTCATCTTTCGTCTCCCCGCAACGACACCGGCAGCTTCCCGTGCTGCTTGCCGAGCTCGCGCTGAGCGGCGTGGAGGATGTGCTTCATGCCGATTCGGCTTCCTTCGGCGCGGGCGAGGAAGGCGGCCGAGAGGATCACGTTCTTGATCGCCGCCCCGGTCATCGTCAGGCGCTCGGCGAGCAGCGTCCAGTCGATCTCGTCCAGCAGCTCTTCGCCGGCGGGCGAGGTGGCGCGGAGCGCACGGCGCCACAGGATCATGCGGTCCTCGGGACGCGGCGGCAGGAAGTCGACGATGAAGCGCAGGCGCCGGACAAAGGCTTCGTCGATCTCGTCGCGGCGATTGGTCGCGAGGATCGCGACGCCGTCGAAATTCTCGATCCGCTGCAGCAGATAGTTGGTTTCGATGTTGGCGAAGCGATCGTGCGCGTCCTTCACCTGCATCCGCCCGCCGAACAGGGCGTCGGCTTCGTCGAAGAACAGGAGCGCGCCCGAATCCTCGCAGGCGTCGAAGACCTCGCGGAGCTTCTTCTCGGTTTCGCCGACATATTTGTTGACCACGCCCGCCAGGTCGACTCGGTAGAGATCGAGGCCGAGCGACCGGGCGATGACCTGCGCCGCCATGGTCTTGCCGGTGCCGCTCGGCCCGCCGAACAAGGCGGCGATGCCCGAGCCCATATGCGCGAGCTCGCCGAAGCCCCATTCGTCGTAGACGCTCCAGCGCAGCCGGACCTGGTCGGTGAATTCTCGCAACTGCCTGTCGATATCGGGCGGCAGGATCAGATCGTCCCATTCATAGGGGCAGGGCACTCGAGCGAGCAGATTGTGGTCCGGCCGGTCGATGCGGCGCGCCAGCTTGCGCCCATCGCCCGGGGCGCTGGAGAGGCGGTGGATTTCCGCCGGCGTGAGGCGGTGCGACATCAGGATTTCGGGCGGCGGCTTCGCGCTCAGGCCGCGCCACAAGGCGATTCGTTCGGCGAGGGAAAGCGGAGCCAGCGGGATCGCCACCTCGCTCGCGGCGGCCACTCGCCCGCCGCGCAGGAATTCGACTCCCAAGGCGCGCGCGAGCGGCCACTCGGAAGCGGGCACATTTTCCGAATCGCGAAAATAGGGCAGCGCGCCGCTGAACCGCGCCTGCCGAAGAACGCGAAGGATCGCCTCGCGCGGATCGAGGCCCTTCGCCGTCAGCATCGCCAGATCGGCGGCGAGGAGCGATCTGCCGCGCGCCGCCGCGAAGCGCGCGGCCAAGGTCTGCCGGCCGCTTCCCCTCGGCCCGGTCAGCTCGACGAAGGTCAGGTCGTCGGCCTGGTCCAGTTCGGCGAGGGCGCGCGATTGCAGCTCCACCGAGCGCGCGGTTTCGGCTGGGCCGACGAGGCGCACGGCGTCGGCGATCCTGGGGTCGTTCCAGGCGCCGTCATGGAGCGCGAGGACCACCGCCGGGTCGATCCGCCAGGCGCTCGTCAGGGCGTGCGCCGGGGCATCGTCGACCGGCGCCGCGAGGCTCCAGCGCCGGATGTTCCGGGCCGGCCATGTCCGGCACGGCCGATCCGACAGCCGGGCCGAAAGCGCGGGGGTCGGTAGATCGAGGCGCGCGTCGTCGTGCAGATAGGCGATCACTCGGCGCAACCCCGGATCGGCCTCGACCGCGGCGAGCAACGCCAGCATCCCGGCTTCGTCGTCGTCGAGCGCAAAGGCCTCGACCAGCGCCGACCATTCCCGATTGCTCGACAGGGCCGCCTCGGCCGAAGCCGCCTCCGCGTTCAGCGCGATCAGGCCGGCGTCGGCGGCGGCGAAAGCGGCCTCCGTGCGCTGCGCGTCCTCGCCGCCCAGCAGCCACGCCACCTCGGCGGCGGTGATGGCGAGACCTTGATCGGGGCTGGTCCGGCCCGCCTGCCACGCGCGCTCCATCAGCGAGGCGAGGCGCCGGGCGCGGGGGCGGACCAGCGCCAGGATGAGATCGAGCGTCGAGCCGGGGTTCGGATCGCCGCGCGGGGCGGGCCCGGGGCGGAGCGCGGCGATGCTGCTCACAGGGTCACCACCGGCCCGGGCGGGGAGGGCACTCCGTTGACCGCGATCTCGACCGCGTGAATTCCGGGCGGCAGACCCGGCGGCAGCGGGAAGTCGATCGAGGCGGGGGCGATGGTCGCCGTCGCCGTCACATCGTTGCCGCCGAGGCTCACGACCGTCGATCCGGCCGCGAAGCCGCCGCCGGTCACCGTGAAGGGCCCGGCGGCGGGTCCGGTCAGGCCGTCCACCCGGGCGGCGATCACCAGCGGGATGCGATTGCTGCGGGGCTTGTCGCCCGGCAAATTCTGCCCGACCGCGAGCCGGTAGACGCCCGGCGGCGGCACTTGCGCGAGGACCGACCCGGCGGCCGGAAGAGCGGCAAGATAGGAGTTCGGCAGGATCAGCTCGAGCAGCCCCGGATCGCCCGTGGGCTGGCGCCAGGCCGCCGCCAGCTCCCATTCGGTGAGGCCGTCGGGCGTCGACAGGAAGGCTTGCGATGCGTCGGGCCGGTCGAGCCCGGCGCCGCGAACGACGATGTTGGAATTGGCGCCGACGCCGCTCGCGACGGCGACCAGCTCGCCGCCGGACACCCTTTCCCGGTCGGGATCCGCCGGGAAGGGCGCGAAGGCGAGGTTCATCGCCCCGTAGAGCGCCACGGGATCGCCCGGATTGGGCAGCGGTCCGACCGCGAGATTGGCGGTGACCGGCGGTTTGGCGAGGGGCGGCGCCGCCTCCGCGGGCGCCACGAACACCACCCCCACCTTCACCACGCAGGAAAGCCGCATCGGGACGGTGAAGGCCTGCCAGAGCCGGCTCATCTCCTCGATGCTGTCCGCCTCGACCGAGATGGTGAACTCTTCGTCGACCGCGCCGGCGCTGAGATGACGGTAGATCGGGTTGCTGTGAAAATGCTGCAGCGCGACCGTCATCGCCCGCTGCTCCTGCTCGTAGCGCGCGTCGGCCCACGCGCTCAGCAGATAATAAAGGTTGAGGCTGAGCGGCTGGGCCCGGTTCAGCTGCGCCGCCGGCCCGGCCACCGGGCTGTTGCGCCAATAGGCATCGCGGCCGACATGCATCAGATAGAAAGAGAGCTGGCACGGAGTCTTGCGCGACGTCTCGGGGCTCGACCGGCTGATGGCGATCGGGAAGGCGCCGCCGATCGCGGCCTGGATGGCCGTATCGAGCCCGTCGTGGAGAACGTCGGTGATCGAGGCGATATCGGGCGTGCTCCAGGCCATCGCTCAGCCCTGCGCCAGGCCGAAACGGGACTCGTAGGAGCGCGCGATGGAGGTGGAAGCCGCGGTCGCGGCCGGAGCGGCGGTCGCGGCCGGCGGAGCGGGCGGCGCCGGCGGCGGCGGTTGCGACATTCGGATTTCGATGGCGCCGATGTGGAGGCGCGGCGACGGATCTGCTCCGGCGGCGGTGGCGGCGGTGGCGGCGTCGAGATGCCCGGGCGCCGCCGGGGAGGGGCCTTCCCGACGCGTCGCCGGCGGGGAACGGCCTTCCTCGCGCCGCGCCGCCGTCGGTTCCGGCGTGAACGGCGCGGCTTCATGCGACGGGGCGGCGGGCTGCGATCTCGCCGGGGCGGCACGGCGTGTGGCGACTGGCGAGGCTGCGGGCGCGCCGCGGGTCGTGGCCGTCGCCGCCGGCGAGGGGGGAGGCGCATCGCCCCGCATCTCCGCCGATCCGGGCGCCACGATCGGCGCCGGCGAGTCCGAAACATCGGCGGGACCGTCCGGAACCGCGGGGGCGGCGTCGGCCTTGATCGGCGGTCGAGCGGCCGGCTGGATCCGGCCGCCGGCCGGCGGGCCCGGAATGCCCGGCGCGATCGGCGCTTGCGCCTCCGTCGCGACCGGCCGCGGAAGCAGGCTGGCCGCCGGGCGGCGGAGCTCGCCGGGCGAAGACGAAGGACCCTCGGCCGCGGCCCCGGCAGGCGGAGGGGCGGAAGCGGCGACCGCCGGGCGGCTCTCGTCGGCCGCCGCTCGCGGGGCCGACCAGACGATCGGATCGGCGCCGGCCAAAGGCTGCGCCAGGCGGGCGAGATAGGATCGCTTGGCCATGCTTATGCCGCCAGCCGGATGTGCCGGGCATAAGCGCGCCGCCTCTGCCGCGGCAGCTGCAGGATCTCGCTCTCCGGCCAATGATAGGCACGCGCGATCAGATCGACCTCTTCGTAAAGGCTCGCGGCTTCGCGCGTGAATTCGCTCACCACCAGCCGGGTCACGTGGAGCGGCGCTTCGACCGTTTCACCGCATGCCGGGCAGGTTCCGGCGAGCGGCCGCGACACTTCGGGCGCCATGGCCTCCATCGCCCGTTCGATTCGGGCGCGCAGGCGCGCCGTCGGATTGGGCGTATCGATGCAGCGCTCGACGAGGCGCCGCACCGCGTCCGGCCGGCCCGCCACCGCCGCCTGGTCTCCGGCGGTGGGAAGGCGGAAAGCGATCCCGGCGCAGGCGAACCATCCGGCGCGGCCGGGCAATTGTTCGACGCCCGCGGGCCGTCGCGAGCGGATTCCCTCGAGGAAGTCGGAAATCAGGAAGGACACCTCGACTCGCGCGCCGCATTGCGGGCAGTTGAAGCCGAGGTCGCAGACCTCGCCAAGCACGCGCTCGCGAAGCCGCAGCAGCAGGATTTCGAAGTCGGTGACGGTCAGCGCCGCCCAGTCGCTTTCGCCGGACAGCGTGGACAGGAAGGTGATGGACCGGGACACCGCCGACCCGGTCGCCTCGCACAGGATCAACTCATCCGCGCCATTGGGCCGCCGAAGCTCCGGACCAAGGCCGCTGACCGGAAGAAGCATCATCGCTCACTGCTCTGCTGGCTCGGCGAGCGACGTGTCCTGCTCCCAGCCTTCATTCTCGAGCTTGATATGCTCGAGCGCGATGGCGTTCGCGCCGGCGTCGAGGTCCGGCAGCGCTTGATATTCGGATACCCAGCAGCGATGGACGAGGAAGCGCCAGACCGGCTGGCCCTCTTCGTTCAGGAGGTCGATCCGTACTTCGCGGCGCAGGTTCTTGAGCGAGGTCTTCGGCGCGCCCTTGTCGAGCACCTGCGAGGCGTTCGCCCATTCGACGAAATCCAGATCGTGGGTCAGGCCGCGTTCGAGCGTGATCGGCTCGTATTTGGTGCGTCCGAGACCTTTGAGGATGACGGGGTTGCCGCCCTCCTTATATTCGATCACGTCGCTCGATCTTTTCAGCCCGCCGACCTTGCTGACCGCGGCGACGGGCGAGGTCGAGGTGCCGAAATAGACCAGGAACCGGTACGTCTTGTAGGGATCGTAGCGGTTGATGTTGACCGTGAACGGCTTGCCCATGACGCCTCCTTCCTAGCTCGAGGCCTGGCCGGCCAATTGCGCGATCTGGATGATCACGAACTCCGCCGGCTTGAGGGGCGCGAAGGCCACCACGATGTTGACGATGCCCTTGAGCTGGTCGTCCGAGGTGGTCGTGCTGGCATCGCACTTCACCTGGAAGGCCTGGCTTGGAGTCGCGCCCTGCAGCGCGCCCTGCTTGAAGAGCGACAGCATGAAGCCCTCGATCGAGCTGCGGATCGCTGCCCACAGGGGTTCGTCATTGGGCTCGAACACCACCCATTTCAGGTTGGCGAGCAAAGTCTGCTCGATGAACAGGGTCATCCGCCGGACCGGCACGTACATCGACTGAGCGAAGGCCGTGTTGTTCGCGACGATCGTGCGCGCTCCCCAGACGACCGTGCCGATCCCGGCGAAGCTTCGCAGGCAATTGACCGAGTCGAGGTTGAGCACCCCTTGCTGCGGATCGTTCATGATGCCGCTCGCCACCAGCCCGGTCGTGTTCAGAACGGTGGCGGCGAAGCCCGCCGGCGCCTTCCAGACGCCGCGGCTGGCGTCGGTTCGGGCGTAGATGCCCGCGACGAATCCGCTCGGCGCCATCGCCGTCGGCTTGCCGGTCACCGGATCGGTCGAGTTGAGATAAGGGAAATAGAGCGCCGCGTTCTGGCTGCGCGGAATCGACAGTCCGCCGACCCCGTTCATCCAGTCGGCGATCGGCGCGGGCGGCCCGATGCCGAAGGCCGGCGCCTGCGGCGGCGGATCGATGATCGCGAAGGCGCGCTTGCGTTCGGCGAACGCCATCGCCGCGCTGACCACGGCATTGTCCGCCACTCCGGGAACGAGGAGGAGGTTGAAGATCTCGACATTGTCGAGCGGCCCGTTGGCCGCGAAGGCCGCGAGGAAGTCCGCCGCGATGAAGCTCGAGGTCAGCGGCAGCGCCGGCGCGGGCGCCAGAGCGAGGGCGGGCGGGCCGACGGTGGCCGATGTGAACGGGGCGCCCCAATTGCCGCCGGTCGGGCTGAGCCTGACGAGCGTCGATACCGAATTGACCGCTGCAAAATCGGTGGACGCGACCGCGGCCGGGAGCTCGAGGCCGCGATAGGTCTCGACTCGCGAACCATAAGTGACGACCAGGTCGAACACGGTCAGGGCGGCGGCGCTGTCGTTCCGGACGTTGATGATGCTGACCGTCATCGGCACGATGTCGGTCGGCTCGAGCGCGGTGAAGGTGATCCCGCCGCCGCCGGTGGTCGCGACATTGCCGGTGATGACCGTTCCGGTGCCGCCCAGTCGGACGGTGGTGGCGGCCGAGTCTATGAAGCCCGGGCGAAGTCCGCAGACATAAGCGGTCGAGCCGCCGTTGAGGAAGAATTGGTAGACCGCGCGGGGAAGCGAAGCATCGGTCAGCCCGCTGGTGAACAGGCCGCCGAAATAGGTCTCATAGTCGCGGAAGCTGAACAGCTCGACCACGGGGGTCAGGCCGTTCGCGTCGAATCCCGGATTCTTGTAGGGATGGACGTAGCCGACGAACGCGGCGACCGAGGTGGGCGCCGGCACGATGGCGTGCGAATTCGACGGGACTTCCTGGATGTAGAGGCCGGGATAGGTGGGCGTGACGGTCATGGCGACAACCTCGACGTCTGCGACGCGACCGGCGCGCCAAAGAAAGCGGCGGGAGAGGCCATCATGGCGGCGCCAGGATCCCGCGCTTCAGCAGGTCGGCGAGCAGGATAGGAAGCAACTTCTTATCGGCTGCGGCCAATTTCTTATTCTTCGCGGGCGGCCAATCGGTGGTGTCCAAGACACCCTTCGAATCGAACTTTAGCGATGACAGCGGTATCTGATACTGCATTCCGGCCGTAGCCGGTTCTTCACTTAGGAAGGTGACCGGGGACAGACCGGTAACTTGCGTCGTCCCCATATCTCTTCTCCCCGTGTCCAAATAGAACGAGTGAATGTTATGACGAGGGTGCCACCGCCACAATCGACCAAAGGATATAGAAGGGTATAGAGCCGGATATAGATCGTTCCGGGCGTAACGCGTTGGAAAGGCCCTGGCGAGCCCTAGTCGGCGAGGCTCCGCGCGTCGCCCACTCGCGCGGCCACTTGCGCGCGGTTGGTCAGGTTCAGCTTCCCGAGGATGTTGTGAACGTGGGATTTTGCGGTGCCGACGCTGATGTTCAGCTGGCGGGCGATGTCCTTGTTGCTGAAACCCGCGCCGATATATTGCTGGATCATCCGTTCGCGCGGGGTGAGCACCCCGGCCGGCGCGGCGGCGCGCGCGTTGATTTCGCGGCCCATCCGCCCGATTCGCCGCAGCAACCCGCCCATCACCTGCGACGAGCAGGCCTGGCGCCCCCATCGTATCTGCTTCAGCAGGCGCGGCAGGTCGCGCATCGACGCGGTATCCGCAACGTAGCCGGCGATGCCGCCCTGGGCCCAGTCGAGAATATTCTCCTCGGATTCTTCCAGCGCCATCGCCACGATTTGCGCTCTTCGGCCCGCTTCGTTCAACTGGGCGCTGGCCCGGACCCCGCCGGCGAACTTGGCATCGAGCAAGACCAGGTCCGGGTTGAGACGTTTGACGGAATCTAGGGCATGATCGAGCGTGGCGCAGGCATCCAGGATATGGATGGTTTTATCATCGCCGAGGGATTGACTAAGGCACTCACGGAACAGGCATACTTGCGAAACTATGACAACCTGAATGTAAGCATCGTGATCGTCGATATACTCTTCAGGGTTCATTGCCGCCCCCTCCCGATTCTTACGAGCATGCCGACCAATCCTCTTCGTGCGGCCCGGACCGAAAAATGTCTGCCGCCATGCTAAGTGAGATGGATGCTCAGAGAAATCTATCCTTCGATATCACGTTCGGTTACGTCCAGCCAGATGGTCAGGTCCGAGCCCGCCTAGCGATCAGCGAGCGAATTGCACCGCCGCGGCGGAGAATTCGGGCGCGACGACTGTTGAGCCGTCATGCCGCGATCTCGTAGACCGAGCGGCCGCTTGCCGCCGCCGACGTCGCGAGGCGCGTGCGGCGCTGCTCGACCTCCCTTCCTTCGGCCGGACCGGGTCGCCGACCCGCTCCACGCCTACCGGATCTCGAAGCGCGGCAACGGCCTCAGGGTGATGGCCGAGGCCGTCCGGTGGGGAAGGCGCCGCGCCCGGGTCAACGCGATCAGCCCGGGGATCATCGTCACTCCGCTGGCCAATGACGAGCTGAGCGGCCCGCGCGGCGAAGGCTACAGGCGGATGCTGGCGCTGTCCGCCGCCGGCCGCGCCGGGACGCCCGACGAGGTCGGCACCCTGGGGGCGTGCTGATGGGTCCCGACGGCGCCTTCATCACCGGCAGCGACTTCCTGATGGATGGCGGAGTGACCGCCGCTTACTGGTATGGCGAGCTCGCCCCGGAGAAATAGAGCGCCGCCGAAAGGTCCAACGATCTTCTCAAAGCTCGCCTCCTCGGCCATGATCGCTCCCGCGCCCGCGTCGATCCGGCCGCGCAATCGGGGATTCGGCGAAAATGGCTGATAAAGAGGCGGAGAAGAAACAGGCGGCCTCCCGCGCGGTCGACGAGGTCCGCGACGGGATGCTGGTCGGGCTCGGAACCGGCAGCACCGCCGAATATGTGGTTCGCGAGATCGCCGCCCGAATCGCCAGGGGGCTCCGCATCACCGCGACTTCGACCTCGCGGGCGACCGAGGCGCTCGCCCGCTCGCTCGCCATCCCGCTGGTCGCGTTCGAGGCGGTCGCCCGGGTCGACCTCACCATCGACGGCGCCGACGAGGTCGATTCCGGGCTCCGGGCGATCAAGGGCGGGGGCGGCGCCATGCTTCGCGAGAAGATCGTCGCCGCGGCCTCGGACCGGATGGTCGTCGCGGTCGATTCGAGCAAGCTCGTTCCCATCCTGGGCCGATTCCCCCTCCCCGTCGAAGTCCTGCCCTTCGCCGCCTCGTTCGCGGCCCGGCGGCTGGAGGAGCTGGGCCCCGGGCCGCGCCGGCGCACGACCAGCGACGGCAGCCCCTTCCTGACCGACCAGAAGGCCTACATCTTCGACCTGCCGCTCGGAGCGATCCCCGATCCCGAGGGCCTCGCCCGAACGCTCGAGCGCCTTCCCGGCCTGATCGGCCACGGCCTGTTCCTCGACGAGATCGACACGGTCGTCGTCGGCGAAGGGGAGGGCGTCCGGGTGCTTCGCCGCGGCTGAGCGTCACCGGGCGCCCGCGGCGAGCTTGCGCTCCATGTCCTCGATCCGCCAGCCGCCGAACAAAGCGAGCCCGGAACGGCCCGGGCGCCTGCCCGAGGCCTTCGACCAGCCGGTGACCAGCTCGAGCGGGGGAAGCTCGGGCGGCGGCGGCTCGTCCTCGTGCCGCCAGCCGCCCGTCGCCTCGTAGCGCGCGGCCCGGCGAAGCGCCGCCGCCTCCGCCTCGAGGTCCTTCTCGGCCCGCCACATCGACTGCAGGCGAAGGCTGTAAATCTCGTCGCTCTCGCCCCGCCGCCGCCGCCGGTGCGGCTGCTCCCAGCTCTGGCGGACGCTCTTCTCGTGAAGGCAGAGCAGCTGGAAGCTCTGGTCCCAGCTCATCGGCGGCACCGGCGCCGGCGCGCACTGGCGCCAGCGGTCGCGGGCATGGCTGTCCGGAAGCGCCGAGCGAAGCGATTCCGCCTCGATCCGCTCATAGCCCATCCTGAGCGCGAGCCGCATCTCGCGGGCGAAGACGGGATCCTGCTTCCGCCGCCGGTAGAAGGCGTGGGCCGCCGCGCCCGCGGCCGCCGCGGAGAGCCGGACGTTGGCGGTGGCCGAAAGCGCGCGGAGGAAGGCCTGCTCGGCGGCGCGGGTGAGCTTGCCCGGATGGGCGAGCCGGATCTGGAGCCTGCCGCCCCGGCTGCGCACCACCACCGGCTCCCCGCCCCTCGTGCGGAAGCCGCGCCCGTCATCCCGGCGAAGGCCGGGATCCACCTTCTTCCGGCGCCCTTCGCTCACCGGCCGCTCCGCGCTGTCCGGCCCCCGCCTGCCGCCGGCGAGATGAAGCCGGGCATCCACCGCCGCGACGGTCGCCTCCCACCTCTGAGCGAAATCGGCATGGGCCGAGCGCCGATGCTGGACCGTCCCATATTTCACCCCCGCCTCCCGCGCCGACAGCCGGGCGTTGCCGGTGCGGGCGAGCGAATCGAGGAAGACCTCGTTCTGATGCGCCTGGAGCGGTGTGAACGGTCTGGGCATGGCAGGGGCTCCCGCGAGTCGCGATGTTCTTTCTATGTTCTCACACCGCGGCGACGACGGGAAGCCCGATTTCGATCCGTTTCGGAGCGATCGGGCTCGGGGCGACACTCCCCTGCGCTGGCTCAGGCCCCCTGTCAGCCATAGCCGTCGCCCCCCGAGGCCACGCCGGCGAGGAACCGCCGCATCGTCGCGCAGACGGGCTCGGTCCGGCCGAGAATATGGCAGTCGCCCTCGCGGATCATCCACACCCGGCCCTGCCCGTCGAGCGTGAAGTCGAGGTCGACGTCGGTCTCCCTCCCGTCATCCCGGACTTGGATCCGGGACCCACCTTCGCCTTCCGCCGCCCTCCCGACCGCCGGCTCCCCGATCGCGTCGCCCGCCATCGAAGCATAGGCCGCCGCCCGGTACAGCCGAGCCTCGTCCAGCTCGGCCGCCAGCCGCATCGCCGCGTCGCGGAGGCGGGCGGCGCGGGTCCGCGGCTCAGCCAGGAACGCCCCCACTCATCGGAAAGGCCGGAATCGCGTGCCGTCGATACATATTATAGTTGATAAACTCCCGCGGGCGACAGCGCCAATGAATTGTGCATGGACATGCGCAAGCTCGTCGGACGCAACGCCGCGCGGCTGCGCGACGCGGCCGGCCTGACCCAGGAGGCGCTCGCCGAGCGGGCCGGCATGAGCCAGCAATATATCAGCGACCTCGAACGCGGAAAATTGAACCCGACCATCGTCACGCTCTACGAGCTGGCGCAGGCGCTCGGGGTGAGCCAGGTGGAGCTGGTGCGGGAGGATTGATCCTCAGCTTTCGTGACAGGCGCGGTCGAGCAGCGGCTTGGCCCTCTCGAGATCCGCGTCGCTCGGGATTGTGACCTCCAGGTCCCCGGTGCCGAAGTGACCGATCTTTCGTCCGTCGAACCGAGGCCGTGCAGGCCGGCAGCGGGATGCACAATATGGGCGAGGGTCGAACAGGCAATTGTCCCCGTTACAATACTGCATTATTCCCTGACTGGATGAATGCACTTTCCTCCTTGCGGCGAATAAATGCTGATCAGGACCGCGGGCGTCGACAATGTATTTTGATGTTCTCCGGCGGAAGGGACTCAACCTTAGCTGCCGTGCGGCTTGTGAAGGATGGCTTCGATCCGATATTGATCACGATAACGTCTGGGCACCTCTTCGGGCTCCAGGCGGTTCATCGACGCCACGTCGAACTCAAGGCAATCCTGCCGTCGACCACTCGCTGGATGGTAGTCCGTCAGCCTACCGAACTCCGAACGGACACCTCGTTTTATGAACGAACTTGTCTGCCTTGCCACCATGCTTATGTGGTAGTCGCTGCTGCCGCCGCTATGGCATTTGGAGCGGAGCATCTTTCGTTTGGTTATGCGGGCTATCAGAACGATTGGCCTGAGCAGACGCCGTTCGCAGTGGAACGGCTGGCCGCGGTCCTGGCTGATCGCGGGGTGGCACTTGTTTTGCCGGTTTATGACTTGCCATCCCGTGATGCGGCTGAGGCTGAGCTAGCGCGATGGGGACTCTCGTCCGTTTCTCTGGAGCAAAAGTGCATCAGGCAAATTAGCAATGTGACCCTGCCGGAGCATGCCTTACGAGCGCAGATTCAACTCTGGGAAGATGCAATACGAGAGTCGACTGCAAGTTTGCATTTAATCGATTCCGCAATTGAGGCAACCGGAACATTGGGGGAGGTTTCTACGTGACTCCGTTCCCTCCGCTATCCGCCTGGACATTGCTCACTGTAACTGCTGCGCTTTTAGCGTTCCTAGTGAGTGTTTACGCCTTGGTAGGCAGGGAGCGAAAGTCGCCATATCTCATCAACTCGGTATTCAGCGTCTTTATCATTTGCCTGACTGGCGTGTTGTTTGATCTCGCTGCGATCGCAATAACAGGCCATCAGGAAACTCTTTTAAGAATAGGTTTGTTCTGTCTTTCTTTGGCCTTAGTCCTGTCGCTCTGGAAAATGTATACCATATGGATAAGATTAAAATATTTTGCTGATCCAGGTGGTTGGCGACGGCTTGGTGCTCCCGTATTTATGCGGCGCATCAGGCGGTTTTTCGGCCGCCAGTTTGGACGTTCAAAGGCGACGCCTAAGGGGCAACCTTACGAATTTCATCCAGTGCCCTTGACTGCGGGCTTGCAGGCACAAGTGAGAGAAATCATTCAGCACCCACTACGGGCGGGAGAAGACGAGACTGAGGGCGGTCCTATCCACGAACTTCGCGACTCGCAAAGCCTCCATTCCCTCGCGATTGCCCTCCGCCACCAAGGCCAAGCGAATGAGATTCTAAGTAGGCTGGCGGTAGCGTTTTTGGTAGAAGGCAATTACGTCCAATATCTAACTGCATCTCGCCATCCTTTCGAATTCATAGAATACTTGAAAGCAAAGGCTCCATTTGGAGAAAAATCATGGGAGGAGGTGGCATCGCACATTATAGTCATAGATGCGTTTACGCCCCACTTCGGCTTTTCGGATTCAATTCACGACAAGAAGAGCAGACAGCTTCATGAGTTTTGCGTTGTATGCTTGCCATCGCAAGAAACATATGCAGGAATTCACACGGCTGCTTCTCGGGCGTTTAATCAAATAAAAGACTTAGCGCGGCCGAGCGGGCTACGAGTTCCGGCCTTGCTTATTTATGAGGACTGCTTTGCCCTCAGCGATCTGGAGTCCGTTGAGCAGTACCGGATATTCGCCAGACACGTTATGCCATCCGAACGGATGTGGGATAGTATGTTCACTGTCTTTGCGGAGACGGCCCAACCAGATCCAGAATGGGACCTGATAAGCTCGTATGCGGATATGACGTTGGACCTTCGGACAGGGGTGACATCGAAGTGATTGGCCTTGGCTTGTGAATCGTCCATAATGGGGCATGTCGGCCGGAAGCCTTACCTATCTCGATACGCTTTACGGGCAAGTCACTCATCCTGAACCATTTTCCGGCCTCATTGCCTGCCCGGTGCTACAGCGGCTACGCCACGTGCGCCTCTCGAACATCGATTCGGTGGCAATGCCAGGCATTGCAAATATCTCACGCTATGAGCACGTGCTCGGAGTCGGTTATCTCGCCCAGCGTCTCACTTTTGCCGCTGACCTAACTCGAGTCGAGCGCGTTGCGCTCGGCGCGGCAGCGCTGCTTCATGATTGGGCGATTACCGCCTTTGGGCATCTTGTGGAGGAATCGTTCAAATATCTAGGCGCTGGTTTTGACCACGAACACCGCCTCTATCATATGATCTCGAGAGACGAGAACGTCGGTGAGGTAGGATTTGAAAATCGCCAAATTTTGCGCGGTCGGCAAACGAGCCTCCGACCATGGGCACGGGGAGCGGTCGGCGAAACGGATGCTGACGCTTTACTCAGGCAGATTACCGACCTTGTTCTTGGCAGGGGTCGGCTTGGTCCACTCATCTCTGGGAGTATCGACCTAGACAATATCGACAATGTCTATCGGATCGCATTTCACATGGGGCTTGCCGTCGATCGTTCGCTTCCCCTCCGCCTTGCTGAGGCGATCATTGGAGTGAACGACTCTGGGGATATTGTCTTTGAGCGGCGGGCTGAAACCGACGTCGCGACCTGGCTAGATACAAGGCGCGAGGTCTACGGTCGGCTGATGCCGGCCGAACCGGATTTCGGCCTCAAAATCATGATCATATATGCAGCCGTCGAGGCGCAACGGAACGGGGAGCTCGCAGCCGTTGACTGGCATCTGACTGAGGTCGATTTTTTGCAGCGGCTTTCGAGTTCCAGCTCGTCAGCTGTGCGGGAGACGATCAATCGATGGATGACCGGCGAAGTGTGGAATACTTCACCGCTAAGGTGGATGACTGGCGCGCGCCCCACCCATCCGGAACTCATGAATTTCTCGAAAGCGGTTTCCAAAGCGTTAGGTCGGGAGTGTCTAGCCTACGGCATAAAAGACAAGCGAGATAGGAAAGTTCGTATTGAGTTTGACGATGGCCAAAATCGCACCATTGGGACCGATCCTGATTGCTGGTTATTGGGTGTAGGATCACCGAAGCGGCAAGCCTTTACGGCGGCAGAAGCTGCAACAATCCTGGACTTGGTCGCCGAGAAATTCGGTGCTGGCGCGCTCAGCGATTCAACAGCCGGGGAAGACGAATTGCCAATGTTTGCGAGTCTGCGTGCCTGATGTGCGCGAGGTCATTGCCGCGTTAAATCGCGTTGACTGGGATTTTCCACGGTCAGGCACGGACGCGGGTTCAGTCCATGGGATGCACTGGTTCCCCGGTAATTTCATCCCCCAACTTCCTGCCTTCCTCATCCAAATCCTGTCCAAGCCAGGACAGGTAGTTTTGGATCCCTTCGGAGGCAGCGGAACCACGGCGATAGAAGGTATGAAGCTCGGTCGGCGCATGATCTCCTCCGACCGTGTTTCAGCCTGTGCATTTCTCGCGCGTGGCAAGGTAGCCGCCGCGCGACGCCCGCTGTCATTCGCAGTCAAGTCTCAAATTTTGGCTGAGCTTACTTGGTCGCAGCGATGCGAAACCGACCGGCCTGGTCGAAACGGGGAAGGGGCCGATCCAAGTTTGGAAATCTGGTATGCGCCGCCAACTCTTCGCCAACTGCGTTACCTATGGCACCTCATCGAGGAGTGGTCGGAGTCTGATCGCGACATCCTTGAGATGCTATTTTCAGACCTCCTCTTTGCATGTGCGTCGACGGCAGGCAGCAGAACCTCATCGGGCGGACTTCGGCGCCACCATTGGGGATGGGTCGCGGATAACGTTAAACCCAAGGTTCCTGTCGAGCACGACGCGATCGAAGGTTTTCGAATGCGGCTCCTCGCAGCCCCGGAGGCGCCGATCCGTGCCGACCATCCCCCCCAGATCCTGCAGGACGATGCCCGAAATCTCTCGCTGTCCGACGAATCCGTTGACCTCATTGTCACCTCTCCGCCCTACATCGGCGTCATTGACTACGTCCTCGCAAACCGGATGATGTATCTTTGGATGGGCTGGCCGCTGGACGCCGACAGGTCCCAGGAGATAGGAGCGCGTTTCAAGCGGAAGCGAACAAAAGCCCGGATGACAGCAGAGTACTTCTCAGAGATGGCCGCGTCTTGGCGCGAATTCCGCAGGGTGCTTCGCCCCGGCGCGCATTGCGCAGTTATAATTGGCGAGTCTCGAGCATTTCCGGGAACCTATGAACAGGCGCTGGCCTCGTTGGAAGAACAACTGCCTAAGGTATGGGGGCCTGTCCCTCGAACACCAAGCCGACGGCGGGTTTCTGACAGACAGGCGAGTGAGGCCCGTGAGGTCTTAGCGGTATATCGCAAACCATGATCCTCGCGCTTTTTGGTGGGTCGCACACAGGGAAGACCACGATTGCACGCGGTCTTGAAAAGCGATTGGGCCGGCCAAGGCGGAGTTGTGGCGAGGAGGTGAGGCACGTGGCCGCCGCACATGACTGCGATGCGTCAGACTTACCCGACGAGCAACGCCGCCTGATTGACCGACAGACGTTGGATTGGGTCCGTGAAAATGCATCTTCGGGCGGAATCGTGGAGGGCCGCTTCTTGGATGCCGTATTGGTTCCGGTAAGGCACTTGGTCTGTCTGGTGGAGGTTAGGGCCGATCCGGAAGTGCGTGCGCAGCGTTGGGCCGAAAGGACCGAAGTCCCGGTAACCCCGGCGGAGATAGAGGGCCAAGATCGAACGGACGCCGGCTTTCGCGACCGAATATATAGTGACTCTGGAAACCTGACGGCTGATTTGATCGCGAACACGAATGGGGGAACCTCGGAATGGGTGGATTTGCTGGAGATGCATTATCGATCCCAGCTTCAGAGACCCGGCTGAGTCGATGGCATCCGTACCCTGCCATGATCCCGGACGAATTAGCGACCGAACTAGCATCCTTGCATGTCACGCGAGGGTGTAAGGTTCTCGATCCATTTTGTGGCTCCGGTCGCCTATTGATGGCGGCCGCGGCGAAAGGCGCCGATTGCCTCGGCTTTGACGTTAATCCTCTCGCTCGGTTGCTAAGCGAGGCTAAGGCCGCACCAGCCTGTTTGTCGATCCTCCGGGCAATCAGTTTGGAAGCCAAGTCTCTACGCCGCCCCACAGCAGGCATTCCACTTAAGCTCCGCTATCCAAGCAAGGTGGAATGGTTTTCAGAGGGGGTTTTAGTTGAACTCGCGGCCATCCTGAACTGGATAAACGGCCTCAAACTGGGATTTTCCGAACGCCTCGTTATGGCAACCGCTCTAAGCGGAGCTACGAGAGACGCCTCCTGGATGCGAAAATCGGGGTGGAAATTGCATCGGGTGCAGCCGCTTGAACGCGCACACTGGAAAGCGTCGGCATGGGACCGTCTTGTGAGTCGATTAGACCATTATATCGAACATTCTCCGCGCATCCTGTTGACGGGCTCCACCAAGATTCTGGGATTCAGTTGCAGTAGTGTGGAAGCCCGAGATACTGTAGCCGGAGATCGGTTCGACGTGGTGCTGACGTCGCCTCCCTATGGAGATTCGCGGACCACCGTTCAGTATGGTGGCGCCTCAGGATTATGCCTTGATGTCGTAACCCGGATCGAGGGACTGGAAGATAGATATTCCATGGGGTCGGGAATAGACGCTTCATGTCTCGGGGGCGTCCATCGATTCTCTCACGGATCGGATGAGCCGCTACGGCGATACTGGGCTGGTGGAGCTAGGAGCGAAGCCATTTCTAAGGTCACCAGCTTTCTGTATGATTTCGCCGAAAGCTGTAGGACCATCAGCGCCGGTCTAGCGCCGGGTGGAACGGCCGTGCTCGTCCTGGGCCGCCGATCAGTGTCTGGCTTCCGCTTGAAGCTGGATCATTTCGCGTCTGACGTAATGGCCACTCAAGAGCTCCAACTGACGTCGGTGAATCGACGGCAACTGCGCCAGAAGCGCGTGCCTACACGCATTAATCGCTTTGCTCGATCCAATTGCGCGGCTCAGCGGGCTCGCGGGTCGGCGAAGACGATGCACGAGGAGATAATTCTCACGTTCCGCCGCCCTTGCATCCCCCATGCCCCGCCTAAAAGCGCGGCAACGCTCACGCTGGAGGCCGCACGCTAGGACGAGCTCCGCCTACATCGACGCGCCAGGGCATCGGTGCACCTTAAGCGGTTTGCACTCACGCCACCTTTGCGTTAAGGGCGCCCCCTTCCAAGGCAGCAGCAATGGAAATTGCGGGAGGCGGGCCCCCGGGCCCTCCGTCTGGACCGCTAAACTTCGACAGTCCGCCATAGCTTCACGCGACGGCGGAGCAACGAGAGTGAAAGAGACCAAGGACAATGGCTAAGAAGATCACGGGCTATATCAAGCTCCAGGTGCCCGCGGGCGCCGCCAATCCGTCGCCGCCGATCGGCCCCGCCTTGGGCCAGCGCGGGGTCAACATCATGGAATTCTGCAAGGCGTTCAACGCGGCGACGACCGAGCTGGAGAAGGGCATGCCCATCCCCACCGTCATCACCGTCTTCGCCGACCGAAGCTTCGCCTTCGAGACCAAGACCCCGCCGGCGACCTTTTTGCTGAAGAAGGCGGCGAAGATCGCTTCGGGCGCCAAGGAGCCCGGCAAGCAGAGCGCCGGGCGGGTGACCCGCCAGCAGCTTCGCGACATCGCCGAGATGAAGATGAAGGATCTCAATGCCAACGACATCGACGCGGCGGCTCGGATCATCGAAGGCTCCGCCCGCGCGATGGGCCTCGAAGTGACGGGGAGCTAGGGGCATGGCCAGGCTCAGCAAGAAGCAGAAGGCGCTCAACGAGGCGGTCGACCGGACCCGGATCTACGGAGTCGACGAGGCGATCGAGACCCTCAAGGCCAACGCCAAATCGAAGTTCGACGAGACCATCGAGGTCGCCCTCAACCTCGGGGTCGACCCGCGCCACGCCGACCAGATGGTGCGCGGAGTCGTCACGCTCCCCGCCGGCACCGGCAAGGACGTCCGGGTGGCGGTGTTCGCCCGCGGCGCGAAGGCCGAGGAAGCCACGGCGGCGGGGGGGGGCGGGG
>JAXDPB010000006.1:0-41332 GCA_034668585.1 Sphingomonadales bacterium | reverse complement strand
CGCGATATTACTCCGATTGTCGACCTCTGCCATTTCGGCGTTCCCGACTGGATCGGCAATTTCCAGAATCCCGATTTTCCGATGCAGTTCGCGCGCTATGCCGGCGAGTTCGCCGAGCGCTTCCCCTGGGTCCAGCTCTACACCCCCGTGAACGAGATGTTCATCTGCGCGATATTCTCGGCGAAATACGGCTGGTGGAACGAGCAGGCCACCGACGACCGGAGCTTCGTCACCGCCCTGAAGCATATCGTCAAGGCGAACGTCCTGGCCATGATCGAAATCTTGAAGCGTCGTCCCGACGCCATCTTCATCCAGTCGGAAAGCTCGGAATATTTCCACGCCGACAGCCCGCCCGCCATCGCCAGGGCGGAGCTGATGAACTCGCGCCGCTTCCTCAGCCTCGACCTCAATTACGGCCGCCGCGTCGACAGCGAGATGTACGAATATCTGATGGACAACGGCATGAGCCGGGAGGAGTACCATTTCTTCCTCAACCACCGGCTGAAGCAGCACTGCATCCTCGGCAACGATTATTACATGACCAACGAGCATCGCGTCTTCGCCGACGGCCATACCGAAAGCTCGGGCGAGGTGTTCGGCTACAGCGAGATCACCCGCCAATATTACAACCGCTACCGGCTGCCGGTAATGCACACCGAGACCAACCTCCGCGAGGGCCCCAAAGGCGACGAGGCGGTCCACTGGTTGTGGAAGGAATGGGCCAACGTGCTCAGGATCCGCAACGTCGGCATCCCCACGGTCGGCTTCACCTGGTATTCGCTGACCGACCAGGTCGACTGGGACACCGCGCTCCGCCAGCAGAACGGCAACGTCAACCCGCTCGGCCTGTACGATCTCGACCGCAACATCCGCAATGTCGGGCGCGCCTACAAGAAATTGATCTCGGATTGGCGCGACGTGCTGCCCGCATCGAGCCTGTGCCTGTCCGTGCCGATCGTTTCCCCCTCCCAGTCCGACCGTGGCTTCGTCCGCGAGCAGCAGGAGGAAGCGGCCAAGCACCTCAAGGGCTTCGTAACCGAGCCCGCCAATCCGGAGGGCGCGGAATGATTCCCCGTCATCCCGGCGGAAGCGCCGAGCCCCGCTCGCTTGCGCTCACCCGTCATCCCGGCGCAAGCCGGGACCTCGGTTCGTTTTCGAAGGGAGGTCCCGGCATGCGCCGGGATGACGACGGCTTATGAAAATCGCCCGAATCGAGACCTTCTACGTCCCGCCGCGCTGGCTGTTCGTCCGAGTCGAAGCGGACGAAGGCGCGGTCGGCTGGGGCGAGGCGAGCCTCGAGGGCTGGGCCGAGGCGGTCGACGGCGCCTTCGCGGCGCTCCGGGATCGCTTCGTCGGCCACGACCCGTTCCGGATCGAGGACGTCTTCCAGATCGGCTATCGCGGCGGCTTCTACCGTGGCGGTCCGGTGCTGATGTCGGCGCTCGCCGGTCTCGAGCAGGCTTTGTGGGATTTGAAGGGCAGGGCGCTCGGCCTTCCCGCCTGGGAGATGATGGGCGGCCGCGTCCGCGACAAGGTCCGGGCCTATGCCTGGATCGGCGGCGATCGTCCGCACGAGATCGGTGAGGCCGCCGCCGCCCGCCGGGCGCAGGGTTTCTCGGCGGTCAAGATGAACGCCACGGCCGAGCTCGACTGGATCGGCACGCCCCGACTGTTCGACGAGGTCGTCGCCCGGGTCGAGGCGGCGCAGGGCGCGGGGATGGACGTCGGCCTCGACTTTCACGGCCGGGTCCACCGGCCGATGGCCAAGCAGCTCGCCAAGGCGCTCGAGCCGCTCGGCCTCCTCTTCATCGAGGAGCCTTTGCTCTCGGAAAATCCGGAAGGGCTGGCGCAGCTCGCCCAGCTGGTCTCGACTCCGATCGCGCTCGGCGAGCGGCTCCATTCGCGCTGGGACTTCAAGCCCTTCTTCGAAGCCGGCGCGGTCGACATCATCCAGCCCGACCTCAGCCATTGCGGCGGAATCCTCGAGGCCCGGCGAATCGCCGCCATGGCCGAGGCCTACGACGTCGCGGTCGCGCCCCATTGCCCGCTCGGCCCGCTCGCCCTCGCCGCCTGCCTCCAGCTCGCCGCGACCGCGCCCAACGTCGCTCTCCAGGAGATGTCGCTCGGCATCCATTACAACGTCGGCGGCGATCTCTATACTTTCGTCACCGATCCCGGCCCCCTCACCGCCGTCGACGGCTGGCTGCCGATTCCCCAAGGGCCCGGCCTCGGTGTTTCCATCGACGAGGCGGCGGTGCGCGAAGCCGACAAGGACCGCCACCGCTGGCGCAATCCGGTGTGGCGACAGCAGGACGGCAGCTTCGCCGAATGGTGACGGCCGGCCGATAGAAAATGCGCCCGCCGGCGCGAGCCGGGCGACCGAGACTGCCTGAGGTTATGGATCGTTTCGGACCTATCGGCTATGGGACGAGGATGCCGCTTTTCTTTCTCCACGTCTGCAACGGCAACGGTTTCACCGAGGATGAGGAGGGGCACGAGCTGCGCGACGCCGCCGCCGCCCGCGCGAAGGCCACCGCCGGCGCTCGCGACATCATGAGCGAGGAGATGCGCGGCGGCCAGCTCAACCTCGCCTCGTTCATCGAGGTCGAGGACGAGAATCACGTCCACCTGTTCACGGTAACCTTCGCCGAGGCGGTCGACATCAAGGGATAGGGGCACTCCGGCGAAGGCCGGGGCTCGACCGCACGAGCGCAGGGACTGGGCCCCGGCCTTCGCCGGGGAGCGTTTCGATCAGGCGACGATGCGTAATTTCCCGGTCCGCCGGGCGGGTATCGCGCAGAAGCCGAGCTCGTCCTGCAGCCGGTTCAGCTCACGCTCGCGCGACTGGCGATAGGCTTCGGCGTAGCGCGCGTCGCACTCCGCCTCTTCCACGGTCTGCGGACGGTAGTAGCTGACGCAGATATGCCGTCCGAAGATGTCGTCCCCCCGCATCTTCACTTCCGGTTCGGCCTCCCTGGGGAGGGCGGCGCGCACTTCCTGAAGCCGCTCGATCAATGCATCGAGCGACGTCACGTCCCTCACTTCGATAAAATCCTTAACTCGCCTACTCATTACAAACCCCTCCCAAGGCTCTCCCCGGGCGTAGTTAGCTTGCCGCGGATTCGGCCCGCAAGACTAATCTGCATTTACCCACAGGAGAGTTTCATATCGCTGAACGCGGCTTTATGGCCGCGTTCACTTATGGCGTCCGATTCCCTCCCCAGGCTGTCTCGCGGACCGCTCTCGCTGCGCCTCGTGCCGGCCCGCGGCGGCGGCATTGCCGACTTTCTATGCTGCGCGGTAAGTGGCGGGGAAGTATCGATATTTCGCGGTATCGACGATTCGAACCCGTCGCCGACGGGGTTGGCCAGCTTCCCTTTGGTGCCGTACGTCAATCGCATCCGCGGGGGCGCTTTTTCCTTCCGTGGCCGCAGAGTCACACTCGCTCGAAATATGCCTCCGGACCCGAGCCCGCTGCACGGCCAGGGGTGGCTGGCAGCCTGGGACGTCGAGCGGCTCGGCGACGACAGCGCGGAGCTCGCCTATCGCCACCCGCCGGGCGAATGGCCCTGGGCCTATGAAGCGCGGCAGCGATTCGAGCTCGACGACACCGGACTCACCGTCGATCTCGCCTGCACCAACCGCTCCGACGAGCCGATGCCGTGCGGCCTCGGCCAGCATCCCTTCTTTCCGTGCACTTCGGCGACCCGGCTCGACACCCGGGTCGAAAGCGTCTGGACGATCGACGAGCAGGTGCTTCCGGTCGAGAAGCTTCCGGCGACGGGCCGCTTCGACCTCGGCGACCGGCTCGTCTGCGGCCAGGATCTCGACCACGGCTTCGGCGGCTGGAGCGGCCGCGCCGTCATCACCGATCCGGCCCTGCCTTTCCGAATCGAGATGTCGTCGCCCGACGCGCATTTCTTCCAGCTCTATTCGCCGGCCGCGGGCGGCCTGTTCGTCGCCGAGCCGGTCACCCACGCCAATGCCGCGCTCAACGAGCCCGAGGAGCGCTGGGCGGAGCTCGGCCTCAGGGTGCTGGAGCCTGGAGAGACGATGAGCCTGAGGATGCGGGTGGAGGTGACCGGCCCGTCATTGCGAGCGTAGCGAAGCAATCCAGTTCGGCCTCGGAGCCCCGCTGGATTGCCGCGTCCCTTCGCTCCTCGCAATGACGGATCAATAACCGGGCTCGAGAAGCCCCTCGATGACGTGGTGCTGGAGCACCGGCTTCAAATCGTCCGTCACCCGACACGTGAGATGATCGCGCACGCGCGGCGGCAGCGAGTCGAGATAGGCGCGAGTCACCTGCAAATCGTGGTGGTTGGCGTTGGTCGCGTCCGGAGCGTCGACTCCGACCACCAGCACCGGTCGCCACTCGTCCGAGCGGTTGGCGGTGCCGCGGTGGATGGTCAGCGCGGAGCGGGCGGAGATGTCGCCCATCTGGGCCAGCTTGCGTACCGTCCGGGCGATGTAGCGCGGCCAGCGGTCCTTCGGCGGGAACATCCGGTCGGGGCAATCCGACAGATCGTCCCACTGAGTCCCCGGGGCGATCTCGAAGGCGCCGTGCTCCGGCCTGGTGTCGACCGCGGTGAGGTTGAAGGCGAGGGAGTTGAGCCGCCGCCCCTTGAGAGTCGCCTCGGGCGCGGCGAAATCGCGGTGCCATGGCTGGTCGGCGGCGCCGGGCAAGGGGATGTCGAAGCCGATCTCGACGATCTTGGAGTCGGGTCCGAGCACCGCCTCGCAGACGGCGACGAACCAGGGATGGGTGGCGATGTCGACGAAGCCGCTTATCCGTTCGGGATGGACCTCCACATACCAGCGTTGAGGGCCGCGCGGCAGCGCCCCGGCGGGGACCTGCCTGGCTTCCTCGAACAGCATGCCGATGTCCTCGCGCATCCGGTCGACCCAGGCTCGGGAGAACGCGCCCTTCAGAGCGATGATGCCGTCGCCGTAGAGGCCGCCCATGATGGCCGCCGGGTCGTAAGCCTGCTCTTCGAACTTCGCCGCCGTCGCCATTGCTCGCTCATCCGCCCCCCGGAGCGTGATTAATGTATTTGTATGATGATTGCGAGACCGCTAACGCGCCGCCGATGTTGAAAAATGCACCATTCGCCTTTGAGGTCGAGGCCGCCGAACGCGGCGAGGCGGCCACGATCCGGGTGCGGGCCGCCGGCATCGGGCAGACCCGCAGCTATTGCATCGCCGGCCCCGAGCAGGAGGATTATGCCGCTTTCTTCGCCGAGCTCGCCCGCGATTACGGCACTCGACTGCCGCATATCCTCCAGGCCTCGGCCGACACGGCGCCGGAGAGCGAGATCGAGTGGCAACCGCTGATCGTCGAAAACCTCTCCGAGCGGACCAGGGCCGGCTACGGCGATCCGGCCGTTCTCAAGACCGAGGAGGGCTACATCCTCGTCGCCACGTCCAACGACGCTCCCGACGCCTTCCCGATCCTTCGCTCCCACGACCTCCGGAATTGGGAGCATCGCGGCTTCGTCTTTCCGGAAGGGCACGCCCCGGCCTGGACGTCGCAGGGGCGGCGGGTGAGCGACTTCTGGGCGCCGGAAATGGCCCGGGTCGGCGACGAATATTGGCTCTGCTACACCGCCCGGCAGAAGTCGAACGCGCTCGCCATCGGCCTCGCCAAGAGCGACAGCCCGTTCGGCCCGTGGCGCGATCTCGGCCGGCCGCTGCTGACCGGCCATGCCGTCAATACGACCGGACTTCCCGACCACCCGGACAGGCCGGTGATGAGCGGCGGCCTCATCGATCCGCACATCTTCATCGACTCCGACGGCGAGCGCTATCTGTTCTGGAAGGCCGATACGAACGGAGTCTGGCCGCGCCCGCTCGCCGCCTTGCTCCGTCAACAGCCGGAGCTGATCGAGCGGCTCTTCGCGACCGAGCCCGACCGCCGCACCGCCGCCTTCGCCGCGGCCATCCAGCCCTGGGCCAATACCCGCCGGCCGATCGAGCGCTTCTTCCTGATGCAGCCGCTGATCGAGGCGGCGCTGGCCAATTGGCGGCCGGTTCAGCAGGCCCTTGAGCAATGCGGAGTCGCCGGCGCCATCCTCGAGGCGATGCGGACGCCCATCTATGCGCAGCGCATCGCCGAGGACGGCGCTTCCTTCCTCGGCGAGCCGGCGGTGGTGCTCGCCAACGATCTGGATTGGGAAGGCCATCTCATCGAAGGCCCCTGGGTCACTTGTCAGCAGGGGCGCTACTGGCTGTTCTACGCGGGCAACGATTTCTCGACCCCCGCCTACGGCATCGGAGTCGCGGTCGCCGACCATCCGCTCGGCCCCTACGTCAAGCAGCCCGAGCCGTTGCTTCGCTCGACACGGCAGTGGACCGCCCCCGGCCACGCCTCGGTCGCTCCCGGAATCGACGGCGAGCCGCAGCTCTTCTTCCACGCCTTCCATCCCGGCACCGGCGGCTACAACGTCTTCCGGGCGCTTCTTACCGCCCGGCTGTCCTTCGACCCCGAGGGAGTTGCCATTCTGCCCACGTGAAATGTTCACGCGGCGTTGCTGCATCTGCGAAGGCGGGTTGCGCGCCGCCGGTCGCTCGGACAGCTTCGAGGCCGAGCGGGAGGGAGCGGCGCCCATGGTTCTGAACGTCCAGACAGTCGGTATGGACAAGGGCGATACGGCCTGGATGCTGATCTCGACCATCCTCGTGTTGATGATGACCCTGCCGGGCCTCGCCCTCTTCTACGGCGGCCTGGTGCGCACCAAGAACATGCTCTCGATCCTCACCCAGGTGCTCGGCATAACGGCGGCGACCATCCTCGTCTGGGTGGCCTGGGGCTACGCGCTGGCGTTCGGAAGCGGCGGAGCCCTGGCGGGCACGCACGGGGCGCTCTTCCTGCGCGGGATCGACGGCGCCGCCCTGGTCCCGACCTTCACCGACGGAGTCGGCATTCCGGAGCTCGTCTTCGTCGCCTTCCAGATGACCTTCGCGGTGATCACCGCCTCGCTCATCGTCGGCGCGCTCGCCGAGCGGGTGAAGTTCGCCGCCATGCTGCTCTTCTCGGTCATCTGGCTGACCATCGTCTACGCGCCGCTCGCCCATATGGTCTGGCAACGAAGCGGCTTCATCTTCCGCATGGGAGCGCTGGATTTCGCCGGCGGCACCGTCGTTCACATCAATGCCGGAATTGCCGGACTCGTCGGGGTCTTCTTCGCCGGCAAACGGATCGGCTTCCTCAAGGAGGCGACTCCGCCGCATTCGCTGGCTCTGAGCCTGGTCGGCGCCGGCCTGCTCTGGGTCGGCTGGTTCGGCTTCAATGCGGGCTCCGCGCTCGAGGCCAACGGCATCGCCGCGATCGCGATGATCAACACCTTCGTCGCCCCCGCCGCCGGAGTCCTGACCTGGATGCTGATCGAGCGGATCGTGTCCGGAAAGCCCTCGCTCCTCGGCGGCGCCTCCGGAGCGATCGCCGGCCTGGTCGCGGTGACTCCGGCGGCGGGCACCTCGGGGCCGTTCGGGGCGATGCTTCTCGCCGCGGCGGCGTCGGCGACCTGCTATGGGTTCGTCGCGTCGATGAAGAACCGGCTTCGGATCGACGACACGCTCGACGTCTTCGGGATTCATGGGCTGGGCGGGATCGTCGGCTCGCTCGGAACCGCGATCGTCACCTCGCCCGATTTCTGGGGCTATGGCGGCCCCGATTATTCGATCGTCGACCAGTTCCTCGTCCAGGCCGCCGCGGTCCTCATCGCCATCCTCTGGTCCGCCGCCGGATCGGCCCTGGCCTTCTGGATCGTGAAGCGGACGATCGGGCTTCGAGTCGCGGGCGATCAGGAGCGCGAGGGGCTCGACCTCGCCGATCATGGCGAGCGCGCCTACAATTATTGAGCGCGGCTCGGCGGCACTCCGAAAGCCTGGCGAAAGGCGCGGGTGAAGGCGCTCAGCGACGCATAGCCGAGCCGTTCGGCGAGCTCGGTGGGGGAGGCGCTGCCGTCCCGAAGCAGCCGCGCGGCGCCGTCCAGCCGAAGCCGGCGGTGATAGGCCAGCGGCGGCAGCCCGTGCACTTCGGCGAAGCTTCGGCTGAGATGGAATCGGGACAGCGCCGCCTGCGAGGCGATCTCGTCCAGGCTCAGCGCCCGGTCCTCCTGGTCGTGGATATAGGTACGCGCCCGCTCGATGCGCTGCAGGGTCTCGACCCGGGTCGAGCGCTTGAGGCTGCTCAGCCGTTCGAGCCGGCTCGAAAAGGCCGAGAGATAATCCTCCGCCCCGGCCGTGACCTGCTGGACGATCTTCGTCGCCAAAGCCGGCCCGGCTTCCGGCCTCGCCGCGAGCAATCGGGCGTAGCGCGAAAGGAGCGGTGCGAGCGGCTCGGCGCCGCAGCCCTCGATCACCTGGCCGAGCGGCTCACGCTCCACCGTCGGCGCGGGCGTGACTCCGAGATAGACGCACAGTCCGACGGTCTCGTCGGGCCGCGGAGTCGACACTTCGAAGTCGGTGCCGGCCTCGACCAGCAGGAAACGCCCCGGCCTCACCGCGCGCGAGCGGCCGTCGATCTTGTAGACCTCCTCGCCCTGGAGCACGAACTTGACCGAGGGCGCCAGCGCCCGGACCAGGCTTCGCCCGCCGCCGAGCCGCGACAGGACGACGCAGCCGTGCCGGAGCGGCAGCCGCTCCCCTTCGCCATGGTCGGACATCAGGTAAAAAGGCGTGTCTTCGATCACAATTGTAATCGTAAGCAAAATCGGTGCCACGTAAAGGCTTGGCGGATTTCCGCCACTCCGGCCGGGTTGACCGCTCTTGCTCACGTCCGGAACCGGCCGTTCGCGTACGCTTTCGGACAGGATGCGCATCGTCACCTTCAACGTCAACGGCGTCAACGGGCGCCTTCCGCTGCTTCTCGAATGGCTCGCCGAGGCGAAGCCGGACGCGGTCTGCCTTCAGGAATTGAAGGCGCCCCAGGAGAAATTCCCCGCCCGGGAGATCGAGAAAGCCGGCTATGGAGCGATCTGGCACGGCCAGCAGCGCTGGAACGGAGTCGCCATCCTCGGCCGCGACTGCGAGCCTGTCGAGACCTGCCGCGGGCTGCCGGGGGACCCCGAGGACACGCAAAGCCGGTATATCGAGGCGGCGGTGGGCGGAGTCCTGATCGGCGGTCTCTACGCCCCCAACGGCAACCCCCATCCGGGACCCAAATTCGACTACAAGCTCGCCTGGAACGAGCGGCTGATCGCCCGCGCCGCCGAGCTGGTCGAGCTGGCGGAACCGGTGGTTCTGGCGGGCGACTACAACATCATCCCGACTCCGACCGCGCTCGACGCTTACAAGCCCGAACGGTGGATGACTGACGCTCTGATGCAGCCGGAGCCCCAGGCGCAATATCGCCGCCTCGTCGGTCAGGGCTGGACGGATTCGCTTCGCCATCTCCACCCCGACGAACCCATCTTCACCTTCTGGGACTATTGGCGCAACGCCTTCGCCCGCAACGCCGGAATCCGAATCGACCATCTCCTGCTCAACCCGGTCGCGGCGAAGCGGCTGAAGGCGGCCGGGGTCGACCGCGAGGCGAGGGGGAAGGAAAAGGCGAGCGACCACGCCCCGACCTGGGTGGAATTGAAATAGGCGGCAGCTGGTCGACCGTCATCCCGGCGCAAGCCGGGACCCCCGGACAGGAAGCCTCGGCGGGTCTCCCAGAGGTCCCGGCTTTCGCCGGGATGACGGAAACGTTTACACTTTCGCCTTCGCCTCGCCCCAAAAACCGCAGTTTTCCGCCGCTGGCCCGCATCTTGCTGATTAGCGGACATGCTGAAGAAGGCCTTAAGACTTTTCGTCATCAAGACCCGGTTCGAAGCCTGGGCGATCATCTACGCGCTCGCCGTCGGGGCGACGACCCGCGGCTTGCTCTATGTCAGGCACTATCCCGGCATCGGCGGCTGGCTCCTCTTCGCCGCCTGCACCGGCGCGGTCTTCATGGCCGGCGCCAAGATCCTCGACTCGACTCGCGGGCCCAAATATCGCCGCTCGACGCTCGACCGATTGATCGCTCGCGCGCGCGCCTGAACCGTCGCCCCAGCGCAGGCCGGGGGTCCCCGGGGGGGTGAAAAGCCCCGGTGCCCTTCACCCGCTGGGGCCCCAGCCTGCGCTGGGGTGACGGGACTTGCCAACCGTTGGTGGAAATTCCCAACCTTGAGGGTCTCTGCGCCGGGCGTCGGGTTGGCTTCCACTCCATTTTCCGCGGTTTTCCGCCATTTTCTCCACTTGGCACGCCCCTTGTAACCATGGCTGCAACCGCTGCGAAGCGGGGGAGCAAACAGGTTTCCAAGGAGCAGTCCCAATGTTCGATTTCACCAAGATCCGGGAAAGCGCCGCCGCCGCCGCGCTGGCCGTCATCCTCTCGACCACGGCCATCGCCGCCGCGGTCGGTCCGGCCCGCGCGGTCGAGACCGGTCCCAGCCTTTCCGCTCAGGCCCCGGTCGCCTCCGCCCGTGCCTGAGGTCGTCTTCGTGCCCGCCGACAAGCTGGTGCGAATGCCGCCCCGGCCCGGCGGCCCCCGCCGCGAGGCCCACCGGCCGCAGCGCCCGCCCCGCCCCGCCCACCCGCTGATGGAGCTACTGCCGATGAGCATCTTCTCCCGCACCCGCGACATCGTCGCCGCCAACTTCGCCGACCTTTTGGACAAGGCGGAGGATCCCGCGAAGATGATCCGGATGATCATCCTCGAGATGGAGGAGACCCTCGTCGAGGTGCGCGCTTCGGCCGCCCGGACGATCGCCGACCAGAAGGAGATGCACCGCCAGATCGCCCGCCTCGACAAGCTCCAGGAGAGCTGGACCGAGAAAGCCGAGCTGGCTTTGTCGAAGGGCCGCGAGGACCTCGCCCATGGCGCCCTCACCGAGAAGCGCAAGGCGGCCGACATGGCCGAGAGCCTGCGCTGCGAGATCGACCTGCTCGACGACGCGATGCGCGCCTCCGAGGCCGACATCTCCAAGCTCCAGGGCAAGCTGCGCGAAGCGCGCATGCGGCAGACCGCCACCCAGAGCCGGCTCGAAAGCGCCAACCAGCGCGCCCGGCTTCGCGAGATGACCGCCGGCCCCAAGGTCGACGAGGCCTTCTCGCGCTTCGACCTGCTCGAGCGCCAGGTGGATTATGCCGAAGGCCGGGCCGAAGCCCTCGCCCTCGCCGCTCCGCCCAAGACGCTCGACGAGGAAATCGCCGAATTGCGCAACGCCGAGAAGATCGACGCCGAGCTCGAGGCGATGAAGGCGCGGGTCGCCGCCCGCTCCGCCGGCGGGGAGGGCTGAGCGTCATGGACGTCATGCCCCAGCTTTTCGTCGCTCTCGAGCAGATCACGACATTCGCCAACCCCAATTGGCGCACCCTTTCCTGCGACCCGATGACGGGCGCGATCGGGGGCCGCCGGAGCCACATCGAAAAAACAAGGAGGGAAAAATGAAAAAAGCATTCTACCTGGACCGCGCCAACGGCAAGATCTTCGGGGTCTGCGCGGGCCTGGCCGACCATATGGGGTGGGATGTCACCTTCGTCCGGATCGGCGTGGTGCTGCTCACCTTGCTGACCTTCCCCTGGGCGATCTTCGCCTACGGAGCCGCGGCTCTGATCGGCAAGAAGCGGCCACTGGGCGGCTATGGCGAGGAGCGGCCGGCGCGGGTCGCCCGTACCTCGACCTACGAGGTCAACCGCTCGATGCGCGACATCGATCGCCGCATGGCCGAGGTCGAGACCTACGTGACGGCGCAGAACACCGGCCTCGCCCGCGAGATCGAGAGCCTGCGCTGAGACGCTGAAGCGAATGGGAGGAAGTCATGAGCGAACCGATGACGATGATGGCGATGGCGGGCTTCGGCCTGACCGCGCTCGGCATCCTGCTCTTCGCCGCCCTCAGGGGCTGGCAGGGATGGCTGGACCTGAAGCGGCTGGAGCTGGCGAGCGTTCAGCCCCGCGCGGCGAGCCACGGCGGCATGGCCGAGCGGATCGAGCTGGCGGACCTGAAGGAGCGTATCCGCAAGCTCGAAAGCCTCGCCGCCTGCATCGATTTGTGAGGGGAGAAGCTGGCCGTCGCCCCAGCGAAGGCTGGGGCCCCACGGGGTGAAGATCACCGGCGCCTTTCACTCGCTGGGATCCCAGCCTTCGCTGGGATGACGGGCGCCTACATCCCCCCCAGAAACGCCAGGAAGCTTCGTCCCGGCATGAAGAAATACCCGCCGCCCAGGGTCCTGATGAAGCGGGGCGGCGGGTCGAGGCGGGCGGGGCCGTCGCTGCTTGGGATCAGATAGCCGGTCGAGGCCCTTGCGCTGTCGTTGATCAACGGGTCCTGCTGCCCCGCCAGCCCCTGGAAGCCCGAATTGGCGAGCCAGGTCTGCTGGACGAATTCGAACTGCCGCTCGATGTCGCCGTTGAGGCACAGGAAGAGCAGCCCGGGCTTGGCCCCCGGCTCGGGCTGGTAGAGCCGGCCGACCCGGCGGATCCGGTGGCGGTTCGAAATGGATACCTGCTCCATCGACCCCGGCATCAGCGTATCGCGCGGATTGCCCCGGCGGATATGCGCCCCGATCGGGCAGCGCAGGGCCTGCGGGTCCTCGGTGCCGTAGAGGAAATCATTGTCCTGGCGGCTGCTCGGCTCGGTCGGGGCGGGGATCGCCGCGCCCGCCGCGGGCGCGGTTTCCGGGCGCGCGGTCTCGGGCGCCTCCGAAGGCTGGGGCTGCGGCGGATCGAGCGGAGCCGCTTCCCGGGCCGAGTCGCGCGCCGCCTTGCGGCCGCGCTCGATGCCGAAGGGATAATAAGGGTTGCGGACGAGGGACGAGCCGTCCTTCCAGCGGCCGATCAGCTTGGCCGCGACGAAGTCCGAGTCGACCTCATAGGGCTCGGGCAGGCGGGCGGCGAGCTTGACTGCCTGGGCCTCGCAATAAGCCTCGAACGCTTCCACGTCCTGCTCGAGCTGGCGGATGACGAGGAAGGTGCCGTTGCGGCCGATCGCCCGCGGCGCCTCGACGATGGCGGTGCCGAACGAGCGGCTCCTGTCGGCGATCGGAAGCACGTTCTTCGGGTCGGCGAGCGGCGACAGCTCGGGCTCGGGCGGGAAATTGCCGCGATCGTCGGGATAGCCGATGACGAACTCGCCGGGCTGGACGAGGTGAATGGGGTCGTTCGAGCGATTGGCCTGGTCGGTCCCCCTGATCACCGGCTGCGAGACTCCGTCGACGAAGCCGAACGGCTCGATCGCCGGCTTCTTCGCCGGCACGAGCGGGATCCGGTAGGGCGGGGCGATCCCGCTCGCCGCCGCGGCGGCGGCGACCTCGCTTTCCAGCGTGGCGACCGCCGCCTCGCTCACGCCGTAGACGAGCAAGGCGAGGTCGCTGGGCCGCCGGCCCCATCGCCAGGTCTCCGGCGCGTCCTCACCGGTGTCGCCGAGGATCCGGGCTCTGCCGTCGGTACCCATTCCTTCGAGGAAGGCCGGCGGGAAGCCGCCGACGCATTCCGGCGGCAGGCCGAGCCGCTCCAGCGCGCGGGCACCCAGGGCGACCGTCAGCACCGCGTCCTGCCGAAGCTTGCGGCCGTCGCCGAAGGCGGTGCGTGGATAGAGCGCGGCCATGAAGGCGCGGGCGCCGGCCTCGTCGTCGGGGAGGTCGTAGAGCAGGCAGCTGCCGTGCGGCATGAAGCCGAGCCCGCCGAAGACCAGGCTCTGGATCTGGCGGGTCTCGAGCTTGGCGTCGGGCCTCGGCGCCGAGCCGAACAGGGCCAGCCACTGCCCCGCTTCGTCGTTGCTGAGCGCCGCGGCGAGGCCCCGGCGGATGCCGCTGTTGGTCCGGATCTGGTCGGTGATGAGCTCGGGATAGGCCGAATACCAGAAGCGGGTCGGCCGCATGCTCGCCCGCGCGTAGCGCTTGAAGCGCTCGCCGTCGGTGGCGCCGAGCTGGAAGAAATTCCTGGAGCGCGGGAAGCCGATCGAGTTGGACCAGACGCCGGTGAGGCCGTCATGGGCGAGGGTGATGAAATCCTCCAGATAGCTTTCCCAGCTTCCCCCGTAATTCGAGAAGAAGACGAGCTGGCGGGTGCCCGGGATGGTGATCCAGCGCGCGGCATGGATGGTGCTGATTCCGCTCAGATAGCCCGGCGGGTAGGTCTTGCTGACGTTGAGCCGCCCCGACCAGAAGGCAATATGGGTCGTGAGCCAGCGCACCGGCCCTGGCTTGCGCCGAGTGATCGAGACCATGTGGTTCTGCGCGCAATGATTCTCGCGCGCGCCGATCTCGCGCAGCGTCTCCGGATCGGGTGCGCGGGGGTCGGGCCAGTCGTTTTTCTCCTGCTTGCGAAGCGCGAGGAACGCGAGCGCCACGCTACCCAGCGCCAGGCCGAAGGTGCCGACGGCGGCGAGGATGAGCGCGGCGGCGAGGTGCCAGCCCGACAGCGTCAGGGCGAGGACGATCGCGACGGCGACGAACAGGAGCCCGAACGGCCACAGGAATTGCGGGAAAAAGGGCAGGGCATATTTGAAGACGAGCATCAGTGCCGACGGGTTCGAACCGGTGCGCGGCGGCGGACCCGGAGTTTCCAGCGCCCAGGCCAGCGCCGGCTCCGCCGCGACCGCTCGCCGCACTTGGGCGAGCCGGTCGATCGGGCGGACGTCGGGACGGCCATTGTCGACCAGGCTGCCGACGAAGCGGGCGAGCTCGGCTTCGCCGCGAATCTGCCCGACCTTCATCCGCGGCGTGCCTGGGAAGCAGAGGCCGGGATTGAGGAAGAGGCCCTGTCGGACCGGGATCCGGTGGGCGAGGAGATAGTCGAGCAGTCCGCCGCCCCAGTCTCGAGCGCGCTCGAAGATCGGCTCGAGGTCGGGCCCGACGGCGGCGACGATCCGCTCCAGCGCCCGCCGCTCGCTGCCGTCGGCGGTGAATTCCAGGACCAGATGGGCGTCGCCGTCGTCCTCGCCGGGAATGGCGTGGAGGCTCATGAAATGGGTGCCGCCGCCGTCGGAGTCGAGCCGGTCCAGGGCGGCGCGCAGCGGGGCCGCGGCGGGGTTGCCGAGCCGGTCGATGGCGGCATCGAAGGCGGCGACTTCGGAAGCCCGGATCGGAGCGACGATCGTGGTGAGGCTGTCCATCAGCGCGGCCCTTCCCTCAGCGTCACGGCAAGCCGGTTCGGGAACGGGCCGGCCCAGGAGATGCCGCCGGCGCGGGCCAGCCCGCGCCTGACCAGACCGCCCACCAGCAGTGGAATCTGGAAGGCGTTGACCGCCCGCCCGGCGCAGGGGTGGAGCCCGCCGCCGAGATGGAGGTAGATCGAGCGGGCGCGGTCCGGATGCACCTGCCGCGGCTGAGGGAAGACGCTCGAATCCTGCATCGCCGCCTGGGTCCAGGCGACGGTCGTGTCGCCGCGCTTCACGGCGACTCCGGCGATCGTGCAGTCGGCGAGGGCGCTGCGCAGAAGCGCGGGATTGTGCGGCCACAGCCGCAGCGCATCGAGGCACCAGCCGTAGAGGCGCCGCGGATCGTCCGAGTCGCGGCGCATCGCGAAGGCGATGTCGGGATTGCCCGCGGCGAGCTTGACGAGCTTGGCGACGACGGTCGCGGTCGTGTCGATCGCGCCGACGAAAGTGCCGCCGACGGTTCGCTGCACCGCGCCTTTGTCCAGAATGCCCTGGGCGAGCAGCCGTCCGATCATGTCGCCGCCCGGATCGGACGGGTCGCGGCGCTCGATCTCCTCGTCGATCCATCTCTTCATATGCTCGCCGGCGCGGATCGCCCGGGCGCGGATGGCCTTGTCGTTGAGCGGGTTGATGAAAGTGTGGTTGAAGACCGAGCGCGCCACCTCCATCAGCATCCGTTCGGAGGGCGCATGGAGCCCGAACAGCCGCCGCGCCGTCCGTGCCGCGATCGGCCGGGCATAGCCTCCCACGGCGTCGATCTCGCCGCCGGCGGGGACGGCCGCGAGGACGGCCTCGATATCGGCTTCGGTTTCCGAGCGAAGCCGGTCGAGATCGATCGCGGCCAGCGCCTCGTAGAGGCCGCGCCGCTCGCGCTCCAGAGTCTCCGACCGGTCCATGCCGAGGATGAACGGGCCGGCATTGACCTCGTCGATCTTGACGGCGTTGACCGGAGCGATTCCGAATTCGAGGTCGCGCGCCAGCATTTCGGAGGCATGGGCGTGGCGGACGGCGATGACCCAGCGCAGGAACCGGAACGGCTTGCCGTACCAGCGGGCCAGCTGGATTCCGATCCTCGCGGCAAGGTCGGGCAGGATCCGTCCGCCGACGAAGAAGCCGATCAGAGTCGGCCGCGCCGGCGTTACGATTGTCGGATCGAAGTCCCCGTCGCCCATCGCCGATCCCCCCCAGGATGCGGCCGCTTTCGCGCCGTCGCGGATGCTGTCTCATTCCGCGAGCGGAGTCCAGCGGCGCCGGGGTAGTTAGCTCCGAGACGGACCAATCCGTCATCCCGGGCTTCCGGCTTTCGCCGGAATGACGTTAGCGCGGCGGCATCTCCAGCCGCAGACGATCCACGCTCCCGTCGCCGCGGACCCGGTAGATGTCGCCGAAATCCCCCTCGCCGAGCTCGGCAGGGCGAGTCCCGCCGAGCCGGGCGACGATCTCGGCGACGGTATTGCTGTGGCCGACGACCAGAACCGTCCCGGCCTCCGCCCGAACCCGGGCCACCAAAGCCGGCGTGTCGCGGGGATCATATTCCTTCGGAGCCAGGCCGAGCCGTGCGGCGAGCGGCGCCGCGGTCTCACGGGCGCGCCGGGTAGTGCTGACGTAGACCGCCGCCGGCGGGTCGGCGGCGAACCAGGCGGCAAGGCGCTCGGCGTTGGCGCGGCCCTCCGCGCTCAGCGCCGGATCCGGCCCGTCCGCCTTCTGCAAATGCCGCATCACATACCAGCTCGGCGCCGCCGGCTCGGGCGCAGTCGTCGCGCAGGCCGCCAGAGCGAGCAGAAGCAAAGCGGCGAGGGGACGGAACAAGGTCATGGCGTCGCTCCTTTCCCGCGAGCCTGCCCCGCCGAGCGCCGCTTCACAAGGGCGCCGACACGGGGTACGGGCGCAGCAAGCCGCAACGAACAGGGTAGAGGATGACGAAACCAAGCGAGCGCCCCAACCGTCCGGCGCTCTCCCTCCATGTTCCGGAGCCGCCGGCGCGACCGGGGGATTCGGTCGATTTCAGCCATATCCAGATTCCCGCCGCCGGCAGCGTCCGCCGCCCCGACTCCGCCGCCCCCGCCGCGGACACTCACGAGCTCGTCTATTCCCTGGTCCGGGTGCTCGACGAGGAGGGCAAAGCGGTCGGCCCCTGGGACCCGAAGCTCGATGCGGACACCCTGCGCCGCATCCTGCGCGACATGATGCTGGTGCGAGTCTATGACGACCGCATGTACCGCGCCCAGCGGCAGGGCAAGACCAGCTTCTACATGAAATGCACCGGCGAGGAGGCGATCGCGATCGCCGGCGCCCACGCCCTCGACCGCGACGACATCTTCTTCCCCACCTACCGCCAGCAGGGCCTGCTCCTCGCCCGCGATTACCCGCTCGTCGAGATGATGTGCCAGGTCTATTCGAACCGCGGCGACCCGCTCAAAGGGCGCCAGCTGCCGATCATGTACGCCTCCAATTCGCACGGCTTCTTCACCATCTCCGGCAACCTCGCGACCCAGTTCCCGCAGGCGGTGGGATGGGCGATGGCGTCGGCGATCAGCGGCGACAGCCGGATCGCCGCCGCCTATATCGGCGACGGCTCGACCGCCGAGGGCGACTTCCACGCCGCCTGCACCTTCGCCGGGGTCTATCGCGCGCCGGTCATCCTCAACGTCGTCAACAATCAGTGGGCGATCTCGACCTTCTCGGGAATCGCCGGCGGCGATCTCACCACCTTCGCCGCCCGGGCCGTCGGCTACGGCATTGCCGGCCTGCGCGTCGACGGCAACGACGCGCTGGCCGTCTACGCCGCCACGCGCTGGGCCGCCGACCGCGCCCGCGCCAATCTCGGGCCCACCCTGATCGAATTCTTCACCTACCGGGTCGAAGGCCATTCCACTTCCGACGACCCTTCCGTCTACCGGCCCCAGAATGCCGCGGCCGAGTGGCCGCTCGGCGATCCGGTCGCTCGCCTCAAGCAGCACCTCGTCGCCCTGGGCGAATGGGACGACGAGCGCCACCAGGCGCAGCTCGACAGCCTCGACGCCGAGGTCCGAGCCGCCCAGAAGGAGGCGGAGAAGCTCGGCACCCTCCAGTCCGATCCCTATCTCGACATCGGCTCGATGTTCGAAGGGGTGTTCGAGGAAATGCCCTGGCACCTGAAGGAGCAGCAGGCCCAGGCGCTCGCGGAAGGCGAGGCGAAGCGCAAATGAGCGTCATGAACATGATCCAGGCGCTCAATTCCGCCCATCACGTGATGATGGAGCGCGATCCGGCGACTGTCGTCCTCGGCGAGGATGTCGGCTATTTCGGAGGGGTCTTCCGGGTGACCGAAGGCCTGCAGAAGAAGTTCGGCACGCAGCGCGCCTTCGATTCGCCGATCAGCGAGAACGGCATCGTCGCCATCGCCGTCGGAATGGCCGCCTACGGCCTACGCCCCGTCGCCGAGATCCAGTTCGCCGACTACATCTATCCGGGCTTCGATCAGATCGTCTCCGAAGCCGCCAAGATGCGCTACCGCTCGGCCGGCGAATGGCACCTGCCGATGGTGATCCGCACGCCTTATGGCGGCGGCATCTTCGGAGGCCAGACCCACAGCCAGTCGCCCGAAGCCCTGTTCACCCACATCGCGGGAATCAAGACGGTGATCCCGTCCAACCCCTACGACGCCAAGGGCCTTCTCATCGCCGCGATCGAGGACAACGATCCGGTGATCTTCTTCGAGCCCAAGCGCATCTATAACGGCCCGTTCGACGGCTATTACGAGCGCCCCGTCACGCCCTGGGCGAAGCACCCGGCGGCAGAAGTGCCCGACGGTCATTACACCGTCCCGCTCGGCAAGGCGGCGGTGGTTCGCGAGGGCGAGGCGATCACCATCCTCGCCTACGGGACGATGGTCCACGTCGCCCTCGCCACCGCCGCGGCGGAAGGAATCGACGCCGAGGTGATCGACCTTCGAACGCTCGTCCCCGTCGACATCGAGACGATCGAAGCCTCGGTGAAGAAGACCGGCCGCTGCCTCGTCGTTCACGAGGCGACCCGCACGTCCGGCTTCGGCGCCGAGCTCGCCGCGCTCGTCCAGGAACGCTGCTTCTACCATCTCGAAGCCCCGGTGATCCGGGTCACCGGCTGGGACACGCCTTATCCGCACTCGATGGAATGGGCTTACTTTCCCGGCCCGGTCCGGCTCGGGCTGGCGCTCCGCAAAGCTTTGGGGGACTGAGGGATGGTGGATGCGTTCGCAAACCGTCATTGCGAGGAGCGAAGCGACGCGGCAATCCAGAGGGCCTCGGAGGCTGAACTGGATTGCTTCGCTGCGCTCGCAATGACGGCGACCCAGGCCTAAAGGACGAACATGGCGCGCTTCGAATTCAAGCTGCCCGACATCGGCGAAGGCATTGCCGAGGCCGAGATCGTCGCCTGGCACGTCGCCGTCGGCGACTCGGTCAAGGAGGACCAGCAGCTCGCCGACATGATGACCGACAAGGCGACGGTCGAGATGGAGAGCCCCGTCGCCGGCAAGGTGCTCGAGCTGGCCGGCGAGGTCGGCGACCAGATCCCGATCGGCTCGGTGCTGGTGGTGATCGAGACCGAAGGCGCCGGGACGGCCGCGGCGCCGGAGCGCCGCGACGAAGTGGCGCTCGCGGACGGGCTGGTCGAGGAGCGTCCCGAGCTCGAGGCCGCGATCCCCAGCACCGGCGAGGACCGCCGCGACAGCGACCGCCGCGACGGCGACGACCGCCGCTCCGAACCGCGCGAGGATCCGGACCGCCGACAGGGGGACCGGAGGGAGCGGGCCGCGGGCGGCGCGCCCACAAATCCCGGCGAAGCCGAAAGCTTCAACCCGCAGCCCGATCCGCCCAGGGTCAAGGGCGTCGTTTCACCGGGCGACCTGGTCGGGCTCAATCCTCAACCCGAGCCCCCCGGCAAGAACCTGAAGATCCTCGCCTCTCCCGCCGTCCGCGCCCGCGCCCGCGACTTCGGCATCGACCTCGCCCAGGTGAGGACCACGGCTGACCGAATCCGCCACTCGGACCTCGACGCCTACCTCCTCTATAATGGCGGCGGCGTCTCCCGCTCCGCCGGCGTCCGCCGCCAGGACGAGACCGTCAAGGTGGTCGGCCTCCGCCGCAAGATCGCCGAGAACATGGCTGAGGCCAAGCGCCGGATCCCGCATTTCACCCTTGTCGAGGAATATGACGTCACCGCGCTCGAGCAGACCCGCTCGATGATGAACTCGGACCGCGGCGGCAATCCCAAGCTCACTTTGCTCCCCTTCCTGATCACCGCGATGGCCCGCACTCTGGCCGACTATCCGCAGATCAACACCCGCTACGACGACGAGGAGAACCTCCTCCACCGCTCGGGCGCCGTTCACATGGGCATGGCGGCCCAGACCCCGAACGGCCTCATGGTCCCCGTCATCCGCAACGCCGACCGGCTCTCCATCTGGGACATTGGCCGCGAGATATTGCGCCTCTCCGAAGCCGCCCGAACCGGCAAGGCGAGCCGCGAGGAGCTTTCGGGCTCGACCATCACCATCTCCAGCCTCGGCCCGATGGGCGGGATCGCCTCGACCCCGGTGATCAACCGTCCCGAAGTGGCGATCCTCGCCGTCAACAAGGTCGAGGAGAAGGTGGTGCCGATCGACGGCGAGCTCGAAATCCGCAAGCGCATGAACCTCTCGCTCAGCTGCGACCACCGCGTCGTCGACGGCTGGGACGCCGCCAATTTCATGCAGGACCTCAAGAAGCTGATCGAGAACCCGCTGAAATTGCTCGGCTGATCGGCCGCCCGCTTATATTCGTCATCCCGGACTTGATCCGGGATCCATGAACGCCGCCGTTGGCGAATTGACGGGGACGCTGTTCATGGATTCCGGCTTTCGCCGGAATGACGAGAGCGGAATTCACGGCTTCCCATCCCCCGCATCCCCCGCCACAACCTCCGCATGACCCTCGACCTCGACCGCCGCCTCCTCCTCAAGGCCGGCACCCTCGGCCTCGGCGCGCTTGCCGTCCCCGGAGTCGCCGCCATGGCCGCCGCCCGCGGCTTCACCCACGGCGTCGCCAGCGGCGAGCCGCGCCAGCGCTCCGTGATGCTCTGGACCCGCTATGGCGGCGGCGGCCGGGTTCATTGGCAGGTGTCGGGCACAGCCGACTTCCGCCGCATCGTCGCCGAGGGCGACGCCTCCGCCGAGGCGGAGCACGACTATTGCGTGAAACCCGTCGCCACCAACCTCAAGCCCGACCGCTGGTATTATTACCGCTTCCGCGACGGCCGCGGCGCGGTCTCGCCGGTCGGCCGTACCCGTACCCTGCCCGAAGGAAGCGTCCGCTCCTTCACCCTCGGCATCTTCTCCTGCGCCAACCTCCCGTTCGGATGGTTCAACGCCTACGCCCACGCCGCCGCACGCCGCGACCTGGATCTGCTCGTCCACCTGGGCGACTATCTCTACGAATATATGAAAGGGGAATATCCGGCCGCGCCCGACGCCGTCGCCGGGCGGGTCCTCGAGCCCCTCAACGAGGCGGTCGCTCTGGCGGACTACCGCCTCCGCTACGCCGCCTACCGCGCCGATCCGGACCTCCAGCGCCTCCATGCCCTGGCGCCGATGGTGACGATGTGGGACGATCATGAAGCCGCCAACGACAGCTGGTCCGGCGGCGCCCAGAACCACGATCCCGCCACCGAGGGCTCCTGGGCGGCGCGCAAGGCGGCGGCGCAGCGGGCGAATCGCGAGTGGCTGCCGGTCTCCGACGCTCCCTGGAGCGCCTACGAGATCGGCGACCTCGCCACCCTCTTTCGTATCGAGACCCGGCTGACCGCGCGAAGCAAGCCGCCGGAATTCGCCGACATCGTCAGGGGCCGCAAGGACGTCGCCGCCGCGCTCGCCGCCTTCCGCGACGGCCCATGGCGCGATCCCGGGCGGACGATGATGGGCAGCGAGCAGGAGGCCTGGCTGGCCGGCGGCCTCAGGCGCTCGGCGGGGCAGGGGACTCGCTGGCAGCTCCTCGCCCAGCAGACGGTGATGGGCTCGCTCGCTTTGGCGCCCGACAGCGCGGGCTGGCTGCGCCCCGACGCCCCGGCGGCTGTGAAGCAGCTCGGAGCGATCGGCGCCGCCGCCTCGAAGCTCGGCCTCCCCTTCAACCTCGACGCCTGGGACGGCTATCCCGCCGCCCGCGACCGCCTTCTCCGGGCCGCCCTCGATGCCGACTCCAACCTCCTCGTCCTCTCCGGCGACAGCCACAACGGCTGGGCCTTCGACCTCGCTCTGGAAGGCGCTCCGGCCGGCGCCGAATTCGCCGGCCAGAGCGTCACTTCGCCCGGCCTCGAAGCCTATGTCCCCGGCAAGGACCCGGCCGAGGTCGAGGCCGCGCTGATGAAGCGCAACCCGCAGCTCAAATGGGCGGAAGTCCGCCGCCGCGGCTATATGACCCTCACCCTGACGCCGCAGCGCGCCACCGGCGAATGGCTGTCGATGGACACCGTCCGCACCCGCTCGACGCGCCTCGCCGCCCGGCACGCGATGAGCGTCGAGCGAGGCTCGAACCGCTTCGCCTAGCCGATTCGCCATGCTGAACGTGTTTCAGCATCCGTGTCGAGCCGCCTCGCGGGCGGCGAACTGGACCGTGAAACGAGTTCGGGGTGACGGTAATTGTTCACTTCTTGTTCTAAATCCGCTATCGGTCTCGAATGCCCGGATCCCCGCCATCCTCCTCTCGCCGTCTTGCCTCCGAGCGCCCCGGCCGCGACCGCCCGGCCTCGCGCGCGCGCGCGATACCCCCTGACTTTCCTGACCTTCGTCCGGTTCCGGACACTCGGCCCGCACGCCCTTGTCGCCTTTCGCGGCGCGGCTCGCTAAGGCGCCCGCCATGCTGAAGAAGACCTCCGCGCCGGACCTCGACGCCCTTCGCCTCATCGACGACCGCCTTCGCTGGCTCTCCGCCTGGACCATCCACAACGCCAACCACCTTCGCGAGAGCCCGGACGGATTGAAGGTCGGCGGCCATCAGGCGAGCTGCGCCTCGATGACGGCGATCATGGCGGCGCTCTACTTCCACGCGCTCGGGCCGAACGACAAGGTGGCGGTGAAGCCGCATGCCGGGCCGGTGCTCCACGCCATCCATTATCTGCTCGGCTCGCAGTCGCTCGAGCAGCTCGAGAATTTCCGCGGCTTCGGGGGCATGCAGAGCTATCCGAGCCGGACCAAGGACAAGATCCCGGTCGATTTCTCGACCGGTTCGGTCGGCCTCGGAGTCGCGATCACCGCCTTCGCCAGCCTCGTCCAGGATTATCTCGTCGCCCATGGCGAGCTGGCGCCCGCCGACACTGGCCGGATGGTGGCGCTGATGGGCGACGCCGAGCTCGACGAGGGCAATATCTACGAATGCCTGATCGAGGCCTACAAGCACGACATCCGCAATTGCTGGTGGATCGTCGACTATAACCGCCAGTCGCTCGACGCGACCACCGCCGAGCGCATGTTCCGCCGCTTCGACGAGATCTTCGCCAGCTGCGGCTGGCGGGTGGTGACCTTGAAATATGGCAAGGCGCTGGAGGCGGCCTTCGCCGAGCCGGGCGGCGAGGCGCTGAAGGCCTGGCTCGAGGAGTGCGGCAACGCCGATTATGCGTCGCTCACCTATCTCGGCGGAGCGGCCTGGCGGGAGCGCCTGCTGAAGGAAGCGCCCGAGGCGAAGCCTCTGCTCGACGCTCGCGACGACGAGGCGCTGGCGGCGCTTCTGACCAACCTCGCCGGCCACGACATGGCGAGCCTCGTCGAGGCCTTCGACGGCGCCCGGGACGACGTGCCGACTTTGTTCATCGCCTACACGATCAAGGGCTTCGGCCTGCCCTTCGCCGGCCACAAGGACAATCATGCCGGCCTGATGAACCCGGGCCAGATCGCGGCGCTTCGCGAGAAGATGGGCATAAGCGAAGGCGACGAATGGTCGCCCTGGGCCGGCCTCGGCGGCAATAGCGCGGAGGCCGTGAAAGCCCTGGTCGAGGACAGCCGGATCGCCAAAGCGAAGCGCGAGCGCCCCTGGAACCAGGTCGATGTGCCCGCCATCCCCGCGCCCGCCGGCGACGAGCAGTCGACCCAGGCGGCGTTCGGCCGGATCCTGCTCGATTTGAGCCGCGCCGGCGGGGCGCTGGCGGATCGAATCGTCACCACCTCGCCCGACGTCACCGTCTCGACCAATCTCGGCGCCTTCGTGAACCAGCGCGGGCTGTTCCGCCGTCGCGACCTCGCCGACGTCTTCGCCGCCGCGAAAATCCCTTCCGCCCAGAAATGGGGCGCCACCCGGGCGGGCCAGCATATCGAGCTCGGCATCGCCGAGAACAATCTCTTCCTGATGCTCGCCGCTTTGGGCCTCGCCGGCGACCTGTTCGGAACCCGCCTGTTCCCGATCGGCACCGTCTACGATCCGTTCATCGCCCGCGGCCTCGATGCGCTCAACTACGCCTGCTACCAGGACGCCCGCTTCCTGCTCGTCGCGACTCCGTCGGGGGTGACGCTCGGGCCGGAGGGCGGCGCCCACCAGTCGATCAACCCGCCCCTGATCGCGCTCGGCCAGCCCGGCCTTCGCCACTACGAGCCGGCCTTCGCCGACGAGCTGGCCTTGTTCATCGAGGAGGCGTTGCGGCTGATTCAGGCGCCGGACGGCGAGAGCGTCTATTTGCGCCTCACCACCCGCACGATCGCTCAGGTCGAGCGGCCCGACGAGGGCTGGAAGGCGGGAGCCCTCGCCGGCGGCTACTGGCTGCGCGAGCCCGCCCCCGGCGCGGAGGCGGCCCTGATCTATTCCGGCGCTTTGGCTCCCGAAGCCCTGGCCGCCTGGGAGGCGCTGAAGGACGACGTGCCCGGCCTCGGCCTTCTCGCCATCACCTCGCCCGATCTCCTCCACCGCGGCTGGAGCGAGCGCCGGCGGGGACGCTGGGGTGGGAAGGGAGCGGCTCCCTCGCATGTCGAGCGGCTGCTCGCACCGCTTTCTCCCCGGGCGGGCCTCGTCACCCTGCTCGACGCCGCCCCCGCCTCGCTCTCCTGGCTCGGCGGAGTGCTCGGCCACCGGGTCAGCCCGCTGGGAGTCGAGCGTTTCGGCCAGACCGGCACCCTCCCGGACCTCTACCGCGAATACCGCCTCGACCTGGATTCGATCGTCGAGGCGGCCGCGGAGCTGTTCCTCGAGTGACCGTCATTGCGAGGAGCGAAGCGACGAAGCAATCCAGCAGCCGTCCGATATGGCTTCGCTTCGCTCGCAATGACGGAAGTGCGGAACATCGGTGCCGCTCCAGCGCTCTTCCCTCGAACCCTTTCAAGGAGTTGAGCGATGATCGGCAAAATCGTGGGAGCGGCGCTGGGCCGCAGGCTGGCGGGACGTTACAATGGCGGCACCGGCCTCCTCGTCGGAGCCCTTGCCCCGGCGATCGCCCGCCGCGCCTTCGGCCCGGTCGGCCTCGCCGTCGGCGGCGCCTGGGTCGCCAAGAAGCTCTGGGACCGCCGCAGCCGGGCGCGCTCCGCGAGCGCTTCCGCCGCTTATTCGGGCGGCCCCGTCGTCTGACGTCATCCCGGCGAAAGCCGGGACCCCAGGCCGGAAAGTCCCGGCCTGTCTCCCCGAGGCCCCGGCTTTCGCCGGGGCGACGCGAGACTATTGCTCGTCCTCGGGCGGTTCCTCGTCGGGCGGCGGCGGCGCGGGCGGCGGGGTGATGGTCGGGGCGGGCCGCTCCGACGGCGGCTCGTCCGCCGGCGGCTCCTCGCCGGGCTGGGCCGAAACCGTGACCCCGTTCTCGTCCACCCGCACTCCGACCTCGTAGCCGGTGCCCTCGATCGGCAGGGTCACGGAGCCGTTCAGCCCCTCCGTCGCGACCGGCGCCTGCAGCGGCGGCGCGAGGGTCTGCGCCGGGCCGGTGCCGATCGCCTGGGTCATGAAGTCGCGCCAGATCCGCGCCGGAAGGCCGCCGCCGGCGATCTGGCCGGCGAGCGGGCTGTTGTCGTCATTGCCGACCCACACTCCGACCACTAGATCCTCGGCGAAGCCGATGAAGAGGGCGTCGCGGCTGTCCTGGGTCGTCCCGGTCTTGCCGTAGGCCGGGACCGCGAGCGCGGCGCCACGGCCGGTGCCCTGGGCGACGACCGCGCCGAGCATCTCCTTGAGCTCGTCGAAGGCGGGATCGCCGCGCGTCCCCGTCGCCTTTCGCCAGGCGCGCTGCCACCACGGTTTCTCTTCCTCTCCGAGCCCGCGCGGCTGCACCGGATAGGCTCCGGCGGCGACGGCCGCATAGGCCGAGGTCAGCTCGAGCAGGGTGACCCCCGACGTCCCGAGCGCCAGGCTGGGATTGTCCGCGAGCGGGCTCCGGACGCCGAGATCGCGCGCGGCGCGGATCACGTTCTGCCGCCCGACCCGTTCCGACAGCCGAACCGCGGCGACGTTGCTCGACAGAGCGAGCGCGTCGCGCAGAGTCAGAGTGCCGCGGTAGCGGTCGCCGTAATTCTTCGGCTGCCAGTCGCCGACCCTCAGCGGCGTGTCCGCGATCGGCGTGTCGGGGGTCATGCCGGCGCGCAGGGCGGCGAGGTAGACGAACAGCTTGAAGGCCGAACCCGGCTGCCGCCGCGCCTGGGTCGCCCGGTTGAAGGGGCTCCTCGCATAATCCTTGCCGCCGACCATGGCGACGATCCGTCCGTCGGGCCGCATCGCCACAAGAGCGACCTGCGCCCGGCCGAGGCCGGCGCGGCGGACGGTCTGCAGCGCCAGCTTCTGAAGCCGGCTCTCGAGAGTCGTCTGGACCTCCTGCTCGCCATAGCCGACATCGCCGCGGGCGCGCGCCATCGGCAGCACCCAGTCGGCGAAATAGGTGCCGGTCGGCACCACCTTCTCGCGCTCGACCCGCAGCCGCGCCGGCCTCAGCCGGTTCGCCTCGCGCTGGCTGAGGACTCCGTCGCGGACCATCGTCGCGATCACCACCTTTCCCCGCGCCCGCGCCAGCTTGTAGTTGCGCGTCGGAGCAAGGCGGGAAGGGGCCTTGACCATGCCCGCCAGCATCGCCGCCTGCGGCACGGTCAGCTTCTCCGGCGGCACGCTGAAATAATGCCAGGAGGCGGCCCTCAGGCCGTAGGTATTGTCGCCCAGATAGACGTTGGAGAGGTAGCGCTCGAGGATCTCGTCCTTGGTCAGCCAGGCCTCCAGCCAGAAGGCGATCAGCACCTCCTGAGCCTTGCGGCCGGCGGTTCGCTCGGCGCTGAGGAAGGAGATTTTGGCGAGCTGCTGGGTGATCGTGCTTCCGCCCTCGCGGACCCCGCCGGCGCCGACGTTGCGCCAGGCGGCGCGGGCGATCCCGCGCAGGCTGATCCCGAGATGGTCCTTGAAACCCCGGTCCTCGATCGAGATGAAGGCGGCGGGGACGTGCCTGGGCAGGGTCTTGATGCTGACCGGAGCGCGAATGTCGGCGCCGCGCCGGGCGATCGGATCGCCCTCCACCGAGACGAGGGTGAGGCTCGGCGCCGCGATCGGCTGCAGCGACTTGGACAGTGGCGCCGTGATCGCCAGCCAGGCGATAATCAGCATGAACAGGGCAAGGATGGCCAGGACCAGCCGTTTCCAGCCCCAGCGAAGCGGGTTGTACCAGGCGCGGCGGGGCTGCTGCGGGGGCAGCGGCGGCGGTTCGGCGGGGCCTCCCGGGCCTGGATACGGGGCCGGGGTCGGTTGCCACTGGGCGGTCTGGTCCAAACGCATCCTCTCTTCTTAACGGCAGAACGACGGCACGGGAATCCGGTTGCTCAGCCGTGCGACGAGCGGAGCCGCTCGGGGCGAATATGATCGGGAAGGACCCCCAGTTCCGCCAGCCCTTCGGGCCAGCCGCCGCCGGTCGCGAGGGACTCGACGGCCGCCGCCATGGCGGGCGCGGTCTGGAGGCCGTAGCCGCCCTGGCCCACGAGCCAGAAGAAGCCCGGCGCCACCGGATCGAAGCCGGCGGTCGGAACTCGGTCGGCGACGAAGGAGCGCAGCCCGGCCCAGCGATGGGCGATTCGGGTGACCGGGACGGTCGTATAATGTTCGAGCCGGTCGGCGGCGAGCGCCACGTCATATTCGTCCGGCGCGGCGTCGCAGGGATCGTCCTCGACCTCGTCGACCGGCGAGACGAGAAGCTGCCCCGCCTCGGGCAGCATGTAGAAGTCGCCCGCCGCGCTGTGCGCGAAGGGCCAGGCGGAGATGTCGGTGCCCGCCGGCGGGTCGACGACGATGATCGTCCGGCGCTTCGGCTCGAGCCCGATCGACGCCACTCCGGCGAGCGCGGCGAGGCGGTCGGCCCAGGCGCCGGCGGCGTTGACGAGGATCGGAGCCGACCACGATTCTCCGCCTTCGCTGCGCACGCTCCAGCCGTCGGGCACTCGCTCGATCGCGGCGATCCGGCGCCCGTTCAGCACTTCGCCGCCGCCGTCGCGAACGGCTCGGGCGAAGGACTGGAGGAGGATGTCGGCATCGAGCTTCAGCCCGGTAGGATCGAGGACGCCGCTGACCGCGGCTCCATCGCCGGTGCGCAGCGCAGGACAGAGCGCCTCCATCGCCGCCGAGTCGATGCGGCGCGTTCGGTCGGTGAAGCGGGCCATCTCGGCTTCGAGCGAGTCCAGCGCCGGAAGAGTCTCCTCGGTCGCGAAATAGAGGGACGGGACGGTTCGGGCGAGCAGGGCGGCGGCGAAGCCCCCGGGCGGGTCCTCGAAGAAGGATCGGCTCCACGCGGTGAGGCCGCGCACCGCCGAATTGCCGATGCCGTAATGACTGAAAGAGACGCTTCGGCCCGAGCTGTGATAGCCGAGCGCCTCCTCCGCCTCGAGCACGACGACCTTGCCGTGGCGGACGAGCCGGGAGGCCGCGGAAAGGCCCGCCACCCCGCCGCCGATGATCAGGAAGTCCGCCAAGGAGGTCATGACGGGCTGTTAGCCCTCCCGTCATCCCGGCGAAAGCCGGGACCTCGTCGCGGAAAAAGGCGCCTATGCGACCTGAGGTACCGGCTTTCGCCGGGATGACGTCCTTTCAGCCCCGCCCCGGCGGGATCGGGCGTCGCTCCTTCAGGTCGAAGCCGTCGTCGTCGGACAGCACGTGAACCCGCATGTTGTGCATCGACAGCGCCTTGTCCGAATCCGCTTCGGCGATGTTGGAATAGCTGATGTCGGCGCCGTCGACGACGTAGACGGCGCCGCTTCCGATGACCCGGAACGTGTCGCCCTCCACCACCGCGGCGGTATCCTCGTCGAGGCCGAGACCGAGGATTCGGGGATTGTGGGCAATGGCGCCGATCAGCCGCCCGAAGCGGCCGCGCTCGGCGAAATGCTGGTCGATGATGACGTCGCGCATCAGCCCCATGCCCGGAGCCATGTGGAGATCGCCGATTCGGTGGGTGACCTTGCTGGTGCCCTTGATCAGCATCGTGTCGCTCATCACCGAGGCCCCGGCCGAGGTGCCGGCGACGACTCCGCCGCGGTCGAAGAGCGCGCGCACCTTGGCCTCGATGCCGGTGTCCCCGATCTGACTCGTGATCCTGAGCTGGTCGCCGCCCGAGAAGAAGATTCCGGCGGCGTCGTCGAGCACCGACAATTTGTCGCGGTCGCCGGCCCGGCTTCGCTCCTCGACATAGAGCTCGACCAGCTCGCCGAGCCCGAGATCGGCGAAGGCGCGCTCATATTCCTCGAAATAGCCTTCGGGCCGGTGGCTGGCGACGGTGGCGAGGACGAGCTTGCCGCCGCGAACGTGCCTGGCGACTTCGCGAAGGATCACGCGCTGCCCGCTCGGAGCGCGATCCTCGCCGCCGCCGATGATGATCAGGCAGCCCTTGCGCCGGGTTTCCTTGTCAGCCACGCCGTTCCTCGCCCTTCTTCAGAAACGCCTTGGGTTGGGGGGAATCGCCGCTTGCATAAGCGACCGCGAACGCGGGGCTGTTATGAGCCCAGCCGATCCGCCCGTCCTTCGAAATGGCGATTCCGCCGCCGTCTCCCGAAGCGCCGCCGACGCCGGGAAGCTGCTCCACCGCCTTCCTCACGGCGGCCTCCGGCCCCTCCCGGCCGAGGCTCGCCATGACCCGAGCGGCGAGCGCGAGCCGGGCGATGCTTTCGCCGTCGCCGGAAAAGGAGACCGCGCCGACATGATTGTCGGCGTAAAGGCCGTTGCCCGGGAGCGGGCTGTCGCCGATCCGGCCGGCCCTGGCGCCGACGAGTCCGCCGGTCGAGGTGCCCGCGGCGAGGTTGCCGCCCCGGTCCAGCGCCACCGCTCCGACCGTGTCGTGCATCCCCTCCAGAGCGGCCCGGCTGGACTCCGTCATCAGCGCTTCGCCGGGCACCATCTCCATGCCCGTCTTCTCGGCGAACCGGACCGCGCCTTCGCCGACGAGGAGGATCTCCTTTTCCGCAAGCAACCGTTTCGCCACCGAGACGGGATTGCGGACGTTGCGGATCGCTCCGACCGCTCCGACCGAGAGATCGCGCCCGTCCATCAGGCCGGAGCACATCTCGATCTCGCCGTCCTCGTTCAGCGCCGAGCCGCGGCCGGCGTTGAACACCGGCAAATCCTCCAGCACCCGGATCGAGGCCTCGACCGCGTCGACAGCGCCGCCGCCCTTCTCCAGAATGGCGGCGCCCGCTAGGACGGCCTCGGCCACGCCGCTGCGGTTCGCCTCCTCCTCGCCCGGCTGCATCTCTTTGGCGCCCCCGTGGACGACGAGGGCCCAGCGGCCCTCTCCGGCAATGGCCATCCTATTCGGCCGCGATGAACGAGGCGCGGCCGGAGGCGCGCTCGGCGGCCGGCTTGAAGTCGCCGACCTGCTGCCAGGCGGCCTTGACGTCCGTCGGGGTGATTACGATCAGGTCCCCGGGCCGGCCCATCGCGAGCGCGGCGGCGGTCGACGCGCCCTCGCCGGCGATGAGATGGAGATGCTCCTCCGAGCGTCCGGATTCGAGCGCGCCCTTTTTGAGCAGGTTCATCACCTCGCCGCGCGGACGCCCGCGCGTGTAGGGATCCTCGCGGAAGATGAGCTCGTCGAAGATTCCGGCGGCGATCCGGCCGAGCTCGATTATGTCCTCGTCGCGGCGGTCGCCGGCCATCGACACCGATCCGATCGTCCTCTTGTAGCGATGGCTGAGCCCGCGCACGACCTTGCCTAGCGCCTCGAGCCCGGCGGCATTGTGAGCGTAATCGACGATGACCCGGAAGCCGTGGGCGTCGTGGACGTTGAGGCGTCCCGGATTCTGCTCGAAGGTCGAGCGGAACTGGGCCATGGCCGAGCGGATGGTGAGGATCGGCACCTCGTGGGCGAGCGCGATGGCGATGGCGGCGAGCGAGTTGGCGACGTTGAACTCGGCCATTCCGTGCAAGGTCGCGGGAATGTCTCCCGCCTTCATGATCAGCTCGCGCCGCCCATCGTCGTAGAGGACGATGGTGCCGCCTTCGGGCCCCGCTTCGCGCACGACCGCCATTCCGCCTTCGTCGACATGCTCGCGAAGCATCGGCGACATTTCGGCGCCGCCGCACAGCGAGAACCAGATGATCCGGCCGCCGGCGCGGCGGGCCATGCGCACGGTCAGCGGGTCGTCGGCGTTGAGCACCGAATGGCCGCTCCGCCGCACCGCCTCGACGACCACCTGCTTGACGTTGGCCAGGTCCTCGACCGTCTCGATGCCTTTGAGGCCGAGATGGTCGGCGGTGACGTTGAGGCAGGCGGCGATATCGGCCTCCTGGTAGGCGAGGCCCTCGCGCAGAAGCCCGCCGCGCGCCGTCTCCAGCACCGCCACTTCGACCGTCGGATCGCGAAGGATCATCCGGGCGCTGCGCGGTCCGGTGGCGTCGCCTTCATGGGTCAGGATGTCGTTGACGTAGACGCCGGTGGTCGAGGTCAGGCCGACCGTGCAGCCGGTGTAGCGCAGGATATGCTTGGTCATCCGGCCGACGGTCGACTTGCCGTTGGTGCCGGTGATGGCGATGATCGGGATTCGCGACGAGCGGCCGCGCGGGAACAGCATCTCGACGATCGGCTTGGCGACGTCGCGCGGAGCGCCCTCCGACGGCTCGATATGCATCCTGAGGCCCGGCGCGGCATTGACCTCGATGACTCCGCCGCCGGTCTCGCGCACCGACCGGCTGATGTCGGGGCAGACGAAATCGACGCCGCACACGTCGAGGCCGACGATGAGCGCCGCCCGGCGGGCGATGTCCGCATTGTCCGGGTGGATCTCGTTGGTGCGGTCGACGGCGGTGCCGCCTGTGGAGAGATTGGCAGTCGCTCGCAACTGAACAACCTCGTCGGCCTCCGGAATGGAGTGGGCCGTGAGCCCGGAGCGGGCCAGGAACTCCTCGACATGAGCGTCGAGCCGGATTCGGGTCATGACATTCTCATGGCCCTCGCCGCGCCTCGGATCCCGGTTCACCTCCGCGACGAGCTGACGGATGGTGCTGATGCCGTCACCGACCACCTGCGCCGGAATTCGTTCGGCGACCGCGACCATCTTGCCGCCGACGACGAGGATGCGATGGTCGTTGCCTTCGAAGAATTGCTCGACGATGACGTCGCGGCCCTTGGCCTGCGCCTGGGCTTCCCTGAAACCGAAGCGCAATTGCTCCTCGTCGACGATGCCGATGGTGACTCCGCGGCCGTGATTGCCGTCGAGCGGCTTGGTCACCAGCGGATAGCGCAGCCGCCGCGCCTCGCGGACGGCCTCGTCGGCGCCGCGCACCACGACGCCGCGCGGGACCGGCACGCCGGTCTCGTCGAGCAGCTTCTTGGTCATGTTCTTGTCGCCGGCCAGGTCGGCCGCGACGAGCGAGGTGCGGCCGGTGATCGAGGCCCGGATTTTCTGCTGCTGGCGGCCGTGGCCGAGCTGGATCAGGCTCTTCTCGTCCAATCGCATCACCGGGATGCCGCGCCGCTCCGCCTCGTCGACCAGCGCCTTGGTGCTCGGCCCGAGCGCCGTGCGGCGGACCATCCGCTTCAGGGCGTCGAGCCGGTGGCCGAGCTCGAACTCGCCCTCCAGCCTGGAGATGCGGTCGAGCCCGCTTATTCCCCGGAGGTCGCTCGGCAGAAGCGAGTTGACCAGCTCGAGCGCTATTCGCCCGGTCGCCAGCCCGACCCGTTCCTCATTATAGGCGAACATGACGTTGTAGACGCCGGGACGGTTCTTGACCGAGCGAGTCTTGCCGCGGGTGGCGCGCGACCCGGCGAGGGTCTGCAGCTCCAGAGCGACATGCTCGGCGACATGGCCGAGCCAGGTGCCGTCGCGCAGCCTCCGCTCGAAGCCGCCGCGCACCCGCAGCGAGCATCCGTGGCGGCCGACGCCCGGCAGAATCTCCAGCAATGACTCGGTAAAACCGGCGATCCGGTTCGTCGGCCATTCTTCCAGCCGTCCAAGGTCGAGCTGGATCCGGATCATCGGCGTGTGGCTGAAATAATGAGGGCCGCGATAGACGCCGACCTCGATCACGTTCATCGCCGCGGTAAGTCGATGAGTCCCGGGATCGCTAATCGAACCGAAGAACATCCCTGTGGCGGGCTCTCGGAGCGAGGATTCAAGAGACGGGGCGGGCGCTTGGTTCGGAGGCGTCATGACCCCGATAAACCCCCGAAAACAAGCCCAAGTTCCCGTACGAACCCACTGATCCGGGTTAAGAGAGACCGACCCCTATCCCGTCCTTCACCGGACCCGAATATTTGTCGGCCCGAGCGAGCCTGTCCCTGATCATCCAGGCGAGGAGGTAGGGCCTCCCCAGCGCTTTATCGACAGCGTAGGGCCACCAGCCGGGACCGAAGGGGACATAGATTCGGACGGGCACGCCGAGCCGCCTGGCGACATTCCTGGTTCGTCGAGACGGCAGCCCACGAAGAAGCTCGAGCTCGCAGGGCGTGCCGGCGGCGAGCAACAAGGCGAGCGCGCGCTCGGCGAGGCCGGGATCGTGGGTGGCGACGGCGACCGGCGCGGCTCGGCCGGCGAGACTCCCGACCAGCCTCAGATAGTTCGCCTCCACGTCGGGATTCGCCCATTCCGGATCGGCCCATTCTCCCTTCACGACCCGGATCCGGGCCGAGCTTTCGCGGAAGCGGACGGCATCGTCCCTGCTGCGGCGCCATCGCGCCGGCAAGGCGAAACCGGTGCCCGGAAATTCGGGCAGGAGGTCCGAGACCAGATCGAGCGTCCGATCGGCATCCCTCGGGGCGTGGGCGTCGAACACCAGGCCCAGACCGGCGGCGGAAGCGGCGTCGGCGACGCTTCGGACGCGGCCCGAATCGAAGGCCATCGGCGGAGCCTTGACCGAAAGATAGACGTCGCCGGACCGGTCAGCGAGGAGGCCGGCGATCGCCGCATTGGCCGCGACGATCTCGTCAGGGTCCGAGGCGCCGGACTGGAAATAGCCGGCCGTCGCGGCCAGGCCGTTGCGATCGAGCTTTCGACAGAATCGGGTCGCCGCCCGGGGACCCGGACCGGAGACGATTCGCTCGAGATAGTGCGGGAGCGCGTAGCGGGCGTTCCGGAGGACGGCCCGGGGGCCGAGCATCAGACGCGCCCCGGCGCGACGCGGTTGCGCAGCCAGGCGATCGCGTCGCCGGCAAAGGCGACGGCGCCCCTCGCGTTGAACGGATAGGCGCGAAGGCAGACGCAGTCATGCTGCTCGCGGGTCCAGAATTGCGCGATCCAGGGCTCGACATTGCCGAGCAGCTCGAAGGCGCCGAGCTCCCGATTCGCCGCCCAGCCGATGGCGTGGAGCATCAGCAGGGTGCCCGGGGAGCAGCGCTCATATTTCTCGTCGAAGCCGATCTTGAACAGCCAGTATCGGCCGAGGCATTCCAGCGCCATCTGCATGGCGACCGCCCGGCCGTCGATACGCATGAAGGCGATGCGAAGCGTGCCCCGCTCGCAGGCCGAACGGAAATAATGGCGAAAGCAGCTTTCCTTGGCCCGGTCGACGGCGATGGCGGTCCCGGCCTCGCGCTTCCAGCTGCGCGCCTCGACTCCGATCGCCTCGTCGAACAGGGAGTCGAACTGGTCCGGCCCCGGCGACATTATCTCGAACGACACCGTGCCGAACTCGGCTGCCCGCCGCGCCGCCCGGCGAAAGTCGGAGCGACGGCCGGAGTTGAAGCGGGACGCCGGATCCTTCCAGCGCGAGTCGAGACCGATGGTCGGAGTAGGAGTCGTCCTGCGAACGAAGACGCGGCCCTTTCCGCTCATGGCCGCGCGCAAAGCCGGGATCAGCAGCGACCCGGTCGGAACCCGGTCCACCTCCACCGTTCGCCCATCGCGGACGATCGCCTCCGCCAATAGCCGCGCGGCCTCGGGATTCCGGCACAAGGCGTCGCCGGGCTCGCAGACCTCGTGAGCGCCGATCATCGTCCAGCGGGCGAAACGGCCGGGCCGGCGGCACAAGGGAAGCAAGGCGGCGAGATCGTCGCCCTGGCGGATGAAGAAGACGTCGACATGGGTGCCGGAGAGCAAAGTGTCGGAAAGCGCGGCGGCGAAGGCATGGCTCTGCATCGGCAGCGAGGCCGCCGTCTCGAGGCGCTGCCAGGCGCGGACCAGCGACTCATCCTCGCGGAAACGGGCGAAGGGCAGGGCCTCGGAAGCGGCGGGAAGCGCGGGGTCGAGCCGGCCGGCAAGGCGCTCGGCGACGGCGGTCGCGGCCGCGGCGGCCGCGACCAGCCCCGGCTCCAGGTCGAAGGCTGACGCGCTGAGCTCGATCATCGTGCCGCACTCCTAGCCGGGCGTGGTAAATATTTTGCGTCTTTGCGAGCGGCGCCCTCCGGCATTAGGAACATGGCATGGACAGCCGCATCCCGCCCCCTCGCGAGCTGGTCGCGACCAGCCACGCCAATGCCGCCGACTACGAGGCCCTGTACCGCCGCTCGCTTGAGGATCCCGACGGCTTCTGGGCGGAGCAGGCGCGGCGGATCGACTGGGTCAGGGCGCCGACCCGGATCGCCGACTGGTCGTTCGATCCGGTCGACATCAAATGGTACGAGGACGGAATCCTCAACCTGTGCTTCAATTGCGTCGACCGTCACCTCGCGGAGCGCGCCGACCAGGTCGCGATCCTGTTCGAGGGCGACGAGCCCGGCAGCGGCCGAGCGATCAGCTACGGCGAGCTCTATCGGGAGGTCGTCCGAACGGCGAACGCGCTGAAGGCGCTCGGCGCCGGCAAGGGCGACCGCATCACCCTCTACATGCCGATGATCCCGGAGGCCGCGGTGGCGATGCTCGCCTGCGCCCGCATCGGCGCCGTCCATTCGGTCGTGTTCGGCGGCTTCTCGCCCGAGGCGCTGCACGGCCGGATCGAGGATTGCGCGAGCCGCTTCGTGATCACCGCCGACGGCGGCAAACGCGGCGGCAGGCTCGTGCCGCTCAAGGCCAATGTCGACGCCGCTCTGGCCAAGGGGGCCGAGGTCGAGGCGGTGCTCGTCGTCCGCCACCTCGGCTGCGACATCGAGTGGACCCGGGGACGCGACCACTGGCTCCACGATCTGGTCGAAACGGTCCCCGACGATTGCCCCTGCGAGCCGATGAATGCCGAGGATCCGCTCTTCATCCTCTACACTTCGGGCTCGACCGGGAAGCCCAAGGGCGTCCTCCACACCACCGGCGGCTATGCCGTGTGGACCGCGGCGACCTTCCACTACGTCTTCGACTACAGACCGGGCGAGATCTTCTGGTGCACCGCCGACATCGGCTGGGTCACCGGCCACTCCTACGTCGTCTACGGGCCGCTCGCCAACGGCGCGACCAGTCTCGTCTTCGAGGGCGTTCCCAACTACCCCGATTTCAGCCGCTTCTGGGACGTGGTCGAGCGCCGCAAGGTCGACATCTTCTACACCGCCCCCACCGCCATCCGCGCGCTCATGCGCGAAGGCGAGGGGCCGGTGAAGAGGCACAGCCGTGAGTCCATCCGGCTGCTCGGAACCGTCGGCGAGCCGATCAACCCGGAAGCGTGGCGCTGGTATTACGAAGTGGTCGGCGAGAGCCGCTGCCCGATCGTCGACACCTGGTGGCAGACCGAGACGGGCGGAGTCATGATCACCACTCTACCCGGCGCGCACGACATGAAGCCCGGCAGCGCCGGCCGCCCCTTCTTCGGGGTCGTACCCGAGCTGGTCGGCCCCGACGGCGAAGTGCTCGAGGGCGCCGCGTCGGGCAATCTCTGCCTCGCCCGCTCGTGGCCCGGCCAGATGCGCAGCGTCTACGGCGACCATGACCGCTTCGTTCAGACCTATTTCTCGACCTACAAAGGCAAATATTTCACCGGCGACGGCTGCCGCCGCGACGAGGACGGCTATTACTGGATCACCGGCCGGGTCGACGACGTCCTCAACATCTCCGGCCACCGCCTCGGCACCGCCGAGATCGAGAGCGCCCTCGTCTCCCACCCCAAGGTCGCCGAGGCGGCGGTGGTCGGCTATCCGCACGACATCAAGGGCCAGGGCATCTATTGCTACGTCACCCTGATGGAAGGCGAGGAGGGGAGCGAGCCGCTCGAGAAAGAGCTTCGCCAGCACGTCCGCACCGAGATCAGCCCGATCGCCAGCCCCGACCTCATCCACTTCACCCCCGGCCTGCCCAAGACGCGCAGCGGCAAGATCATGCGCCGGATCCTCCGCAAGATCGCGGAGAACGACTTCGCAAGCCTGGGCGACACGTCCACGCTCGCCGACCCCGGGTTGGTGGCGGGACTGATCGAGGGACGACGCAACCGCCGGGGCGCATAGCCCCAACGATTCCAGCCACTTAAAAATCGGTGTCTGACACCGATTTCCACTTAAAAATCGGTGTCTGACACCGATTTTCTTCTGTCAGTCCTTTGGATCACCGCTGCGTACCGCCTTCCTGCAGTCGAGCCTTGGCCCAGGGATAGGGGCTTTCGACGATCGGAATGGCCCGGAGAACATCGCCGCAGACGGCGTTCAGAGCGGCATCCTCCAGGCTGCCGGGCTTTGGAGATTCGGGCCGGAAAATCGGTGTCGGACACCGAATTAGCTCGTCTTCGATCTTGATAATCCTCCTCGTTCATGCTATGTTCCATGCTGGCTCATTGAACTTGGGCGGTCCGGCTGATCCCGCACCCCCGCGTGAATCCAAACGCTTGCCGAGCGCCTGCTGCGAAGTCGCGACCCTCAGGTGAAAGGTCACAGTGAAATTCTACCCCGCACTTCGTGAACTTCGCTTGCTTCGCGGCGGCTCGGACCCGGCGTTCGGACGTGCTACGCTGCCAGGATTGGAGGACCACCATCCATGAGGCTCAGGACGACCCTCGCTTTCCTTGCCGCCGTCTCTGCGCCCGTCCCGGCCGCGGCACAGCCGGGCGCGACCGTTCGCCCCGACACGGAGGAGAGCCTGCAATGGGCCGCCTCGGTGGTCCGGATCGATGAGCTGCGCCGCCAGGGCGATCTGACGGCCAGGTTGTTCGGCACCGCCGGCGGCGATCCGGCGATGAACGGTCTCTACACCTGGCTCGCCTTCTTCGGCTCGCCGGACGAGGGCTGGCGGGTGTTCCGGGTCGGCGATTTCCTTTCCTACCGGATCCTCGCCGAGACTCCCGGCCGGGTCACGCTCGAGGTGCGCGAGAGCGTCATGGACCCGCCGACCGGGGATATCGGCGCCCGGACCCGGCGGCTGCTGATCAGCTGGAGGGCAGGGGCCGAGCCTCCGCCGTTCGTCAGAGTGGCCGTCGCCCGTTAGGAGGCTTCGATTGGGGCATCTTCACCGGGTCCCGTAGGTCCGGTCCCCCGCATCGCCGAGCCCCGGCACGATATAGCCGTGGTCGTTGAGCTTCTCGTCCATCGCCGCCGCCCAGATCGGGACGTCGGGATGGGCGGCGCGGACGGCCTCGGCGCCGGGGCGTGAGCAGAGCAGGCAGACGAAGCGCATGTCGCACACCCCCGCTTCCTTGAGCCGGTCGATGGCGGCGATGGCGGTGTGGCCGGTGGCCACCATCGGATCGACGACGATGACGAGGCGGTCGGCGCAATCGTCGGGGGTCTTGAAATAATATTCGACGCACTGGAGCGTGACCGGCTCCCGGTACAGTCCGATATGGGCGACTCGCGCCGACGGGAGCAGGTCGAGCATGCCCTCGGCCATGGCGAGGCCGGCCCTGAGGATCGGAGCGATGACCAGCTTCTTGCCCGCGATCGCCACCGCCTCGGTGGTCGCGATCGGAGTCTCGATCCGAACGAGATCGGTGGGCAGGTCGCGGGTGACTTCGTAGCAGAGCAGGGTCGCGATCTCCCGCACCACCGCCCGGAACAGCTGGATCGAGCTGTTGCGGTCCCTGAGAAGAGTGAGCTTGTGCTGCACCAGGGGGTGCGAGACGATCGTCAGTCCATCCATGTCAAAACACCGTTCCGTCGCTGATGATGGTGAAGGGGGGACCGCCGCCGGGTCGAAGCTCGGCGGCGATTCGGCGGCCGGCCATCCAGCTGCCGCCTTCGAGCATGCGAGCGAGCGGGAAGCTTTCCGCATTCACTCCGAGCCGGGTCCGTACCAGGGGCGCCATAAGGTCGAGCAGCGCCACGGTCATCGCCCGCCAGGCGACGATCAGCGGATCCGACACGGCGTGCGGGCGCTCCGCCGCGGCGGGATCGGTGAGCCTGAGGACTCCGGTATCGACGAACAGGCCGCCGTTGCGATATTCGGCGAGGCCGGTGAGGCCGTCTATCTCGACCACCTCGATCCCCGCCGCCTCGAGCGGCTCGATCAGCGAATAAGCGAGCCATTGCGACAATTTGTGAAGCGGCACGAGCCCGTCGCTGGAGTCGGCTCGGCGGATGGCGGGGTGGCGCCAGCAGTCGCCCAGCGGGATTCCGTCGATCTCTAGCCGGTCGGCCCAGATCGGACCCAGCGCCTCGAGCAGAAGCTCGAGGATCGCCGGGGCGGGCAACTTGCCGCCCGCCGCTCGCGCGGCCAGCGCGTCGTAGAGCCCGCCGGGCCGGGGGGCTCCTGCGGTGGCGAACAGGTCCGGCCGAGCCAGCACCTGCGCGCCGAGGCGGCGGAGCAATGCCGTGCGTCCTTCGAGGCCGGCGAGCGGATTGCCCTCACCGACCTGGAAGGCGCGGGCCAGCACGCCGGTGTCGAGTCCGGCGAGCTCGTCGAGCGCACCGGATTCGAACATTCGCTGGCTCGCCACGGCGAGGCCCTCGGAGCGTGTGAACGTCCTCCCGCCGACGGGATCGGCGAAGCGCCAGCCCGGCCCGGCGCCGGCGTCGAGCAGCACCGAGAGGATGACGAGGTCGAAGGCGGCGCGGGCTCGCTCGCCACCGGCGCCGGGGAGCGCGGGATCGCCGGCGACGAAATGGCGCCAGCGGGCGTGGAAGGGGATGGCGAGATCCGGATAGCTCTCCCGGGTGACTCGGGCGGTCAGCTCGGCGGCGTCGGCGAGCCGGTCGAGGTCCAGGGTCCAGCCTTCGACCCTTCCGACCTCGGCCAGGCCGAGCATCTCGTGCGCCCGCTCGCGGACGGCGGCCGCATTGAGCAGGCCCAGGATTGCAGGGTCGCCGGCGTGCATGCCTTGCTCCGTCATTGCGAGCGCAGCGAAGCAATCCAGCGCACGGGCCGTCGCGCGGGGCGCGCTGGATTGCCGCGTCGCTTCGCTCCTCGCAATGACGGAGTCACGCCTAGAACTTCCCCAGGTCCCGCCCGACCACCGAGCGGAGCGCGTCCGCGCTCGGCGCCCCCTCCGGCGTGAAATAGCCGGCCGCCTTCTTCGCCTCCATCTCGACGCTGGCATCCTCGGGCACCAGCCAGTCGGGGATGGGCACGCGCTCGCCGATCTCGACGCCGCCCGAGACCAGGGCGTCGTACTTCATGTTGGACATCGACACGAAGCGGTCGATCCGGCTGATCCCCAGCCAGTGGATGATGTCGGGCATGAGCTGCTGGAAGCGGGCGTCCTGCACTCCGGCGACGCATTCCGTGCGCTCGAAATAGGTCGCCGCCTGGTCGCCGCCCGGCTGGCGCTTGCGGGCGTTGTAGACGAGGAACTTGGTCACCTCGCCGAGCGCCCGGCCTTCCTTGCGGTTGTAGACGATGAGGCCGACGCCGCCGTCCTGCGCCTGCCGGGTCGCCTCCTCGATGCCGTGGGTGAGGTAGGGGCGGCAGGTGCAGATGTCGGAGCCGAAAACGTCGGAGCCGTTGCATTCGTCATGGACCCGGCAGGTCAGGGTCTTGCCCGTGTCGCCGAGCGAGGCCGGATCGCCGAAGATGTAGAG
>JAXDPB010000005.1:0-37629 GCA_034668585.1 Sphingomonadales bacterium | reverse complement strand
GCCTTCGCTGGGACGACGGAGATCGCAATGCCGCTCTACCTTACCGAAGACCAGGTCATGCTTCGCGATACGGCGCGGCAGCTGATGGCGGACGAGGGCTCGATCGCCAACCAGCTGCGAAAATATCGCGACATGGGCTGCAAGGACGGCTTCGGGCACGCTCTGTGGAAGCAGCTGGCGGAGCTGGGCTTTACCGGAATCCTGATCGGCGAGGCCGACGGCGGGCTCGGGCTCGGCCATGTCGAGGCCGGGATCGTGCTCGAGGAGATCGGGCGCAACCTGACTCCGTCGCCCTTCCTGATCACGGCCGTCGCGGTGGTCGAGGCGCTGAAGGGGACGCGGCACGGGCAGCGCTGGTTTCCGGGCATTCTCGCCGGCGACTCGGTGGCCGCGCTCGCGGTGGACGAAGGTCCCAAGCACCGGCCCGAGGCGATCGCGATGCGCGCCGAACGGGCCGGCAACGGCTTCCGGCTGACCGGGCGCAAGCAATTCGTCGTCCAGGGCGCGTCGGCGGACGTGATCGTCGTCGCGGCGCGCTCGGACGAGGGACTGACGTTGTTCGCGGTCGAGAAGGAGGCGAAGGGACTCGACGTCGAGGGGGTGAGGCTGGTCGATTCCAGCATCGGGGCCCGGCTCGATTTCCAGGGGGTCGAGGTCGATTCCGACGCCGTGATCGGCGAGGTCGGCCAGGGCGACGAGGTGCTCGGGCGGGTCCTCAATGCGGGCCGGGCCGGTGCCGCCTCGGAGATGGTCGGCCTGGGCTCGGCGGCGATGGGGATGACGGTCGACTATCTCAAGCAGAGGAAGCAGTTCGGCAAGCTGATCGGCGAGTTCCAGGTGCTCCAGCACCGCGCCGCCCACCTTTATTCGGAGCTCGAGATCGCGCGCTCCGCGGCGATCAAGGCGCAGCAATTGCTCGACGAGGGCAGCCCGGAAGCCGAGGCGATGGTCTCGGTGGCAAAGGCCAAGGCCGGGCGGGCCTCGGCGCTGGCGGTCCAGGACGGCGTGCAGATGCACGGCGGCATCGGCATGACCGACGAATATGACATCGGCCTCTACATGAAGCGCGACCGGGCGCTGAACGAGCTTTTCGGCGATTCCAATTACCACGCCGACAAGCTGGCCCGGATGAAGGGTTATTGACGGCGCAGCCGTCACCCGGACTTGATCCGGGGTCCATGAACACGGTCGGTCGAGCTTTCCCTTGGCGGTGTTCATGGATGCCGGATCAAGTCCGGCAGGACGATTATCGGAGACGCTAATGCCCCTCGATCCCGAATCCTTCGACTTGCTCCTCTCCACCGTCCGCCGCTTCGTTCGGGAACGCCTCAGGCCGCTCGAGGAGCGCGTCGACCGCGAGGACGAGGTCCCCCCGGAGATCGTCGCCGAGATGCGCGAGATGGGGCTGTTCGGGCTCTCCATCCCCGAGGAATATGGCGGGCTTGGGCTCACCATGTCCGAGGAGGTCCGGGTCGCGCTCGAGCTGGGCGGGACGACTCCCGCCTTCCGCTCCACCTTCGGCACCAATGTCGGAATCGGCAGCCAGGGCCTGGTCATGGCCGGGAGCGAAACTCAGAAGGCCGAATGGCTGCCGCGTATCGCCACGGGCGAGATCGTCACAAGCTTCGCGCTCACCGAGCCCGGCGCGGGATCGGACAGCGCCTCGGTCCAGACCAAGGCGGTGCGGGACGGCGACGTCTACCGCCTGACCGGCACCAAGCGCTTCATCACCAATGCCGACAAGGCGTCGCTCTTCACGGTCATGGCGCGAACCGGAGAGCCGGGCGCGAGGGGCGTCTCCGCCTTCCTCGTCCCCGCCGACCTGCCCGGAGTCTCCATCGGCAAGCCCGAGAAGAAAATGGGCCAGCAGGGCGCCCATGTCTGCGACGTCAATTTCGACGGAGCGCCGGTCCCGGCGGCGAACCGGCTCGGCGGGGAGGGGGAGGGGTTCCGGATCGCGATGCGGGTGCTCGACCGCGGCCGGCTCCACATCGCCGCCGTCTGCGTCGGAATCGCCGAGCGGCTGATCGCCGACGCCGTCGGCTATGCGTCGGAGCGGAGGCAGTTCGGCAAGCCGATCGCCGAGTTCCAGCTGATCCAGGCGATGATCGCCGATTCCAAGACCGAGACGATGGCCGCCAAGGCTCTGGTGCTCGAGGCGGCGGCGCTCAAGGATGCCGGGGAGCCGATCACGCTCGAGGCGGCGGCTGCTAAATATTTCGCCAGCGAGACGGTGGGGCGGGTGGCCGACCGTGTCGTCCAGATCTTCGGCGGCGCCGGCTATATCGCCGATTACGGCATCGAACGGCTCTACCGCGACGTGCGTCTGTTCCGGATCTACGAGGGCACCAGCCAGGTCCAACAGCTGGTGATCGCAAGGGAAGTAATGAAGCGGGGCGGATAATCGTCATCCCGGCGAAAGCCGGGACCTCGATGAGAAAAAGGCGCCTGGGATTTCACCCCGCGAGGCCCCGGCTTTCGCCGGGGTGACGGTCAGCGCCGAACCATCAGATTCATCCGCGCCGCCGCGATCGGCCTGGCCCGGTCCTGCTGCCAGGCATGGGCCTCGACGTTCGCGACCCGGCTGCCCAGCCGGGTCACCACCGCGGAGGCGAAGGTGTCGTGGTCGGTGCCGCCGCGCATGAAGTCGACGCTGACGTTGATCGGCCTGGCGCTGCCGCCCGCGCCGAGTGCTTCGTAGAGCGTGCCGAGCGCGGCGAATTCGAGTAGCCCGGCGATGGCGCCGCCATGCAGGAAACCGGGGCGGCCGACCACCTCCTCGCGGAACGGCATCACCCACAGCAGCGCGCCGTCCTCGCCGCGCCCGGCGCGCAGGCCGAGCAATTCGGCATAAGGGGGCAGGGAGGTCATGGTCGGCGTCTAACCTCCCCGTCATCCCGGCGAAAGCCGGGACCTCGTGGAAGGGAGGCCCAGGGGCCAATTCTCGCCGGGGTCCCGGCGTTCGCCGGGCTGACGGGGGCGGGCCAGGTCCGCGGGCTCATCCACGTCCCGCAACACCTCCCCCAGGTGCAGCGACCAGCCGAGCGGCTCGATTTTCGCGATCGTCTGCGCCGCCACCGCCGCAGTGCTCCAGCTTATGCCCTCGAAGACAGATGGGTCGAACCGCCGCAGCCCGAGCAGCGCATAGCCCCCGTCTTCCGCCGGATGGATCACTGCATCATGATTCCGCAGCGCATCCGCCGCCCCGCGCAGGCGCGTCCTGTCGAGCTCGGGGCAGTCCGCGCCGACCAGGAGGATCCTGTCCTCGCCCAGCACCCGCTCCGCGGCTCGCGCCAGCCGCTCGCCCAAGTCCCCTTCTCCTTGGGCCGTCAGCGCCAGTCCCGGCCGCGCCTCGTGCCACTGCGCCGCATCGGGCTCGCCGCAAAGCTCGACCGGGAGCCCCGTCGCCAGCGCCTCCTCCACCGTCCGCTCCAGCATCTCCCGGGCCAGCGCCGCCGCGCCCTCGGCCCCCAGAGCCGGGATGAGCCGGGTCTTCGCCCGCCCCGGCACCGGCGCCTTGGCGAAGATGACGATCCTCGTCACCCGCGCCGCCAGGCGTGGTAGCGCTCCACCCAGGCGAGCAGCCGCTCGGGCTTGTGCGCCTTCTTCCACTCGCCGGCGGCATATTTGTTGGCTTCGGCGAGGGTCGGGTAGGCGTGGATCGTGCCGAGCAATTTGTTGAGGCCGAGACCGTGCTTCATCGCCAGCACCAGCTCGGCGATCAGCTCGCCCGCGTTCGCCGCGACGATGGTGGCGCCCAGCAGCCGGTCCTTGCCGGGCTGGACGAGCAGTTTGACGAAGCCCCGCTCGGCCCCTTCGCACAAAGCGCGGTCGAGATGCGCGAGGTCGTAGCGCACGACCTCGTAGTCGATCCCGGCCTCGTGGGCGGAAAGCTCGTTATGGCCGACATGGGCGACCTCCGGATCGGTGAAGGTCACCCAGGGCAGCACCCGATAGTCGGCGCGGAAGCGTTTGACGCTTCCGAACAAAGCGTTGACCGCGGCAAACCAGGCCTGGTGCGCGGCGAAATGGGTGAATTGGTACGGCCCGGCGACGTCGCCGACCGCGTAGATGTTGGGAAAGAGGGTCTCCAGCCAGTCGTTGGTGACGATCGTGCGCGACGTCTCGATGCCGAGCTCTTCGAGACCGTAGCCGGTCAGCCGGGCCTTGCGGCCGACGGCGACGACGATCTCGTCGAACGGGATCGCGATTTCCTCGCCGCCGGCGCGGACGATCAGGGTCCTGCCCTCGATCCGGGTGGCGTCGTGGCCGGTGCGGACGTCCACCCCTTCCTCGCGGAGGATCGAGGCGACCAGCTCCGAAACCTCCTCATCCTCCTTCGGAAGCAGCCGCGGGCCGTGCTCGATCTGGGTCACCTTCGCTCCGAGGCGGGCGAAGGCCTGCGCCATCTCCGAGCCGATCGGGCCCCCACCGACGATCGCGATCCGCTCCGGCACCCGCTCGCGGCCGCGCAGGGCCTGCCACATCGTGTCGCTGGTGAGGTAGCCGCAGTCCGCGAGGCCCGGAATGTCGGGGACCGAGGGCTCGCCGCCGGCGGCGATCACGATCGCCCGGGCGGTAAGCCGCTCGCCCTCGATTTCGACCGTCCACGGATCGACGAGGCGGGCATGGCCGCGGCGGACGTCGACCCCCAGCCCGGCATAGCGCTCGACGCTGTCGGCGGGGGCGATTTCGGCGATGATCCGGTGGATTCGCTCGATCACCTCGTTGAAGCGAATTTCGAGTTCGGCGGGGGCGATTCCGTAGGCGGCGGCGGTTCGGATCTCATGGGCGGCGCGGGCACTCCGGATCAGCGCTTTCGACGGGACGCAGCCGGTGTTGAGGCAGTCGCCGCCCATCTCCTTCGCCTCGATCAAGGTCACTTTCGCCCGCACCGTGGCGCCGATGAGCGCGGTGACGAGGCCGCCGGCGCCGGCGCCGATGACGATGAGGTTGCGGTCGAAGCGCCGCGGCCGGCGCCAGCGCCGGTAGAGTCGCCGGCGCTTCCACCCGCCCACCAGCGCCTTCGCCACCAGCGGGAAGAGGCCGAGCAGGACGAACGAGCCGATCAGGGCGGGCGAGAGGATGTCGCCCGTGCTTTCGATCCCGGCGAGCCGGGTGCCGGCATTCACGTAGACGATCGTGCCGAGAAGCATGCCCGCCTGGCTGACCAGGGCGAAGGTTATGAGCCGCATCGCCGTCAGGCCCATGGCGAGGTTGATCAGGAAGAAGGGGAATGCCGGGATCAGGCGGAGGGTGAGGAGGTAGAAGGCGCCGTCCCTGGCGATGCCCCGGTCGATCGCGGCGACTCGGATCCCGAAGCGCGCCTTGACCCAGTCGCGCAGCAGGTAGCGCGACGAAAGGAAGGCGAGGCTCGCGCCGATGGTCGAGGCGAAGGAGACGATCAGGGTGCCTTGCCACAGGCCGAAGATCGCTCCGGCGGCGAGGGTCATGATCGCCGCTCCGGGGAGGGAGAAAGCGGTGACGGCGACGTAGAGGAGGAAGAAGGCGGCGATGGCCTCGGCCGGGCGTTGGGCCACGAAGGCCTCGAGCTCGGACTGGCGCGCCTTGAGGCTGGCGAGGGTGAGGTAATGGCCGAGATCGAAGACGAAGAAGCCCGCGATCGCCAGCACCAGCACGAGCAGGAGGAGGATCCTGCCTTGATTTCCCCGCTTCATCCGGCCGGGGTTAGCACCCGCCGAGAATATCGCCTATCCTCGCCCTCGTGATCGAAGCCCCGCTCGCCGGCCCGCCTGCCTCGCCCTTCGCCGACCCGGCGGCTCGGCCGCTCGATCCGGCCAAGTTCCGCGATCCGGCCGTCACCGCGAAGGGCGAGTCGCGCGCCCGGGTCTCGCTCGGCCGGCTCGAGACCTTGTGGATCAACACCGGCACGCTCTGCAACCTCGCCTGCCGGAGCTGCTATATCGAGAGCTCGCCGGCCAACGACGCGCTCGTCTATCCGACGCTGGCGGAGATCCTGCCCTTTCTCGACGAGGCGGCGGCGCTCGGGACTCGCGAAATCGGCTTCACCGGCGGCGAACCGTTCATGAACCGGGAAGCGCCGGCGATGATCGCGGCGGCGCTGGAGCGGGGCTTCGAGGTGCTGGTGCTGACCAATGCGATGCGGCCGATGCGCCGCTTCGAGGCGGCGCTGGCGGCGCTGCCCCGCGAGCGGCTGACGCTTCGGGTCAGTCTCGACCATCACACCCGCGCGATCCACGAGGCGGAGCGGGGCCCGGGCACCTGGGACAAGGCGCTCGACGGGTTGCGCTGGCTGGAGGCGAACGGCTTTCGGACCGCCCTTGCAGGGCGGCAGCTGCCCGGCGAAACCCTCGACGAGGCGCGGCGCGGCTATGCCGTCCTAAGCGCCCGGAAGGGGCTCGTGGCCCCGGCCGGCCTGGTCGTCTTCCCGGCGATGGACGCCGCGTCCGACGTGGCCGAGATCAGCGAGGGCTGCTGGGACATCCTCCACGTCGCCCCGGCCGCGATGATGTGCGCGTCGAGCCGGATGGTGGTGAAGGCGCGCGGCGCGGAGCGGCCGCACGTCGTCGCCTGCACCCTGCTGCCCTACGATCCGCAATTCGCCCTCGGCCCGACGCTGGCGGAGGCGCCGCTGGAGATCGCCCTCAACCACCCGCATTGCGCCCGCTTCTGCGTGCTGGGCGGCGCCAGCTGCTCGGGCTGACTTGATCTCGGTCGTCATTCCCGCGCTGAACGCCGCCGACTGGATCGGTCCGTGCCTGGTGGCGGTGAGCGAGGCGGACGAGCGGGTGGTGGTCGACGGCGGCTCGATCGACGGCACCCCCGCAATCGCCGTGCGCAACGGCGCCCGGATCGTCTCCGCGCCGCGCGGCCGCGGCGGTCAGCTCGCCGCCGGCGCCGCCGCGGCGACCGGTGACTGGCTGCTCTTTCTCCACGCCGATACCCTGCTCGCGCCCGGCTGGCGGACGGCGGCGGACCGCCACATCGAGCGCCAGCGCGGCAAGGCGGCCTGCTTCCGCTTCCGGCTCGACGCCCGCGAATGGCAGGCACGCCTGGTCGAGGCCGGGGTGGCGCTGAGAGTGCGGCTGCTCGCACTGCCTTACGGCGACCAGGGCCTGCTCATCTCCCGGCGCCTTTACGACGAGATTGGCGGCTACCGGCCGGTGCCGCTGATGGAGGATGTCGACCTGGTCCGCCGAATTGGGGGACCCCGGCTGGAGAGGCTCGGCGTGGCGGCTCTGACCTCGCCGGAGCGATGGCGTCAGGACGGCTGGCTGAGACGCTCGCTTCGTAACCTCGTCTGCCTCGTCCTCTACCGGTCGGGGATGAGCGCCGAGCGGGTGGCGCGGCTCTATGGCTGACGGACAGGCATTGTTCGACGAAGCCGAGGCGAAGCTTCGCGCCGGCGACCTGGCGGCCGCGCGCGAGCTGTTCCGGCGGGCGGCGGGCACGGGACGGATCGACGCCGCGACCATCTACGCCAATCTGCTCGCCGCCGGCGTCGGCGGCCCGCGCGAATGGGCGGCGGCGCTGCGGCTGCTCGCGGCTCTGGCCGAAGCCCACCCGCGCAGCCGTCGCGAGCTTGCGCTGGTCGAGGCGATGGCGCTGACTTCGGAAGGCGACCCGCGGGGGGCGCCGAAGGGTGAGGCCGTGTGCGAGGCGCCGGCCATCACGCTCTACCCGGGCCTCTTCTCGCCCGGCGAATGCGCCTGGCTTGCCGGGGTCGCCTTGCCGATGCTCGAGCCGGCGGTGGTGGTGGACCCCGAGTCCGGCCGCCAGCGTCCCGATCCGGTGCGGGTCTGCGACAGCGTCGGCTTCACCTCGCCGCTCGAGAATCCGGCGGTCCAGGCCCTGAACCGTCGCCTGGCCGCCGCAAGCGGCACCGCGCCCGAGCGGGGCGAGCCGCTGCAGGTGCTGCGCTATCGTCCGGGCGGTGAGTACAAGCCCCATTTCGATGCCATCCCCGGCTTCGCCAACCAGCGGGTCATGACCTTCCTCGTCTGGCTGAACGAGGATTATGAGGGCGGCGAGACCTTCTTCCCGACGCCGGGCCTGAAGATCAGGGGCCGTACCGGCGACGGCCTCCTGTTCCGCAACAGCGGCGCCGACGGACGCCGCGATCCGCACTCCGGCCATGCCGGTCTGCCGGTGACCCGCGGCGAGAAGCTGATCGCCAGCCGCTGGATCAGGGCCCGGACGTTCGAGATGCCGGTGGCGGATCGGGGGGCGTAGCAATTCTTCCTCCGCGATTTCGCGCGGAGGAATTCAGCGGCTCAGGACCCGCCCGCACACTGCGTCGAGCTTCGCCAGCATTGCCGGGTCGCGAGCTTCGGGCGCGGTGATGATCGCCGAGTCGAGCGCGGTATCGATCGGGGAGGGGGCTCGCTCCCCCGGGAGCGACTTCGCCAATTCCTCGACCATCCGCCGAGCGGTGCCGGCGTTGGCGGTCAGCTGCGCGACGATCGCCGCCACCTCGACCGCCTCCTCGCCCTGCCGCCAGCAATCGTAATCGGTAACCATGCCGACGAGGGCGTAGGGAAGCTCCGCCTCCCGCGCCAGCTTGGCCTCGGGCATGGCGGTCATTCCGATCACGTCGCAGCCCCAGCCGCGGTAGAGCTCGCTTTCGGCGCGCGAGGAGAATTGCGGGCCCTCCATGGCGAGGTAGTTGCCGCCGAGCGCGATGTCGGCGCCGGCCGCTCGCGCCGCCGCCGTGAGCAGGCCCGAGAGGCGCGGGCAGACCGGGTCGGCCATCGAGACATGGGCGACGAGGCCCGGGCCGAAGAAGCTCTTCTCGCGCGCGAAGGTGCGGTCGATGAACTGGTCGACGAGGACGAAGCGGCCCGGGGCAAGCGGCTCGCGAAGCGAGCCGACCGCCGAGATGGCGACGATGTCGGTGCAGCCCGCCCGCTTCAGGGCGTCGATATTGGCGCGGGCGTTGACGTGGCTCGGCGGGATCGGATGGCCGCGGCCGTGGCGGGGGAGGAAGGCGAAGCGGGTGCCGTGAAGCCGCCCGACCAGCAATTCGTCCGAGGGCGCCCCCCAGGGCGTGTCGACGGCGATCCACTGCGCCTCCTCCAGCGAGTCCATCGCGTAGAGGCCCGAGCCGCCCAATATTCCGATCGTCCATTCGCCCATCGGCGCGGATTACCAGCGCCCGCCGCCTTTGACGAGCGCGCGAAAATCGGTCTCAGCTAGGATTCGCGCTTCGAATGAACTCAACCGCTTAGAAATTGGTGTCTGACACCGAATTTTCTCAGGTGAGGATGATTCGCAGGTCGCTGACGTTGGTGCCGGTTTGGCCGGTGACGAAAAGGCGCCGACGTGCGGCGAACCAGCTGCCGCTGTCGTTCGCCTCTAGCGCGGCCTCGCCTCCAGCCGCACGGCCGCCGTCGAAGAAGGCGCCCGCCGCCTCGCTGTCGCCGTCGATGCCGTCCGTGTCCGCGGCGAGCCCACGAATCTCCGCCCGGCCCGCCAGCGCCAGCGAGGCGGCGAGCGCATATTCCTGGTTGGGACCGCCGCGCCCGCGTCCGCGGACGGTGACCGTGAGCTCGCCGCCGGAGATGAAGGCGGTTCCGGGCGCCGCCGCGAGCGCGAGCCCGGCATGCTCGCGCCCGACCTCGCGCGCCTCCCCCTCGCATTCGAGAAGACGCACCTCGTAGCCGTGCCGGCGCGCCTCCCGCGCCGCCGCTTCGAGCGCGTCGGCGCCGCGGGCGACCAGCCGCCAGTCGCCCGGCACCCGTTCGGGCGTTTCGCTCCAGCCCCGCTGAGGCGAGTCGAGACCGTGGCGGGCGAGGATGGCGCGAGCCTCCTCGACGCCGGTCGGATCGGCGGCGGTCGGCCCGGAGCCGATATCCTCCGGCCTGTCGCCGACCACGTCCGATATGGCGAGCGTCACCAGGCGCGCGGGCGCGGCGGCCAGGGCCAGGCGGCCGCCCTTGAAGCTCGAGAGGTGGCGGCGAACGCAGTTGATCTCGCGCACGCCGGCGCCGGAGCGAAGCAAAGCGGCGGTAAGATCCCTCTTTTCCCCCAGGGTCAGGCCGTCGCCGGGGAGGCAGGCGAGGGCGGAGGCGCCGCCGCTCAGTAGGACGAGGACGAGGTCGTCCGAGCCCGCGCTCCCGGCCAGGTCGAGGAGGCGCTGCGCGGCGGCGACGCTGCTTTCGTCGGGCACGGGATGGGCGGCCCTCATCAGCTCGACTCGATCAAGGCTGCCGTCGTTCCCGCGCGGGGCGACCGCGACACCGGAGACCGGGCCGGGCCACCGCGTCTCGACCGTCCGCGCCATCGGCACCGCCGCCTTGCCCAGGGCGAGGAGGACGGTTCGGCCCGGCGGCGGCGGCGGCAGATGAGGCGGCAGCACCCGTTCCGGCAGGCACGCCTCCATCCCGGCCCGCCAGATCGCCTCCAGACGTTCGCTCGACACGGCTCCCGCATGGCGCTTCGCAGCGGCGCCATCAAGCGCTACCCTCGCCGGGTGAGACGCGCCCTCCGCATCGCCCTGCGCGCCGCCGGCGCTCTCGTCGCGCTTCCTTTTCTTTATTTCCTCGCCGCCCTGATCCTCGGCGCCGTCCCCGCCAATCGCGGCTGGCACGAGGCGAAGTCGGGGGTGACGATCTTCGTTCGGACCAACGGCGTCCATACCTGGATCCTGGTGCCCAAAGTGACTCCCGAGATGGACTGGCGGCCGCTCGTCCCCGGAGCGCATCTCAAGGACCCGCGCTGGGGCAATGGCGATTACGTCGCCTTGGGCTACGGCAACCGCACCTTCTATCTCGAGACCCCGACCTGGGGCGACCTCAGCATGAAGAACGCCTTCCTCGCCGCCTTCGGCCGGGGGCCAAGCCTGATTCACGCCGACCACGATCATCACCCGCGGGCGGCCGAAGATCAGCGGCCGATCATTCTCACCCACGAGGAATATCGCCGGCTCGTCTTATTCGCGCGGGGCAGCTTTCAATATGACGCCCGGGGCAGGACGATCCCGCTCATCGGCCGCGGCTACGGCGCTTCGGACATGTTCTACGAGGCGGTGGGGCCGTACAACGCCTTCTACACGTGCAACGGCTGGACCGGTCGGGCGCTGCGCGAGGCGGGGGTCCGGGTAGGGGTTTGGACGCCGCTGTCGCAAAGCATCATGTGGCGGCTCGACTAGCCCTCTCCGTCGCCAGACGGGGAGGATTACAGCTACCCACGCCCCGAGCGCTGCGTTAGAGGGGCTCCCAACCGACAAACCACAGGGGGTTTCGATGGCGAAGATACTCGGCAACTTCCATCTGGCGCTGCTGATCGGCGTCGTTCTGCTCGTCGCGGCGATGTTCGGGCTTCACGGCGCGCTGCTCGGCGACGGCTCCTATCCGTGGCCGCAATGGCTTCGTTACGTCCACATCTTCGCGGGCGTCCTCTGGATCGGCCTGCTCTATTATTTCAACTTCGTGCAGATCCCGACCATGCCGAGCGTTCCGGCCGAGCTGAAGCCGGCCGTCTCCAAATATATCGCGCCCAAGGCGCTCTTCTGGTTCCGCTGGTCGGCGCTGGCGACGGTGATCCTGGGCCTGCTCGTCGCCGAGACGCAGGTGGGCGGCTACAGCGCCCGGGCCCTGACCCTGACCGAGGGCTACAGGACGATCGGCATCGGCATGTGGCTGGGCCTGATCATGGCCGCCAATGTCTGGTTCGTGATCTGGCCGAACCAGAAGAAGGCGCTCGGACTCGTCCCGGCCGAAGACGCCGCCAAGGCCAAGGCGGCCTCGACGGCGATGATGGCGAGCCGAATCAACCTGATCCTGTCGATCCCGATGCTCTACTGCATGGTCGGCCAGGCCCACATCGGCGGCTGAGGCAGCACAGCGGCAGATGAGGTTCACCTCCGTCATCGCGAGGAGCGAAGCGACGAAGCAATCCAGATTCCGGCGCCCGAGCGGCTGGATTGCTTCGCTTCGCTCGCAATGACGGCCGCGGATGACGAAAGGCTGGTCCTTCTCGATCGACCGCGGCGGCACCTTCACCGACATCGTCGCCCGAGCGCCCGACGGGCGGCTTCACGTCGCCAAATTGCTCTCCGACAATCCCGAGCAATATGACGACGCCGCCGTCGAGGGGATAAGGCGGCTGTCGGCCCGTCATTGCGAGGAGCGCAGCGACGAAGCAATCCAGCTTTCGGACACGCCGCAGGCTGGATTGCTAGGCTCCGCTCGCAATGACGGCCTCACCGTCAAGATGGGCACCACCGTCGCCACCAACGCCCTGCTCGAGCGCAGGGGCGCGAAGCTGGTGCTCGCCATCACCGCCGGTTTCGGCGATGCCCTGCGCATCGGCTACCAGGCACGGCCGTACATCTTCGCTCGGCGGATCATCCTGCCCGAGGCGCTCTACGGCGACGTCATCGAGGTGGACGAACGCGTGACCGCCGACGGCAAAGTGCTGCGTGCCCTCGACCGCGAGGATGCGCGCCGCTCCCTTATAAGCGCTTATAAGGCGGGATATCGGGCAATCGCGATCGTTCTGATGCACGGCTGGCATTGGACGGCGCACGAGTCGGCGCTGGCGGCGCTGGCGGAGGAAATCGGCTTCACGCAGGTGTCGGCCAGCCACCGGGTCGGGCCGCTGATCAAGCTCATCGGGCGGGGCGACACGACGGTGGTCGACGCCTATCTCTCGCCGATCCTGCGGCGCTATGTCGACCGCGTGGTGGCGGCGCTGGGAAGCGAGGCGCGGCTCTTCTTCATGCAGTCCTCGGGCGGCCTCACCGACGCCGCCGCCTTCCAGGGCAAGGACGCGATCCTGTCCGGCCCGGCCGGCGGCATCGTCGGAATGGCGAAGACCGCGCAGGAGGCGGGATTCGACAAGGTGATCGGCTTCGACATGGGCGGCACCTCGACCGACGTTTCCCATTATGCCGGAGCCTATGAACGGACCAACGAGACCGTCGTCGCGGGGGTTCGGGTGCGGGCGCCGATGCTCGAGATCCACACCGTCGCGGCCGGCGGCGGCTCGGTGTGCCATTATGACGGGGCGCGCTTCCGGGTCGGCCCGGACAGCGCCGGGGCGGTGCCGGGCCCCGCCTGCTACCGCCGCGGCGGGCCACTCACCATCACCGATTGCAACGTCGTCCTCGGCAAGATCAGGCCCGAGCATTTTCCGCGAGTCTTCGGGGCGGGCGGCGACCAGCCGATCGACGCGGCGGCCTCGCTGGCCCTGTGCGAGGCGGTCGGCGCCGAGGCGGGCCTGTCGGCGCGGGAGGCGGCGGAAGGTTTCGTGCGCATCGCCGTCGACAATATGGCGAGCGCGATCAAGCGTATCTCGATCGCCCGGGGCCACGACGTCACCCGCTACACTTTGCAATGTTTCGGCGGCGCCGGCGGCCAGCATGCCTGCCTGGTCGCCGATGCGCTCGGCATGGAGCGGGTGATGATCCATCCGCTCGCGGGCGTGCTTTCGGCTTTCGGAATGGGGCTGGCGGACAGGGTCGAGCTTCGGCAGCGTAGCGTCGGCGGCGAGGCGCTGGAGGAGGTGCTGGCGGAGCTGGCGGCTGAAGCGGAGGCGGCGCTGCGGGGGCAGGGGGTGGAAGAGGTGGCGCTGAAGCGGCGGGCGGCGCTGAGATATGAGGGGAGCGATTCCAGCCTGGAGGTGGAGGCCGAGGGGTTCGAGGCGATGCGGGCGGCGTTCGAGGAGGCGCATCGAATGCGTTTCGGGTTTGTGTCGCCCGAGACGGCGGTGGTCGTAGAGACCGCGATCGTGGAGGCGGTCGGCAGCTCCTCCCCGGAACGAGGAGGGGGACCGCCGGCGAAGCCGGTGGTGGAGGGGGCCCAGAGCCCGAGCCGCGCAGACATGGGCCCCCTCCACCATGCTTCGCATGGTCCCCCTCCCCGTTCCGGGGAGGAGCTGTACGACCGCGCCTCGCTCGCCCCCGGCGCGGTCATCCCCGGCCCTTCCCTGATCATCGACCCCTCCGCGACCACCGTGGTGGAACCCGGCTGGCGGGCGGAGGTCGATCCGCTGGGCAATCTCATCCTGACCCGCGCCGTGCCCCGCGACACCGCCCGCGCCATCGGCACCGACGCCGATCCGGTCATGCTCGAAGTGTTCAACAATCTGTTCATGGCGGTGGCCGAGGAGATGGGGGTGGCGCTCCAGAACACCGCCTCGTCGGTCAACATCAAGGAGCGGCTCGATTTCTCCTGCGCCCTGTTCGACCGCGACGGCGCGCTGATCGCCAACGCGCCGCACATCCCCGTCCATCTCGGCTCGATGGGCGATTCGATCCGGACGATCATCGAAGCGCGCGGTGAAGGGCGCGACGGGCGCGGGATCCGGCCCGGCGACGTCTACGTCCTCAACGCGCCCTATCGCGGCGGCACCCATCTGCCCGACATCACCGTCATCATGCCGGTCTTCGCCGACGAAGCCGACCCGGCGCCCGCCTGGTACGTCGCCGCGCGCGGCCACCATGCGGATATCGGCGGCATCGCGCCGGGATCGATGCCGCCCGACAGCCATGTGATCGGCGAGGAGGGCGTGCTGATCGACAATGTCCTGCTGGTCGACGAAGGCCGCTTCCTGGAGGCGGAGATGCGCGCCCTGCTCGCCTCCGGCGCCTGGCCGGCGCGAAGGCCCGACCGCAACATTTCGGACCTCAAGGCGCAGGTCGCGGCCTGCGCCCGCGGCGCGGCGGAGATGCGGCGGGTAGCGGGGGAATATGGGCGCGGAGTCGTCGACGCCTACATGGCGCACGTCCAGGCCAATGCCGAGGAGGCGGTGCGGCGGCTGATCGGGTCCCTGCGCGACGGCGACTTCCGCTACGCGATGGACAATGGAGCGGAGGTCTGCGTCAGCATCGGGGTCGACTCCAGGGCTCGCACCGCCACAGTCGACTTCACCGGCACCAGCGCCCAGCAGCCCAACAATTTCAACGCGCCTTATTCCATCTGCAGGGCCGCGACGCTGTACGTCTTCCGGACCATGGTCGACGATTCCATCCCGATGAACGACGGCTGCCTGAGGCCAATCACCCTCGTCGTGCCGGAAGGATCGATGCTCAACCCGCGCTACCCGGCCGCCGTCGTCGCCGGCAATGTCGAGACCAGCCAGGTGATCACCGACGCCCTGTTCGCCGCCTGCCGCGCGCTGGCGCCGAGCCAGGGGACGATGAACAATTTCACCTTCGGCAACGACCGCCATCAATATTATGAGACGATCGCGGGCGGCGCCGGCGCGGGCCCGGATTTCGACGGGGCGAGCGCGGTCCAGACCCACATGACCAACAGCCGCCTGACCGACCCCGAAGTGCTCGAGACCCGCTATCCGGTGCTGGTCGAGCGCTTCGCCATCCGCCGCGGGAGCGGCGGGGCCGGGCGGCACAAAGGCGGCGACGGGGTCGAGCGCCACATCCGCTTCCGCGAGCGGATGCGGGCGAACATCCTCTCCAACCGGCGCGAGGTGGCGCCGCGCGGGATCGAGGGCGGCGGCGACGCCAAGCCCGGGGTCAACCAGGTGGTCCGAGCCGACCACACCGTGGAGACGCTTGCAGCGACCGCCTCGGCGGAGATGCGGGAGGGGGACATGTTCGTGATCGAGACGCCCGGGGGAGGGGGGTATGGCAATGCCGGCTGAATTCCTCTCCCGGATTCCCAGGGCAGGAATTTCCGAATGAACTATCTCCCCCTCATTGGCATCCTGATCATCGTCCTCGGCTTCGCGCTGCGCTTCAACCCGATGGTGGTGGTGCCGGTGGCCGCGATCGCGACCGGGCTGCTCGCCGGTCTCGATATCGTCGCGATCGTCTCGAAGCTGGGCAAGGCGTTCAACGACAGCCGGCTCATCGCCGTCCCCTGGATCGTGCTTCCGGTCATCGGGTTGCTGGAGCGCTACGGCCTGCAGCAGCGGGCGGCGGCGTTGATCGCCGGCTTCCGGGCGGCGACCGTCGGACGGCTGCTCATCCTCTACCTCCTCTACCGGCAGGGTATCTCGGCCGTCGGCCTCCAATCGACCGCGGGCCATGCCCAGACCGTCCGGCCGCTCGTCGCGCCGATGGCGCTCGCCGCCGCGGAGAATCGCCATGGGCCGCTGGACGAGGCGACCGCGGACAAGGTCAAGGCCTACGCGGCGGCGACCGACAATGTCGGGCTGTTCTTCGGCGAGGACATCTTCGTCGCGATCGGCTCGATCGTGCTCATCCAGCAGACGCTCGAATCCTACGGCATCCCGCTGTCGCCGCTGGAGCTCGCGCTCTGGGCCATTCCCACCGCCGTCGCCGCCTTCATCATCCACAGCATTCGGCTGCTGCTGCTGGACAGAAGCCTGTCCTCCCGATCCGGCGCAGGGGAGGACGAGTCATGATCACCGGCCAGCATGTCCTCTTCCTCGTCGGCGCGATGTTCGCCGCCTTCGCCTTGCTCAGCGCCTTCGACCGGACCAACCGCAAGCGCTTCGGAAACGCCGCCTTCTGGGGCCTGTTCGCGCTCAGCCTGATCGCGGGCTCCTGGCTCGGCGACTTTCTGAACGGCTGCATCGTCCTCGCCCTCGCCGCCCTCGCCGGGCTGAAGCTGATCGGGCGCGGCGCGGCGCAGACGGGGCGGGCCGAGCGCGCGGCCGCCGGCGAGCGCTACGGCAACGGGCTGTTCCTTCCGATCCTGATCGTGCTCGTCATCGCCGTCACCGGAACGCTCCTTTATCTCTACACGCCGCTCCATGAGACCCACCTGTTCGAGAAGAATCGCGAAACCTTCGCCCTGCTCTGCGCCGGAGTGCTGATCGCGCTGGCGGCGATCTTCGCCTGGCTCAAGCCGCCGCCGCTGGCGCCGCTTCAGGAAGGCAGGCGGCTGATCGACGCGGTCGGCTGGGCGGTGGTGCTTCCGATGATGCTCGCCGCTTTGGGCATGGTCCTCGCCGACACCGGCGTCGGCCGAACCCTCGGCGGCCTCGTCCTGACGGTGATTCCGGAGGGTTCGATCCTGCCGGCGGTGGTCGCCTTCGGCCTCGGCATGGCGCTCTTCACCCTCCTCACCGGCAACGCCTTCGCGGCCTTCCCGGTGATGGCGACGGCGATCGGGGTGCCGATCCTGATCCAGACCTATCACGGCGATCCGGCGGTGATCGGAGCGATCGGGATGCTCGCCGGCTTCTGCGGGACGCTGATGACCCCGATGGCGGCGAACTTCAACCTCGTCCCATCGGCCTTGCTCGAGCTGAAGGACCCGAACGGAGTGATCAAGGTTCAGATCGGAACGGCCCTGCCTCTGCTCGCGATCAACATCCTCCTCATCTATTTCCTGGCGTTTCGCTGATCCGTCATTGCGAGGAGCGCAGCGACGCGGCAATCCAGCCGCGGCGGCAGCGACGGCCGCAGAGCTGGATTGCTTCGCTTCGCTCGCAATGACGGAATTGCCCATGTACGCCCTGACCTCCGAACTCGCCGCCCGCTTCGCCGAGATCGCTCTCGGCCATGTCACCCGCGAATATCCGCACAAGCTCGATCACGTCATGGACGGGCCGGAGGACGTCGCCGGCCCGCGCGAGCTCCATCCCATCTTCTTCGGCAGCTTCGACTGGCACAGCTGCGTTCACGGCTGGTGGCTGATGCTGCGGGTACGGCGATCCTTCCCCGATTCGGCCGTCGCCGCCCGAATCGAGACTCTGGCCGGGGAGATGCTGGCGCCGGACAAGGTCGCGGGCGAGCTCGCCTATCTCGACCGGGCCTATTCGGGCGGGTTCGAGCGGCCTTATGGCTGGGCCTGGCTGCTCGCCCTCCATCGGGAGGCGCAGCGCCACCCCGATCGCTCCTGGGCGGCGGACCTGGGCCCTCTCGCCCGCGAGTTCGCGGAGCGCTTCCAGCACTATCTTCCCAAGCTCACCTATCCGATCCGGGTCGGGACTCATTTCAACACCGCCTTCGCGATGATCCTCGCGCTCGAATGGGCGGAGGCGAACGATCCCGCTCTCGCCGGCCGAATCCGCGAACGCGCCCGCAGCTGGTACGGCGAAGACCGCGACTGTCAGGCCTGGGAGCCCGGCGGCGACGAATTCCTTTCCCCGGCGCTCACCGAAGCCCTGTGCATGCGGCGGACCCATGGCGAGGAGGAGTTCCGCGCCTGGTTCGCCGATTACCTCCCGGACGTCGCCGCGGGTGCGCCGCGCAGCCTGTTCACGCCCGCCACCGTCTCCGACCGATCGGACGGCAAGATCGCGCATCTCGACGGCCTCAACCTCAGCCGCGCCTGGTGCTGGCGGCAGCTCGCCCCCGCCTTGGAGCCGGAGCCGGCCGAGCTGGCGAGGCGCACCGCGGACGAGCATCTCGCCGCCAGCCTGCCCCATGTCGCCGGCGATTATATGGGCGAGCATTGGCTTGCGACCTTCGCCCTGCTCGCGCTCGAGGGCTAGAAATGCGGGTTCTGACTCCGGGCGAGATCGCGCTGCTGAGGGACTCATTCCCGCGCTTATTGCCTTACGATCGGGTCAGGCTTCGGTTCGGCCATGGCGGCAACCCGGCGGCGATGGCCGCCTTCCGCAACGGCAACACGGCGATCACCTTGCGCCGGACCGTCTATTTCCGGACCCATTACAGCGAGGATTTCGCCGACGGCGACGTCGCGGCCCAGTCGCTCTTCCACCACGAAATGACCCATGTCTGGCAATATGCCGCGCTCGGCCTCGCCCGCTTCCTGGCGCGGTACGCCCGCGATCTCGTCGCCTGCCGCTTCAGCCCGTCGGCCATGTACCGCTACGATGAAGGCGAGACCGCATTCGCCGGCGCCCGGATCGAGGCGCAGGCGCAGATGGTCGGCGATTTCTGCCGGGCCCGCCTGCTCGGCGACACGGCCCGGCAGGCGCGCCTCGCCCGCAATTTGGAGGGCAGCGGCTTCTTCGGCTTCGAGGCCGCGGGGCGCCGCCCCGCGGCCTCGTCGTCTCACGGATAAGTCGGGACGGTACGCGCTCGCTGCAGGAAGTTGTCGACGCTGGCCACCGCTCCGGCATAGGCGCCAAAACCCACCATGAAGGCCGCGAGCAGGTCGCCATAGCTGCCCCAGTAGGATTTGCCGTAATAGAGCGTGCCGAGCGCCGAGACCGCGAACAGGAGCATCAGGATCGCGGCCACCCCCCGCTCCGCGATCGCGAAGGCGAGCCGCGCCGTGCGCGCCGACATGCGCAGGGTGATCGGCAGCGGGAGGACATCCGCTGCCGCGGGTCCTGAAGTGGCGGCGAGGGCTCCTGCCGGCGGCGCCTTGAGCTCCTTGAGCTTTTCGCGCACCGCCACCAGTGTCGCCAGGGGCACCGCCGCCAGGGGGCCGTTGGGGGTCGGATTCATCGCCTCGATGGCCGCATCGACGGTGACGGCCAGTTGCTGCTGTTTGTCCGCGGACAGGTCGGAACCCTGGGCCTCGATGGCGCGAAGGAACCGATATTGATTGGGCCGCAGGCGGAGCTCGGCGACCTCCGCGGCATCGAAGGAATTGCCCGCGACGACGGCCGCTTCGAGCTCGAGCGCGCGGTCGACCATCAGGCCCGTTCGCGGCGGACGACCCGAGCCGGCGTCGAGACGGGTCAGGTCCTCGATGGCGTCCTTGATCGCGATCGCGGTGCCCGCTCGGTCGCGCCCGCCGCCACGCCATGTGGTGACGACCAGCCCGGTCGCGAGGCCGAGCAACACGAGCGCGATCGCCCACCAGAGCGGGCCACGCCGGGCGAAGTCGAGCTTCACCTCCTGTCGCCCGCCTCCTTGTCCGACCAGCCATACCTTCGCGGAGTAAAGCCCGGGCGTCTGAATGTCCTTCAGCGTGGCCGAGATCCTGCAGCGCCCGTCGGCCGTGACGACGAGCGGGAAACCCGCCGAGCCGGGACATTCCGGCTTCAGCGTGATCGCATCGTCCAGAGTGAGAGTCTCGCCGTTGACGAGGCCGCTGACCGTCGCCCCGGCCGCGGCGACCTGCAGGGGCGGGGCGGAAGGCTGGGCATTGTAGACGAAGCCGATATGGAGCCGGCTGTCTCGCGTCGGATGCTCCGGCTTGACTATGTTCGCATCGCTCAGGGCCGGCTCCTGGGGATTCTGGGCCGGCGCGGCGGCGGCGGCGAGGGCAAGTCCGATGGCGGCGAATTTAATGGCGGAAATCATGAGCGGTCTCCCAATCGATCCGGGCGCGAGTGAACGCTCCGGCCACTAGTCGCCGCGGAAATAACATCGTCGGCTCCGTCCGAAGCGTGATCTGGCTCACGCCCGACGGGCCGGAAGGGGCCTGATTTACAGCTGGGGCTCGGGAGGAGGCTGGCGCTCAGCCGGTCACCAGAGCCCGCTGATCCTCCCGGCCCATCGCCAGCAGGAACGGATCGGCCTCCTGCATCTGCTGGAAGTCGCGCTTCGAGCGCAGCCCCCGCCACTGGATCGCGACCAGGGCCTGGCCGATGGCGCCGCCGAGCGTGTCGCCCGGGCCGAGCAGGATGATCCGGTCCGGAGCATATTCCTTGACGGCGACCTGGATGGCGCGGGTGAAATCGTAGGTCTCGAGGATCTGGGTGGCGAAGGTGTAATGATGAAGCGCCGCCGGAGAGCTCGCGAACGGCCGCCAGATTTGGCCGCGGCCGTCGATCATCGGCGAGTCCGGAGCGGTGAACCAGCCGGCCGGAAGCTGCGCCAGGGCGCGCTCGGAAGAGCCGCGCATCAGGGGCGTGTGGAAGGGGCCGTGATTGACGAGGCGCAGCGGCTCGCGGCCCGGCCCCGGCGGCGCCTCGGCGACCAGAGCGGCGAGCCCGGCCTCGTTGCCGGCGAAGACGATCATGCCGCCGAGCTCGATGGAGACCCGGAGGGCGCAGTCCGGCCGGCCGTCGATCGCGCCGGCGAGCGCGAGCAGGCGCTCCCGCAGCCCCGGCGCCTCTTTCCAGTCCTCGTCGACGAGGGTGAGCAGGACCTGCCCCCCCGGCTCCCCGGCCTGGCTGTTCTCGCCCATCGCGTCGATGATCCGGAAGCCCTGCTCGAGACCGACCGCGCCGGCGACCGCGAGGGTGGTGTACCAGCCCATCGAATTGCCCGTCGCCGCGGCCACCGCGAAGCGCCTGGCGTCGATGGCGAGAAAGTCCGCGTAGGAAGCGGTGAAGATGAGCGGCGAGGCGATGTCGCCGCGCGTGTGCAGGGCCGGGCTGAACCGGTCGGCGCCGTCCAGCTCCGAGATGGTCGGCTGCCCCCGCCCGGCACGAAGCCGGTCGACCGTCTCGACCAGACCGCTCTTGTCGGCATGGAACCGCCTCAGATAGCCGAGCTCCGCCTTGCCGTAGGTGCCCCGCCCCGGGCAGACGATGAGCGCCTTCTGCCGGTCAGCCACGCACCATCTCCAGCGCGGCGGCAACGATCGAGTCGCGGCTCGGCAGGGTCAAAGTCGCCGCTCGCCCGAGCGGGATGAACGAATCCTCGGCCGTGATCCTTCGGCAGTCGATGTCCGGCGCCCTCTCCGCGAACAGGGCCATCAGCGCCTCGCTCTGCGAACCGGTCTTCCGGCATTCGTCGACGATCAGCACTCGCCCGCAGCCGGCGACGGCGTCGAGCAGCCCCTCCTCGTTCAGCGGGGCGAGCCAGCGAAGGTCGATCACCCTGAGGTTCAGGCCGTGCTGCTCGCCCAGGATCTTCTCGGCCTGGCGGGAGAGATAATAGCCGTTGGCGTAGCTGACGATGGCGAGCTCGGTGCCGTCCCCATGGACGCCCGGCTCGCCGAGCCGGACCGGCTTCGCCTCGCCCGGGGCGGCATAAATGGAGGTCCACAAGGCATCGCCTTCCTGGTGAAGGTCGCGGGTCATATAGAGGGCGATCGGCTCGACGAAGACGATGACTCGCTGCTCCTCGAGCGCCAGCCGGACGCATTCGCGAAGCATCTCCACGGCATCGGCGCCGTTGCTCGGGCAGGCGAGGACGAGGCCGGGTATGTCGCGGAAGACGGCCAGGCTGTTGTCGTTGTGGAAATGGCCGCCGAAGCCCTTCTGATAGCCGAGGCCTGCGATCCGGACGATCGTCGGGTTGGCATATTGGCCGTTGGAGAAGAAGCTCAGGGTCGCCGCCTCGCCGCGTATCTGGTCCTCGGCATTGTGGACGTAGGCGAGGAACTGGATCTCGGTGATCGGGAGCAGGCCGACATGGGCGCCGCCGATGCCGAGACCGAGTATGCTCTGCTCGTCGAGCAGGGTGTTGATCACCCGGCAGGAGCCGAAACGCTCGTGGAGCTTGGCGGTGACGTTGTAGACCCCGCCCTTGGGCCCGACATCCTCGCCGGCGACGATGATCTGGGGGTGCGCAAGCATCAGGTCCGCAAGCGCCCAGCTCAGCAGCCGCGCCATGTGCTGAGGCTTGTCGATCATGTTGCGGTCGCGCTCGAACAGGGCGTCGCGCTGCTCGGGCGTCGGAGTGTTGGCCCGGGCCGGGCCTCGCTTCGGCGGGAGGATGCTGGCCATCACGGCTTCGCTCGTGGTGAGCTTGGGGCGGGCGATGGCCTGCTCGGCGATTCGGGCCAGCGTCGCCTCGGTCTCGTTGTAGATGTCGAGGATCTGCGCGGCCGAGAGAATGTCCTGCTCCAGCAGCAGGGCGGCGCTGTAGAGCAGGGGATCGCGCTCCTCGTCCTGCTCGATCTGCGCCTTGCTGAGATAGGTCGCCTGAACGTCGGAGCCGGCATGGCCGTAGAGCCGGACGCAATCCATGTGGAGGAAGACGGGCCGTCGGTGCGCGCGGGCGATTTGGGCGGCCTGCCTCGCCCCGCGATAGCAATCGACCATGTCGAGCCCGCTGCACCTGATATATTCGAGCCCCGGACGGCCTCGGAACGAAGCCTCGATCCAGCCGCGCGGCGTTCGGGTCGAGATGCCGATGCCATTGTCCTCGCACAGGAAGACGAGCGGCATCGGGCTGCCCTGATAGGCCGCCCAGGCGGCGGTGTTGAAGGCGCCCTGGGCGGTCGAATGGTTGGCCGAGGCGTCGCCGAAGCTGGCGAGCACGATCGAATCCCGAGGCAGCGCCGTCTCCTCCAGCTTCAGCATCCTGGCAATGCCGAGGCTGAAGGCGGCACCGACCGCCTTGGGGAGGTGCGAGGCGATGGTGCTGGTCTGCGGCGGGATGTTGAGCGGCTTCGAGCCGATCACCTTGTGGCGGCCGCCGGAAATCGGGTCCTCGGCCGAGGCGGCGAAGCTCAGCAGCATGTCCCAGCACGGCGTCTGGCCGGGGACCTGCCTGGCGCGGTGGATCTGGAAGGCGTTGGAGCGGTAGTGGAGGAAGGCCATATCGCCGAGGCGAAGCGCGGCGGCGACGGCGGCATTGTTCTCGTGGCCCGAGCTTCCAATCGTGTAGAAGCCCTCGCCTCGGGCCTGAAGCCGGCGCGACAGCCGGTCCATCTGGCGGCTTGCGACCTGGCTGTAGAACAGCTCGACCAGCGCCTCGCGGCCGAGGCCAACCTCCTCCGGCTGAACGTCGCTGACCCGGCGCGGAAGGTCTTCGCGGCCGACCCGGGCGACGAACTTCTCGTGAATGGCTTCGGCGGCGTCCATGGCGCGGCGACTAATCGGGTTGGGCGGGAATGGGAAGTAACCCGTCATCCCGGCGAAAGCCGGGACCTCATGGAGACCAGGCGCCGGTGCCTTTCACCCGCGGGGACCCCGGCCTTCGCCGGGGTGACGAGATTGGCTTGACCTGACGTTTACGTAAAGTAGGGAGGCAAGGCACCCAGCGGGAGGAAGACAGATGACGAAGAGCGAAATGGCCGCGGCCCTCAACTCGAAGAGCGCCTGGCTCCCCGGCAAGCGGGTGAAGCTCGATTTCGGCTCGGAAGGGGTGGTGATGCTCGACGGCGCCGGCAACGCGGTCACCGAGGAGGACGGCGCCGCCGACACCACGATCAAGGTCGCCTGGGAGGACTGGCAGGCGATGAGCGACGGCAAACTGGACGGAATGACCGCCTTCATGCAGGGCAAATTGAAGGTCGAGGGCGACATGTCCAACGCCATGCAGCTCCAGGGCGTGTTGGCGAAGCTGCGCAGCTGAGCGGCGGGGAGGGATGCGTCATCCCGGCGGAAGCCGGGGCCTCGTGGAAACGCGCCGAGACTTCTCGACCTGAGGTCCCGGCTTTCGCCGGGATGACGGGAGGAAACGATGCTCCGTCTCTTCTACTCGCCCGGCGCCTGTTCGCTGGTGCCGCATGTCGCGCTCGAGGAGGCGGGCGCCGGGTTCGAGGCGGTGCGCACGGCGATCGCCGAGAAGGCGCATAAGCGGCCCGAATATCTCGCCATCAACCCGCGCGGGCTCATCCCCGCGATCGAGGTGGACGGCCGGGTCGTTACGGAGAATGTCGCGGTGCTGGCCTATATCGGCCATGGCTGGCCGGAGAGCGGCCAATTGCCGCTGGACGAAGTGCCGGCGCTGGCCCGAGTCTTCGAATTGCTCTCCTATTTCGCCACGACCGTCCATTATGGCGGCTTCGGCCCGATCTTCCGCGCCCGAGCCGCCGGGGTCGAGCGGCCCGAGAGCGAGACGGCCGCGGACCGCGAGCGGCTTCGCGGCCTGTTCGGCGAGATCGACGGCTTGCTCGCGCCGGGCCCGTGGCTGCTCGGCGACCGCTACAGCCTCGCCGACCCCTATCCGCTCACCTTCCTGCGCTGGGCGCGGCGGCTGGAGCTCGGCGTGACGCAGCACCGCCACTGGACCGCGCACGCGCGGCGAATGGTGGAGCGTCCGGCGGTTCGGCGGGCGCTGGCCCGGGAAGGGCTCGATCCCGCCGAATTCTAAACGATCAGCGCGGCGGAACCGCGCCCTCGGCGGGCCAGCCGCCCGGGCCGATCCGCCTGAGGCGCATCTCGAACACCTTCGCGCCTCCCGCGATCCGCTCGCCGATCTCGACCCACTCGCCGTTCTTGACCGTTGCGGTGTAACGGACCGGCCCTCCCGGCCCCTGGGGAAGAGTCCAGCTATAGCCGTCGGGCCGAACCTCCAGCGGGAAATCGGAGGCAAAGCCCATGGCATAGCTATGCATCGAATAGCTGTGCTTGACGGGATCGTAGGAGATGATCCCGAGTGCGTTGAACCCGGTCTTGCCTTCATTTTCGTAGGAATGGCCCTCGATCAGCCTGATCGAGCCGCCCAGCAAGGACCCGGCCCGCTCGGTGTGGAGGATCTTGCGGGTGTCGGTTTGCGCCTCCCCGCGCCACGCACCGTCGAGAAAGGCGAGCTTTTCCATCGCCTTTCGTTCCGCTTCGATACGGCTTGGCGGGTCCCACGGTCCGGCCGCCGGATCGGGCGGGGAAGCGGGCTGGGCGGCCGCGGCCGAGCCGAGCAGGAACGTCGAGAGCAGGATATGCTTCATCATCGTCATCTTCGTCTCCTATGGAATGGGCGCTCCGGCAGCGGCCCGGGTGAGCCGCTCGATCCTGTCGAGCCAGGAGATCCAGGCCTGGCGGCCGCGGTGGGTGAGGCTGAGCCGGGTCTGCGGCCTGCGGCCCGCGAAGCTCTTGGCGACGGCGACATAGCCCGCCTCCTCGAGCTTCGCGAGATGGGCGGAAAGGTTGCCGTCGGTGGCTCCGACCTTGTCGCGAAGCTCGGCGAACAGGGCCGAATCGACCGAGGCGAGATAGGCGACGATTCCGAGCCTGATCCGGCCGTGGATGATGTCGTCGAGGCCGCTGTGATCGAAGGGGCTTTCCGCCATCGGATCAGCGCGGCTCGGCCCTGAGCATCAGCACGCCCGGGAGCAGGACGGTCAGCGCCACCCCCGCGGCGGCGATCAGATAGCGGTCGGGCGAGAGGATCATCGAGGTGGACAGTCCGACCATGATCACGGCGCCCGCGCCGGCGAGGCGCGCGACCCGGTCCCGGGCGAGCGCACCGCTCACGGTCAGCGCGCAGGCATAGACGGCGAAGGCCAGGGGGACGGTCCAGTCGAAAGTCGCCGGCCCGGCGCCGTTGGCATCGGCGACGACGGCGCCGACAACCATCGACATTATCGCCGCCGCCGCGGTCATCCAGACCGTCCGCGAGGCGCGATTGCCGGCCGATCCCGAGCCCGGCCTCGCCGACTTGCCGCGGAGGAGAACGAACTGCCCGGCGCCGCCGAGCACGGCGAAACCGATCCAGATCCAGGCGAAGATGGTGCTGCCGTCGCCGATCCGGCCGCTCAGCGCGAGGTGCTGCAGCGTGTAGGCGATCGTCAGCAGAAGACCCCACCAGGCGATGTAGCGCCCGCCGAGCAGAGGCGCATGGGCGCCGCTTTCGGCCAGTTGCCGCACATAGCGAATATCGTCCTGGGTCGCGTCCGTCTGGGATGCCATAACAGGTCTCCAAAGAACTCTGAAACACAAAGTACTCTGCGGTGGGCTTCATGTCAACGGGTGCGATCGTTGCGCTTACCGTTCCTTGACCTCGCTCGCCTCGCCCGCCTATCGGCTGACCCACCCAGCCAGGAGCGGCGAATGAAGAAACTCTATCCCGATGCCGCGGCGGCGCTCGACGGGCTGCTCAGCGACGGAATGACGATCTGCGCCGGCGGTTTCGGCCTGTGCGGAATCCCCGAGCGGCTGATCGACGCGATCCGCGACAGCGGCGTCAAGGAGCTGACCGTCGTCTCCAACAATGCCGGCATCGACAATGAAGGTCTCGGCAAGCTCCTGCGCACCCGCCAGATCCGCAAGATGATCTCCTCCTACGTGGGCGAGAACAAGGAGTTCGAGCGGCAATATCTGGCCGGCGAGCTCGAGGTCGAATTCTGCCCCCAGGGCACGCTCGCCGAGCGCTGCCGGGCCGGCGGCGCCGGCATCCCGGGCTTCTATACGAAGACGGGAGTCGGAACGATCGTCGCCGAGGGCAAGGAGAGCAAGGTCTTCGACGGCGAGGAATATGTGCTCGAGCGCGGCATCCGCGCCGACCTCAGCATCGTCAAAGGCTGGAAGGCGGACGAGGCCGGCAACCTCGTCTTCCGCAAGACCGCCCGCAACTTCAACCAGCCGATGGCCACGGCGGGCAGGATGTGCGTGGCGGAGGTGGAGGAGATCGTTCCGGTCGGTTCGCTCGATCCCGACTGCATCCACCTGCCCAGCATCTACGTGAAGCGGATGATCCTGGGCGCTCCCTACGACAAGAAGATCGAGTTCCGCACGGTGCGGCAAAGGGAAGCGGCATGATGAATCCTTTCATCGTCATGCCGGTGGAGGCCGGCATCCATGCCGGATCCGAATGGACCCCAGCCTTCGCCGGGGTGACGAAACCCGTTGGAGGAAACGCCTGATGCCCTGGGACCGCAACCAGATGGCCGCCCGCGCCGCGAAGGAGCTGCGCGACGGCTATTATGTGAATCTCGGCATCGGCATTCCCACGCTGGTGGCGAACAACATTCCTGACGGCATGGAAGTGACTTTGCAGTCGGAGAACGGGATGCTCGGAATCGGGCCTTTCCCCTATGACGACGAGGTCGATCCCGACCTGATCAACGCCGGCAAGCAGACGATCAGCGAATTGGACAGCTCCTCCTATTTCGGCTCCGAGCAGAGCTTCGCGATGATCCGCGGCGGCCATATCGATCTGACCGTGCTCGGAGCGATGGAGGTCTCCGAGAAAGGCGACATCGCCAACTGGATGATCCCGGGCAAGATGGTGAAGGGCATGGGCGGGGCGATGGACCTCGTCGCCGGGGTCAAGAAGATCATCGTCGTCATGGAGCACGTTTCGAAGAACGGCGATCCCAAGTTCATCCCCCAATGCACTTTGCCGCTGACCGGACGGAACGTCGTCGACATGATCGTCACCGACCTGTGCGTCTTCCACCGGCCCGACCATGACAGCCCGTTCCGGCTCATCGAGCTTGCGCCCGACGTGACGGCGGAGGACGTGGCGGCGAAGACGACGGCGAAGTACGAGGCGTGAGGTGAACCGTCATCCCGGCGAAAGCCGGGACCTCAGGTCGAGAAGTCTCGGCGCGTCTCCACGAGGTCCCGGCTTTCGCCGGGATGACGTAAGATGCGCATCCTTCTGACCGGATCGTCGGGCTGGCTCGGCCGCTTCCTCGCGCCGCGGCTGCGGGAGGACGGCCACCATGTGACCGGCCTCGACGTCGCGCCGGGCTCAGACACGCAGGTCGTCGGCTCGGTCGCCGACCGGGCGCTCGTCGACCGCACCTTCGCCGGGCAGGGCATCGAGGCGGTGGTCCACGCCGGAGCGCTCCATAAGCCCGACATCGTCCGCTATCCGGCGCAGGCGTTCGTCGACGTCAACGTGACGGGCACTCTCAACCTGCTCGAAGCGGCGGCGGCGGCGGGAAACGACCGCTTCGTGTTCACTTCGTCCACTTCGCTGATGATCTCCGAGGCGCTTCACCGCGGCGGTCGGGGGCCCGCCGTCTGGCTGACGGAGGAGCATGCGCCGCTGGAGCCGCGCAACATCTACGGCGTCACCAAGCTCGCCGCCGAGCAGCTTTGCCGGCTCGCCCATCGCGAGCGGGGGCTGCCGGTGACGATTCTCAGGACCGGCCGCTTCTTTCCCGAGGATGACGACACCCACCGGGACGTCTCCGGTCCCAACCGCAAGGCCAACGAATTCCTCAACCGGCGGCTGACCGTGGAGGATGCGGCGGAGGGTCATGTCGCGGCGTTGCGGCGGGCCCCGGAGCTCGGCTTCGACACGGTCATCCTGTCGGCTCCGCCGCCCTTCGGAGAGGAAGAGTGCGACGAGCTGGGGCGCGACGCCGCCGCCGTCGTCGCCCGCCATTTCCCGGAGGCCGCGGAGCTCTATGCCCGCGCCGGCTGGCGGCTGCCCGACCGGATCGACCGGGTCTACGACCCGGCGCGGGCGAAGCGGCGGCTCGGCTTTACCTGCCGGACCGATTTCGCCGCCGTGCTTCGAGCCCTGGCCGAGGGCGCGGCATTGCCCTTTGCGCACGATCCCACCTATGTCTCGCCCAAGGAAAGGGGAGCCGAATGCTGAAGAAACTGGTCGCACTCGCCGGGGCCGCCTTCGCTCTGGCGGGGTTCCAGGCGCCACCGGCGGCGGCGCCGCAAATGCAGCTGTGGAGGCTCGACTGCGGCACCGTCGAGGTCGGCGACCTCGACTTCTTCTCCGACACCTACCTCTATGTCGGCCAGAAGAAGACTCTCACCGACAGCTGCTACCTCATCCGCCACGGCGAGAATTATCTGCTGTGGGACACCGGTTTGCCGGGCGAGCTGGCCGGCAAGACGGTGCCGATGGGCGGAATGACGCTCACCGTCACCCGCACCGTCGTCGACCAGCTGCGCCAGATCGGAGTTTCCCCGGACCGGGTCAATTTCGTCGGCATCAGCCACCGCCACGACGACCATATCGGCCAGGCGGCGGACTTCCCCAAGGCGACCCTGCTGATCGGCGGCGCGGATTTCGAGGCTGTGAAGAGCGGCGAATCCGCCGCTCGCTTCGCGCCCTGGATCCGCGGCGGCGGCAAGGCCGAGAAGGTCCAGGGCGATCGCGACGTGTTCGGCGACGGAAGCGTCGTCATGCTGAGCACGCCCGGTCACACGCCCGGCCACCACAGCCTGCTCGTCCGCCTGCCCAGAACCGGGGCGGTGATGCTCACCGGCGACCTCTGGCACTTCACCGAAAATGTGAAGAATCGCGGAGTCCCTGGCTTCAATACCGACCGCGCCGACACGCTCGCCTCGATGGACCGGTTCGACGCCATCGCTCGGCGGCTGAAGGCGAAGGTGGTCATCCAGCACGAACCCGCCGACATCGCCAAGCTCCCCGCCTTCCCGAAGTCGGCGCAGTGAGGGCATTGCTGTCAAACGCGATCGGCGGCCCCGACACGCTCGAGCTCGCCGAGCTCCCCGATCCCTCGCCCGGTCCCGGTCAGCTGCTCGTTCGGGTCAAGGCCTGCGCGATCAACTATCCCGACGTGCTGATCATCGAGGACAAATATCAGTTCAAGCCGCCGCGGCCGTTCGCGCCGGGCGGCGAGATCGCCGGCATCGTCGAGGCGGTGGGGGAGGGGGTCTCCGGCTGGGCCGAAGGCGACCGGCTGGTCGCGATGATCGGCCATGGCGGCCTCGCCGAGAAGGTGCTGATCTCCACAGTCCAGGCGGTGCCGCTGCCGCCGGAACGGAGCTTCGAGGACGGCTCGGCCCTGATCCTCACCTACGCCACCTCGATTCACGCCCTTCTCGACCGCGGCGGACTGAAGGCGGGGGAGACTTTGCTCGTGCTCGGCGCCGCCGGCGGAGTCGGCCTCGCGGCGGTCGAGCTCGGCAAGGCCTATGGCGCCCGAGTCGTCGCCGCCGTTTCCTCCGAGGAGAAGGCCGGGGTCGTTCGCGAGGCCGGCGCCGACCTTGCCATCGTCTATCCCTCCGGCCCGTTCGACAGGGACGGCTCGAAGGCGCTGGCTCAGCAGTTCAAGGAGGCGGTCGGCGGCGGCGGGGCGGACGTGATCTACGATCCGGTCGGCGGCGATTATGCCGAGCCCGCGCTTCGCTCGATCGCCTGGGAGGGCCGCTATCTCGTCGTCGGATTCCCCGCCGGCATCCCCAGGCTGCCGCTCAACCTGACGCTTCTCAAGAGCTGCGACGTCCGCGGCGTCTTCTGGGGCGCCTTCGCGGCGCGCGACCCGAAAGCCAATGCGGCGCATATCGAGACCCTCTTCCGGTTGTGGCGCGAGGGAAAGATCGCGCCGAAGGTGAGCCGGACCTGGCTTCTGGAGCAGGGGGGCGAGGCGATCGCGCACATGGCGGCGAGGAAGGCGGTGGGAAAGCTGGTCGTCACCATGGACTAGTGTGGCAAGCGCCCGCTCAGCGCGGCGTCAGCGGACCACCGAAGGATAGATCGCGTTGTCCGAAAGCCGGCCCGGCCCGTCGCCGCGCCAGAGGAAGCGGACAGTCTCTGGCGCGGGGACCCCTCGATGTCGTAGATTCCCCGGACCAGGACCACGGCGGCGATATGCCCCCAGCAGGACACGGAGACGTCGGACAGACCCTGCATGGGGCCGATCATGTCGTCGATCTTGCGTCGGTCCGCCGCGCTGGCGACGCGGCCGAGCCCCCTCACCCCGACCACTTTGGTCCTGCCCCCGGGGCCGAACCTGAACTCCGCGGAAATTGGGCCGATCACCGGGCAATCGGCCGTGGCCGCCTTGGTTACGGAAGTTGGAAATACCCAGCCTTCATCCAGAGCGGGCGGACGCCGGTCGGGCGCCGGACCAAGCGCTGCGGCGGTCTGGATCAGCATTGCAATGATCGGCTGCATCGGCGCACCTTCGTCGACGGCAACTCCTAACCCGCTCAAATCGGGATCGCCAGCCCGCGTCCGGAGTCGAGGTCGCCTCGGGCGTGAAGCGCAGATGCGGCGTTGCGCCCGCGTCCCCACCGACCTATCTCAGGCGGGAAGACAGCAAAGGGATGTCATGACCACTTTCGACGACCGCGAACGGGCCTTCGAGAACAAATATGCCCGCGACCAGGACATGCAGTTCCGAATCGTCGCGCGCCGAAACCGGCTGCTGGGGCAATGGGCGGCGGGGCTGATGGGCCTCAGTCAGGCCGAGGCCGATTCCTATGCGAGCGACGTCATCCGCGCGGATTTCGAGGAAGCCGGCGACGAGGACGTCATCCGCAAGATCCTCGGTGACCTGACTTCGGCCGGGGTCGAGTGCGACGAGGGCCGAATCCGCCAGGCGCTCGCCCACAAGTCCGTCGAGGCGCGCCGTCAGCTGATGGAGTCGCAGGGCTGATGGCGATGGCGGCCGACGAGATCGAGGAGTTGATCCGCGCCGGCATCCCCGACGCCCGGGTCGAGATCACCGATCTCGCCGGCGACGGCGACCATTATGCCGCGCGGGTGGTCGCCGAGAGCTTCCGAGGCCTGCCGCGCGTCCGCCAGCACCAGCGAGTCTACGAGGCTCTGGGCGGCCGCATGGGCGGCGCCCTTCACGCGCTCCAGCTCTCCACCGCGACTCCCGACTGAGGAATTTCAAATGTCCGACACCAAGACCCGCATCGACGAGATCCTCGGCAAGAACGACGTCGTCCTGTTCATGAAGGGCACCGCGCTGTTCCCGCAATGTGGCTTCTCGAGCCGCGCGGTCGCCATCCTCGATCATCTCGGCGTGTCGTTCGACACCGTCGACGTCCTCCAGGATCCGCAGATCCGCCAGGGCATCAAGGAATATTCCGACTGGCCGACCGTGCCCCAGCTCTACGTCAAGGGCGAGTTCGTCGGCGGCTCCGACATCATGATGGAGATGTACGAGGCCGGCGAGCTCCAGCAGCTGCTCGAAGAGAAGCAGGTGGCGAAAGCGTAGGGGGCGGAAAATAGGCCGTCGCCCCAGCGAAGGCTGGGGCCCCAGTGGGTGAAAGGCTCGGCGCTAATTCTCGCTGGGGCCCCAGCCTTCGCTGGGACGACGGGCAAAGAAAAGGGGCGGACGGCGGGACCAGATAAACCGCTCGTCCGCCCCTGTTTCATGTGGGAACGTGTGGACGCGGATAAGGATACACGGGGCGTGCCAAAGCGTGCCGTTGGCGGAAATCCCCGGTTCACGATGGTTTACGGGATTTAACTCCTTTTGCTTATTGTAAAGCCGGCCGACAGGCGACGTTGCGGCGCCGTGTCATTCATCGGCTGTTCAGCGGTCGGGGAAGATTACACCTGTAATCGACAGGGAGGGTGAGGCCGTGGAGAGAATCGCCGAAGGCGAATATGCGGTGATGGAGGTGCTTTGGGACGAGGCGCCGCTGACTGCCGCCGACGTCGCCGCCCGGGTTCCCGAGGATCGCGGCTGGAGCCTCGCCACCGTCAAGACAATGCTCTCGCGCCTGCTCGCCAAGGGCGTTCTCACCCATGAGGAGGACGGCCGGCGCTACCTCTACCGTCCGGCCATCCGCCGCGAGGATTATGTCGCCGAGGAATCGGGCCGGCTGATCGACCGGATGTTCGGCGGCCGGGTCACTCCGCTCGTCGCCCAGCTCGCCGCCCGCGACAGGCTGACTCCCGCCGACATCGCCGAGATCGAGAAGCTCTTGAAGGAGCTCAAATCATGATCGCCTGGCTGATCGAGACGCTTGTCGCAGTCACCTTGCTGATGGCGATGGTGCTCCTCCTTCGCGGGCCGGTCGCGCGCCACTTCGGCGCCGGCTGGGCCTATGCCCTGTGGGCCGTGCCCGCGCTCCGCCTGGTCCTTCCGCCGCTGCCCCAGCTGGCGCCGGACCTCTATTTTCCGCCCGTCGTACTCTTCATCCCGACGGCGGCGGAAATGGCCGCACCCCTGCCGGCGGAAGCCGGACCCGGGCAGTGGGTGCCCTTCATGCTCGCAATGTGGGCCGGGGGTGCGGTCATCTTCCTGACTCTGCAATGGCTCGCCTATCGCGCCTTCCTGGGCCGCATCAGGGAAACTTCGCGCCCGGCGCGGCCTCCCTTGTTCGGCGGCATCCGCACCTGGATCAGCGAGGCGGTCGACGGTCCGCTGGCGCTCGGCGTGATCGAGCGCCGGATCGTCCTGCCGGGCGATTTCTCGAGGCGCTACAATCCGGTCGAGCGGCGCCTGGCGCTCGAGCATGAGCTCGTCCACCACAAACGTGGCGACATCTGGTGGAATCTGGTGGGAATGCTCATTCTCGCGATTTTCTGGTTCAATCCGGTGGCCTGGTTGGCATTCCGGGCCTTCCGAAGCGACCAGGAGCTGGCCTGCGACGCCGCCGTCGCCCGCACCGCCTCGCTCGACGAGCGCTGCGATTATGCCCGCGCTCTGGTCAAGTCGGCGAGCCGCCCCGGGCTCATCGCCGCCTGCGCGCTCAATCCCGCCGGCGAATTGAAGCGCCGCCTGAGGATGATGCGCGACCATCGCGCCAGCCGCCTGCGCTCGGCCGGCGGAGTCGGCGCGCTGGCCGTTTTCGCCGTCGCCGGCCTCGCTCTCGGCAGCGCCGCCCAGCGCCCGTCCGAACCCTTGCGCCAATTCGCCTATGCGCCGGCGCCGGCCGCGGCCGTGCCCCGGTCGACGGCGCTCGCCGCCCGGACCGAGCGGCGCTCGACGACCGTCCGCGAGCACCGCCGCGCCCGCCGGGCGTCGGCCGCCAGCCAGCTGACGTCGGAGCCGATGAGCTTCGCCTCGGCCGAGGCGCCGGCGCCGCTGCCGACGGCGCTCGCCTCGATGGCGACGATGCTTCATCGCCTCAGGGCTGCGGAGCCGGCGCGAGCCGTTTCGCCGGCTTCGCCCCGCCTCGCCTTCGCCCTGCCGGCGCTCCAGCCCGCCGGCTGGATCGAGGAGCAGCGCGTCTACCAGGCCACGACGGGCGGCCACGGCGAAGCGCATGTCTTCGTCGTCGGCGCGCCGCTTAGCCCCGAGCAGGCCGACGAGATCCGCCGCGCGGTCGCCGAGGCCGCCGCCGAGGGCCGCAAGGTGAAGCTCCGGGTCCGCCGCGCCGTCTCCTCGGGCGGCGGCGGCGACGCCCTCGATTTCAGCATCCAGACGCTCGTCAAGGGAGAATGAGATGAGCCTCAAACTGAGCCTCGGCCTCGGCGCCGCGGCGATCCTGCTCGCCGGAGCCGCCGGCGCGGCCTTCGCCCATCCCCATCCGGACGGCGACGGCGACGGCACGAAGGTCGAGCGGGTCATCATCATCCGCGACGGGGCCGGAGGCGAGCATCACGCCACGGGCGACCGAGCGCGGGTGCGCCGGTTCGAGATCATCGGCGACGGCGATCATCATGCCGACGCCGGTCCCCGAATTCGCCGTTTCGAGATGCGCGGCCACGCGCTCGCCGATTGCTCCGACGGCGACAGGATCGTCGACGAGAGCGCCGGCGACGGCGACAGGAAGACCAAGGTCATCATCTGCACCAAGGGCGCGCCCCCCGCCGCCGGCGCCGAGCGGCTCGAGGAGGCGCTCGCGCGGATCAATGACAACGATGAGCTCAGCGACGAGCAGAAGGCCAGGATCGAGACCGCGCTGCGATCGGCCATCGACCGGGCCCGCAGCGCCCGCTGAGGGCACGCGACTCGGGGAAGGGCGGGGGGCCCCAACCCCCGCCCTTTCTCTTGCCCGCCGTCATTGCGAGGAGCGCAGCGACGCGGCACTCCAGAGACGGCCTTGGCTCCCGGGCTCCCGGCTGGATTGCTTCGCTTCGCTCGCAATGACGGCCGGAAGTAACCTGCCTGCTTGGTTTTCGCCGCCCGCAATGCCACATCGGCGCGATGGACGAGACGGGCAGGGTAGAGCGGCTGGGGGCCCGGATACGCCGAGTCCTCGCGCCCAATCCGTCGCCCTTCACTTATACCGGGACCCAGACCTATATCGTCGGCGAGGGCGAGGTCGCGGTGATCGATCCCGGCCCCGATTTGCCGGAGCATCTGGAGGCGTTGGTCGCCGCCCTGGAGGGCCGGCGAGTCGCCGCCATCGTCTGCACCCACACCCACCGCGACCACAGCCCGGCGAGCCGCCCGCTCCAGGCCGCGACCGGCGCCCCCATCATCGGCTGCGCGCCCTTGAGCCTCGAGGATTCCGGGCCCCGCGCCGATGAATCGTTCGACTCGGCGTACCGCCCGGACCGAGTCCTGGCCGATGAAGAGCGGATCGCCGGCGACGGCTGGACCCTTCAGGCCGTCGCGACGCCCGGCCACACGTCGAACCATCTCTGCCTGGCCCTGCCCGAGGAGGGGGCCCTGTTCACCGGCGACCATGTCATGGGCTGGTCGACGACGGTGGTCGCGCCGCCCGACGGCGACATGGCCGATTACATGGCGAGCCTCGACAAGCTGCTCGCCCGCGACGACCTTCTCTATTACCCGGCCCACGGCCCCGCCGTGGCGGACCCGCGCGCCCATGTCCGCCGCCTGATCGAGCATCGCCGCATGCGCGAGCGCCAGATCCTCGGCCAGCTCGAGCGCGGCGAGGGGCGGATCCCGGCGATAGTGGCCGAGCTCTATGCCGATATCGATCCGCGCCTGTTCCCCGCCGCGGGCCGATCGGTGCTGGCCCATCTGGTCGACCTCGAGCGGCGCGATCTCGTACGGGCACGGGGGGAGACATGGACGCTCGCCGCCTGAGGCTGCCCCTGCTGCTGCCCGCTCTTGCCGCCTTGCCGGTCGGGGCGGCGCTCGGCTATTGGCTTCGGCCCGACGCCGCGGCGGCGCGGGCGGACCCGCAGGCGATCGCCGCCGCCGCCTTGCTTTCGGTGCGGGACCAGGGCCGGCTGGTGCCGTTCAGCGCCCGCTTCGTGTCGGTGGCCAATGCCAGCGAGAGCCATCTCGGCCTCACCGCGCGCAAGACCCTGATCATGCCCGGCACCGTCCGCTACGGAGTCGACCTGACCCGCCTCCGCCGCTCCAGCCTCGCCTGGGACGAGGCGACCCGGACGCTCACGATCACCCTGCCGCCGCTCGAGCTGTCGGGGCCGGAGATCGACCTCAACCAGGTCCAGGAGAGCTCGGAAGGCGGCCTGGTCATGGCGCTCGCCGGCTCCGAGCGCGAGCTCGACCGGGCCAACCGCCGGAGCGCCCAGGACGAGCTGATGCGCCAGGCGCGAGCGCCGGCGCCGATGCGGCTGGCGCGCGACTCGGCGATGCGCGACGTGGCAAGGAGCTTCGCCCTGCCGCTTCGCGCCGCGGGCATCGAGGCCAGCGTCGCCGTCCGCTTCGTCGACCCGGCCGGCAAGGAGGAGGCATCCTGGCTCGACCGCCCCCGCCGCCTCGAGCAGACCCTCCGCGACCGCCAGGCGGAGCGCTAACGCCCCGACCCCGTCATGAGTTGAAAAACCGCTCATCCAGGCCTATCTCCGCTCGCATCCACTCCGCGCCTTTCGAGACCACGGTCGGGGCACGTGAGGCTGAGCTTGGCAAACAGGGAGGCGGGCGGCCGAGGGCCGGGTCTCCCACCTGGAGTGGCAGCATGAACGCACCCAATGCGAGCCTCAGGGGGCTCGACCTCGCCCGGGAGATCGACCGGCTGCGCAAGGAGCGCAACGCCGTCATCCTCGCCCATTATTACCAGACCCCGCAGATCCAGGACCTCGCGGACTTCGTCGGCGACAGCCTCGATCTTTCGCGCAAGGCGGCCTCGACGACGGCCGACGTGATCGCCTTTTGCGGAGTCCGCTTCATGGCCGAGACCGCGAAGATCCTCTCGCCCGAGAAGATCGTCGTCCTCCCCGACATGAACGCCGGCTGCAGCCTCGAGGACAGCTGCCCGCCCGACCAGTTCAAGGCGTTCCGCGAAGCCCATCCGGACCATATCGCGCTCACCTACATAAATTGCTCGGCGGCGGTGAAGGCGCTCTCGGACATCATCGTCACCAGCTCGTCGGCCGAGATCATCCTCAGCCAGATCCCGATGGACCAGAAGATCATCTTCGGCCCCGACAAGCATCTCGGCGGCTATCTCGCGCGCAAGACCGGCCGCGACATGCTGCTCTGGCCTGGCGTCTGCATCGTCCACGAGGCCTTCTCCGAGACCGAGCTTTTGAAGCTGAAGGCACAATATCCGGGCGCGCCCGTTCTCGCGCATCCCGAATGTCCGCCGCACATCATCGACCATGCCGACCATGTCGGCTCGACCTCCTCGATCCTCGATTATGCCCTTCGCTCGCCCGACCAGATACTGATCGTCGCCACCGAGCCGCGTATCATCCACCAGATGGAGCTCAAGGCTCCGCACAAGAAGTTCATCGGAGCGCCCGGCGCCGACGGGAACTGCAACTGCAACATG
>JAXDPB010000004.1:0-45287 GCA_034668585.1 Sphingomonadales bacterium | reverse complement strand
GACCCGCAAGATCCGCGAGGGGGGGGCGCCGAACGGGGTGATCGCCCATAGTGCCAAGGGCGAGTTCGACGTAGCGGCGCTGCTCGCCACGGCGCGCGCCTGGCCGGGGCTGCAGGGGATGGACCTGGCGAAGGAGGTCAGCTGCAAGCAGATGTTCCGCTGGTCCGGCGGCGGCTGGAAGCTCGGCGAAGGCTATGGCGAAGGGGAGGGGGACGAGAGCCGGCCTCACGTCGTGGCGATCGACTACGGCTCGAAGCGCAACATCTTCCGCAACCTCGCCGACGCCGGCGCCCGGGTGACCGTTCTCCCCGCCACCGCCACTTTCGAGGAGGCGATGGCCCACAAGCCCGACGGCCTCTTCCTCTCCAACGGCCCCGGCGACCCCGCCGCGACCGGCGAATATGCCGTGCCGGTAATCCGGCAATTGCTTGAGACCGGCAAGCCGCTGTTCGGCATCTGCCTCGGCCACCAACTCTTGGGATTGGCGGTCGGCGCGAAGACCACCAAGATGCACCAGGGGCACCGCGGCGCCAACCACCCGGTCAAGCGCCTCGCCGACGGGCGAGTCGAGATCACCAGCATGAACCACGGCTTCGCGGTCGAGGCGGAGAGCCTGCCGGATAATGCCCGGCCTACCCACATCTCGCTGTTCGACGGCAGCCTGGCGGGCCTGGAGCTGACCGACCGGCCGGCGTTCAGTGTCCAGTATCACCCGGAGGCCAGCCCGGGGCCGCAGGATAGCACGTACCTGTTTCGCAAGTTTGTAACGATGGTTGTGGCACGGGCGCGATGAAGTTCATGAGCCGCCTGGATGAACTGTTAGTGGCAACCTTGGAGCACGCGCTCGGTGTCTTGCACCGAGAGAGCATGTCCCTCGGGGAACTTTATAAGTTATACAGCATGAACGAAAATACGGCGGCGCTAAGAAGGTCGGCTGAGAAGCTGAAAGAGCTGAAGTTTATTGATTTTTCGGGGGCGGATGGCGATCGCTTCTTCACCAGATCTCTCTGGACAACTTCCCTCGGTCATGAATACGTCGAAATGGAATTCGGCGATAACCTCGCATCCTTCCTCGAACGCAGCGGTTTAATCTTCGACGAGGCTGCGCTTTTCCGGGATGATCCAGATGTTGGATTGGGAGGTGCCGGGCTCCCATTAGTGGATAGCGAATCGTGGACCGGCCTCATCTCAGACACTGAATTGAACGAGGAGAAGCGGTCTAAACTGATTGCGAATCTCAAACAGATCGAATCCGATCTGTCAGCGACAAGTTTGTCCAATGCCGAGAAGGCGCAGGCGCGCGCGTACATCGCTGCCTCTATAATTTTATCGGAGATGCCGGAGCCGCCAGTTGATCTTATTTGGGAGATGATCACGAGGGCGGCGACGATTGCGGGAATTGCGTCGCTCTTCGTGTCCGTCATAGCACTCATGAAGGCCTGAATGCCCCGCCGCACCGACATCTCCTCGATCCTCATCATCGGCGCCGGCCCGATCGTCATCGGCCAGGCGGCGGAGTTCGATTATTCGGGGACCCAGGCGGCGAAGACGCTGAAGGCCGAGGGGTATCGGATCATCCTCGTCAATTCCAATCCGGCGACGATCATGACCGACCCGGAGCTGGCCGACGCCACCTATATCGAGCCGATCACGCCCGAATTCGTCCGGCTGATCATCGCAAAGGAGCGGCCCGACGCGGTGCTTCCGACGATGGGCGGGCAGACCGCGCTCAATACGGCGCTGGCGCTGTGGAAGGACGGGACCCTCGAGGAATTCGGAGTCCGGATGATCGGCGCCGACGCCGCCGCCATCGAGAAGGCCGAGGACCGGCTCCAGTTCCGCGAGGCGATGTCGAAGATCGGGCTGGAAAGCCCGCGCTCGCAGATCGCGCACAGCCTCGAGGAGGCGGTGCGCGCGCTCGACGTCGTCGGGCTTCCGGCGATCATCCGGCCGAGCTTCACGCTGGGCGGCACCGGCGGGGGAATCGCCTACAATCGCGAGGAGTTCGTCGACATCGTCCGCGGCGGGCTGGACGCGTCGCCGACCGACGAGGTGCTGATCGAGGAATCGGTGCTGGGGTGGAAAGAATATGAGATGGAGGTGGTGCGCGACCGCAACGACAACGCCATCATCGTCTGCTCGATCGAGAATGTCGATCCGATGGGGATCCATACCGGCGACTCGATCACCGTCGCTCCGGCGCTCACCCTGACCGACAAGGAATATCAGATCATGCGCAATGCGAGCATCGCTTGCCTGCGCGAAATCGGTGTCGAAACAGGGGGTTCCAACGTTCAGTTCGCAGTGAATCCCGAGAACGGCCGGCTCGTCGTCATCGAGATGAACCCGCGCGTCTCGCGCTCCTCGGCGCTCGCGTCCAAGGCGACCGGCTTCCCGATCGCCAAGGTCGCCGCCAAGCTGGCGGTCGGCTACACATTGGACGAAATCCAGAACGACATCACCGGCGTGACCCCGGCCAGCTTCGAGCCGACCATCGACTATGTGGTGACCAAGATCCCGCGCTTCGCCTTCGAGAAGTTCAAGGGCGCGGAGCCTTTGCTGTCGACGGCGATGAAGTCGGTCGGGGAGGCGATGGCGATCGGCCGCTCCTTCCACGAAAGCCTGCAGAAGGCCTTGAGAAGCCTGGAAACGGGCCTCATCGGCCTCGACGGGGTGAGAGAGCTGTACGGCGCGCCCCGGATCGAGATCGAGGCGGCGCTGGCGCGGCCGACTCCGGACCGGCTGCTGGTCGCCGCCCAGGCCCTGCGCGAGGGCTTCAGCGTCGCCGAGATCCACGCCATCGCCAGATACGACCCCTGGTTCCTCGAGCGGCTCAAGGAGATCGTCGACGCCGAGGAGCGCGTCTGCCGCGACGGCCTGCCCCGCGACGCCGCCGGAATGCGGCGCCTCAAGGCGATGGGCTTTGGCGACCGCCGCCTCGCCGAGCTCGCGCTCAGGTCCGCCCACATACGCGGCACCGGGGTGAAGACCCGCGCCCGAAGCCACGGCCTGCTCCACGACGTGACCAAGGCGCTGATCGGAGCCACCACCGAGGAGGAGGTGAGGGCGCTTCGCCACAAGCTCGGAGTGCGGCCGGTGTTCAAGCGAATCGACACCTGCGCCGCCGAGTTCGAGGCGAAGACCCCCTATATGTACTCGACCTACGAGGCGCCGAGCTTCGGCGAGCCGGAGGATGAGAGCCAGCCCAGCGACCGCCGCAAGATCGTCATCCTCGGCGGCGGTCCGAACCGGATAGGGCAGGGGATCGAGTTCGATTATTGCTGCTGCCACGCCGCTTACGCGCTGGCCGAGGCCGGCTTCGAGACGATCATGATCAACTGCAACCCGGAGACGGTGTCGACCGACTACGACACGTCGGACCGGCTCTATTTCGAGCCGTTGACGGTCGAGGACGTGCTCGAGATCCTGCACGTCGAGAAGTCGCGCGGCGAGCTCGTCGGAGTCATCGTCCAGTTCGGAGGCCAGACTCCGCTCAAGCTGGCCGCGGCGCTCGAGAAAGCGGGAATCCCCATCCTCGGCACCTCGCCCGACGCGATCGACCTGGCCGAGGACCGCGAGCGCTTCGCCGCCCTCGTCAACAGGCTCGGCCTCAAGCAGCCCGAAAACGGAATCGCCCGTTCGCGCGAGGAGGCGATCGCGGTGGCGGAGCGGATCGGCTATCCGGTCCTGACCCGGCCTTCCTACGTGCTCGGCGGCCGGGCGATGGAGATCGTCGACGGGCCGGCCCAGCTCGAGGATTATATCGTCACCGCCGTCCAGGTGTCGGGCGCCAGCCCGGTGCTGATCGACAAATATCTGCGCGACGCGATCGAAGTCGACGTCGACGCCATCTGCGATTTGCGCGATGTGGCGATTGCCGGCGTCATGCAGCATATCGAGGAGGCCGGAGTCCATTCCGGCGACAGCGCCTGCTCGCTGCCTCCCTACAGCCTCGAGCCCGACGTCATCGCCGAGATCGAGCGGCAGACCCGAGCTCTGGCGCTGGCGCTGGGCGTCCATGGCCTGATGAACGTCCAGTTCGCCGTGAAGGACGGCGCCGTCTACCTCATCGAAGTCAATCCACGCGCCAGCCGCACCGTCCCCTTCGTCGCCAAGACGCTCGGCACCCCGATCGCCAAGATCGCGGCCCGGGTGATGGCGGGGGAGCCGCTGATGAGCTTCCTGCCGCTCCGGACCGACATCGCCCATATCGCCGTCAAGGAGGCGGTGTTCCCGTTCGCGCGCTTCCCCGGAATCGACCCCGTGCTCTCACCGGAAATGAAGTCTACCGGTGAAGTCATGGGAATCGATGACGATTTCGCCAAGGCCTTCCTCAAGTCTCAGCTGGGCAGCGGGATCTCGCTGCCGCTCGCCGGGACTTTGTTCGTGTCGGTCAAGGACAGCGACAAGGGCGCCATCACGGCGCCGGTGCGGGCGTTGGCGGAGATGGGCTTCAGGGTCATCGCCACCGGCGGCACCGCGGCCTGGCTGGCCGCGCAGGGCATTGCGGTGCAGCGAGTCAACAAGGTGGCCCAAGGGCAGCGCCACATCGTCGACTGGATCAAGGACGGCGACGTCGACATCATCTTCAACACCACCGAGGGCTGGCAGAGCCACAAGGACTCGGCCTCGATCCGGGCTTCGGCGCTGATGGGCAAGGTTCCCTATTTCACGACGGCGGCGTCGAGCAACGCGGTGGTTCGGGCGATCGCGGTGCTCGGGGAGCACAGCCTTGAAGTGAAGTCGCTGCAGGACTATTATTCAGCCTCCAGAGCGTGATCCTGAACAATCGAACACGCAGTCAGCGCGTCTTTTTCACCAAGAGACGGCGGCAAGAGAGTTTTTGACGAAAGGCGAATGGCGATGGCGACGGTCGAGAAGATGCCGATGCTGGCCGAGGGCTATGAGAAGCTGCAGACCGAGGTGCGGCACCTCAAGATGGTCGAACGCCCGTCGGTGATCGAGGCGATCGAGGTCGCTCGCGGCCACGGCGACCTGTCCGAAAATGCCGAATATCACGCCGCCAAGGAGCGCCAGGGCCAGGTCGAGGCGCAGATCGCCGACATCGAGGACCGGCTCAGCCGGGCGATGGTCATCGATCCGACGACGCTGTCGGGCGACAAGGTCGTGTTCGGAGCCACCGTCCACCTCCTCGACGAGGACGACAAGCCGGTCACCTACCAGATCGTCGGCCAGACCGAGGCGGATGCGCGGGTCGGTCGAATCTCCTACAATTCGCCGCTCGGCCGCGCCCTCATCGGCCGCACCATCGGCGAGGAGGTGGAGGTGACCACCCCGTCCGGCGACCGTTATTATTCGATCGAGAAGGTCGAGTTCATCTAAGGAAGGCCATGCGCCCCCCGCAGGACCTGCGCTCGGCGCGGGTCACACTCGCCATCGCGATCGTCACCGCGGTCGCCTGGCTGATCGCCTGGATCATGGGATGGCAGCAGATTGCGGCCGTCGCCGGAGGCTTCATTCCCGCCAGGATCGGCGGCGTCGCCGGCGACGATCTGCCCGTTCCCGAGCTGCTGACGCCGCTCACCGCGACCCTGGTCCATTCCGGCTTCTTCCACCTCTTCTTCAACCTCGTCATGCTGTTGTTCTGCGGGCGCTCGGTCGAGCATGTGCTCGGCGGCCGCGGCGTCGCCATCCTCTATCTGGTCGGGGCTTATGCCGCGGCGGCGGCGGAATATGCCTGGAACCCGAGCGGGCTGGTGCCGATGGTCGGTGCCAGCGGCGCCATCTCGGCCCTGCTCGGCGCCTACGCCCTTCTGTTCGGGCGCAACAAGGTGAAGGTCGCTCATCACGGCCTCGCCACCTTCCTCAACGCCTTGTGGCTGGGCGCCGCCTGGATCGGTCTCCAGATCCTGATCGGCTTCACCTTCGAGACCAGCGGTCTCAGGATCGCCATCTTCGCCCATATCGGTGGCTTCATCGCCGGCCTGGCGCTGATGAAGCCGCTGCTGCTTTTGAAGTGGCGCGGGGCCTGACTAGCCGGCCGCGCGCCTGGGCGCGGGCTCGAAGCGGGATCGGCGGACGAAATCGAGGATCGAGTCCCCCGGCAGCGGCCGGCTGATTCGATAGCCCTGTGCCCGGTCGCAGCCCATCTCGCGCAGCAGCTCCAGGCAGGAATCGTCCTCGACGCCTTCGGCGACCACCCCGAGGCCAAGCTCGTGCGCCATCGCGATCGTCGAGCGGACGAGGATGAGGTTGCGGGGATCGTCGGCCATCGCGGCGATGAAGCTGCGATCGATCTTGAGCTCGGTGGCCGGCATCTTCTGGAGGTAGGAGAGGGAGGACTGGCCGGTGCCGTAATCGTCGATCGAGACCCCGACCCCGAGCTTGCGCCACCGCTCGAGCGCCGCGGCCGCCGCGTCGGGATCGGCCATGGCGGCCGACTCGGTGACCTCCAGAGTGACTTGCTCCGCAGGGAAGCCGCCGGACCGAAGAGTCTCCTCGAGCCGATGCAGGAACGGCTGGTCGTGGAGCAGCGTCGCCGAGATGTTGATGGCGACTCCGAGCGGACAGTCGGCGCGGCTCCAGGCGCAGGCGTCCCTCAGCGCCTGAGCCACCACGTGCAGGGTCAGGTCGGCGGCCCGCCCGTGCCGCTCGATCAGAGGGATGAAGGAATCGGGCGTCAGCTCGCCCCGCTCGGGATGAGCCCAGCGCACCAGCGCCTCGACTCCGTCGATCCGGCCGGTGGCGAGGTCGAGCTTGGGCTGATAGGCATTCCACAGCTCGCCCCGGAGGAGGGCGGAATCCAGCCCGGCGAGCAGGGAAACCCGCAAGCTGGCCCGTCGCGAATCTTCGGGCGTGAACAGCTGCCAGCGTCTGCCCCGCTCGGCGGCGTGGAGCGCGGCCAGCCCGGCATCGGCGCAAAGCTGCCTTGCCGACGCGCCGGCGCCGCGGGCGACTCCGAAATGGGTCCGGACCTCGACGTCCCGAGCCGCCGGAAAGGGCGCCCGCATCAAGGCGTCGATGCCGTCGAAGCGGTCGTCCAGAGCCGCCTGCCCGGGCTCGATCCAGGCGAGTCCGGCTTGGTCGATCCGGTAGATGCGGCCGGACGAGGCGCCGAAAGCCAGGCGCTCGGCGACCCGGCCGACGAGCTTGGACGCGCCGTCGGCGCCGAGGGTCGAGAGCAGGCCGGCGAAATCGTCGATTCGCGCGACGGATAGGGTGACGGCGGCGGTCGCTCGAAATTCCTGCTCCAGCGCCGCGAGGTTGGGGAGGCCGGTCGCCTCGTCGACGAGCCTGTCTTCACGGCGGTGCACCGCCACCAGCCCCGCCGCGCCCGCGCCGGCGGCTGCCAGCAGCGCCGCCAGCGCCGGAGCGAGCGGCAGGTCCAGGCCGAGGAAGCGCTCCGCGGCCAGGAAGAGCAGCAGAATCGCGGCCGGAGCCGAGGCGAAAGCCAGGCCGAACGTCCAGCTTCGGCGCATCCGCAACCCGGCGGCCACCATCAGGAGGGCGAAGCCGAGCGCCCAGGCGGCACCGCCCAAGGTCGGCGGCGTCCCTTGCAGAAGCGTCTCCGCCGCAAGCGCCTGCACGACGACTCCGGGGAGCGGGCCGTGCCGCGCCACCGTGTAGCGGTCGCCGACCTCGACGGCGGTGGCTCCGATCAGGATGCGCTTGCCGGCAAGCTCGGAGGCGGGGACCCGGCCGGCGACGACATCGACCATGGAGTGGCGCGGGATGCTGGCGGGATCGATCGAGCGGTCGATCGGGAATAGCTCGCCGGCGCCGCCGGGATGCTCGGCGACAAGGCTCGCCAGCGAGGGGCGCGGCACGCCCCCGACCGAGTCCCCATAAGGCATGTTGCGAAGCTCGCCGCCGGTCTCGGTGAAGACGTTCGCGGTCGCCAGGAAGGATTGGTCGGCAAAGCTCGGGATCGGCGCCGCGTCGGCGATGCCCGAGCGGCGGAAGGTGGGAAGAATGACGCTTCCTCCGGCGCGGCCGAGGGCCGCGGCGAGGGCCTCGTCCTCCTTTGGCTGCGAGGGACTGGAAAAATCGACGTCGAAGGCGATCAAGGCCGCGCCGCTCCGGCGGAGCCGGTCGATCGCGGCGGCATGGATGTGCCTCGGCCAGGGCCATTGCTCGAAAGCCTCGATGCTTCGGTCGTCGATCTCGACGATATGGACCTCGCCGCTGGCCGGGTGCTGGCGCAAGTCCGCGCGGCCGTTTCTCAGCGCCTGGTCGATGCCGTCCCCGGCCCCGCTCCACAGCAGCAGGACTCCCACGGCCGCCGCGAATCCGAAGGCGGCAACGCGCCACCGCCGGGCGAGGGCGTCGAGGGCAGGGGTCCCCACGGTCAGAACTTGCGCTGCACGCCGAGCCGCAGCCGGTGGCGGTCGGAGTCGAAATAGGGGATCGAGCTCGATGTGCGGCTGTAGGTGTAGGTGAGCGACGGATGAAGGCCCAGCGCGACCGGGCGGCGAGTCGTCAGCCAGGCGCTGCCATAGACTCGCCAGTCCTTCCGGGCCTCGGGGTCCAGCAGGAGGAAGGGCTCGTCGAACAGGGTGCGGCTGAGCCCGGTGCTGACTCCGCCGGCGAGATCCTCGCCGAGATAGAAGCTGAGGCCGCCATAGACGCCCGAGTCGAGGCTCGAAAAGGAATCGTCGCGGAGCCACTGGCGGTGGGCATAGAGGCCCGCGGAGGCGGACAGGTTCGGGCTGAGGACGGTGTCGAAGGTGACGTAGAGGCTCGCCTCCTCGCCTCCGAAAGCCTCGCCATAGGCGGAGTCGAAGATTCGGGTGTCGACGGCGAGGCGCAGGTTGCTTCGCGGATCCAGACTGTGCCGCCAATTGCCTCGAAGCCCGATTCCTTCGACCGCCTTCACCCCGCCATACCAGCGGTCGAAGGCGATCAGCTGGAGGGTGCCGTCAGGCGCCGAGCCGGCGCCGAATTCGAGCCCGGCCGCGATCAGCAGCGACGTGTCGTCCGAGCGCGGCCCGTCATATTCGAGGGCATAGCTCTCGACATCCACCGCAAGCGCCACCTCCGGGGCGACGGGAAGCCGCATATTGGCCGCGGCGGACACGCCGACGCCGATGCCGGCCTTCTCGCGCAGGGTCGGATCCACCGGGACTGGAAGCGGACCGTCGCCCAGGTCGATGGGGACGGCGCGAAGGCGGGTGCCGTTGGTGACGTTGCTGTCGGCGGTCACGCTCATGTCGACGGCGAGGCGCCAGTCGACGCGGCGGGCGGCCGGCGGCGAAGGAGGAGCGGGCGGCGCGGCGACGGTCGGAACGACCGACTCTTCCCGGCGGCTCGGCGGATATTGCTCTCCGGGCGCGACGGGTTGCGAGGCCGCCTCCGCCTCCGTGCTGCCGCCCGCGAGCAGCACCGGTCCCTCCGGCTCCCAGGACGCGACGTCGAGGTGCGGGGGCGCGGCTCCGGCGAGGCAGAGCCAGACCGGGCACAGCGACGCCATCAGGATCCGCCGCCTCCCCCTCAACCTTGGCCTCCATCTCTCCACGGGATGGCGACGGCCTTATCCGAACGAGGTTGAGGAACCGTTAGGGATGACCGGAAAACCGCCTCAGAGGCAGACGATGAGCAGGTTTATCAGCCTGCACGTCGGCGCGGTCGGCGGCGGCGGCAGCGGCGTGCGCGGCAGAACCGGATCGGGCGCAGGTGCGGGAGCCGGAGCCGGAGCCGGAGCCGGAGCTGGCGGTGGGGGCGGAGGCGGTGCAGGAGCCGGCGCTGGTGCGGGGGCCGGTGCCGGTGCTGGAGCAGGCGCCGGAGCTGGTGCCGGAGCCGGAGCTGGTGCCGGAGCTGGTGCTGGAGCCGGAGCCGGAGCCGGAGCCGGAGCTGGTGGCGTGGGCGAGCCGCCGCCCGGGCCGGAATTCGGACCTGAGCCGGGACCGGAATTCGGACCTGAGCCCGGACCTGAGTTCGGGTTCGGGGCGGGCGCTGGCGCGGCAGGCGCCGGCGGAGCGGCCGGTACGACGGGAACGGCGGGAACGGCGGGTCCGCTTGGAGCCGGCGCCGCCGGTGCGGCCGGGATTGCCGGTGTCGGAGCCGGTGTCGGAGCCGGTGTCGGAGCCGGAGCTGGGGCAACTGGCGCAGCAGGAGCCGGAGCCGGAGCAGGAGCCGGGACCGGCGCAGCTGCCGGTGCCGGAGACGGGGCGGGCGCCGGCGCGGGCGGAGTCGCCGCGGGCGGGGAGGGGAGCGTCGATGCGAGGTCGAGCAGCGCCGCCGCCGGCGCGGCTTCGACCGGATCGGCGCGGAGCCTCGGGGACATGTCGCCGCCGCCCGGTGCGGGGAGGGTTTCGGGCGAATCCACCGGCTCGTAGGCGAGCTTCGGCCCGCACGTTCGGGAAGCGTCCTCGGCGCAGGCGCGGACCGCTTCGGCCGAGGTGCCGCCGGCCGCGTCCCCGGCCGGCCCCATCTCGATCCGGCCCGGTCTTGCCGAAGCCAGGCTGGCGGCCATGCCGGCCTCGACGAGCTGGCGGGCCGCACCGTCGGGCGTGCTCACCTCGACCCGGCCTTCTTCGACCGCGACCGAGGCACCGTTGGAATCGGCGGTGACGGTGAAGACCGTCCCTTTGACGAGCGCCACCAGATAGGGGGTCCTCACTCCGAAATGGGGAGTCTCCTTCTTCTCGATCCGGAAGGTGGCGCGGCCGAAATCCTGGAGGATCTGGACGAAGCCGCGCGCTTCGGCGGCGGGCGGCAGGCGCAGCTGGGTCCGAGCCGCGACGATCACATATTCCTGTCCGCGGACCAGTACCGCCCGGGCATGGACCCCGGTCGTGACGACGTCGCCCGGCTCGAGCGTGGCGCCGCGCACGGCGGCGGCCATTCGAGTCCCGTGCTGCACCTGGACCGGTCCCGTCGCCTCGGTCACCCGCCACGAGGGGGTGGCGGCGAAGGCGGCGTGACTCCAGAAGAGCAGGAGCAGGACGAGGGCGCGCAGGAACATGGACAATCGCCTTCCGCAGCAGCCGCGAGGGCCCGGGCGGCCCGCCTTAGGCCGAAAAGCTTGAGGCGCTCTGAGGGGGCGTGGCTAAGGCGGCGTTAACCGGACGACGGCGGCGAGCGCCCGCGAAGGGTGCGGATGAGCCCGAGCGCGATCAGCGCCGCCGCCGCGGCGAGCGAGGCGATCAGCCAGAGCCTGTTGGTTTCAGGGCTCCAGCCGGGCCAGAGCAAAGCGAGGGTGGCGGCGGCCCACAGCAAGGCCAGGATTTGCAGCCAGGGCTGGTAGTCGCGGACCCGGAAGGGGTGGACGAAGCGGATCGGGGCGAAGCTCAGGATCGCGAAAACGATCACCGCGGCCGCGCCGACCATGGGCCCCGGCTGCGCGGCGAAGAGGTAGAAAGCGACGACATTCCACAGCGCCGGAAAGCCGCGGAAATAATTGTCCTCGGTCTTCATGTCGCGGCGAACGAAGACGTAGACCGAGGAAAGCAGGATGGCGGCCGCGAGCGGCAGGGTCAGCGAGCCCGGCACCAGCCCGGCCGCGCAGATGAAGACGGCCGGGACGAAGACGTAATTGAGATAGTCGACGATCAGGTCGAAGGCCTCGCCGTCGATGCGCGGCACGACCTCCTTGACCCGCGCCCATCTTGCCAGCGTGCCGTCGACTCCGTCGATGGCCAGCGCGGCGAGGAGCCAGAGCAGGGCGACCCGCCACTCGCTTTGGCTGATGGCCGCCAGCGCAAGGAAGGCGATGACGACTCCGCTCGCCGTGAACAGGTGAACCAGCCAGGCGGCCGCGACTCGCACTAGCTCTGCTTCTCACGCTGCTCGCGCCGGTAGGAGAGGTAGCGCAGCCCCATTCCGGCGATCGAGGTCGCCATCCCCGCAATGAGGCAAACAAGCAGGAGGGGCTGCTGGGCGGCGTTCTTGAACGACCCGGCGGCGAGCAGGAAGACGCTGAGGATGGAGACGAGGTAACCGAAGCCTTTCACAGGTGCACCTTATCGATGTTTCGGGGTCGAACACGGCAAAGTGAAGGTCGTTCCGTCCTCGTCCTCCCCGTCGCCGGATGGGGAGGGGAAGCATTCGAAACCCGGTGGAGGGGTCGATGGCGCCGGGGTCGAAGGTCGTCGAGCGAAGTCGCGAATGTCAGGGCCGCACCCCTGCGCCACACTTCGGGTGTTCGCCCTCCCAACCGCATCGCGACCGGGAGGATCAGGATCCAAGCTCGGGCTCCAGGAGCCTGTGGAGGTGGACGACGACATATTTCATCTCGGCGTCGTCGACCGTGCGCTGCGCCCGGCCGCGCCAGGCGTCCACGGCGCTGGCATAATCCGGGAACAGGCCGACCATGTCGATCGTCGCCAGATCGAAGTCGAGCCCGCGCGGATCCTTGACCCGACCGCCGAAGACGAGGTGGAGCTTGCTCATGAGCGGGCGGTCAGTCGGCTGAGCGTCAGGCTTCGCCCCTGCCGCGCGCCGCGCCCGCGGCGGCGCCCGCCGAGCTCTTGACCGCGCCGACGGCCCGGTCGGTGAACTCGTCGAGCTTGCTCCTCAGGCCGTCGCGGCTGAGGCCGAGCTCGTCGAGCTGGGCCCGTCCCGATTCGCGGGCGGCCCGGGTGGCCTCGCGGGCGCCGTCGTTGATCCGCCGGCCAACGTCGCCGAGCAGCTCGTCCTCCCGGCGGGTGCGCGGCAGCAGCGCCGCGACGATGGCGCCAATGGCCAAGCCGCCGACGACTGCCGCGACCGGATTGGAATCGATGCCTTCGCTCGTCCGGCGGCCCGCCGTCTCATAGGCGCTGCCCGCCCGTTCCCGAGCGGCGGCGTAGGCGGAAGCGGTCCGCTCGCGCGCGCTTTCGAAAGCCTGGCGCGCGGCTGCCGTCCGGCCGCCGCCGTCATTGCCGTCGGCACCGGCGCCGCTGTTGGTGGCCGAGGCCGAAGCCGGCCGATCGTCGGTGGTGCTGGTCATACAATCGCTCCTTCACTGGTCCTGGCGGCGAGTGGGGCCGTCAGGTCGTAATTCTCGTCACCTTCGTCCAGGCGGACGGTGATCAGATCCTCGTCTTCGTCGCTGCCCGAGAAGAGCCACGACACGGCCGATTTGATGGGTGCCCTGGCGAGGAAAAGCGTAAAAACGGTGAGCGCCGCCGCGACCGGGACGGGCCGTGACTTCACCGCCTCGACCGCGTCGTCGGCCATCTCGCCGCTCTTGTCCTTGACCCCGGCCCAGGCATTGGAGGCGATCGTACCCGGCTTCAGCCTCTGCTGAAGCTCGGCGGCGGTCGCGGCAAGGCGGCGCCGGGCCTGCTCCGCCTCCTGTTTCGCCAGCCTCAGCTCGTCCGCGCTCATGACAGTGTCTCTCCCGCCCGGAGCGCGGCCCGCTCCTCGGGATCGCCGCCGAGCGCGCCGAGCTTCGAAGCTCCATAGCGAACCAGGAGGAAGGCGATGCCGAGGACGATCATTGTCACGATCAGCGCGCCGAGCGCCGGCCCGACATAGTTCGCCAGCTGGAGCGCCAGCCCGATCAGAAGGACGCTCAAAGTCGCGTTGGCGAGCAGAACCGCCACCACGAGCGCGATCGCGCCGTTGCGGGCGCGGCCTATCCGGCGGCGGGCGATGGCCTGGTACAGCTTCGCCTCCGCCGCCGCGTAGCCGCGGGCGTCGTCGGACAATTGCCCGAACAGCTCGCCCAGCGAGCGTTCCTGGGTCCCCGCGGGTGAGTCCAAGTTCTAGGCTCCCGTGCCGCCGCTGTTGGTCCGGCGACCCTTGCCGCTGCCCGTTCCCTCATTCTCCTCGGGAAGACCGGCCTTGATCAGCCGGACGAGGGTGAAGCCGACCACCGCGGCGATGCCGATGGCGACTCCGGGGCTCTTGCGAACCGCCGAGCGGACGTTGTCGTAGAGCTCGTCCACGTCCTTGCCGCGCAGATTGTCGGCGAGGCCGGAGACGCTGTCCGCCGCCTTGCGGGCATATTCGCCGTAATTGTTGCCGAGCCGCTCGTCGATCGAGTCGGCGGTATCGGCGACGACCCTCGAAAGCTCCTCGAGCATGTCGGTGGCGCGGGTCTTGCCGGTGTCGGCGAATTCGCGGACCTTGCCTCCGGCCTGGTCGCGCAGATTGTAGATCTGGCCGCGCACCTGCTCGGTGACTCCGCCGCCGCCTTGGCCGGCATCGCCGGTCGCGCCGCCAGCGGTGGTGGCCGGCGTCGCGCCGTCGCTCGTGCCTTCAGTCGCCGTCATGTCGGTTCCTCCTCCTGAGCTGGCCGTGCCGCCCGTCCCGTCGCCTCCGGACGCGCCGATGAAGCCCGAGCTGGCGCCGCCGCCGCCCGTCGCCGCGCCGCGCGTCCCGCCGGCATCGCCGTCGCCGCCGCCCGTCTCCATGGCGCCGTTGATGATGTGGTCGGTGCCCTCGGGCAGATCGTCGTCGCGGGGAGGCATAAGCTTTTCTCCAACTAAGGTCGTTCGCATCGCAAACCGGCGAGGCGGGGCTCGCGTTCCGCCGCGCCGCGACGAAAGTTGCGTCGCCCGCGCCGCGCCGATAAGCCGCGCCCAGCCAGTCAATCACAGCCCATATAGTTCAGAACGAGACCGTAACAATGACCGCCATCCTGGACGTCCACGCCCGCCAGATCCTCGACAGCCGGGGCAATCCGACCGTGGAGGTGGACGTATTGCTCGAGGACGGCTCGATGGGGCGCGCGGCGGTGCCGTCGGGCGCGTCCACCGGCGCCCACGAAGCGGTCGAGCGGCGCGACGGGGACAAGGCCAAATATCTCGGCAAGGGCGTGTGCGACGCGGTCAATGCCGTTCGCGGCGAGATTTTCGAAGCCATCGTCGGCATGGACGCCGAGGACCAGGGCGAGATCGACGCCCTGCTGATCGACCTCGACGGCACCGAGAACAAGTCCCGCCTCGGCGCCAACGCCATCCTCGGAGTCAGCCTCGCCGTGGCCAAGGCCGCCGCGGACGCGCGCGGGCTCCCGCTCTACCGCTACGTCGGCGGAGTCTCGGCGGCGCTGCTGCCGGTACCGATGATGAACATTCTGAACGGCGGCGTCCATGCCGACAACCCGATCGACTTCCAGGAATTCATGGTCATGCCGGTCGGCGCCGCCAGCCTCGCCGAGGCGGTGCGCTGCGGCGCCGAGATCTTCCACACGCTGAAGAAGAACCTGCACGACGCCGGCCTCTCCACCGCCGTTGGCGACGAAGGCGGCTTCGCCCCCAATCTCGCCTCCGCCCGCGACGCGCTCGATTTCATCATGAAGTCGGTCGATCAGGCCGGCTACACCCCGGGCGACGACGTCGTCCTCGCGCTCGACTGCGCCGCCTCCGAATATTTCCGCGACGGCGCGTATCGGATGGAAGGGGAGGGGCGAACCCTGTCCCCGGCCGAGAATGCCGACTATCTGGCCGGGCTGGCCCGCGACTATCCGATCCGCTCGATCGAGGACGGCATGGCCGAGGACGATCTCGAGGGCTGGAAAGCGCTCACCGACTCGGTCGGCGACAAGGTCCAGCTGGTCGGCGACGATCTGTTCGTGACCAACCCCAAGCGCCTTCGCATGGGCATCGACAAGGGCCTCGCCAATTCGATCCTGATCAAGGTCAACCAGATCGGCACCCTCACCGAGACTCTCGAGGCGGTCGAGATGGCGCACCGCGCCGGCTACACTTCGGTCATGTCGCACCGCTCCGGCGAGACCGAGGACACCACCATCGCCGACCTCGCCGTCGCCTGCCGCTGCGGCCAGATCAAGACCGGCAGCCTCGCCCGCTCCGACCGCCTCGCCAAGTACAACCAGCTGATCCGAATCGAGGAGGAGTTGGGGTCGATGGCACGCTATGCCGGCCGGGCCGTGTTCGCCCAGACTCGCTCCGTCTGACAAATTTTCACTCATCGGCGCAAAAGGCTTGATTCCATGCGCTTTTGCTGATTCTGTCGAAGACGCGATGACGCAGGTGGGGCGGAACACTTTCGAGACGATCAAGCGGGCGGCGCTGCCGGCGCTCGCGATCCTGATCATCGCCAATTTTCTCGGCTATGCGATCATGGGCGCGAACGGCATCTTGAGCTGGGGCGACTATCGCCGCCAGAAGGCCGAGCGGCTGGTCCAGCTCGCCGAACTGAACGCCGAGAAGGTGCGCCTCGCCCATCGCTCGGCCCTGCTCGACCCGCGAGGCGCCGACCCCGACTATGTCGAGGAGACGGTGAAGCGCGAGCTCGGTGTGGTGCGCCCCGACGAAGTCGTCATCCCGCTCGATTAGAGCGTCATCCCGGCGAAAGCCGGGACCCCAGGACAAGAAGTCTCGGCGGGTCTCCACGAGGTCCCGGCTTTCACCGGGATGACGACCGGCACAAGTTGCGCCTCATCGCGTTTGCCGCCATAGAGCCGCCCTTCGAACAGCCAGCAGGAACCCCCGTGGCCAAGGCAGCATCGTCCAAGCGCTCCTCCCAGCCTCCAATTCCGAACCGCGAGCGTCCACCCGAGCCGAAGCGCCACGAAGCGGGCAAGGACGAGCTGCTCGAATATTACCGCCAGATGCTTCTCATCCGCCGCTTCGAGGAGCGCGCCGGCCAGCTTTACGGCCTCGGCCTGATCGGCGGCTTCTGCCACCTCTATATCGGCCAGGAAGCAGTCGCGGTCGGGCTTCAGTCGGCGATGGAGCCGGGCAGGGACAGCGTCATCACCGGCTATCGCGACCATGGCCACATGCTCGCCTACGGCATCGAGCCGCGGGTCATCATGGCCGAGCTTACCGGGCGCGCCGCCGGCATCTCGAAGGGCAAGGGCGGCTCGATGCACATGTTCAGCGTCGAGCATAAATTCTACGGCGGCCACGGCATCGTCGGAGCCCAGGTCAGCCTCGGCACCGGCCTCGGCTTCGCCCACAAATATCGCGACGACGGCGGCGTCTGCTTGGCTTATTTCGGCGACGGCGCCGCCAATCAGGGCCAGGTCTACGAAAGTTTCAACATGGCCGAACTTTGGAAACTTCCGATCATCTACGTGATCGAGAACAACCAATATGCCATGGGCACCAGCGTCAACCGCTCCTCGGCCGAGGACCAGCTCTACCGGCGCGGCGAGAGCTTCCGGATCCCGGGCCTCCAGATCGACGGCATGGACGTTCTCGCGGTGCGGGGCGCGGCGACGACCGCGCTCGAATGGGTCCGCGCGGGCAAGGGCCCGATCCTGCTGGAGCTCAAGACCTACCGCTATCGCGGCCATTCCATGTCGGACCCTGCCAAATACCGCTCCCGCGAGGAAGTACAGGCGGTTCGCGAGAAGTCCGACCCGATCGAGGCGGTGAAGCGCGAGCTCGCCGCGGTCGGCGTCACCGAGGCGGACCTCAAGAAGACCGACGACGAGATCAAGCGGATCGTCGTCGAAGCCGCCGACTTCGCCGAGCAGTCGCCCGAGCCTGAGGCGGGCGAGCTCTACACCGACATCCTGGTGGAGAGCTATTGATGCATTCCCCTTCCGTCATTGCGAGCGCAGCGAAGCAATCCAGTGCTGCGCGCGTCGAAGAGGCCGGACTGGATTGCTTCGTCGCTGCGCTCCCCGCAATGACGGCTAGCTTGGTGGCTTCCTGATGCCGATCGAACTGAAGATGCCCGCTTTGTCCCCGACGATGGAGGAGGGCACGCTCGCCAAATGGCTGGTAAAGGAGGGCGATGAGGTCAAATCCGGCGACATCCTCGCCGAGATCGAGACCGACAAGGCGACGATGGAGTTCGAGGCGGTCGACGAAGGCACGATCGCCAGGATCCTCGTTGCGGAAGGCACCGACGAGGTGAAGGTTGGTACGGTGATCGCCCTGATCGCCGCGGACGGCGAAGACTCGTCGACGCCCGCTCCGGCCCCCGCCCCGGCCGCCGAAGCCAAGCCGGCCGTCGAGCAGCCGAGCGACCAGAAGACGGAGGCGTCGCCCGTGGAGACGGGCGAGAAGCAGCAGCCGCAGGAATCGGGCGCCCATGCCCTCGTCGCCGCCGCCCACGACAACCCGGAGCCGCCCGAAGTGCCGGAAGGCACCGAGACCGTCCGCCAGACCGTCCGGGAGGCGCTTCGCGACGCCATGGCCGAGGAGATGCGCGCCGACGACCGGGTGTTCGTGATGGGCGAGGAGGTCGCCGAATATCAGGGCGCCTACAAGGTCACCCAGGGCCTGCTCGACGAGTTCGGCCCGAAACGGGTCATCGACACCCCGATCACCGAATATGGATTTGCCGGCGTCGGAACTGGCGCGGCGATGGGCGGACTCAGGCCGATCATCGAGTTCATGACTTTCAACTTCGCCATGCAGGCCATTGATCATATTATCAATTCTGCCGCGAAGACCAATTATATGTCGGGCGGCCAGATGCGCTGCCCGATCGTCTTCCGCGGCCCCAACGGCGCCGCCTCGCGGGTCGGCGCCCAGCACAGCCAGAATTACGGGCCCTGGTACGCCAACGTCCCCGGACTGATCGTCATCTCGCCTTATTCGGCCGCCGACGCCAAGGGCCTGCTCAAGGCCGCGATCCGCTCCCAGGATCCGGTCGTCTTCCTCGAGAACGAATTGCTCTACGGCCAGAGCTTCGATGTTCCCAAGCTCGACGATTATGTCCTTCCGATCGGCAAGGCGCGGATCGCCAGAGAGGGGAAGGACGTCACTCTGGTCAGCTATTCGATCGGAGTGGGAGTCGCGCTCGAGGCGGCGAACCGGCTGGCGGAGCAGGGCATCGAGGCCGAGGTGGTCGACCTCAGGACGCTGCGCCCGCTCGACAAGGCGACCGTCCTCGCCTCGCTCGCCAAGACCAACCGGATGGTCTGCGTCGAGGAAGGCTGGCCGGTCTGCTCCATCTCCTCGGAGCTGATGGCGGTGGCGATGGAGGGGGGGTTCGACGATCTCGACGCGCCGGTGCTTCGAGTCACCGACGAGGACGTGCCTCTCCCTTATGCCGCCAATCTCGAGAAGATGGCGCTGATCCGGGTGGAGAGCGTCGTCGAGGCGGCGAGGAAGGTCTGTTACCGGTGACGTCACCTCGGCCGAAGCCGGGGTGCGTGCCGCGTTCGAACATTGCGCCAAGTCGGCATGGATGCCAGCCTTCGCTGGCATGACGAATAGTCTCGACCCCGACCGCACCCTCGCTCTCAGCTACGTGCCCGGCTCGCGTCGCGCCGCGGTCGGCGCGCTCTGGCGGCTCGACTCGGCGCTCGGAGCGGCGCTGGCCGGCGGACGCGAGCCGCTGATCGCTCGGATCAAGCTGGCCTGGTGGCGCGAGGCGCTGGAGAAGCTCGACCGCGAGCCGGCCCCGGCCGAGCCGGCCCTGCAGGCGGCGGCGGCGCATCTCCTTCCCGCCGGGATTGCGGGCGCCGAACTGGCCCGGATGGAGGAAGGATGGGCGGCGCTCACCAGCCCCGAGACGCTCGCGCCCGGGGAGCTCGCCACCTATGCGCGGGCGCGGGGCGGGCTGCTCTTCCGCTTCGCCGCGGAGATGCTCGGCGGCGGTGTGGAGGGACTGGAGACGGCCGGCGAGGCCTGGGCCCTGGTCGACCTCGCCCGCCATTGCGCGACCGCCGAGGATTCGGACATTGCGCTCGCCGCCGCGCGCGATCGGCGGCTGCCTCGGCGCTGGCCGGCGCGGCTTCGGCCGCTGGGCATGCTGGCCTTGCTCGCCGAGCGCGATTCCGATCCGGCCCGGGCGCCTTGGGAGCCGCGGGGCGCCCCGGCGCGCATGTGGCGGATGCTGCGCCATAGAATTACCGGATATTGAGCGCTTCCCGCAACTTTTCGTGACGGAAACGGCGTTTTCAAGAGACTAAGCTTCTCCTGACCCAGGAGGAGGAGTGACCATGGTTCGTTACGTTGCCGGAGGGGCTTCCGCGCTGCTTCTGATCGCGGCCGGTTTCTTCATCTGGAGGAGCGGCGCCGACGCCGAGAATCCGATCCCGCCGCCGCCGGCGCCGCAGGCGGCGGAGTCCTACCGGCCGCTGACCGGCCCGGGCGCGGCCCTTCCGCCGGCCGCTTCCGAGCAGAGCAAGGATGCGAGGCGCTTCGCCCGCGCGGATCGCGACCGCAACGGCCGAGTCACCCTCGACGAGCAGCTCCAGCCGCGCCGCAAGGCCTTCGCCAAAGCGGACCGCGACGGCAATGGCAGCCTCAGCTTCGAGGAATGGACGGCGTCCACGGCGGAGAAATTCGCCAAGGCCGACAAGGACCGCTCCGGCTGGCTCGACCCCGCCGAATATGCCGCCACCAAGCCCAAGGTGAAGCCCAGGCCGAAATGCCGGTGCTGAGGGCGTGACGGCGGTTCTCTGCCTCCCCGCGGGGAGCCACCAAGGTGGTCGCGCGCCAAAGCAGCGCTCGCCAGCTTCGGCGTGAGGCGCCAGGTTACCCCTCCACCAGACTCGGCCCGGACGCCCTCCCTGTCTCGCGATGGGAGGCAATCCAGTCGCGAAGCTTTTCCTCCGCCCGCTTCGTATAAGCCCGCTTGCGGTCCGCCTTCTTCGCTTTCCCCTCCACCGGCGGGAAGAGGCCGAAATTGACGTTCATCGGCTGGTAGGTGGTGGCGTCGGCGCCGCCGGTGATGTGACCGAGCAGCGCTCCCAAAGCGGTTTCGGGCGGGGGCGGGGCGAGGGTCTCGCCGCGCAGCTCCGCGGCGGCGAAGCGGCCGGCGAGGAGGCCGATGGCGGCGGATTCGACATAGCCTTCGCAGCCGGTGATCTGGCCGGCGAAGCGTATGTGCGGCGCCGCCTTCAGCCGCAGAGCGCCGTCGAGCAGCTTGGGGGAGTTGATGAACGTGTTGCGGTGGAGCCCGCCCAGCCGCGCGAACTCCGCATGCTCGAGACCGGGGATGGTCCGGAACAGCCGCACCTGCTCGGCATGTTTCAGCTTGGTCTGGAAGCCGACCATGTTCCACAAGGTGCCGAGCGCATTGTCCTGACGGAGCTGGACGACGGCCCACGGCCAGTGGCCGGTCCTGGGATTGTCGAGCCCGACCGGCTTCATCGGCCCGTAGCGCAGGGTGTCGAGGCCGCGCTCGGCCATCACCTCGATCGGCATGCAGCCCTCGAAATAGGGCGTGTCCTTCTCCCACGTCTTGAACTCGGTCTTCTCGCCGTCGAGCAGCCCTTGGTGGAAGGCGAGATATTGAACCTTGGTCATCGGGCAGTTGATGTAATCCTTGCCCCCTTTGTCCCAGCGCGCCGCCATCCAGGCGACGTCCATGTCGATCGAATCCTTGTGGACGATCGGGGCGATGGCGTCGAAGAAGGCGAGGGCGTCCGACCCGGTGGCGGCGCCGATCGATTGCGCGAGCGTCGCCGCCGTCAGCGGCCCGGTAGCGACGATGGTCGGGCCCGAGGAGGGGAGGGCGTCGACCCGCTCGCGCACGACCTCGATATTGGGATGCGCGGCGATCCTTTCGCCGACCCCGGCGGCGAAGCCTTCGCGGTCGACGGCGAGGGCGGATCCGGCGGGCACCCGGTGCGCGTCGGCGGCGGCCATGATCACCGAGCCCAGGGCCCGCATCTCGGCGTGGATGAGGCCGACGGCATTATGCTCGGCATCGTCGGAGCGGAAGCTGTTCGAGCAGACCAGCTCGGCGAGGCTGTCGGTGTGGTGGGCGGGAGTGGTCTCGCCCGAGCCGCGCATCTCCGACAGGCGCACCTTCACCCCGGCCTCGGCCAGCTGCCACGCGGCTTCGGATCCGGCGAGGCCGCCGCCGATGATATGGACCTGAAACGTCATGGCAGCGCGATAGCCGCGGCGCGGCCGGCGGGGAAGGCTCGGCTCAGTCCCAGAAGGCCGAAAGCCGGCAGATCGCCGCACTGCAGGCCGAGCTGAGGATCAGTCCCACGGCCAAAGCCGGCTGGGCGAAGGCTCCCGTCTCCGCGGCGATCGCGGTCCCGAAGAGGGCGCCGGTGCCGATCCAGACCGGACTCGCGCGCGCCGCCGGGATCGCACCGCCGATGAAGACCAGGAGGCGGCTGCCGATCAGGTTTGGAATGATGGACAGGATGAAGCCGAAGATGATGGCGGGAATGAAAAACAGGATGAATGGGGCGAAAAGAGCGGGATCCACGGTTACGGGCCGCGGCAGCTCCAAATAGACCGCGGCCAGCCCGGTCGAGATGAGGAAGATCGGGCCGGCCGCCAGCGAAGCCAGAGCGATGGATCCATGGATGGGGGCGCTTCGGCGCACGGCGCATTCTCCTCGAAAGGGACGGGCGCGGCCGAAGGACCGCACCCGAACCTGGGCGTCAAAGCGCGGCTGCGGCCCGCTGGTCGGAGAACCACTCGTTCACCTTGCGGCCGAAATGGGCGATCGCCGACATGTTGAAGAAATGCATTCCGCCGAGCACGATCACGGCGAGACCGACCTTGCTGCTGAGGAATCGGATCGCCTCGGCCGGTGTCGTCGGCTCGGCGCCGATGCTGAGCGTCAGGGTGATGAAGCCGATATTGACGAGGTAGAAGCCGACCACGAGCAGGTGGTTGGTCGAATTGGCGAGCTCCTCATTATGGCCGAAGCACTGGACCAGAAAGACCTTGCCGTTGCGAGACAGGGTTCGAGCCACCCAGATCGTGATGGCGAGGGTGATGATCAGATAAAGGGCATAGGCGGTCTCGACCATATCAAATTCCTCTCTCTTCGGTTGTTTCTGTAAAAACGGAACACTGCAGGCGTGAAAAGGGGGCTGTCTGCATTCGTAGCTCCTATTTCTGGCTGGGCTTGCCGGCGCCGGGAATGAAGCGGGCGACCTTGCCGCCGAGCTTCATCAGGGTGACCAGAGTGGGCTTGGGCAGGCCGCGCACCTGCTCGTACCAATTGCCCAGGGTGGAAATGAATTCGTGCATTCGGGTGATCCGCTCGCGGACATGCCGGGGGGCGCTGTCGTCCTTGGCGAGCCTGGCCGAAAGCTCGGCGAGGAGGGCGACGGTAGGGTCGATCTCGCGCCTTTTGCGCTCGGCGACGATCCGGGTCAGCATCTCCCACAAATCCGTTTCGGCGGTGAAATGGTCGCGCCGCTCGCCCTCGATATGGACCCGGCGGACGATCCCGTAGCCCTGCAATTCCTTGAGGCCGGTCGAGACGTTGGAGCGGGCGAGGCCGAGCTGTTCGACGATATCGTCGGCGGGCAGGGCGCGATCGGAGAGGTAGAGAAGCGCGTGGATCTGCGACACCGACCGGTTGACGCCCCATTGCGTGCCCATCTCCCCCCAATGGAGGATGAAGGCCTTGGCGTCGGGATGGTCGATCACGCTCAATGCCGTTCCTTTCTGTAAAAACAGAAATAGCAGAATAAACGGGGATGGCAAGCGTTATTCGAAATCGGGCTTGCCGATCGCCCGTTCTGGTGCGCTGCAAGAGTCTTGTTCGGGGGGCGGGGAGGACCGGATGCGGGCGGCGGCGCGGGCGATGGTGGCGATCAGCCTGATCTTCGGGCTGGCCCACCCGCTCGTCGCCACGGTCTCGCTCGACCCGGCGACGAGCATCGCGGCCAAGGGCGCCGCGGTTGGGCTGCTCGCCCTCGCCGCGTGGCTCGAAGCGCGCACGGCTGACGGATGGCTGCTGGCGGCTCTGCTGGCGCTCGGATCGACGGGCGACGTCCTGATCGAACTCGACCTCGGCGCAGGCGCCGCGGCCTTTGCGGCCGCGCATCTCATCTCGATCCTGCTCTACCTGCGCAACCGCCGAACGGCGGTCCGCCCGTGGCTTTGGGCGCTCGCCGCCTCACTGCCGGTGTCGGCCGCGGCGCTCGCCTTCCTGCTGTGCCGGGGAGCGCCGGAAGCCGGCGTCTTCGCCTCCTACGCCCTGCTCCTCGGGACGATGACCGCCGCCGCATGGCTGAGCCGCTTTCCTCGCTCGGTCGGGCTCGGCGCGTCGCTGTTCCTCGCCAGCGACATGCTGATCGCGGCCCGGCTGGGAAGCGGCGCGGACCTGTCCTACCTCAACGCCGCCGTCTGGCTGCTTTATTATGTCGGCCAGCTGGCGATCTTCACGGGGGTTCGTGCCCACCTCTCCCGTGGCGGGGAGGATCATTCGCCCGGCGTTCCCGTCGGCAGGAGCGGATAACCGTCACCCAGCGAAGGCTGGGGTCCATCCTGAGTCCGTATGAATGCCGGGCCTCGTCAAGGCGGATCATTCATTTTCCTGGCTGTCCGGCAAAGTCTCGGGACCCGTCCCGTCGTCGAGCCGGACCGTGTCGGACGCCGCCGCCGGCGGCGCCTCGCCGAGCTCCTCGGCGACCATCTCCTCGGCCTCGGTCTCCGGTTCCTCGTCCTCGTCGATCCGGGCGGCGGAGACGACATGCTCGTCGTCGGCGACCCGAAAGAGGGTGACGCCCTGGGTGTTGCGGCCGGCGATCCGGATGTCGCCGACGGTGGTCCGGATCAGCTTGGCCTGGTCGGTGACCAGCATCAATTGCTGGCCGTTATGCGCCGGGAAGCTGGCGACGACGCAGCCGTTGCGGGCCGAGGTCTCGATATTGGTGATGCCCTGGCCGCCGCGATTGGTTCGGCGATATTCGTAGGCCGAGGTGCGCTTGCCGTAGCCGTTCTCGGTGACGGTGAGGATGAACTCCTCGGCCCCCTCGAACTCGGCCATCCGCTCGGGGCTCAGCACCGGTTCGTTCTCATTGTCCTTCCAGGGCGCGGCGCGAAGATAGGCTTCGCGCTCCTCGGCGCTGGCGGCGAAGCCCTTGAGGATCGAAAGCGAGATCACCTCGTCGCCTTCGCGCAGGCGGATCCCGCGAACGCCGGCCGACGTGCGCGACTGGAACTCGCGAACGTCGGTCGCGGCGAAGCGAACGGCGCGGCCGAAACGGGTGGCGAGCAGGACGTCATCCTCCTCGGTGAGCAGGGTGACCCCGATCAGCCGGTCGGTGGGGTCGCCTTCCTCGTCATTGCCGAAGCGCATCGCGATCTTGCCCGCGGTGGGCACGTTGGTGAACGCGTCCATCGAGTTGCGGCGGACGGTGCCGTGGGCGGTGGCGAAGAGGATGTGGAGCTTGCCCCATTCCGCCTCGTCCTCGGGCAGAGGCAGGACGGTCGAGATGGTCTCGCCTTCGCCGAGCGGAAGCAGGTTGACCATCGGCCGGCCGCGCGCCTGGGGCTGCCCTTCGGGAAGCCGCCAGACCTTGAGCCGATAGACCTTGCCCGCGGTCGAGAAGAACAGCACCGGCGTATGGGTCGAGGTGACGAAGAGGTTGGTGACCGCATCCTCGTCCTTGGTCGCCATTCCGGCGCGGCCCTTGCCGCCGCGGCGCTGGGCCCGAAAGGTCGCGAGCGGCGTGCGCTTGATGTAGCCGCCCAGGGTCACCGTCACGACCATGTCCTCGCGCTCGATCAGGTCCTCGTCCTCGATCCCGTCCCAGGCGGGTGCGATCTCGGTGGTGCGCGGGGTGGCGAACTGCTCGGCTATCTCGTCGAACTCGGCGCGCATCACCGCGTAGAGCTTGACCCGGTCGCCGAGGATATCGAGCAGCTCGCCGATCGAGACGGCGAGCTGTTTCAGCTCGCCGGCAATCTCGTCGCGGCCGAGGCCGGTAAGGCGATGCAGTCGAAGCTCGAGAATGGCCCGGACCTGGGCGTCCGACAGGCGATAGGTGTCGCCCTCGATCTCCTGCTCCACCGCCTCGACCAGGGCGATATATTGAGCGATCTCGGCGATCGGCCAGTCGCGCGCGATCAGCGCCGCCCGCGCTTCGGCGGGGGAGGCGGAGCCGCGGATGATTCGGACCACCTCGTCGAGGTTGGTCACCGCGATGACCAGGCCGAGCAATATGTGGGCGCGGTCGCGGGCCTTGGCGAGCTCGAACTTGGCGCGCCGGGTGATCACTTCCTCGCGGAAGCGGACGAAGCTCTCGATGATGTCGCGCAGGTTGAGGGTCTCGGGCCGGCCGCCGCGAATGGCGAGCATGTTGGCCGGGAAGCTCGACTGGGCCGGCGTGTGGCGCCAGAGCTGGTTGAGGACGACATCGGGGGTGGCGTCGCGCTTCAGGTCGATGACGACCCTGACACCCTCGCGGTTCGATTCGTCGCGAATGTCGGAGACGCCCTCGATGCGCTTGTCCTTGGCCGCCTCGGCGATCCGCTCGACGAGCGTGTTCTTGCCGACCTGGTAGGGGATCGAGGTGAGCACGATCGACCGCCGGTCGCCGCGGCCTTCCTCGACCTCGTGGCGGGCGCGCATGATGATCGACCCGCGGCCGGTATGATAGGCGCTTCGCGCCCCGGCCTGGCCGAGGATCAGAGGCGCGGTCGGGAAGTCGGGACCGGGGATGATCTCCATCAGCTGCTCGATGGTGATCCCGGGATCGTCCATATAGGCCTTGCAGGCGGCGATGACCTCGCCAAGATTGTGCGGCGGGATGTTGGTCGCCATTCCGACGGCAATTCCGCCGGCGCCGTTGACCAGAAGGTTCGGGAAGCGCGCCGGAAGCACCTGCGGCTCCATCCGCGAGCCGTCGTAATTGGGGGTGAAGTCGACCGTGTCCTTGTCGAGATCCTCGAGCAGGGTCATCGCCACCTTGGCCAGCCGAGCCTCGGTATAGCGCATCGAGGCCGGCGGATCGGGATCCATCGATCCGAAATTGCCCTGGCCGTCGATCAGCATCACGCGCATCGACCAGTCCTGGGCGAGCCTGGCGAGCGCGTCGTAGATCGCGCTGTCGCCGTGCGGGTGGTAATTGCCCATGACGTCGCCGACGATCTTGGCGCACTTGCGGTAGGGACGGCCGGGGACGAAGCCGCCTTCGTCGCAGGCGAAAAGGATCCGCCGGTGGACCGGCTTGAGGCCGTCGCGGACGTCCGGCAGGGCGCGCGCGACGATCACCGACATCGCGTAATCGAGGTAGGAGGTCTTCATCTCCTCGACGATCTGGACCGGGGAGATATCGTGGCTGTCGATGGTCGGCGGGGCGCTGGCCAAGGGAGGTTTCCTGATTGTCTGTCGTGATGCGCCGGAGCGCGGAAAGGGGCGAAGCTCAGCCTAGCGGAAGGGACCGCCCGGCGCCACCCCGCGCGCACGTACGCGTACGCGCGCGAGGCTTTCCCTAGATAAGCATGATCCGCGCACGCGCCACCTCGGTTCGCGAAATATCGCGCTCAGGCGGTAAAACCGTGTGGATTCAAGGCGATCCGGGTCAAAGGCGGTTAAAGGGCCGTTCAGCGCGGCACCGCTAGAAACGGCGGGCGTTTGGCGGTAGAGGCCGCGTCACGGCCCTTGCTCATCAGGACCGCCGGCTCGAGGCGGTCAACAGGAGGAATTGTATGAAATCCGTTTCCAGGTTGGCGCTTGGCGTCGCCCTCGTGATCGGCGGCTCGTCGCTGGTGGCGACCGCTCCCGCGGAGGCCAAGAAGAAGCCGGAGGCGGCTGGCCCGGCGGCGCGGCCGGGGCCGACCCTCAGCAAGGAGGAGCGCGCGGCCATGCTGCCGGTGCAGAATGCGATCACCGCCAAAGATTGGGCGACCGCCCAGGCCGGCCTGCCCGCCGCCATCGCCGCCGCCAACAGCCCGGGCGGCCGCTACGCCGTCGGCCGCTTCCAGCTCGAGATCGGCCTCGGCATCAACAACGTCGCGATGCAGTCGCAGGGCCTCGAGAATCTCATCGCGAGTGGCCAGGTCGACGCGACCGACCTGCCCGTCATCTACCGCAACCAGGGCGTGCTCGCCAACAATGCCGGCAACAAGGCCAAGGCCGAGGCGGCGTTCGCCAGGGTCGTCGAGCTCAGCCCCAACGATCCCGAAGCACTGATCAGCCTCGCCCAGGTCAAGAACGACCTCAAAAAGCCGGCCGAAGCGGTTCAGCTGATCACTCGAGCGATCGACATGAAGCGCGCCGCCAACCAGCCCGTCGACGAGAGCTGGTACAAATATGCTCTCAAGCTGGCCTTCGACGGCCGCCAGAATCCGGCGCTTCGCGAAGCCTCGCAGAAGCTCAGCCGCGACCTCGTCTCGGCTTATCCGACCAAGGAGAATTGGCGCGACGCCCTGCTCATCTACCGCGACACCAACAGCCTCGATCCCGCCGCCGATCTCGACGTCCTTCGCTTCATGCGGGCGAGCGGCGCTCTGGCCGGGGAGCGCGACTGGTACGACCTCGTCGACGGCCTCTACAAGGGAGGCAATTACGCCGAGGCCAAGGCGGTTCTCGACGACGGCACGGCCAAGCGGATGATCGACCCGAAGAAGGCGGCCTTCGCCGAGCTCGTCCGTCTCACCAACGCCCGCATGGCGGGCGACCGTGCCTCGCTGGGAAGCGAGGAGTCCAAGGCCATGGCTGCCGCCACGGGCGTCAGCGCTCTCAAGATCGGCGACGCCTATTACGGCTATGGCGAGCATGCCAAGGCGATCGCGCTCTATCGCGCCGCTCTGACCAAGGGCGGAGTCGACGCCAACCTCGTCAACACCCGGCTCGCCATGGCTCTGCTCGCCTCGGGCGACCGCGCCGGCGCTCAAGCCGCCTTCCGCGGCCTTACCGGAACGCGCCAGAGCCTCGGCGCCTTCTGGCTCGCCTGGCTCGCGCGCAGCGGCGCCTGATTGACCTCGTCCTCCCCATGCCTGGCATGGGGAGGGAGGCTGCGCCGGCAGGGGTTCCCCGTCCCATATTGCGACGCGCGGCAAAAGGCCCTCTTCCGCTCGCCGGGAGCGCGCGTTAACGATTGGCGGGGCCGGTTCGCGGCCCCGTTCGCAGAAGGGCTGGCCGCTTGCGTTTCGACGACATGATCGCGACGGTGCTGAGGCAGAGCGAGGCGCGGCCCGCCGCGCTCGCCGCCAAGTGGCGCCAGCTCGTCGATCTGCTCGCCCAGGGTCGCGACGCCGGCGACGCGGAGGCCGAGGCGCTCGCCTGGCTGAGGGAGAACCGGCCGCGGGTGCCGCCCGAGTCGCGGAGCGAGGTCGCCCGCAGCCTTGCCGGCCGCCGGGTCAGCCCGGCCGCGCTCGCCTTCTTCGCCGAGGATATCGGCCAGGTCGCCGCGCCCCTGCTCGCCGGCGCCCGCCTGGGGACCGGAGAATGGCTCGAAATCCTTCCCCGCCTCGGCCCGATGGCGCGCGGCTTGCTGCGCCACCGTCGCGACCTCCCCGCTGACGTCACCCACGCCCTCGCCGGCTTCGGCTCCGGCGATTTCGCTCTGAGCGGCGAGGTCGCCGCGCCCGTCGAGGACAAGCTCACCCCCGCGGCCGAACGAAGCGAGGCTCAGATCCGCGACCTCGTCGCCCGGATCGAGAATTTCCGCCGCCGGCGCGACGCCGCCGGCGCCGCCGCGGCGGCCGAGACCGGGCCGGTCGAGGAGTTTCAGTGGGAGACCGGGCCGGACGGCACCATCCTCTGGATCGAAGGCGCTCCGCGCGGCCCGCTGGTCGGCCAGAGCATCGCCTCGATCGCCGAGCGCGGCCAATATGGAGTCGACGGCCAGGCCGCCGGCGCCTTCGAGAAAAGAGCGCCCTTCCGCGACGCCCGCTTCAGCGTGCCCGGCGGCGGCGCCGCCTCCGGGGACTGGCGAATCTCCGGAGTGCCCTTCTTCGACTCCGCCCAGGGCAATTTCCTCGGCTATCGCGGCAGCGCCCGCCGGCCCCGGCTGGACGAAGTCGCCCATGGCGCCGGGCCGCCGGAGCCGGGGGCCGGCCTGTTCGGCACCGACCTGCCCGCCGATTCCCTGCGCCAGCTGATCCACGAGCTGAGGACCCCCCTGAACGCCATCATCGGCTTCGCCGAGATGATCGACGGACAATATATGGGTCCGGCCGCCTTGAGCTACCGCTCGCGCGCCTCCGACATCATGGACCAGGCGCGGCGGCTGCTCTCCGCGGTCGACGACCTCGATACGGCGGCACGGATCGAGACCCAGCGCCTCCAGCTCTCGGAAAGCTCGGTCGACGCCGTCGCCTTGCTGTGCCGCCTCCACGACGCCTACGAGCGGGTCGCGGCGCAACGCGGCAGCCGGATCCTGATCGAGATCGAGCGCGACCTGCCCGACGCCAAGGTCGAGATCGACGCCGCCGAGCGGATGTTCGCGCGCATGCTCGCGGCCACGATCGGGCTTGCCGGCGAGGGCGAGACGATCACCGCGACGATGGCGATGGGACAGGACGGCGGCCGCAAGATGCTGTGCCTCTCGATCGACCGACCGAGAGCGATCGAAGGCCTCGACGAGCAGTCGCTGCTCGACCCGGGCTACAGCCCCGACGGCGACTGGCCCGGCGCCCCGGCGCTCGGCCTCGGCTTCGCGCTGAGGCTGGTGCGCAACCTCGCCGAGGCGGTCGGCGGCGCCCTCCAGATCGGAGCGAGCCGCTTCTCCCTGCTGCTGCCGCCGCTCGAGCCGGCGGAGCGTTCGTCGGGCCGGAACGGCTAGGGGCGGTGCCGCTGGGCCGCCTCGATCTGCCTCCGGAAGAGAGGAGCTACCTCCGCCTGCCGGACGATTTCGGCCGCCGCTTCACGGTGTTCAGCGATACCGAGGAGGAGTTCGACTGGGCCAAGCCGCGCAGCCGCGACCATCGCTCCACCACCCACATGCGGGCCATGCCCGACATGCAGGAACGCTTCCGCCGCCGGGGCGTCAAGCCGGTCCACCTCGTCGACCATCCGATCGCCACCGACCCGCGCTTGGTCGGGATGCTCCGCGAGTGGCTCGAACGGGACGAGATTTCGGTCGGCACCCAGCTCCACCCTTGGGTGAACCCGCCTCATGAGGAAGAAGTAAATACTTACAACAGTTTCGTCGGCAATCTTCCCAAGGAGCTTGAGCAAGCCAAGATCGCCAACCTCACCGGGACGATCGAATCCGCCTTCGGCCGCCGCCCCGTCGTCTACCGGGCCGGCCGCTACGGAGTCGGACCCAACACCGCGGCCCTTCTCGAGGAAGCGGGCTACCGCGCCGACGTCTCGGTGCGCGCCCTGTTCGATTATGGCGACGAAGGCGGTCCCGATTTCTCGCGGGTCAAGCCCTTTCCCTTCCGCGCGGGCGAGGGCGGGCTCCTCGAGCTTCCGCTCAGCGCCGCTTATGTCGGCCGGCTGAGGGCGAGGGGGAGGGGAGTCTACCGGGCCGCTTCGCGCCTGCCGCGCGGCCACGGCCTCCTCTCGCGGACAGGCCTGCTCAACCGGGTGCCGCTGACTCCCGAAGGAGTCCCGCTCGAGGAAGCGCTGGCGGCCGCTCGCGCGCTGATCCGGGACGGAGCGCGCTGGTTCAGCCTCTCTTTCCACTCGCCCTCGGTCGAGCCCGGCCACACCCCCTTCGTCCGAACCGCCGACGATCTCGCCACCTTCCACGCCTGGTGGGAAGGCCTGTTCGACTTCTTCGAGAGCGAAGGCATCGCCCCCGCCTCGATCGAGGAGACGATCGCGGCGGCCGAAGCGTCATACGCCAAGGCGCCGTAAAATCGGTGTCAGACACCAAGTTCTAAGCCTTTGATTTTTCAGGCGGGCGATCTCCGGCGGCGAGCAGAGGCGGGCGAGTCTTGCCATTGCCGCACCCGCTCCCTATCCGAGAGCCGCTGGAGTTACGGGCCTGTAGCTCAATGGTAGAGCCGGCCGCTCATAACGGCTAGGTTGGGGGTTCGAATCCTCCCGGGCCCACCAGCCTGCGCTCCCTTGCGGGAGCTTCGGCTGGCAAGCCAGCCCTGGAAGAAGTACGACGGCCTTGGCGGGCTTGCCCGCCGAAGGGCGAAGGCGGGGAGTGGCGCAGCCTGGTAGCGCATCTGCTTTGGGAGCAGAGGGTCGCAGGTTCGAATCCTGTCTCCCCGACCAGCCTTCGCCCTGACGTCACCCTGAACATGTTTCAGGGTCCAGGCCTCCACGCGTGCGGCGGCTCGCCCCTGGATGCTGAAACAAGTTCAGCATGACGGAAGCGTCGCTATTCCGCGGCCTTCGGCGCCCGCCGCTCGATCTCCTCGGGCGCGTTGGCGACGAGCGCCAGCACCGCCGTCCACGCCGCGACATTCTGCCTGAGCTGCTCCGGATCGACCTTGTCGAGCGTGTCGTCGGGTGTGTGGTGATAGTCGAAATAGCGGGTGCCGTCCTGTTGGAGGTCGGCGCCGGCCGAGCCCGCCTCGATCCAGGCGCCGAGGTCCGCGCCGGCCTCGACCTCGCCCTCCTTGTGCGGAATCCCGAGCGGAAAGAGCGCGGCGGCGATACGCTCGCCCAGCGGCTTGTTGGCCGCGGTGAAATTGGTGTCGACCCGCCACACCCGGTCGGCGCCGAAGTCGGATTCGGCGACGAACACCACTTTCTCCTGCTTGTGGGCGGCGAAATAAGCCTTGCTTCCGGCGCCGCCGGTCTCCTCGTCGCCGAACCAGATCACCCGGATCGTCCGCCGCGGCCGGCCCGAGTCGAGGATCCTTTTGGCCGCCGCGGCGGTAATCGCCACGCCCGACGCGTCGTCGATGGCGCCGGTGCCGAGGTCCCAGCTGTCGAGATGGCCGCCGACGAGGACGATCCCGGCCGACGGGTCGCTGCCCGGAACCTCGGCGACGACGTTCCCGGTCGGCTGGTCGCCGATGAAACGGGGGGTGAGGGTGAGGTGCATCGTCACCTTGCGGCTCCGCTTCAGCATGCGCTGCAGATTCTCGGCGTCGGGCAAGGTAAGCGCCCCGGCGGGAATCGGCGTGGCTCCGGCCCAGTTGGTGAGGCCGGTATGGGGGTTGCGGTGATAGTCGGTGCCGAGCGAGCGGATGACGATCGCCGCCGCGCCTTTCCCGGCGGCGACGGCGGGGGCCGACCGCCGCACCGCGCCGTAATAGCCGTAGCCCGAGCCGTCCTGCGCCGGCGCCATGGCGTGGCTGACGAAGACGATCCTGCCGCGCACGGCCTCCTCGGGCGCCGCCTTCAACTCGTCGACGCTGTCGAACCCGACCACCTGCGCCGTCACGCCTTGCGGCGGAGTCGCTCCGCTCGATCCGAGCGCGGCGACGACCAGCCGCTGCGGAAAGGGGGCGACGATTTCCGCCGTCTCGGCGCCGCGCACCCAGGTCGCCATCGTCGTCATCTCGACATGGACGTTGCGGAAGCCCAGCGCCTTCAGCTTCCTCACCGCCCAGTCCCGAGCCCGCGCCTCCGCCTCCGTGCCGGCGAGTCGGGGCCCGACCTCCGTGGTGAGGCCCTCGACGATGTCCCAGGCGACGTCGTCCTTCAGCGCCGCGTCGCGCAGGCGCTCGGCCTGGTTTGAACTCTGGGCAAAGGCAGGAAAGGAAAGGGCGACGGCGAGCAGCAGGGCGGTCTTTTTCATGCGGCGGCCCTAGCCACTCCGTCATTCCGGCGAAAGCCGGAAACGAAGTTCGCCCAAGGCAATCCATGAACCGGCCTGCCCCCGTCATCCCGGCGAAAGCCGGGACCTCAGGCCGGAAGAGGCACGGAGGGTCTCCCCGAGGTCCCGGCTTTCGCCGGGAGGACGGAGGGGCGGGTGACATTCGCCCCCTGCCTCACTAGGTAGGCGCCAAATCCCGTAACCCATTGGAGAGACGCGCCGCCATGGCCGCACAGTATAGCTTCGTCATGAAGGGCATGACCAAGACCTTCCCGGGCGCGCCCAAGCCCATCCTCAACAACATCAACCTGCAATTCTACCCCGACGCCAAGATCGCGATCATCGGACCGAACGGCTCGGGAAAGTCGACCCTGATGAAGATCATGGCCGGCCGCGACCGGGAGTTCACCGGCGAGGCCTGGCCGGGCGAGCATATCCGCGTCGGCTATCTCGAGCAGGAGCCCCAGCTCGATCCCTCGAAGACGGTCAAGGAGAACGTCATGGACGGGGTCCGCCCGACCGCCGACATGATGGACCGCTTCAACGAGATCTCGACGATCATGGGCGACCCGCCCGAGGACGCCGATTTCGACGCCCTGATGACCGAGATGGGCGAGCTCCAGGAGAAGATCGACGCCGTCGACGGCTGGTCGCTCGACAACCAGCTCGAGATCGCCATGGACGCGCTTCGCTGCCCGCCCGGCGACAGCCCGATCGACAACCTCTCCGGAGGCGAGAAGCGCCGGGTGGCGCTGACCAAGCTGCTGCTCGAGAAGCCCGACATCCTGCTCCTCGACGAGCCGACCAACCACTTGGACGCCGAGAGCGTGCAGTGGCTCGAAAAGCATCTCGTCGATTATGCCGGCAACGTCATCCTCGTCACCCACGACCGCTACTTCCTCGACAATGTCGTCAACTGGGTGCTTGAGCTCGATCGAGGCAAATATTACATCTACGAATCCAATTATTCCGGCTACTTGGACAAGAAAGCGAAGAGGCTGCAGCAGGAAGAGCGAGAGGACGAGGGCAAGCAGAAGGCAATCCAGGAGGAGCTCGACTGGATCCGCCGCTCGCCCAAGGCCCGCCAGACCAAGTCCAAGGCGCGAATCAAGGCGTTCGACGAACTTGTCGAGGCGCAGGAGAACCGCACTCCGGGCAAGGCCCAGATCCTCATCCAGGTGCCCGAGCGGCTCGGTGGGACGGTGATCGAGGCGCAGGGCCTTTCAAAGGCTTACGGGGACAAGCTGCTGTTCGACAATCTCAGCTTCTCGCTGCCGCCGGGCGGAATTGTCGGAGTCATCGGCCCCAACGGGGCCGGCAAGACCACCTTGTTCAAGCTCATCCGCGGCGAGGAGCAGCCCGACGGCGGCTCGGTGCGGATCGGCGAGACCGTTCGCCTGGGCTATGTCGACCAGTCCCGCGACGCGCTCGATGCCAAGAAGAACGTATGGGAGGAGATATCGGGCGGCTCCGACGTCTTCCGCTTCGGGAAGCACGAAGTCGGCACCCGCGCGTATGTCGGCGCCTTCAACTTCCGGGGCCAGGACCAGCAGAAGAAGGTCGGCCAACTCTCTGGCGGCGAGCGCAACCGGGTCCACATGGCCAAGATGCTCCAGCAGGGCGGCAACGTCCTCCTCCTCGACGAGCCGACCAACGATCTCGACGTCGAGACCCTGCGCGCCCTGGAAGAAGCCCTCGAGAATTTCGCCGGCTGCGCCGTCGTCATAAGCCACGACCGCTTCTTCCTCGACCGCCTCGCCACCCACATCCTCGCCTTCGAGGGCGACAGCCACGTCGAATGGTTCGAAGGCAATTTCGAATCCTATGAGGAGGATAAGAGGCGGCGGATGGGGCCTGAGGCGGACCGGCCGCACCGGATGACGTACCGGAAGCTGACTCGGTAGCTAAGAAATACTATTTGCAAAGACCAAATGCGCCCAGATATTGTCACACGGCAGGTCGTGGTAGCCTGATGTGGAAATACCCATGTGGGGAGGGTGAACAATGTCCATCGATATTGCCGATATCGCATCTCTGTCTTTCCAAAACCAAGCTTCGCTTACCACAAGCGTTGACCCCGTCTCGTTGATCGAGACAGGAGCGAGCCTCGAGGCCGCCTTATCACTGGCCAACTCCCACAACGGCGACTTAGTTGATGTGCTTGCCTCGGCGTGGCCCGGTCAAAGTGACGGATTTGGCGACTTAGGGGGATTGCCAGCAGATGCATCGGCAGCAGGATGGGAAATAATTGACGACAGTGGCGGCGGCTACATCGATGTGTACGCAGAGCCAGTGTATGCCCCAGAAGGGTTTTGTGCAGAGGATCTCTACGAGATCGAGTTCCTCCTAGACACGTCGTCCGGTGAACTGACAATCCTTCTGCATTTCAGCCAGGATCCCCTAGACTACAATGCGGCTGGCTTATCGTCATTCGACCTCCTGGATTCGGTTTCCCTCGTCCCAGGGAGCAGAGATGGGGATGATTTCGGATCACTTTGCCGCCGCGCCTGCGCCCCCAAAATGTACGCTAACAATAACTAAGTCGGTGACGCAGAATAGCGAAGCGTCATTGATCGTCGTCCAGCGGAGCACCAACTTTGAATATAAAATCTCACTCCCGAATGGGGAACAGGTAAGCACCTCATGCAGGACGTATCAGTTCAGGGAAATACTAGTTACATATGATTCGGCTAACGCTATAGGATTTCATATAAGCTGCCGAAAGAAAGCCGCCGGCAACAGAAGGCTCGCTATATGGATTCATGGCGGGCCTTGGGCCTATGCAAGCAAAGATCTGGTACTTGAGCAATTGGCTTTCCTCGATGCAGGCTATGACCTGTTCATCCCGCTCTATCCGGGGAGCTCGGATCGGGAAGTCACCTATGATGGTCCGAACATGGTGCCCGATGTCGTAGACGCCCTGCTCGAACTCAAGGCGGCGTTGCGATGGGGCCGCAAGCGCTATCGGCTCGTCGATGTCGTGGGCGAAAGCTTCGGGGCATATCTGGCGGCGTCGCTGGCACCCGAATTGGATAACAAGGGTTCTCTGTTCCTGATGAGCCCAAATCTGGGCGGGCAAAGTTACCTGGCAAGGCTTTATGCGGGGAAAGGCGAAGAGTTGGGAATTGCCGGTGTCCGCAGCGACGCCGTCCAAGTCGAGGCGAAGCGGATAACTGCAGCCTATTTCCGAAGGCTCGAAGATTACGTCCCTCTCCGGCTCCTCGAATCCACCAAGGGGCTTAAGCTGAAGCTCGTCTATGGCGGGCGCGACAACCTCTTGGTTGCCGAGGAGATAAGAACCCTCGAACACCTCGCCATGCCCGGCTGTGGCGTGGACTACCGGCCGACGGATGGGCACCTATTTGCCTACACGCGCGAGCAATTTGAAACCTTCCGCAACATGATCCGCTGCGGCAATCGCGAGGAACACAGGTCCCGTTGAAGGTTGAGAAGGACCTCCGCGGTGGCAGCGACCTCCTAGCTACGTGCCTGGCACTGGAATCCTCGATTGCTAAGCAGCTGGCCTGAAATGGTTTCCTCTGGACCAAGTCACGAAGCGGTTCGAAAATGGCGAGGGATGGTCCAGGCTGCTTATGAACGATACCGTGATCGGCGGCCGCCGTAGTCTGTCACTTCTAAGGCGGCAAACCCGCGTACAGGGAGGTTAAGCGAGTGGCAGGGGAAATAGGTCTTTTGGAGCATTTTCGAAGGCTCGCGAGCTTCGAGGGGCGCGAAGATCGGGCAAGCTTCTGGCCCTATGCCGCGCTGGTTTTCGCGATCGTCACGATCGCGGGATCCGTGATGCTCATCTCAACGATGGTGCGATCGTTGCGAGCCGTGCAGGACTTCACGGTCGAACCGGGTGAGGTCAATTTTGCTTCGGACCTGAGCGGTTATTCGGCGACGGTGCCGCCCCACTCTCCGGCATTCATGCCGTCCGCCGGCTTCCTCGTGGCTTATCTGGCCACCACCCTCGGGCTGGCGGTCCTGCTTTATGCCGCCGCCGTCGTCCGTCGGCTGCACGATCGCGGAATGTCGGGCGCCTGGGGCCTGATGCCGCTGCCGTTTCTCGCCTACACGTCGGCCCAGCTGCTTCGGCTGTTCGGCTCGATGGATCGGGACGGGCAGGCGGACATGACCCTGTTCTTCACCATCGCGGTCGGCGTCATTCTCTATTGGGCTTCGCTTCTGGCGCTGGTGGTTCTGCTCGCCGGCGCCAGCAATCCGGGGCGGAATCGCTACGACCTGGGGGATTGAGCCGGTTCATCGCCGAGAGGCCCGAGCTCCGGTACGAGGATACTGGCGAGGGATAGGCGGCCTCGCATCTTTACGGTCCCCCTGAAACATGCTCACATCGCCGCTTCGCAGATATTTCGGGGGAAAAAGCATGAGCGACATCAGGCCGGAACCCGGCCCGGCGCAGCCGGCGGGCGGGTTTCAGAACGTGCTTAGCCACTTCTGGGGTTTCGAGAAGCTTCTGGGCGGCACTCTGGTCAGGATTGTCTATTATATCGGGCTGGTCGGGATCGCCCTGTACGTGCTGATCGCGCTGGTGAGCTCGCTGGGCGTGCTCGCTTATTCGCCGGCGATGGGCCTGGGGGGAATTCTTCTCACCCTGGTCGGAGCGGTCTTCGCCTTGGTCTTCTGGCGGGTGACCTGCGAGCTGTGGCTGATCGTTTTCAAGACCTTCGACCGGCTCGGGGAGATACGCGACCGGCTGCCGCCGCGCTAAAACCCCGCACGGGCTGTCTGTTCACTTAGTGTTCTTGACATGTACCAGCTGAGCCGCTAGTTGTGTGACTCTGCCCGAGTCGGCCTGATCGCCCGGCGAAGGCGGGAAGCGGCGGAGGGACCTTGCTCCCGAGGCCGGCGGCCGGCGCGAAGTCATCCGGGAACGTTTGAGCTCGCGTCACCCGAAGAGCCGGGACTGTTTGGTCCCTGCGGACAGAGCCTGAAAGGGCTCGACCGGCGGCGCTTCCTTCGCAAGGAGGGAGCCCCGAGCCACCGAAGCCTTCACAGGATAGGCAAAGGGGCCCGCCGACTCTTGCGAATGAAGTCTGGATGCTTTTGAGTAACGAACGAAAGGAGCGAAGTCGTCCAGCCCCGGGGGCCCGTGGCAAGGACGCGCCGGCCGTTTTCTTCCCCGTATTCCGGCGGACCTTTCCGCTCGCCTCCATTGCATCATTCCGGCGAAGCGGGAATCCACCTTCTACTTGCACCTTCGCACCTTCGCGCCTTCTCTTGAAACCGGGTGGCGAGACGGTGGAGCGGGGCAACGGAGCCCGGCCGAGTGCAAGACAAGGCCGGCATCCGGTGCCTCCGGTGCTTTCCTCCAGGCGCCGTGCGCTGCCTTTTTTTGAGAGAAGGCGCGAAGGCGCAAAGTACAAGGAAGGCGGGCCGTCGCTCCGCGGTGGGGAGGCGAAAATCCATGCGACACCGTGAACATCGTGAACTTGGTTTCGATTCCGGACAGCCGGCACGGTTAACCAACTTCTAACATCCTGCCGGTAGAGCCGAGGCCCTGTTCCAGGGGGCGCGCTCACCATGCTTCACAAGTCGATGCTGGGTCTTCCCATGCTGCTGCTCGGAGCCTCGTGCGTGCCGCCGGTCGCGGCCCGGCAGAGCGTGGCCAGCGCCGGCGTCGCCGCGCCGGCCAGGGCCGCGGCCGACGTAATCGCGAGGGCGGCCCCGTTGCCGCCCCCCGAGGCGATCGCGCCCGGGCATGCGGCGGCGCCGTTCGTCGTCGGCGAGCGCAGCCGGAGCGACATCGCCGCTTCGCTGCAATGCCTCACCGCCGCCGTCTATTACGAGGCGCGCTCGGAAGGGCTGGAGGGACAAAGGGCGGTCGCCCAGGTCGTCCTCAACCGGGTCCGCCACCCCGCTTTCCCGAAGAGCGTCTGCGGAGTCGTCTACCAGGGCTCGCAGCGAAGCACCGGCTGCCAGTTCAGCTTCACCTGCGACGGCTCGCTTCGCGCCCGCCGCGAGCCCGAAGCCTGGGCCCGGGCCCGGCAGGTGGCGGCGGGGGCGCTGGCCGGAAGCGTCTACGGCCCGGTCGGCCTCGCCACCCATTATCACGCCTCCTACGTCCACCCCTGGTGGGCGGCGTCGATGCGGCGCGCGGTGACGGTCGGCTCGCACATCTTCTACCGCTGGCGCGGCGAGTGGGGCGATCCCAAATCCTTCCGGCGACCCTATCTGGGCGCCGAGCTGGCCGAGCGGCGCGAGCCCGAGCCGGCCCCCGGCGGCGGCGGCGGTGGGATCCGCACCGCCTTCGGGGTCACGGTCCATCGCGGCGAGACCGCCTCCTATGCGGCGACGGAGGCGCAGGGCGCGGTACGAGTCCACCGGCCGGGCAATGAAGCGGAGATCCGGGTCCATGTCGGCGTCCCCGAAGAGGCCGCTGTCGAGATCGCCGCCGCCGAACCCCGGGACGCCCCGGCCCTCGTCCGCTGAAGCCCTAGCGGACCCTTTTCACGTAGACCCGCCCATCCTCGCGCCGTTCGGTCGCGAAGTTCGGGACCGCGTCGATCAGCTCGGCGAGGCCGGCATAGCCGTAGCTTCGAGCGTCGAAGGAGGAGCGGTTGCCGGCGCGCTGGCCGACCTCGGACAGGCTCGCATAGCCGCGGCCGTCGCGCTTGGAGGCCCGGAAGGCGGCTCCGAGCAGCTTGACCAGCTCCTCGTCCACCGCCCGTTTCGGCGCCGGCGCCGCCGCTTCGGGGGCATCCTGGTCGTCGCCCTGGACGAGCGCTCCGACGTCGATGAAGCGGCTGCACGCCTGCTGGAAGGAGACCGGCGCGCGCGACGTGCCGAAGCCGTAGACCGGCACCCCGTCCTGCCGGATGCGCATCGCCAGCGGCATGAAGTCGCTGTCGCTCGACATGATTCCGAAGCCGTCGACCCGGCCTCGGAACAACAGGTCCATGGCGTCGATCGTCATCTTCATGTCGGTGGCGTTCTTGCCCTTGGTGAGGTCGAACTGCTGGTGCGGCTCGATCGCGTGGCGGTGGGTCATCTCGGCCCAGCCCTTGAGCGCCGACTTGGTCCAATTGCCGTAGGCGCGGCGGATGTTGACCGTGCCGAGCTCGGCCAGCACGGTCAGCACCGAGTCGAGATGGTCGGAGGAGGCGTTGTCCGCGTCGATCAGAAGGGCGATGTTGCCGGCCTGGCGGCCCGTGTCGGTCATGCTAGCGCCTGCCGGAGCCGCGCAGGGCGTCGACGCTCCACGCGCCCGGCCCGGCGGCGGAGAGATAGAGGAAGACGAAGCAATAGAGGATCGCCGCGTCGCCCATGTTGACGGCGGGGAAGGGGCTCTTGGGAGCGTGGAACATCCAGTAGGCGACGGCCATCTCGCCGGCGAGGATGAAGGCGACCGGGCGCGTGAACAGGCCGATCAGAAGCAGCAGCCCGCCCAGCAGCTCGAGGATTCCGCCGAACCAGAACAGGCTGAGGGGAGGGGGCAGCTGCCCGCCGGGGGTCATTGGCGGGAAGCCGAGCAGCTTCTGGGCGCCATGCTCCAGGAAGATGAGGGCGGAGACGATCCTGAGCAGGCCCAGCAGGCGCGGCGCCCAGGCCCTCGGCAGTCCCCAGTCGCGCATGGTCTTCGCTCCTTCCAGTTCAGGCGCAGGTGCCTAACACTCCCGCCCGGCGGGCGAAAGCCGCCACCGGCAAGCCTTTGAGCGGGCGCGAAAAGCTCGCCTCTGGCGCTTCCGGGGTTTCTGCGGCAGAACGGTTGCACCCATGGCCGGTCTGCGCAGCCTCTACGATGTCCTGAACGTCGCCCCCGAAGCCGAGCCGGTCGTGGTCGAGGCCGCCTACAAGGCGCTGATCAAGAAATATCATCCGGACCAGGCGGCCGAAGCGCCCGTCTCGAAGGACGCCGCGGCGATCAACGAAGCCTTCGCGGTGCTCAAGGATCCGGCCCGGCGCGCGGATTACGATCATCGCCTGTGGACCAAGCGGCAGGCCCTGCGCCTCGCCGAGCTCAAGGTGGCGGGCGGATCGTCGCGGCCGCGCTTCGTCGCGGTCGGCGGATGGCTGGTGGCGGTGATGCTGGCCTGCGCGCTGGCCGCCGTGGCGGTGGGCAAGAACCTCCCCCCGCGGCCCGTCATCGCCGCCGCGGAGGCGGCCGAGCCCGACGACGTCGAAGCGCCCGCGCGCGCCGCCGCCGCCAAGGCCGCGGCTGCGGAAGCGGTGCACGACCGGACCCTTCCGTCGTCCGCCTCCGTCATCGCTCAGGTCCATGCGCAGCCCGGGGTGCGCCTGGCGAGGCCCTCGGTCGCTCCGGCCCGCATTGCCGCCGCTCCGGCGGCGTTTCGCTACCGCAAGCCGAGGCCGGGCCCGCGGCCGAAGCGCGGCTCCCGGCGGGAAAAGGATTTCCTCGAGCGCCAGGGCTATATCTATTAGGCCCGACTTCAGCGGCAGGGGACGGTGCAGGGCCTGGTCGGATCGTTCGGGTTGCGGCGGCGCGCCCGGTCGTCGACCGCCGAGCGCTCGACCCGTTCCTTCAGCCCGGCTTTCTCCCGCTTATACCCCCGCGCCTCGAGGCAGTCATAGGCGTTGAGGAGGGCGGCCACCGGATCCATCCAATATTTGTGGTTCGCCTCGCGGGTGCAGAAGTCGATATCCACCTGCTGCTCGGCCAGAGTCTTCGTCGGGTGCGACACTTGGGCCGTGCAGGCGCCGAGGAGGAACAGCGTCGGAAGGGAGAACCTCATTATCACTTTCTTGCATCCGGAGCGTCGGATCGCAACTCGGCCTGCCCGGGAGCAGGGCCGGCTGAGGCGGAGCTTATCAGGTGCGTCGGGGCGGCGCGACTCGGCGGTATAAGGCGCGGGGCGTTCTGATGAGGATTGCCAGGTCGCCGAACAGGCCGGCCGTCCGGATATAATGAGAGTCGATGCGGACTCGATCCTGGTAGTCGATCGCCCCGCCGCTCACCTGCCACAGGCCGGTTATGCCGGGTCGGACCGACAGATAGTCGGCCATGAGCTCGCCATAGCGCGGAAGCTCTTCCTCCGGCACGGGCCGCGGGCCCACGAGGCTCATCTCGCCCTTGAGCACGTTCAGCAGCTGCGGGATCTCGTCCAGGCCCCAGCGTCGAAGGAACCGGCCGGGACGAGTGACTCGAGGATCCTCGCGCAGCTTCGCGCTTCGCTCCCACTCGGCGCGCGCCTGCGGATTTTCCAGCAGGATCCGTTGCAAGCCGGCCTCGGCGTCCGGCTGCATCGTTCGAAACTTGATGCAGTCGAAAGGCCGGTTGCGCAGACCGATCCGGCGGTGCTTGAAGAAAACGGGGCCGCCATCTGCCTTGATGATCAGCGATATTGCGACAAAGGCGGGCGCCAGGATTGCAAGGAGCGCGGCCGAGATCAGAAAATCGATGGCGCGCTTTGCAACAAGATAGCCCGATTTACGCTTCCAGATCGCTCGCAAGCCACGTGGAGCCGACACCATGATCGACCTGTACCAGCCCAGCTTGGCGCCGCCAACGCCGCGGAAAATTTGAGCGAGCCGAAATAGCTTGGCCTCCGCCGGCCCGCCCGTAAAAGGGACCAAAAGCAGGAGGGAAGGGGCCGATGGCGAACTTTACAGCGCGCAAGGCGGTGGTCGCCGACGAGGATCTGGCGCCCGAGCACCGGCTCCACCGAAGCCTCGGCTGGCCGCATCTGATCGCCCTCGGCGTCGGAGCGATCGTCGGCACCGGCATCCTTACCCTGACCGGGGTCGGCGCCGCCAAGGCGGGTCCGGCGGTGATCCTCTCCTTCGCCATCGCCGGCCTGATCTGCGCCTGCGCCGCGCTCGCTTATGCCGAGATGGCGACGATGATCCCGGCCTCGGGCAGCGCCTATACCTATTCCTACGTCGTCATCGGCGAGCTCGTCGCCTGGTTCGTCGGCTGGAGCCTCATCCTCGAATATTCGCTGGTCGTCAGCGCGGTGGCGGTGGGCTGGTCCGGCCATGCCGTTCCGCCGCTCCTCGAGGCGGTGCCCAATATTCCGCTCGTCCTGACCCACGCGCCGGTCGTCGAGGGCGGCTGGATCCCGTTCACCCTCCACGTCACCGGCGCCGGCTTCAACCTGCCCGCCCTCGGGATCATCATCGTCGTCGCCGGCCTCCTGCTGGCCGGGACCCGCGAAAGCGCGACCCTGAACGCCATCCTGGTGGCGGTGAAGGTGGTGGCCCTGATCGTCTTCGTCGCGGTGGCGCTTCCCTATTTCGACAGCGCCAACATGCACCCCTTCATGCCCCACGGCTTTCCAAGCAGCGGCCCTTCGGGCGGCGAGGTCGGGGTGATGGCGGCGGCGGCCGTGATCTTCTTCGCCTTCTACGGCTTCGACGCCATCGCCACCGCTTCGGAGGAAGCCAAGAGGCCCGAGCGTGACCTGGCCATCGGCATCGTCGGATCGATGCTGATCTGCGTCGTCATCTACATCGCAGTCGGAACCGCCGCGGTCGGCGCGATGTCCTATAAGGCCATCGCCAACAGCCCCGAGCCGCTCGCGCTCGTCCTTCGCAACCTCAAATGGGACTGGGCCGCCCGCTATCTCGAGCTCTCCGCCGTCATCGCCTTGCCGACGGTGATCCTCGCCTTCTTCTACGGCCAGAGCCGGATCTTCTTCGTGATGGCGCGCGACGGCCTGCTCCCGGCCCGGCTGGCTCGGGTCTCGAGCCGCGGGGCGCCGGTGCGCATTACCTTGTTCACCACGGTGATCGTCGGAGCGATCGCCGGCCTCGTCCCGCTCGACCAGATCGTCACCCTCGCCAATGCCGGTACGCTCGCGGCGTTCATCGCCGTCGCTACCTGCCTGCTGATCATGCGGGTCAGGGCGCCTGAGGCCGAGCGCCGCTTCCGGACGCCGCTGCCCTGGGTGGTGGGGCTGGGCGCGATCTTCGGCTGCGCCTACCTCTTCTACAGCCTGCCGCACTTCACCAAAATCTGGTTCCTGATGTGGAACCTGGCGGGGCTGGTCGTCTATTTCGCCTACGGAGCGCGCCGGAGCGTCGCCGGAGCCGCCTGAGCTATTGGCGCGCTATTGCGGCCGGGTCCGCTCCCAGGGCTCGGGCTGCGGTGCCTTGACGGTGATGGTGGCGGCGCGGCGGGCGCGATCCATTTCCTCCCATTCGGCGGAGCTTCGGCACACTTTCGGGCGCTTGATCCGGCTTCCGAGCTGGGGCGCGGCGGGCCGGCACACCCGCCTCGGGACGTCGGCCCCGCCCTCGCCCGCCGGCGCCGCCATCGCCGGGGCGGCGGCGGCCAGGGCGAGCAGGGGCAGGGCGCATCTGAGCATCGCGGCCGAGCCTAGAGCGAAGCGGCGCCCTGTCAACGCGGTTCAGGCCGGGGAGAAAGCGCCGCTGGCCTCGTCGAGCAGATGGAGGATTCCGTCGGCGATGGCGAAATAGGCGCCGTGGAGCCTGAGGCGGCCGTCCGCCTCGCGCTCCCGGACCCAGGGAAAGGTGCGCAGATTGGCGAGGCTGACCCGCACGCCCTCCAGCTCCATCGCCCGGAAGTCCTCGCCATGCTCCGAGCGCACCTTGTCGCGCGCGTCCCGAAGCATCTCGATCCAGTCGGCGATGAAATGGCCTTCGCCATGAGCGGCGTCGTCGAACTGGCCGGTCAGCGCCGCCGCGCAGCCGCCGCAATAGCCGTGGCCCATCACCACGATCTCCTGCACCTGGAGCTGGGTGACGGCGAACTCGAGCGCCGCCGAGACGCCGTGATGGCCGGCCGAGGTCTCATAGGGTGGAACCAGGGCGGCGACGTTCCGGACGATGAACATCTCGCCGGGGCCGGCATCGAATATCTGGGCCGGGTCGGTGCGGCTGTCGGAGCAGGCGATCACCATCGCGCGCGGGCTCTGTCCCTCGGCGAGCTTCGACCAGCGCTCCCGCTCGCGCGCCCAGCCGGTCTCGCGGAATCGGCGATAGCCGTCGATCAGTCGCTCAAGGCTCTCCATGGCCGCGCGCTAGCCGCTGGAGGGGAGGGGTGGCAAGACCGCTCGGGCATCGCTATCTGGCCGGCATGAGCGAAGCCGATCCGATCCGCGTCCCGCGCCAGCGCAAGCCCGACTGGATAAGGGTCAAGGCGCCGACCAGCGCCGGCTTCGCCGAGACGAAGCGGCTGATGCGAAGCCTCAACCTC
>JAXDPB010000003.1:0-67544 GCA_034668585.1 Sphingomonadales bacterium | reverse complement strand
ATATCCTCTGACGCGTCAACGTCAGGTGGGGACCATATGTGCCGGACCAGGGCCCGACCAGGGATAGCCCCCGAGGATGCTTATCGCCCAGGGATGTTCTAGAAGCTCGTACCGGGCAGTACCCGTCCCGCCCTATCTAGGAAGCCGGAGCACTCCGCTCAAGCTGTTCCGCCAGGCTTTCGACCCGAGCGGCGAGCCGTTCGAGCGAATCGAGCACCGCCGGGTCGAGCTCGGCGGGCTGCGCCGGGGGCTGGCCGGAGCGATGTTCCTTGAGCTCGTCGGCGAGCAGCAGGGAGGCGAAGAGCAGCTGCCGCGCCTCGCTCAGCGTGCCCAGCGCTCCGGCGGCGTCCCTGGCCTTGCGGTCGACGATCGCCGCCACCGAGCGCAGATGCTCCTCCTCGCCGTCCCGGCACGCGACCGAATATTTGCGGGCGGCGATCTCGACTTCGACCGAGGCCATCAGCCCTTCTCCGTGGTGGCGATGAGGCCGTCGAGCTGGGTCAGCGCCTCGCGCACTCGCCCGCGCAGAGCCTCATGAGCGTCGCGAAGACCGTTATCCGCCGAGGCGGAGGACTCGGCATTGCGCCGGGCGGCGCCCTCGATACGCGCAAGCGCCCGCTCGATCCGGCCGATGGCCATTTCCGCCCTGTCTTGCCCCATCGGCTTTGCATAGCATGACCGTCCCGGCTTTGAAAACAGCCGCCCTGCGGTTGACGGGCGCGCCCCCGCCGATAAAGGAGCGCTCGACCGGAGCGTCCCCCGACTCTCCTCCAGCGCCCGCCCGGGCGCCCCCGTTTGGGAAAGTGCATGGCCGCCGATCCGAGACTGCTCGCCAACGCCATTCGCGCGCTGTCGATGGACGCCGTCCAGGCGGCCAATTCGGGGCATCCGGGAATGCCGATGGGGATGGCCGACGTCGCCACCATCCTGTTCACCGAATATCTGAAGCACGATCCCGCCGATCCGGCGTGGCACGACCGCGACCGTTTCGTGCTGTCGGCCGGCCACGGCTCGATGCTGATCTACTCGCTCCTCTATCTGACCGGCTACGCCAACCCGACGATCGAGGAGATCGCGAATTTCCGCAAGCTCGGCAGCCCGTGCGCCGGGCATCCGGAGAATTTCATGCTGGCCGGGGTGGAGGCGACGACCGGCCCACTCGGCCAGGGCCTCGCCATGGCGGTCGGAATGGCCGTCGCGGAGCGGCATCTCAACGCGGTGTTCGGCGACGACCTGGTCGATCACCGCACCTGGGTGGTCGCGGGCGACGGCTGCCTGATGGAGGGGATCAATCACGAGGCGGTAGGGCTGGCGGGGCATCTCGGCCTCGGCCGGCTCAACGTCTTCTGGGACGACAACCGAATCACTATCGACGGCTCGACAGATCTCTCGCGCTCGGAGGACGCGATCGGCCGCTACGACTCGAGCGGCTGGCACACCGTCTCCTGCGACGGCCACGATTTCGCCGACATTCGCCGCGCCATCGACGAGGCGCTGGCCGACCCGCGGCCGTCGCTGATCGCCTGCCGGACGATCATCGGCTGGGGCGCTCCCAACAAGCAGGGTACCGCCGCCACCCATGGCTCGGCGCTGGGGCCCGACGAGGTCGCGGCGGCGAGGAAGCGGCTGGTCTGGGACAGCGAGCCGTTCGACATACCAGAGCCGATCCTGTCCGCCTGGCGCGAAGCCGGGGGGCGCTGCCGCCAGGCGCATGAGGAGTATCGCGCCCGCCTCGCCGCCAGCCCCGGGCGGGACGAATTCGTCCGCCGGATGGAGGGACGGCTGCCCGCCCAGCTCGGTCTCGACGCCTGGCTCGACAGCCTCGCCGCCGACCCGCAGAAGATCGCCACCCGCAAGGCGTCGGAGCTCGCCCTCGAGGCGATCAACGCCGCGCTGCCGGAGACGATCGGCGGCTCGGCCGACCTGACGGGCTCGAACAATACCAAAACGAAGGCCCAGAAGCCTTTGACGAAAAAGGATTATTCAGGCCGCTACATTTATTACGGAATCCGCGAGTTCGGAATGGCCGCGGCGATGAACGGAATGGCCCTTCACGGCGGCGTGATCCCCTATGGCGGCACCTTCCTGGTCTTTTCCGATTATTGCCGCCCCGCCATCCGACTCTCGGCGCTTCAGGGCGCTCGAGTCGTCTACGTGATGACGCACGATTCGATCGGGCTGGGCGAGGACGGTCCGACCCACCAGCCGGTCGAGCATCTGACCAGCCTCAGGCTCATGCCGAACCTTCACGTCTACCGCCCCGCCGACGCTGTCGAGACCGCCGAATGCTGGGCGCTCGCGCTGGAGCGGCGCGAGGGCCCCTCGCTGCTCGCCCTGACTCGCCAGAACCTGCCGCAACTGCGCAGCGGGCGGACCGAAAGCCTCTCCGCGAGGGGCGCCTACCGGCTCCGCGCCGCCGCCGCGCCGCGCCGCGCGGTGCTGATCGCGACGGGCTCCGAGGTCGAGGTCGCCGTCGCCGTCGCCGAGGCGCTCGAAGGGCGGGGCATCGGCGCCGACGTCGTGTCGATGCCCTGCTGGGAGCTGTTCGACGGCCAGGGCGAGGCCTATCGGAGCGACCTGCTGCCGGGCGACGTCCTCAAGGTGTCGATCGAGGCCGGCACCACGCTCGGCTGGGAACGCTATATCGGCGCTGACGGCCTTGCCATCGGCCTCGACCGGTTCGGCGCGTCCGCCCCCGCGGAGGATTTGTTCAAGCGCTTCGGCTTCACCGCCGAAGCGATCGTTCCGCGCATCGTCGCGGCTTTGCAATCTCAAGGAGATCAATGACATGGCGACGAGAGTTGCGATCAACGGTTTCGGGCGGATCGGCCGCCTGGTAGCCCGGGCCCTGCTCCAGAAGGCGGACAGCGGGCTCGAGCTGGTGTCGATCAACGACCTCGCCGACGCCGAATCGAACGCCCTTCTGTTCAAGCGCGACTCGGTCCATGGCGCCTGGCCCGGCGAAGTCCGCGCCGACGGCAACGACCTCGTCATCGACGGCCGCCGAGTGCATGTCACCGCCGAGCGCGATCCGGCCAGGCTGCCCCACGGGACCAACGGCATCGACCTGGTCCTGGAATGCACCGGCTTCTTCACGGATCGCGACAAGGCCGGTGCGCATCTCACTGCAGGGGCAAAGAAAGTCCTGATCTCCGCGCCGGCCAAGGGAGTCGATCTGACGGTCGTCTACGGAGTCAATCACGACAAGCTCGAGGCGGGCCACACGATCGTCTCCAACGCCTCCTGCACGACCAATTGCCTGGCCCCGGTCGCCAAGGTGATGAACGATGTCATCGGCATCGAGCGGGGCCTGATGACCACCGTCCACGCTTATACCAACGACCAGAAGATCCTCGACCAGATCCATAGCGACAAGCGTCGCGCCCGGGCCGCCGCAATGTCGATGATCCCGACCACCACCGGCGCCGCCCGGGCCGTCGGCGAGGTGCTCCCGGAGCTGAAGGGCAAGCTCGACGGCTCGGCGATCCGGGTTCCGACTCCCAACGTCAGCCTCGTCGACCTCACCTTCACGCCGAAGCGCGACACCAGCCTCGAGGAGGTCAACGGCGCTCTGCGCGCGGCGTCCGAAAGCGGGCCCCTGGCGGGCATCCTCGACTATAGCGAGGAGCCTCTCGTCTCGATCGACTACAACCACAATCCGGCCAGCTCGACCGTCGACAGCCTCGAGACCGCGGTGCTCGAGGGCAAGCTCGTCCGGGTCCTCTCCTGGTACGACAATGAATGGGGCTTCTCGAACCGGATGGTCGACACCGCCGGCGCGATGGCGCGGCTGTGAAGAGGCTCGTCGCCCCAGCGCAGGCTGGGGCCCCGGCGGGTGAGAACTGCCGGTGCGCTTCACCCCCTGGGACCCCAGCTTTCGCCGGGGTGACGGGAGAGTGACGTCATGACGTCGTTCCGCACCCTCGACGATCTCGGCGACGTAAGGGGCAAGCGGGCGCTCGTCCGGGTCGACCTCAACGTCCCCATGGCGGATCTCGAGGTGACCGACGACACCCGCTTCCGGGCCACCCTGTCGACCGTGACCGAGCTTGCGGACAAGGGCGCCATCGTCCTCCTCCTCGCCCATTTCGGCCGACCCAAAGGGGAGAGGAGGCCGGACATGTCGCTGTCGCTCGTTACCCGCGCCTATAGCGAGGTGCTGGGGCGGCCGGTTCGGTTCGTCGGCGATTGCCAGGGCGAGAATGCCGCCGCCAACGTTGCCGACCTGCGGCCGGGCGACGTCGCCATCCTCGAAAATACCCGCTTCCACGCCGGCGAGGAGAAGAACGACCCGGAGCTGGCCCGCGCCATGGCGGCGCTCGGGGATTTCTACGTCAACGACGCCTTCTCCGCCGCCCACCGCGCCCACGCTTCCACCGAGGGCCTCGCTCACCTGCTGCCCGCTTATGCGGGCCGGGCCATGGAGGCCGAGCTCCACGCCCTGGAGAAGGCGCTGGGCGAGCCCGAGCGGCCGGTGGCGGCGGTGGTCGGCGGCGCCAAGGTGTCGACCAAGCTGGAGGTGCTCCGCCACCTCGTCGCGAAGGTGGATCATCTGATCATCGGCGGCGGCATGGCCAACACCTTCCTCGCCGCCCGCGGAGTCGACGTCGGCAGGTCGCTGTGCGAGCACGAGCTTGCGCCGACGGTGCTCGAAATCCTCGAGGCGGCGGAGCGGGCGAGCTGCATCGTCCACCTCCCCTACGACGTGGTCGTGGCCAGGGAATTCGCCGCCAACCCGCCCAGCCTCAGGACCTGCAACGTCCACGAGGTCGCGGCCGACGAGATGATCCTGGATATCGGTCCCGCCGCCGTCGAGGCGCTGGCGGACGCGCTCATGACCTGCCGCACCCTGGTCTGGAACGGCCCGCTCGGCGCCTTCGAGACGCCCCCGTTCGACCGCGCCACCGTCCAGCTGGCGCGGACCGCCGCGGCGCTGACCCAGGCGGGCCAGCTCGTCTCCGTCGCCGGCGGCGGCGACACCGTCGCGGCGCTCAACCAGGCCGGAGTCGCCGGCGACTTCACCTTCGTCTCCACCGCCGGCGGCGCCTTCCTCGAATGGATGGAGGGCAAGGAGCTGCCGGGCGTGAAGGCGCTGGCGGCGGCATGATCGGGCTCGCCGCCATCGACCATGTCGTCTTTCGGGTCACCGACCTCGACTCGACTCTGAGGTTCTACACCGAGGTGCTCGGCGCGACTGTGGAGAAGGTCCAGGCCGAGATCGGCCTCTGGCAGCTGCGCGCCGGCACTTCGCTGATCGACCTGGTGCCGGTCGAGGGCAAGCTCGGCCGGATGGGCGGCGCAGCGCCCGCCAGGGACGGCCGCAATGTCGATCATGTCTGCTTCCGGGTCCTGCCCTGGGACGGGGAGGCGATCATCGCTTATCTCGCCCGCCACGGCATCGAGGCCGAGATCAGCCGGCGCTATGGCGCCGAGGGCGACGGACCGTCCATCTATCTCTCCGATCCCGAGGGCAACGGGCTCGAACTGAAGGGACCTCCGGACTGAGAGCCTTCCTCGCCCGGCAGTTCGGCCGCCCGACGGGGCTGATCGGGCGCTATGTGATCGCGCCGTGGCTCGACCGGATCAGCCGCGAGATGAACGCGCTCGCGCTCGACTGCCTTCGGCTGGACCGCGACGACTGGGTGCTGGAGGTCGGCTTCGGCGGCGGCTCGCTGCTTCGCTCGCTCCTGCTCGGTACGCGCGGCGAGGTGTTCGGCGCGGAAATCTCGGACGCGGCGATCGCCCGGGCGCGCGACCGCCTCGCGCGCGACGTCCGGCGCGGCCGGCTTCACCTCTATCGCGCCTCGGTCGAAACCCTGCCGCTGCCGCCGGCGACCCTGACCAAAGCGGTCAGCGTCAACAGCCTCTATTTCTGGCCGGATCCGGGCGCGGCGCTGGTCGAGCTGGCGCGGGTGCTGAAGCCGGGCGGGCGCCTCGTCCTCGCCTTCGAGCCCGCTCGCGAGCTTCGCAAATGGCCCGGCCATCGCTTCGGCTTCCGACTGTTCGAGGTGGCGGAGGTGAAGGCGCTGATGGAGGCCGCCGGCTTCGCCGAGGTCGAGGAAAGCTGGGGGACGGGACGCAAGCCCGCCCGGTTTTGCTGCTTGAGCGGCGAGCGCATCGATGCGAACCCCTGAGCCGATGGAAGACCCGCTCGATCCCGACTTCGCCGATCTGTTCCAGCCGACCGCCCGGCCGCCCTGCCAGCTCTATCTGATCTCGCCGCTCGAGGTCGGCGGCGACTTTCCCGACCGGCTGGAGCGGGCGCTGGGCGGCGGGCCCGTCGCGGCCTTCCAGTTTCGGGTGAAAGGCCCAGACCAGCATGAGGCGGCGCGGCTCGCCGAGCCGCTGCGGCGTATCTGCGAGGCGCACGAGGTCGCCTTCATCGTCAACGACGACATGGCGCTGGCCAGGCGCCTCGGCGCCGACGGGGTCCATCTCGGCCAGAGCGACGGCGACCCGCGCGAGGCCCGGGCCCTGCTCGGCCCCGCCGCCCAGATCGGAGTCTCCTGCCACGACAGCCGCCACCTGGCGATGGCGGCGGGGGAGGCGGGGGCCGATTATGTCGCCTTCGGGGCCTTCTTTCCGACCGCGACCAAGGAGACGGCGTACCGGCCCGAGCCCGCCATCCTCTCCTGGTGGTCGCGGCTCTTCGAGATACCCTGCGTCGCCATCGGCGGAATCACGCCGGACAACGGCCGGGTGCTGGTCGAGGCCGGGGCGGATTTCCTGGCCGTCTGCAGCGCGGTCTGGGGTCATTCGGCCGGGCCGGAAGCGGCGGTCTGGGAATTCCAGCACGTGCTGAGCAAGTAGAGGGACCGTCCGAAATCGGACGAAGTGGAAGAAGTGGACGAAGTTGGCACGACAGAGGCTGTTTTGTCTCTTTGCCGCGATACGGCGCTCGATCCTTTCTTGTGCCTTCGCGCCCGCCCTCAAAAAATAATTACTCGGGCAGGGTTCGGACATAGCGCGTTTTAAATCAATTCAAGGACATCAAATCGTTCAGAATTTGAGAGAGCCTTCGACCCCGAAGGTGCGGGGAGCGTTGAAATTGCCGTAGTCGCCGAGGACGGCACGGTTCGCGGGGTCGCGGCGGTAGACATGCGCTTCGTCCAGGAGGTTGCGGGACCAGAGGGCGAGCTCGAGCCCGGCTGCTCCCGGTCCGAGGCCGATTTCGCCCAGGGCCAGGCGGCCGTTCACGAGGAAGGAGGAGTCGTTCCTGACCGCGGACTCGGCGAAGGTCGGGGTCGCCTGGGCGTAACTGGAGTCGAGATGGAAGCGCAGGCGGCCGCCGAGGAGGGGGCGCTCGTAATCGATCGCGACGCTGGTCGCGTTGCGGGGCGTGAAGACGATGAACACCGGTTCGACGACGCCCTTGAACGGGTTCACCGTGTCGGGGATGCGGGTGTCGGTATAGGCATAGGCTCCGGTCAGCGTGAGATCGTCGGCGAGCTTGAGGACGGCGTCCAGCTCGACCCCGCCGATTCGGGTCGTGCCGGGGGCGTTGATCGTCTCCAGCGTGTTGCGTGTGGAGCCGTTGGGCTGCGGAGTCACCAGGCTGAAATCGATCTGGCTTCCCTTGCGGTCCATCGCATAGGCGGCGAGATTGAGGCGAAGCCGGCGGCCGAACAGCTGGGTCTTGGCGCCGACCTCCCACGATTTGACGTCTTCGGGACCGAAAGACCGGTAGGTGAGCGAGCGCGAGCTGGCGCCGCCGGCACGGTAGCCGGTCGCATATTTGGCATAGAGGTGGATGTCCGGGGCGGCGTCCCAGGCGATCGTCGCCAACGGGTTGAAGCGATCGTGCCTCTGCTCGAAGGTGAAATTGCTCGGTGCGTTGTTGACGATATGGAGCCGGCCGCTCTTCACGTCATGGGTATAGCGGCCGCCCAAAGTGAGGTGGAGCGAGTCGAGGCCGGACGGAGTCCAGGTCGCCTGGCCGTAAGCGGCGTAGCTCCGGCTCCTCGCGCGGCTGGCGCGGTCGATGGTCCGGAAGCCGCGGAGCGTCGGCCGCGGATCATTGATCGTGTAGCCGGTGCCGTCAGCATTCCAGCGGTTGGTGCTGGGCGTCGAGGCGTCGTCGCTCGCTTCCTCCCCGAAATAATAGAGGCCGGCGGCGTAATCGAGGCTGTCGCCAAGGCTTCCGACGGCCTGGAACTCCTGGCTCACCTGGTGCTGCCGCAGGCCGGCGAGGCTGTAGCGGCTGAAATTGCCGTTGGGGGCGAAGACGGGCAGGCGATGGGCACCGCCGCTATTGTCCCATTGCTCGACCTCTACCTCGCGATAGGCGGAGATCGAGCGCAACTGGAGGTCAGGGGTCACGTCCCGGCGCAGGGTGAGCGCCGCGCCCATCGTTTTGTCGACGCTCGGCTCCTGGGGGACTCCGATGTCGGCGACCTCCATCCGCTCCTCGCCCTCGACCTCGACGATCGGAGGGAGGGGGCGGATAGTGCCGGCGGGGAGGGTCCCTGTCGCCGGGCCCACCGGGAGGCCGAGCGGATTGTAGTTCAGCAATTGGCTGTAGAACGGGCTGTTCCGGTCGCGGCCGATGTCGGCGGAGAGATCGGCGGTGAAGCGGTCGGACGGCTGGAGCCGAGCCTTCACCTGCAGGCCGCGTCTGTCGAAATAATTCCAGCCGACGCTGCCCGGCAGGGGGTTAACGGTGGTTGCGCCCTGATATTGGACGGCGCCGTCGATCTTGACGCTGAGCGGACCGAGCGCCGGCAGGTCGAGATGCGCGTCGGCGTTATAGGCGCCTTCATTGCCGAGGCCGGCCCGCATCCTGAAGCCGAACTCGCCGGTGGGCGCGCGGGTGACGATGCTAAGGGCGCCGCCTTCGGTGTTGCGACCGAACAGGGTCCCCTGCGGCCCTTTGAGCACCTCGATCCGCTCGACGTCGAGCAGGGCAGCGCCGAGGCCGTGCTGGCGGCCGAGATAGACCCCGTCGACATAGATGCCGACGCCCTGCTCGCGCGCGGGCTGGTTGGCGTCAAGCGGGACGATGCCGCGGATGCCGATGGTGAGCGCCGAGGTCCGAGCCTCGAAGGTGGCGACTCGAAGCCCGGGAATCGAGCCGTCGGCGAGATCGCCCAGGCTCTGCACGTGACGATCGGCGATCGCTTCGGCGCCGAGCACGGAAATGGCGATCGGAGTGCGCTGAAGATTGGTCTCGCGCCTGGTGGCGGTGACGACAATTTCCTCGAGGCCCTGGTCCGCCGCCGGCGCCGCGTCGGCATCGGCGGTCATAGGGGCCGCAGTTTCGGCGGCGGCGAGAGCGGGCGAGGCAATGGCGACCGCGACGATGGCGGCGAGGCTGCGGGAAATGAGAAACGGTGCGGGAATGAACATGCGGCCCCCAGGCTGAAGTGGCACGCCGAATCGACGGTGCTCCTCGCCGATTCGTAGGGGACTCATGTGATACTAATATTACAGTGATTCCATGACGTTGGCGGGCAGGCTTGTCACGTCGTTGTAATATAATCGACGCAAATCCGTCATCACATCGTCGCAGCGGAGCGAAGCAATTCATTGGGGCCTCGCAGGTCCGCGGATTGTCGGGTCGCTTCGCTCCTCGCAATGACGGATGGGGTGAACGGGTTCGCCTACCTGAGTGACTGCCCGACCATCGCCCGCAGGGTGAGCGCGTCGTGGATGGCGTGGCCGCCTATGTCGTTGTTGAAATAGCACCAGACGTCCCGGCCGGAGCGGGCCTGGTCGACGATCCAGTCGGTCCAGCCGAGCAGGGCCTCGTCCGGGTAGCGGCCGACATATTTGCCGGTGCCGCCGTGGAATCGGACATAGGCGATGGGGCCGCTCGCCCAGCGCGGAGTGGCGAGACCCGGCATGTCGTGGGCGCAGAAGGAGATGCCGCGGGCATCGAGCAAGGCGAGCACCTCCGGCGTCATCCAGCTCTTCTCGCGGAACTCGAAGACGTGGGCGAGGTCGGGCGGGAGATGGGCGATGAACTCCTCGAGCCGCTCCCGGTTGAACGTCCAGCGCGGCGGCAGCTGGTAGAGGACGGGGCCGATCGTGGGCCCGAGCTTTCGGGCACGGTCCAGAAATTCCTCAACGGGCTCCGAGCAGTCCTTGAGCTTCTTCATATGGGTGATGAAGCGCGGCGCCTTGACCGCGTAGCGAAAGCCGGGCGGCGCCTGGTCGCGCCACTTGGTGAAGGTCTCCGGCCTGGGCAGATGATAGAAGCTGGTGTTGAGCTCGACCGTCCCGAACGTGTCGGCATAATGAGCGAACCAGCGATGCTGGGCGAGCTTCGCCGGGTAGAAGAGCTCGCGCCAGTGGCGGTAGATCCACCCCGAGCAGCCGATGCGGACGTTCGCGGTCATGCGTCGCCCGAAACGGAACGGGTGGGAAATAAGTTGCGTTGAGCGGGGATGGAACGGCTTAGAACCTTCGTCATCGTCCTCGTCACCGCGATCGTGACCTGCGCCCTCACCAGCGCCTTCTGGTTCATCGCCTATAGCGGGGTCCGGGTGGTCGGGGCCGGCGCCGCCCGCTCCGCGGGGCCGCCGCCGCCCGCGGTGCCGCAGCGCCCGGCCGTGATTCTGGGACCCACCGGAGTCGCCATTCCCGTGGTGGGCGTCAAAGGCGAGCAGCTGCAGGACACCTTCACCCAGGCGCGGAGCAGCAACCGGGTCCATAACGCCATCGACATCATGGCCCCTCACGGCACCCCGGTGGTCGCGGCGGCGCCCGGCACCGTCGAGAAGCTCTTTTTCAGCCAGGGCGGCGGCGGAATCACCGCCTATGTCCGATCGGCCGACGGGCACTGGATCTATTATTACGCTCACCTCCAGGATTATGCGCCGGGGCTCCACGAGGGACAGAAGGTCGCCCAGGGCGACCCGATCGGGCGGGTCGGCTCGACCGGCAACGCCAACCCCGCCGGCCCCCATCTCCATTTCGCCATCCACCGCATGGCCGAGGGGGAGAAATGGCATGAGGGGACCGCGATCAACCCCTACCCGCTGCTGGCGGGGGAACCCTGAGCGAGCTTTCGTCACCCCCGCGAAAGCTGGGGTCCATGCCGGCGTCGGCTCGGATCTCGACGCCCGCATGGATGCCAGCCTTCGCCGGCATGACGGATTCCCGAACTTGCGGGAATGACGGCGGAGGTTGCTCCATTCCCGTCCGGCGGCTAAGGCCCGCCCCGGCTCTTTTCCACTATCTCCCGAGAGACAGACATGAAGATCAGCGGCGTGGACATCCGTCCCGGCAACATCATCGAATATGAAGGCGGCATCTGGCGCGCTGTGAAAATCCAGCACACCCAGCCGGGCAAGGGCGGCGCCTACATGCAGGTCGAGATGAAGAACCTCATCGACGGCCGCAAGAACAACGTCCGCTTCCGCTCCGCCGAGACGGTCGAGCGGGTCAGGCTCGACACCAAGGACTTCCAGTTCTTGTTCCGCGACGGCGACCAGCTCACCTTCATGGACAAGGACAATTACGAGCAGATCACGCTTCCAACCGACCTGCTCGGCGACGCCGCGGCCTTCCTCCAGGACGGAATGGACGTGGTCATGGAGCTTTGGGAGGAAAGGCCGATCTCGGTCCAGCTCCCCGACACGATCGAGGCGACCATCGTCGAGGCCGACGCGGTGGTGAAGGGCCAGACCGCCTCGTCCAGCTACAAGCCGGCTCTGCTCGAGAATGGCGTCCGGGTGATGGTGCCGCCGCATATCGGCGCCGGGACCAGGATCGTCGTCGACGTCTACGAGCAGACCTACGTGAGGCGTGCCGACTGATAATTCCCTCTCCCCGAGGGGAGAGGGACAGCCGCGAAGCGGCAGGGTGAGGGCGTGGCACCGTCTTGCCCCCACCCTCCCAAAGCTTCGCTTTGGGCCCCTCCCTCTCCCCTGCAGGGAGAGGGGTTTGAGGAGAGTATCTTGGTATCCCATTCCGGCCTGATCACCGTCATGCAGCGCGCCGCGCGCAAGGCGGCGCCGCGGCTTCGGCGCGACTATGGCGAGGTCGAGCAGCTTCAGGTGAGCCGCAAGGGCCCGGCGGACTTCGTCTCGATGGCCGACAAGCGCGCGGAAGCGACGATCGTCGAGGAGCTTCGCCACGCCCGTCCCGACTGGCGGCTGACTCTCGAGGAGGGCGGCTCGATCGACGGCGACCCCGACAAGCCGCGATTCATCGTCGACCCGCTCGATGGCACGTCCAACTTCCTCCACGGCATTCCCCATTTCGCGGTCTCGATCGCGGTCGAGGACCCGCGCGGCGCCGGCGGGCGGGCCGAAATCACCCAGGCGCTGGTCTACCAGCCGCTCACCGACGAGACCTTCTGGGCGGAGAAGGGCAGGGGCGCCTGGCTCAACGAGCGGCGCCTTCGAGTCTCGGCCCGCCGCGACCTCGCCGACGCCCTCATCGCCACCGGAGTGCCGTGGAAGGGCCACGGCCATCTGGAGCGCTTCCAGAAGATTCTCGACGCGGTCGGTCCCGAGGTGGCGGGCGTGCGCCGCTTCGGCTCGGCCGCGCTCGACCTCGCCTGGGTCGCCGCCGGCCGCTTTGACGGCTTCTGGGAGGAGGACCTTCAATATTGGGACGTCGCCGCCGGCATCCTCCTCGTCCGGGAGGCCGGCGGCTTCGTCACCGACTTCCGAGGCGCCGACGCGGCGCTGGCCAAGGGCCAGGTGCTCGCGGCGAACGACCAGCTCCACTCGAAGCTCCACAAGCTGGTGGCGGGGGCGCTGCGCTAATCGTCATTCCCGCGAAAGCGGGAATCCATCCGGCGTTGGTCGCTCGCTCGCAGTCAGAATGGATTCCCGCTTTCGCGGGAATGACGGAGACTACTTCCGATAGCCGACATGCTTCTCGAAGTCGGCGAGAACGCTCGACCAGAATTCGATATTGTCGATGAACAAGGCGGACGACAGGCCGCCGTCGTCGAGATCGACGTCCATCTCGAGGATCGGGTCGTTCTCCTTGTCGAGATAGGCGCGGCCGAAGCGCTTGCCGCGGTTCCATTCGTTCATCCGCTCGAGGCTCGGCGCCGAGTTGAGGTCGTACCCCGAATGGAAGGTGACCGTGGCGCACTCCTTGTGGTCGGTGCAATTGTAGAAGAAGATCTGGAAGGTGGTGCCCGAGACTCCGCTGGTGATCATCGGATCGCCGACCTTGTCGGTGCCGAGCTTGGCGGTATAGCCGGCCCCCTGGAGCGCCCGGACGAGGCTGCCGGGGTCCTGGCCCCGAACCGTCTGGGCCTCGGCGGGAGCCGTCCAGGCCGCCGCGGCGGCGGCGAGCGCAAGCCATTTGTATCTCATCTTTATCCCCCTTTTCCCTGCGGCAGACTGTTCCTCGCGCCGGGGCCTGTCAATGGCCCCAAGAGTGTTGCGGAGGCGGGGCGGCTCGCCTAGAAGCCGCGCAACTTCGCGTCCCCCTTCGGAGAGTCTCGATGGCGTCCACCGCCGCCGAATATCTGCCCATCCTCCTGTTTCTCGCCGTCGCCCTGTCGCTGTCGCTGTCCTTCGTCGTCCTGCCGATGATGGTCGCGAAGCTGACCGGCGCCGCCAATCCCTATCCGGACAAGCTCGCCGAATATGAATGCGGCTTTCCGGCCTTCGAGGACAGCCGCGCCCAGTTCGACGTTCGCTTCTACCTCGTCGCCATCCTGTTCATCGTCTTCGACCTCGAAGCCGCCTTCCTTTTCCCCTGGGCGGTGACCCTGGGCTATATCGGGATTGCCGGCTGGGCCGCGATGATGCTGTTCCTCGTCGAGCTCACCCTGGGCTTCGCCTACGCCTGGAAGAAAGGCGCGCTCGAATGGGAGTGATCCTCGATCCCCGGCACGAAAATGCGCGGCCGTCGGACCTCCAGCAGCCGGACCCCCGATTCTTCGCGGATCTCCAGAGCGAGGTCACCGACAAGGGCTTTCTCGTCACCTCGACCGAGGACCTGTTCCAGTGGGCGCGGACCGGGAGCCTGTGGTGGATGACCTTCGGCCTCGCCTGCTGCGCGGTCGAGATGATCCACGCCAACATGCCGCGCTACGACCTCGAGCGGTTTGGAGTGGCGCCTCGCGCCTCGCCTCGCCAGTCGGACGTGATGATCGTCGCCGGAACGCTTTGCAACAAGATGGCGCCGGCGCTGAGGCGGGTCTACGACCAGATGTCGGAGCCGCGCTACGTCATCTCGATGGGCAGCTGCGCCAATGGCGGCGGCTATTATCATTACAGCTATTCGGTGGTGCGCGGCTGCGACCGGATCGTGCCCGTCGACATCTACGTGCCGGGCTGCCCGCCCACCGCCGAGGCGCTGATCTACGGCGTCATGCAGCTGCAGCGGAAGATCCGCCGCGTCGGCACGATCGAACGGTGAGCGGCCAGGTGCAAATGCGAGCGCACGCGCCGGTGCTGATGGTGGGCGACGTCCTTCGGGCGCACGCTTATTATGCCGACAAGCTCGGCTTTCGTTCGCCGCGCATGTGGGGCGAGCCGCCGACCTTCTGCATCACTTGCCGGGACGGGCTCGAGCTGATGCTGGCCCAGGTCGATCCCGGCAAGGCCGTCCACCCCAATGCGGAGCATGAGGGGCGGATCGACGCCTATTTCTGGGTGAGCGACGCGGACGCCCTTCACTCCGAATTCGCCGCGAAGGGCGCCGACATGGTCGGCGAGCCCGAGGACCGGGCCTACGGCATGCGCGAGTTCCTGGTTCGTGACCCCGACGGCCATATGCTGTGCTTCGGCCACGACACCGGGGGGACGGCCTGATGCCGTCGAGCGCGCCCCGCATATCGTCCCGCGAGGGGATCGTGGACGAGGTCACGGCCGTTCTCGGCGACAGGCTCCTCGCCGCCAGGGACTCGGTCGGCGAGATTTCGCTGACCGTGGTTCGCGAGAGCATCGTCGACGTGTGCCGGATCCTGAGGGACCGCTTCGAATATCAGCAGCTCATGGAGATTGCGGGGGTCGACTATCCGGAGCGGCCGGAGCGGTTCGAAATCGTCTACCATCTGCTGTCGCTGACCCAGAACCACCGCATCCGGGTCCGCGTCTCGACCGACGAGGACGTGCCGGTGCCCTCGGTCACCTCGCTCTGGCCGGTCGCCGGCTGGCTCGAGCGCGAGGTGTTCGACCTTTACGGAGTCATCTTCGAGGGCAATGACGATCTGAGGCGGATCCTTACCGATTACGGCTTCCGCGGCTTCCCCTTCCGGAAGGATTTTCCACTGAGCGGCTATGTCGAGCTTCGCTATTCGGAGGAGCAGAAGAGGGTGGTCTACGAGCCGGTCCAGCTCGCCCAGGACTTCCGGCCGTTCGATTTCCTCAGCCCCTGGGAGGGGGCTCAATATATCCTCCCCGGCGACGAGAAGGCGCCGGAGGCCGCGGGCGCGCCGACGCCCTTGAAGGCCGGGGAGATCAAGAAGTGACCGGGCTCCTCGTCGTCCCAGCGAAGGCTGGGACCCCAGCGGGTGAAAGGCACCCGCGCCCTTCACCCCCTGGGGCCCCAGCCTTCGCTGGGGCGACGGTGCTTTCATGACTCTCGCCACCGAAACCATGTCGCACGAGCAGCAGGTCGCCCGCTCGGGCGCGACCCAGTCGGAGATCGCCAATTACACGATCAATTTCGGGCCGCAGCATCCGGCCGCCCACGGGGTGCTTCGCCTGATCCTGGAGCTGGACGGCGAGATCGTCGAGCGGGTCGATCCGCATGTCGGGCTGCTCCATCGCGGCACCGAGAAATTGTGCGAGTACAAGACCTACATCCAGTCCATCCCCTACATGGACCGGCTCGACTACGTCTCGCCGATGTGCATGGAGCACAGCTACGTCCTCGCCATCGAGAAATTGCTCGGGCTCGAGGTGCCGCTCCGCGCCCAGTATCTGCGCGTTTTCTTCGCCGAGCTGACCCGGATCTCGAACCACCTGCTCAACATCGGCAGCCACATCATGGACGTCGGGGCGATGACTCCGAACCTGTGGCTGTTCGAGCCCCGCGAAGACATCATGAACTTCTACGAGCGCGTGTCCGGCGCGAGAATGCACGCCAATTACTTCCGCCCCGGCGGAGTCCATCAGGACGTGCCGGCCGGGCTGCTCGACGAGATCGGCGAGTGGACGGATTCGCGGCTGCACCGCCTGTTCGAGGATTCGATCAGCCTCGTCGCCGACAACCGGATCTTCAAGCAGCGCAACGTCGACATCGGCACCGTCTCGCGCGACGACGCGATCGCCTGGGGCTTCTCCGGCCCGATGATCCGGGCCGCCGGAGTGCCCTGGGACATCCGCAAGGCGCAGCCCTACGACGTCTACGACCGGGTCGAATTCGACGTGCCGGTGGGGACCAAGGGCGATTGCTACGACCGGATGATGGTCCGGGTCGAGGAGGTTCGCCAGTCGGTGCGGATCATGAAGCAATGCCTCGACCAGATGCCCGAAGGTCCGATCGCCTCGCTGGACCGCAAGGTGGTGCCGCCCAAGCGGGCCGAGATGAAGCAGTCGATGGAGGCGCTGATCCATCACTTCAAGCTCTACACCGAGGGCTTCCACGTGCCGGAGGGCGAAGTCTATGTCGCCACCGAAAGCCCGAAGGGGGAATTCGGAATCTACCTCGTCGCGGACGGAACCAACAAACCCTATCGGGTCAAGATCAGGCCGACCGGCTTCAGCCACCTCCAGGCGATGGACTTCATGACCAGGGGGCACATGCTGGCCGACGTCACCGCCATCCTCGGCTCGCTCGACATCGTCTTCGGGGAGATCGACCGGTGAGCGGGCAGGACCAGCCTCGCTATGCGGTCGTCGGTGGAGGAGCGGCGGTTCTCCTCGTCATCGCGGTGCCGCTCTACAGGGAATTCTCGGAGCCCGGCCAGACGGTCTGGAACGCGCTGCTGGTGCTGTTCCTGCTCGGAGTGGCGGCAGGGGCCTTCTTTTTGCAGCGGTTTTTCCTGAGCCATGCGGGCGAGATCGGCGAAGCGCGCTTCGATACGCGCAACAAGAGCGACGGCAATGGCTGACATCCTCCCAACCTCCCTCGACCTCGGCGAAGTGCGCGCTCGCTGGGCTTCGTTCGCCTTTACGAAGGACAACGCCAGGCAGGCGAAGCTGCTCGTCGGCCGCTACCCGCCGGGGCGGCAGCAGAGCGCGATCATCCCCTTGCTCGACCTGGCGCAGCGGCAGGTCGGGGCGGAGACCCGGACTCAGGGATGGCTGCCCATACCGGTGATCGAATATGTCGCCGCTTACCTGGGCATGCCCTATATCCGCGCCTACGAGGTCGCGACCTTCTACACGATGTTCAACCTGCGTCCGGTGGGCCGCTTCCACGTCCAGGTCTGCGGCACGACGCCCTGCATGTTGCGCGGCTCCGACGACGTCTTCGCCGCCTGCAAGGCCAAGGGGATGAAGAAGGGCCAAACGACCGGGGACGGCCTGTTCACCCTTTCCGAGGTGGAGTGCCTCGGCGCCTGCGCCAACGCCCCGATGGTCCAGATCAACGACGACAATTACGAGGATCTGACCTTCGAGACGACGACCGCCCTGCTCGAGGCGCTGGCGCGCGGCGAGACTCCCAAGCCCGGGCCGCAGGGCGTCAACCGCCGGACCAGCGACCCTGAAGGCGGAGTGACGAGCCTGCCGGAGATGGTTTCGGAGAATCACGACTATCGGGAGAGGTGGTCATGAGCCCGGCCGTCATGCCAGCGAAGGCTGGCATCCCAGCGGGTGAAAAACGCCTGCGTTCATCACCCCCCGGGGCCCCAGCCTTCGCTGGGGCGACGGTGATCGCATGAAGTCGCTCGGCTCGCTCGCCCTGTCGGTCCTCGTCGGGGTGATCGTCCTCGTCCTGCTGGTGAAGCTCGTCTTCTTCGCCTTCAAGCTCGTCGGCCTCGCCATAGCGGTGGCGGTCGCGGCGGGCGTCTTCTTCGTCGTGCGCAAGAAGATCGAGGGTCCGAAATGAGGAAAACATTCCCCGTCATCCCGGCGAAAGCCGGGACCTCAGGTCAAGAAGTCTCGGCGGGCCTCCAGAAGGTCCCGGCCTTCGCCGGGATGACGACCTGTGGGGATCGTTATGCTTGACGACAAGGACCGGATCTTCACCAACCTCTACGGCTTCCAGGACTGGGGGCTGAAGGGCGCTCAGGCGCGCGGCGACTGGGACGATACGGCGGCGCTGATGGCGATCGGGGAAGACGCCATCATCGACGAGATCAAGAATAGCGGGCTGAGGGGCCGGGGCGGCGCCGGCTTCCCGACCGGAATGAAATGGTCGTTCATGCCCAAGGCGCCGACTCCCGGCCGCCCCAACTTCCTCGTCATCAACGCCGACGAATCCGAGCCCGGCTCGTGCAAGGACCGCGAGATCATCCGCCACGATCCGCACAAGCTGATCGAGGGCGCGCTGATCGCCGGCTTCGCGATGCGGGCGAGAGCCGGCTACATCTACATACGCGGCGAGTTCATCCGCGAGGCGCAGACTCTCGAAGCGGCGGTGCAGCAGGCCTATGACGCGGGCCTGCTCGGCAAGAACGCCGCCAAGTCGGGCTACGATTTCGACCTTTTCGTCCATCGCGGCGCCGGCGCCTACATTTGCGGCGAAGAGACGGCGATGCTCGAGAGCCTCGAGGGCAAGAAGGGCATGCCGCGCCTCAAGCCGCCCTTCCCGGCGGGGGCGGGCCTCTACGGCTGTCCGACGACGGTGAACAACGTCGAATCGATCGCGGTGGTCCCGACCATCCTCCGCCGCGGCGCGGCCTGGTTCAAGGGCATCGGACGCGAGAAGAACGAGGGCACCAAGCTCTTCCAGATCTCCGGCCATGTGAACCGCCCCTGCGTCGTCGAGGACGCCATGTCGGTGCCCTTCCGCGAGCTGATCGAGCGCCACGCCGGCGGCATTCGCGGCGGCTGGGACAATCTCCTCGCGGTCATCCCCGGCGGCTCGTCGGTCCCCCTGGTGCCGGCCGAGCAGATCATCGACGCCCCGATGGATTTCGACGGGCTGAAGGACCTCGGCTCCGGCCTCGGCACGGCGGCGGTGATCGTCATGGACAAGTCGACCGACGTGGTGAAGGCGATCAGCCGCATCTCCTATTTCTACAAGCATGAGAGCTGCGGCCAGTGCACGCCCTGCCGCGAGGGCACGGGCTGGATGTGGCGGGTGATGGAGCGCCTCGTCGAGGGCAATGCCGAGATCCACGAGATCGACATGCTCTGGGACGTCACCAAGCAGGTCGAGGGCCACACCATCTGCGCCCTGGGCGATGCCGCCGCCTGGCCGATCCAGGGCCTGATCCGCCACTTCCGGCCCGAGCTGGAGCGGCGCATCGTCGAGCGGCAGGGCCGGACGCTGGAGGCCGCGGAATGACCCTTATCCCGCTTCTCGGCGGCGTCGCTATCGCCTTGCTCGCCGTGACGGCCTTCGTTTCCGCGCGGCGCCGTATCCGCTCCGGCGCGGCGAACAACTGGCGGAACCAGGCCTATCTCGCGCGCGAGGCTGACGGGTCGTGGTCCGAAAACGAATGTGCGGTGTCTCGCGAAGACCAGGCCCCGCCGCAGCAAATCGCAGGTTGGTGACCATGCCCAAGGTCAAAGTCGACGGAATCGAGATCGAGGTCCCGCAGGGCGCCACAGTCCTCCAGGCCTGCGAGCTGGCCGGGAAGGAGATTCCGCGCTTCTGCTACCATGAGCGGCTGTCGATCGCCGGCAATTGCCGGATGTGCCTGGTCGAGGTGAAGCCGGGGCCGCCCAAGCCTCAGGCGAGCTGCGCGCTTCCCGCCGCGGACGGGCAGGAAATCTCGACGATGAGCCCGCAGGTCAAGAAGGCGCGCGAGGGGGTGATGGAGTTCCTGCTCATCAACCACCCGCTCGACTGCCCGATCTGCGACCAGGGCGGCGAATGCGACCTCCAGGACCAGGCCATGGCTTACGGGAGGGGCCATAGCCGCTTCGCCGAGAACAAGCGCGCGGTGACCGAGAAATATATGGGGCCCGTGGTCAAGACGATCATGACTCGCTGCATCCAGTGCACGCGCTGCGTACGCTTCGCCGAGGAAGTCGCCGGAGTCGAGGAGATCGGTGCAATCGGCCGCGGCGAGAATATGGAGATCACCTCCTATCTCGAGGGCGCGGTCACCTCGGAGCTCTCCGGCAACGTCGTCGATCTCTGCCCGGTCGGAGCGCTCGTCTCCAAGCCCTACAGCTTCGAGGCTCGGCCGTGGGAGCTGAGGAAGGTCCCCGGCATCGACGTCATGGACGCGGTCGGAACCAACATCCGCATCGACCACCGCTTTCGCGAGGTGATGCGGGCGCTTCCCCGCCTCAACGAGGACGTCAACGAGGAATGGGCGCACGACAAGACCCGCCATTGCGTCGACGGCCTGGTTCGCAATCGGCTCGACCGGCCGTGGCTGCGTCGGGACGGCAAGCTCCGGCCGGCGACCTGGGAAGAGGCGTTCGCGGCGATCGCCGCCCGGCTGCAGGGGGCGACGGGCGATCAGGTGGCCGCCGTCGCCGGCGACCTCCAGGATCTGGAATCGATCTTCGCCCTCAGGAAGCTGCTCCAGGCCTATGGCTCGACCCTTCACGAATGCCGGCAGGACGGCGCCGTCTTCGACGTGTCGAGCCCCGCCGCCTACCGCTTCAACGCCACCATCGCCGGAATCGAGACGGCCCCCGTCATTCTCCTCGTCGGCGCCAACCCGCGCTGGGAGGCTTCGCTCGTCAACACCCGGATCCGCAAGGCGGTAAAGCGGGGCGCGAAGGTGTTCCGGATCGGCCCGGCCGTCGATCTCACCTATCCGGTCGAGGAGCTCGGCAACGACCTCGCGATTCTCGGCAAGCTGCCGAAGGAGGTGAGCGAGGCGTTCGAAGGCAAGGAGAATGCCGCGATCATCCTCGGCATGGGGGCGCTGCGGTCGGACGGAGTCTATGCCGCCGGCCGTGCCGCGGCGACAGCGCTCCGAGCGAGCTTCGGCCTGCTCCACACCGCCGCCTCGCGAGTGGGCGCTCTCGACGTCGGCTTCACCATGGAGGGCGGGATCGACTCCCTTCGCGCCCGGGCCGGAGCGTTGAAGGCCCTGTTCCTGCTCGGGGCGGACGAAATCGACACGTCCGCCTTCGCGGAAACCTTCACGATCTATATCGGCACCCATGGCGACCGCGGAGTCCGCCATGCCGACGTCATCCTGCCCGGCGCCGCTTATACCGAGAAGCACGGAACCTACGTCAATCTCGAGGGCAGGGTGCAGCTCTCCGAATTCGCCGTTCATCCGCCGGGCGAAGCGCGGGAGGACTGGACGATCGTCCGGGCTCTGTCCGACGTGCTCGGCAGGACTCTTCCGTTCGACAGCCTCTCGCAGCTTCGGGCGGCGATCGCAGCGGAAGTGCCGCGGCTCGGAATCGCCGGCCTCAGCCCGGTCGATCCGCTGCCCGCTTTCGCCGGCACGGCGCCGGGCGTGAGCGGCGAGATCGTCTATCCGATCGAGGATTTCTACCTCACCAACCCGATCGCGCGGTCCTCGCCGACGCTTCAGCGTTGCTCCGCCGAGATCCTCCATGGGCAAAGCTTCCAGGAGGCGGCGGAATGAGGGGCCGCGAAGGAATGAGCATGATCCGTCACCCCGGCGAAAGCCGGGGCCTCGGGCCGCTACAGGCGCCGCGCTGTTCACCCGCTGAGGTCCCGGCTTTCGCCGGGATGACGACGGACTCAATGACGGTGACGGCATGACCGCCTGGATGCAGAGCACGTGGCTGGGCTACGGCGCGGGCTGGTTCCTCGCCACGCTCATCTTCATTCTCATCATCGCTCTTCCGCTGATGCTGGCGGTGGCGATGATCATCTATGCCGACCGCAAGATCTGGGCGGCGATGGCGCTGAGGCGCGGACCCAACGTGGTCGGGCCGCTCGGCCTTCTCCAGAGCTTCGCGGATGGGCTCAAGGTCTTCCTCAAGGAGACGATCGTCCCCTCGAGCGCCAATCGCGGCCTGTTCATCATCGCCCCGATCCTCACCTTCACCGTCGCCCTGGTGGGATGGGCTGTGGTTCCGTTCGGGCCGGGCATGGTGCTCGCCGACATCAATGTCGGGCTCCTGTACCTGCTCGCCATCTCCTCGCTCGGCGTCTACGGCGTGATCATCGCGGGCTGGTCGTCCAACTCCAAATATCCCTTCTATTCGGCGCTTCGCGCGGCCGCGCAGATGGTGAGCTACGAGATCGCGGTGGGCTTCGTTCTGGTTCCCGTGGTCTTGTGGTCGGAGACGTTCAACCTCTCCGGAATCGTCGAGGCCCAGCGCCACCACGCCTGGATCACCAACGGCTTCGGCTTCAACCCGCTCTTCCTGCCGCTGGCGGTGATCTTCCTCATCTCGGCAATGGCGGAGACCGCGCGCGCTCCGTTCGACCTTACCGAGGCGGAGAGCGAGCTCGTCGCCGGCTACCAGACCGAATACAGCTCGATGAGCTTCGCGCTCTTCTGGCTCGGCGAATATGGCAACGTCCTCCTCATGTGCGGAATGAACGCCGTGCTTTTCTGGGGCGGCTGGCTTCCGCCGATCGACTGGGCGCCGCTCTATGTCATTCCCGGCATCGTCTGGTTCTTCGCCAAGATCCTGTTCTTCTTCTTCGTGTTCAGCTGGGTGAAGGCGACGGTGCCGCGCTTCCGCTACGACCAGCTGATGCGGCTCGGCTGGAAGATCTTCCTGCCCATCTCGCTCATTTGGGTGTTCCTGATCTCGGGCTATCTGATGCTCAACCGGTACAATTGCGCATCTGGATGGTCCTACGCGCCGCGCGAGGCCGGCTCCCAAGTTTGCAAAGGCAAAGCGCCATGATTGCCTACTGGATCAAAAGCTTCTTCCTCTGGGAGTTCGTGAAGGCCCACTGGCTGACGTTGAAATATTTCTTCAGGGCCAAGGCGACGATCAACTATCCGTTCGAGAAGAATCCGCTGAGCCCGCGCTTCCGCGGCGAGCATGCCTTGCGCCGCTACCCGAACGGCGAGGAGCGCTGCATCGCCTGCAAGCTGTGCGAGGCGGTGTGCCCGGCGCTCGCCATCACCATCGAGTCCGAGCCCAGGGAGGACGGCAGCCGCCGGACCACCCGCTACGACATCGACATGGTGAAATGCATCTATTGCGGGCTGTGCCAGGAAGCCTGCCCGGTCGACGCCATCGTCGAGGGTCCGAACTTCGAATATGCGACCGAGACGCGGGAGGAATTGCTCTACGACAAGGCGAAATTGCTCGCCAACGGCGACAAATGGGAACGGGCGCTCGCCGCCAACCTTGCCGCCGATGCGGCCTACCGCTAAGCGCCGGGCCGTCTTCAGATGAGCACCTCCCGATTCACCCAGTTTGTAATCCTCCCCGGGACGGGGAGGGGGTCCGCGCGAAGCGCGGTGGAGGGGGGTTCGCGCCTCGCTCCAGCCCCCCTCCACCACCCCGCTACGCGAGGCGGTCCCCCTCCCCGTCCCGGGGAGGTGAGATGATCGGCGCCTTCGCCTTCTACCTGTTCGCCACCCTCGTCGTCGCCAGCGGGGTGATGACGATCCTGTCCCGCAACCCGGTCCATTCGGTGCTGTGGCTGATTCTCGCCTTTTTCAATGCGGCCGGGCTGTTCCTGATCCTCGGCGCCGAGTTCATCGCGATGCTGCTCGTCATCGTCTATGTGGGTGCGGTCGCGGTGCTCTTCCTGTTCGTGGTGATGATGCTCGACGTCGATTTCGCCACCCTTCGAGCCGGAGTGGCCCGTTACTGGCCCTTCGGCTTCGGCCTGGCGATGGTCCTGTTCGTCGAGATCTTCTTCGCCGCGATGGCCTGGAATGCGGGGGCGCTGAGCGGCGCGGTCAGGGGCGCTCCGACCAACTCGGACATTCCCAACATCGAGGCGCTCGGCCGGGTCCTCTACACCCGCTACCTCTACGTCTTCGAAGGCGCGGGGCTGGTGCTCCTCGTCGCCATGATCGGCGCCATCGTCCTGACCCATCGCACCCGAAGCGGCCTCAGGCCGCAGAACGTGAGCGATCAGAACCGCCGCCGGCCGCAGGATGCGGTCGTCAACATGCAGCCCGGCGTCGGCGAGGGGATGAAGCTGTGATCGTCCTCTCCGCCGTCATCCCGGCGAAAGCCGGGACCTCAGGTCGAGAAGTCACGGTGGGTCTCCGCGAGGCCCCGGCTTTCGCCGGGGTGACGGCAATATGATCGGCCTCGGCCATTATCTCGCCGTCGGCGCGGTGCTGTTCGTGCTCGGCGTGTTCGGCATCTTCCTGAACCGGAAGAACGTCATCGTCATCCTGATGGCGATCGAGCTGATCCTGCTCAGCGTCAACATCAACCTCGTCGCCTTCTCCGCCTTCCTCGGCGACATGGTCGGCCAGGTCTTCGCCATGTTCGTCCTCACCGTCGCGGCCGGCGAGGCGGCGATCGGGCTCGCCATCCTCGTCATCTACTTCCGAGGCCGAGGCACGATCGCGGTCGACGACATCCACCAGATGAAGGGGTGACCGTTTTGCCGCCGTCATTGCGAGGAGCGTCAGCGACGAAGCAACCCAGTGGTCGGATGCGCCGCACTGGATTGCTTCGCTTCGCTCGCAATGACGGTGCTGGGGCGACGCGTCTATGATCGTCCAGCTCATCGTCTTCCTGCCCCTGCTGGCGGCCATCGTAGCCGGGCTCGGCAACCGGATGCTCGGCAATTTCGCCGCCAAGCTGATCACCACCGCCGCTTTGTTCGCCGGAATGGCGCTGTCCTGGCCGATCTTCCTGGGCTTCGTCGCCGGCACCGAGCATGCCGCGGTCTACCCCGTCCTCGCCTGGATCCACTCCGGCGACCTCCAGGTCGACTGGGCGCTCCGGCTCGACGCCCTGACCTCGGTGATGCTGGTGGTGGTTACGACGGTCTCGGCGCTCGTCCACCTCTACAGCTGGGGCTATATGGCCGAGGACGACAGCCAGCCGCGCTTCTTCGCCTATCTCTCGCTCTTCACCTTCGCGATGCTGATGCTGGTGACGGCGGACAATCTCGTCCAGATGTTCTTCGGCTGGGAGGGCGTCGGCCTCGCTTCCTACCTGCTGATCGGCTTCTGGTACCACAAGCCGTCGGCCAACGCGGCGGCATTGAAGGCGTTTATCGTCAACCGGGTCGGCGATTTCGGCTTCTCGCTCGGCATCTTCGCCACGTTCCTGGTGTTCGGAACCGTCTCCATCCCGGAAATCCTGAACGCCGCTCCGGGAATGGCCGGCTCGACCATCGGCTTTCTCGGCCACCGCTTCGACACGATGACCCTGATCTGCATCCTCCTGTTCATCGGAGCGATGGGCAAGTCGGCGCAGCTCGGCCTCCACACCTGGCTTCCCGACGCCATGGAGGGCCCGACCCCGGTCTCCGCCCTCATCCACGCCGCGACCATGGTGACGGCGGGGGTGTTCATGGTCTGCCGGCTGTCGCCGATGTTCCAGACCAGCCCGACCGCGCTCGCCTTCGTCACCGCGATCGGCGCCGCCACCGCCATCTTCGCCGCCACCGTCGGAACGGTGCAGAACGACATCAAGCGGGTGATCGCTTATTCGACCTGCTCGCAATTGGGCTACATGTTCTTCGCGGCCGGAGTCGGCGCCTATGGCGCGGCGATGTTTCACCTCTTCACCCATGCCTTCTTCAAGGCGTTGCTGTTCCTCGGCGCCGGCTCCGTGATCCACGCCATGCACCACGAGCAGGACATGCGCTTCTACGGCGGCCTGCGTAAACACATCCCGCTGACCTTCTGGGCGATGACCATCGGAACCCTTGCCATCACGGGCGTCGGAATCATCCAGGTCGCCGGCTTCGCGGGCTTCGGCTTCGCCGGCTTCTATTCCAAGGACGCGATCATCGAGAGCGCCTTCGCCAGCGGCTCGAGCGTGGGCGGTTTCGCCTTCGCCATCGGAGTCCTCGCCGCCTGCCTGACCAGCTTCTACAGCTGGCGGCTCCTGTTCCTGACCTTCTTCGGAAAGGCGCGCTGGGCGCAGTCGGAGCATATCCAGCACGCGCTCCACGGCGACCATCACGACCATCCGGACGCGGAAGATGCCGGCCACGATACTCGGCCGCACGAGGCGTCGGCTCATCAGGTCGCGCAGGGGACCGGAGGCTACCATCCGCATGAGAGCCCCTGGACCATGCTGGTGCCGCTGGGCGTGCTGTCGCTCGGCGCCGTCTTCGCCGGTCTCGTCTTCCACGCTCCGTTCATCGATCCCGAGAAGGGCGCCCATTTCTGGGGCGGCAGCCTCGCCTTCAACGAGCATCTCGCCCATGCCGTCCACGAAGTGCCGTTCTGGGTGAAGCTCGCCCCGGGCACGGTGATGATCGTCGGCTTCCTGATCGCGCTCCAGGCCTATATCCGCAACACCGACATCCCCGCCCGCTTCACCGGCCAGTGGGGGATTCTCTACAATTTCCTCTACAACAAATGGTATTTCGACGAGATCTACGACGTCGTCTTCATTCGACCGTCCCTGTGGCTCGGCCGCCTGTTCTGGAAGCGCGGCGACGAGAAGATCATCGACCGCTTCGGGCCCGACGGAGCGGCGACGGCGGTGAGGTTCGGAAACGTGCTCACCGCCCGGCTCCAGTCCGGTTATCTCTACACCTATGCGCTGGTGATGCTTCTCGGCCTCGCCGCCGCCGCGACCTGGGCGATGGCGCGATGAGGGGGCACTGCTCCGTCATCCCGGCGAAAGCCGGGACCTCGGGACGCGAAGTCTCGGCGGCTAATGTCCACGAGGTCCCGGCTTTCGCCGGGATGACGGTCTGATGGAATACAGCTTCCCCATCCTTTCCGAGATGCTCGCCATCCCGATCGCGGCGGCGATTGCGTGCCTCTGCGTTTCGGCCAGCAGCGCCCGCTGGATCGCCCTGATCGCGACCCTCGCGGACCTCGCGCTCGGCATCCTGCTGTGGCGCGACTACGCCCTCGCCGGCGACCAGTGGCAGTTCCAGGAGCTGGCGCCTTTGTTCGGCCGCTTCTACTGGGCGCTGGGCGTCGACGGAATCGCCATCATGCTGATCATGCTCTCGGTGTTCCTGATGCCGATCTGCATCCTCGCCAGCTGGCGCTCGATCGAGCGGCGGGTGCCCGAATATATGGCCGCCTTCCTCCTGATGGAGACGATGATGCTCGGCGTCTTCATGGCGCAGGACATCTTCCTCTTCTACATCTTCTTCGAAGCGGGCCTGATCCCGATGTTCCTGATCATCGGCATCTGGGGCGGGGCCGAGCGGATCTACGCCAGCTACAAATTCTTCCTCTACACCCTGCTCGGCTCGGTCCTGATGTTGGTTGCGATGCTGTGGATGGTAAACTACGCCGGCACCACCGCCATCCCCAAGCTGCTGGTCACCAACTTCCCGCGCGAGGCGCAGACCTGGCTGTGGCTCGCCTTCTTCGCCTCGTTCGCAGTGAAGATGCCGATGTGGCCGGTCCACACCTGGCTTCCCGACGCCCACGTCCAGGCTCCGACCGCCGGCTCGGTGATCCTGGCCGGAGTGCTTCTCAAGCTCGGCGGCTATGGTTTCATCCGCTTCTCGCTGCCGATGTTCCCGGAAGCCTCGGCGCAGCTGGTCTGGATCATCTACGGGCTCAGCCTGATCGCCATCGTCTACACCTCGCTGGTGGCGCTGGTGCAGCGCGACATGAAGAAGCTGATCGCTTATTCGTCGGTCGCCCACATGGCCTTCGTCACCATCGGCATCTTCGCCTTCAACCGCCAGGGCCTGGAGGGCGCGCTGATCGTGATGCTCAGCCACGGCCTCGTCTCCGGCGCCCTCTTCCTGTGCGTCGGGGTCGTCTACGACCGGCTCCACACCCGCGAGATCGACCGCTATGGCGGCCTCTCCAACAACATGCCCGCTTATGCGGTCCTCTTCATGCTCTTCACCATGGCCTCGGTCGGTCTGCCCGGCACCGGCGGCTTCGTCGGCGAGTTCCTGGCTTTGGTCGGCGCCTATGAGGCGAACAGCTGGGTCGCCTTCGTCGCCACAACCGGAATCATCCTCGGCGCAGCCTATATGCTGTGGCTGTACTGGCGGGTCGCCTACGGTACGAGCCGCAACGCCGATGCCGCGGCGATGCCGGACCTCAACGCCCGTGAGATGGTGTCGCTCGGCGCGATCGCCGCGGCGGTGCTGTGGATGGGCGTCTATCCGGAAAGCTTCCTCGCGCCGATGCGCCGCGACGTCGGCTGGATCCTCGCCCGGGTCGAGCGCGCCAACCCGCCGGGCGATTCGGGGCTGCCACGGCCGGCGGCGGCCGCGCGTCCATCCGCGCCCGCCATCGAACCGGAGCACGAGCATGAGCCCCACGAGCATTCACCCGGGGAGGGGCATTGATGCTTATCCCCGTCCTGCCAGCGAGGGCTGGCATCCATACGGGCTCAGCATGGACTCCAGCCTTCGCAGGGGTGACGGGTAGCACATGACCGCGTCGCTCCTCCTCACCCTGCCGGAGATCGTCCTTACCGTCGCGGCGCTGGCGCTGATGATGGCGGCCGCCTGGATGGGCGACAAAAGCGCGCGGCTGCTCACCTGGCTCGCCATCGGCGCGCTTGTCGCTGCCTGCTTCGCGGTTCCGGGAATCGCCGACCGCGGCGGCACCGCCTTCGACGGGCTCTTCATCGGCGACAGCTTCGCCGCCTTCGCCAAGATCCTCATCTACGTCGCCGCCGCGGCCTCCCTGATCGCCGCCTCGGGCTGGTTCAGCCGCGAGAGCGACTATCGGGCGGAATATCCCTGCCTGATCCTGCTCTCCGCCGTCGGCATGGGGATGATGGTCTCGGCCGGGGACCTCCTCACCCTCTATGTCGGCCTCGAGCTGCAGAGCCTCTCGGCCTACGTGCTCGCGAGCTTCCAGAGGCGCGACGACCGGTCGGCGGAAGCGGGCCTCAAATATTTCGTGCTGGGCGCGCTCGCCAGCGGCATCCTCCTCTACGGCGTGTCGCTGCTCTACGGCTTCACCGGATCGACCCTGTTTCCCGAGATCCGTGCCGCCCTTGGCCGCGACGGAGTCTCGACCGGCGAGCTGTTCGGAATCGTCTTCGTCCTGGCCGGAATCGCCTTCAAGGTCTCCGCCGTGCCGTTCCACATGTGGACTCCCGACGTCTACGAGGGCGCTCCGACCCCGGTCACCGCCTTCTTCGCCTCGGCGCCCAAGGTCGCGGCGATGGCGCTGCTCACTCGGGTCGCCGTCTCGGCGATGGGGCCGGCGACCTTCGAATGGCGGCAGATCGTCATCTTCATGGCGCTCGCCTCGACCATCCTCGGCGGAGTCGCCGCGATCGGCCAGCCCAACATCAAGCGCCTGCTCGCCTACAGCTCGATCAACAATGTCGGCTTCGCCCTGATCGGCCTCGCCGCGGCCACCCGCGACGGAGTCGCCTCGGTGCTGTTCTACATGGCGGTCTACGTCGTCATGACGCTCGGCTCGTTCCTCGTCGTCCTGCGCATGCGCGATTCGGAAGGACGGCCGGTGGAGAGCATCGCCAGCCTCTCGGGACTGTCCACCACCCGCCCGTGGCTGGCGGCGGGGATGGCTATCTTCATGTTCAGCCTGGCGGGCGTTCCCCCGCTCTTCGGCTTCTGGCCCAAATTCCTGGTGTTCGACGCCGCCGTGAGGGCCGACCTCACCTGGCTCGCCGCGGCCGGAATCGTCACCTCGGTGATCAGCGCCTTTTACTATCTGAAGATCGTCAAGACGATGTATTTCGACCAAGCCGCTCCGGCCTATGGCGAGACCCGCGACGTGCCGCAGGCGGCGCTGATCGTGCTCGCGGCGCTGTTCGTGTCGCCGCTCGGCTACCTTGCCATCCCGTATCTGGGGGCCGCCGCCGGTAACGCCGCCGGAGCGCTCTTCTGAGTTTGCGAGACTGGGCCGGCGGCTAGTCGGTCGCCGGCCCAATCCATTCCAAGCGGCTACGCGCCGCCCGATGGGTTGGGATGCCTCCCCCCGGACGGCGCGTCATCTGCGCGCTATCGCTCCCGTCCTCATACTTCGCAAAAATACCTATGCCTGCCGCAACACGGCTCCTATTCGGCCGGTAATCTATGCTAGGTTCGCCGTGGCCGTCGGTTCGGCCGGGTGAGCGTGACGGAGCAGTGGATGGGAGAGCGGCGCGCCTATATCATCGACGATGAGCGTCTCCTGCGCGCGCTCGTGCGGCAGGCCGTGGCCGAATTCTGCACGGTGGTCGAAGAATATGAGTCCGCCGAATCCTTCCTCGTCGGCCATTCGGACCGGCCCGCGGGTTGCATCATCGTCGACATCAACCTGCCCGGGATCAACGGGCTCGACCTGCTCGAAGTCATCGCCCGCGGCCGGGCCGCTTACCCGGTCGTCGTCGTGTCGGCGAACGGGAACGTTCCCCATGCGGTCCGCGCCGGAAGGCTCGGAGTCGTCGACTTCATCGAAAAGCCGTTCCGCATCGATCAGCTGCTGAGCGCCGTTCAGAAGGGTTTCGAGCTGCTGGAGAGCGGGCCGATGTCGCGCATCTCCGCGCTTGGAACGCTGACCCGGCGGGAGAAGGAAGTACTCGTCTCCTTCGCCGACGGCGCACCCAACAAGGTCGTCGCCTACAGCCTCGGCCTCAGCGTGCGCACCGTCGAGCTTCACCGGGCGAACATGATGAAGAAGCTCGGCGTCCGCAGCCTCAGCCAGGCCCTCCTCATCGCCAAGGACGGCGGCTACGTCTGAAAGTGGACATAAGCATTTCATGAGCATCCGTAATGTCGGCCAGACCGGCTCCACCAACGACGACCTCGCCGAGCTTGCCCGGAAAGGCGCCGCCGAGGGCCTCTGGCTGCGCGCCGAGCGCCAGTCGAGCGGCCGCGGGCGGCAGGGGCGCGAATGGCATTCGCCGCCCGGCAACCTCTACGCCAGCACGCTCGTCCGACTGCGCCCGGGCGATCCGCCGGCGCCGACGCTGGCGCTGGTCGCCGCGGTCGCACTTCATGAGGCCGCCTCCGCCTTCGTCGCCGGAGGGGCTCGGATCGAGATCAAATGGCCGAACGATCTGCTCGTGGCCGGCGCCAAGCTGTCGGGCATCCTGCTGGAGCGGATCGACGACGCGGTCGTCGTCGGCTTCGGAGTCAATCTGGCCGACCATCCCGACGAGACGGAGCGCCCGGCTATCAATATCGGCATGCTCGGCGGCGCGCCCGATCCGGGGCGGTTCCTCGAGGCCCTGGCCGCGGTGTTCGCGCGATGGCTGGAGCGCTGGCGCGAGGAAGGCCTGGCCCCGGTCCGCGCCCGCTGGCTCGCTGCCGCCCACCCGCCCGGCACCGCGCTCTCCACCCACACCGCCAGCGGCGCCTGGGTCGAGGGCCTGTTCGACGGGCTCGACGAGACCGGGGCTCTGCGCCTGCGAATGGCGGACGGAACGGCGCAGGTCATCCACGCCGGCGACGTGTTTTTGATTTGAAGCGGATTCCGCCCGGTCGAAGGCCGGATCCGCCCGTTCCGCCGGTGGCGCCGGGCCCGGCCTTCGCCGGGGAACCTCCTCTCGCTTCTTGGCCTGCCTGCCGCTAGAGAGCCGCGATGCTGCTCGCGATCGATGCCGGGAACACCAACGTCGTCTTCGCCCTGCTCGAGGAGGGGGTGATTCGAGCCCGCTGGCGGATCGCCACCGATGCGCGGCGGACGGCGGACCAATATGCGGTATGGCTTCATCAGCTGATCGAGCTGGAGGGGCTTCCGCGCGACGTCGTCGACGCCGTCATCCTCGGCACGGTGGTGCCGCGCGCGACTCACAACCTCGAGGTGCTGGCGCAGAAATATTTCAAGGTCGAGCCGCTGGTCGCCGGGCAGGCGGGGGCGGAATGGGGGATCGAGCTCGACGTCGCCGAGCCCAGAAGCGTGGGCGCCGACCGAGTGCTCAACGTGATCGCCGCCCACGCGCTGCACGCGGGCGACCTCATCGTCATCGATTTCGGCACCGCCACGACCTTCGACGTCGTCGATTATTCGGGCGCCTATAAGGGCGGCATCATCGCGCCGGGAATCAACCTGTCGCTCGACGCGCTCGTCACCGCCGCGGCCAAGCTGCCGCGGATCGCCATCGAGGCGCCCGACGGCAATCTCTCGGTCATCGGCCGAACTACCGAGGACCAGATGCATATCGGCATTTACTGGGGCTATGTGGCGATGATGGAGGGCCTGGTCGCCCGGATGAAGTCCGAGATCGGACGGCCGGCGAAAATCGTGGCGACGGGGGGACTGGCCACGCTCTTCGACAAGCACACGACGATCTTCGACGAGATCGAGCCCGATTTGACCATCCAGGGGCTGGGCTTGTTGTACAAGCGCAGCCAAAACGCTTGATCGTCATTCCCGCGAAAGCGGGAATCCATTCGGGAGGTTCAGCCCGGCTCGGACTCAGCATGGACTCCCGCTTTCGCGGGAGTGACGGAGTGATATGAAACCCGGCAAAGAACTGCTCTTCCTCGCGCTCGGCGGCTCGGGCGAGATCGGCATGAACGTCAACCTCTACGGCTGCGACGGCAAGTGGATCATGGTCGATCTCGGCATGACCTTCGCCGATCCGGCCTATCCGGGCGTCGAGCTCGTCCTCCCGGACCTGACCTTCATCGAGGAGAATCGCGACGACCTGCTCGGAGTCGTTCTGACCCACGGCCACGAGGACCATATCGGCGCCATCCCCTATCTGGCGACCGATCTCGGGGTCCCCCTTTACGCGACCCCGTTCACGGCCGGCCTCATCGCCGGAAAGCTCGAGGAGGAGGGGCTGACTCGGGAGGTCAGGGTCAACATAGTCGAGATGGAAGGAGAGTTCCGCCTCGGCCCGTTCGGCCTCCGCTACATCCCGCTCGCCCATTCGATCCCTGAGGGCAATGCGCTTCTCATCGACACGCCCTACGGCCGGATCTTCCACACCGGCGACTGGAAGCTCGACGAAGCGCCCCAGCTCGGCGATCCGAGCACCGAGGCGGAGCTGCGCGCGATCGGCGACGCGGGCGTCCTCGCCCTCGTCTGCGATTCGACCAACGTCTTCCAGGAACTCGCCTCAGGGTCCGAAGCGACCGTCCGCGAGGGCCTCGACCGGGTCGTCGGCGAGGCGGAGGGGAGGGTGCTGGTCACCACCTTCGCGTCCAACGCCGCCCGCCTCAAGACCCTCGGCCACGTCGCCGACGATACCGGCCGCCGGGTCTGCGTCGCCGGCCGCTCGCTCGACCGGATCCTTCGAGTCGCGAAGAGCGTCGGCTACCTCACCGACTTCCCCGAGACGATCGATTTCGACACGGCGATGAAGCTGCCCGCGCGCGAGGTCATGATCATCGCCACGGGCGGCCAGGGCGAGAGCCGCGCCGCGCTCGCCAGGATCGCCTTCGGGCAGCATAGATTGAGCGTGTCGGAAGGCGACCTCGTCGTGTTCTCGTCGAAGCAGATACCCGGCAACGAAATCGCCATCGGCCGCATCCAGAACGAGCTTGCGGCACGCGGAGTCAGGATGATCACCGACCGCCAGGCCGAGGTCCACGTCTCGGGCCATCCCGGCCGCCCCGAGCTCGCCGCCATGTACCAGTGGATCCGGCCCGAGATCATCGTGCCCGTCCATGGCGAGATGCGGCACATGTCCGAGCATGAGCGCTTCGCGAGGGCGAACGGAGTTCCGCGCGGAATCGTCCAGAAGAATGGCGACGTCGTCCGCCTCGCCCCCGACGGCCCGAAGAAGCTCGGCGAGGAAAGGGTCGGGCGCCTGATCCTCGACGGCGACGTCATCCTCGCGGCCGACGGAACGACGATGAACGAGCGGCGCAAGATCGCCAGCTTCGGGGTGATGTCGGTCGCTTTGGCGCTCGACGCGCAGGACCGGCCGGTCGGCGACGTCCAGATCGCGCTCGAGGGCATACCGGTGGAGGAGGATCGCGAGGCTTTCCTCGACGAGGCCTGCGAAGCCGCCTCGGAGGCGGCTCTCAAGGGCGCCGCGAGCGAAGACAAGCTGCGCGAGGCGATTCGACTCGCGGTGCGCCGCTGCGCCACCGAATGGACCGGCAAGAAGCCGGTGGTGGACGTCCTCGTCGTCCGCGTCTGATGAGCGACGTCATTGCGAGGAGCGTCGCGACGAAGCGATCCGGCTTCTTGCGGGAGCCGCCGGATTGCTTCGCTGCGCCCGCAACGACGGCCACAGGCGCGCCATGAAATTCCAGTCGGCCCTCGCGATCTACATATTGTTCTGGACGATGAGCCTGTTCGTCGTCCTGCCCTTCGGGGTTCGAACGCCCGAGGAGGAGGGGGTGGACTGCCCGCCCGGCCACGCGCCGAGCGCGCCGCACCGCTTCAGCTTCGGACGGACGGCGTGGCGGGCGACGATGGTGTCAGCGGTGGCATTCGGGCTTTTCTATGCCAATTACCGGTTCGGCTGGGTGACGATCGAGATGCTCGACTGGACCCGCTAGCACTCGTCGCCCCGGCGAAGGCTGGGGCTCCGGCGGACGAAGGGCACCGGTGCTTTTCACCCGCTGGGATCCCGGCCTTCGCCGGGATGACGTGCTACGACCTGATCCGCTCTATCGCCTGCGCCAGAGCGACGTAGAGCTTGCCCATGTCGCTGGAGAGGATGGTGACTCCAAGCGGGGAGCCGTCGCGGTCGGCGAGGATCCGCCTGAGCATCGCCTCGAAATCGTGGATGTAGCGGTTCACCTGCTCGCGGAATTCCGGTTCTTCCTCATAATGGCGGGCGATCTCGCGGGCATCGTTATTATCGAGCAACCGAACGGCGCGGCGGGTGAAGACTCCGCGGTCGCCCTTCAGATAGGCCGCCCAGGCGCTGTCGGTGACCTCGTTGGACAGGATCTTGGTGACGTCGATCGCGGTCGAATTGAGCGATTCGATGAGCAAAGCGACCCGGCGGGAGAAGCTGTCGCTGTCCTTGGCCTCGCGCTCGCGGCGTTCCTCGTCGATCCGGGCCTCGATCGTCGCCGCCGTCTCGCCGAGCGAGAGCATCTGCCGGGTGAGCCGCTCGGACGCGCGCCGCGCGGTCTCGATCGCCCGTTCGGACACTGCGGCCAGCTCCGCCATCTGCCGCTCGACCGTCTCGCTGACCGCGCGTTCGAGCGCCTCGCGGCTCGCCTCGGCCAGCGCCGAAGCGCTCGCCGGAATCGCCGCCGAGATCGCCTCGCGGGCGCGCTCGGAGGCCTGATTCGCCGCTTCGCGGACCCGGAGCAAGGCCTCGATCAGCTCGGGCCCGGTATCGGCGACGATCTTCTGGGCATTGGCCCGGGCCTCCTCGGCCGCCGCGCCGAGCGCTCGGAGCTGCTCGTCCGCGCTCGCCGAGCCTTCCGCGATTCGGCCGAGCAGAGCCTCGATCGCCTCGCGCTGGCGGCCCACCGCCGCTTCGCTTTCGCCGAGGCGCGCCGCGGCGGCCTCGGCCGATTTCTCAACTTCGCCGACCACCGGAGCGATCGCTTCGGCCGCCTCGCGGGTGCGCTCGGCCTGCTCCTCGACGCCCTTCAGCGCCGCCGGCAATTGCCCGGTGAGCTCGCCCTTTATTCCGGCCAGAGCGGAGTCGAGGCTGCCCGCGCTTTCGATCAGCTCGACCGCCTGCTGCTGGCCGGCGCCGAGCTCCTGGAGAAGCGCGGCGGCCGCGGTCCGCACCGCGGCGACCGACTGGCCTAGCTTCTCGCTCTGGGCGCCGCCGGTGCGGGCGAGCTGGTCGAACCAGCTGTCCAATTCGGCCAGCTCCTTGCCGAGGCCGGTGACGAGGGCATGGCTGGCGGCGTCCTGGGCGGCGATATGGCCGGCCAGAGCCTCGATCTTGCCGCTGATCGTCTCGAGCCGGTGCGAGAGGTTGCGAGCGCTGTCCTCGCCGGCTTTGTCGAGGGCGGCGCGGCTCTGCTCGATCGCGGCCAGGGTGGTCGCGCCCTGAAGCTCCAGAGCGGCCCGGGCGGTCTCGACCGCTTCGGCGGCGCGGCTCATCGCACCGTCCACGGCGGCGGTCATCTTGGCGGCGGATTCGTCCATGCTCGAGGCGGCGGCGGCGCTACCGCTCTCGATCCGGGCGACATGCGCCGACATGCGCTGCGCGGCGCCGCCGAGCACCTCGTCGGCGTCGCGGCCGCGGGCGGCGAGCGAGGCGAGCTGAGCCTCGAGCGCGCTCGCCTGGCCGTGGGCGTTCAATCCCGCTTCCTTCATCGCCTCGGCGACGGCGCGCGCCTGCGCCTCGGCGCGCGGGAGGTCGTGGAGGAGAACTCCGATATCGACCTTGGCGGCGTTGGCCGCCCCATCGAGAGCGGCGGCCTTCTGGTCGAGGGTCACCGTCTCCTTGGACAGGTAATAAGTCACCCGGCCGAGCCGGTCGGAGGCCTCGTCGCCCAGCGACATCAGCCGTTCGGCTTCGCCCCGCAGGCGGGCGTGATTGTCCTCGATCCGGCCGGCGACGATCTCGAGAACGCTCTCCAGCGCCCGGCTCTCCGCAGTCATCGCCTCGACGGCGCGGCTGAACCGCTCCGCTTCGCGGCGCGAGGTCCGTCCGAACAACAGCCAGAGCAGGGCGAGCAGCGCCAACGGGCCGGCGAGCGTCGCGGTCCAGGCGATGCCGTTGCCGAGCGAGAGGGGCGGCCGAGACTGCCACAGCCAATAGCCGACCGCCGCGACCCAGCCGATCGCGAGCATGATGAGCACGGCGCCGAGCAGCCCCGCCCGCGCCGGGCGCCTCGCCCGCTCCGGCTCCGCCTCGGGCTCGGGCGCCTCCGCGAGGAGGTCGACCGGCGGCCCCAGCCAGTCGCCTTCGGTTGCCGCCGTGGAGCCTTGTTCGGGCTCCGTCTGTGCTCGTTCTGCCCCCGTCATAACGGTTCGTTTACCATGATTCGGCCGCCAAGGAAGCTGGGAAGGATACGGGGCATTAACGGTCGCCGCCCTAGGAAGGCTTATGGTCTACGATCCTGGAGCCCTCAACGCCTCGCTCGCCGCCGCCGTCGGCAGCGATCCCGAGCTGATGCGCGAGCTGCGCAATGCCTTTCTCGAAAGCGCATCGCGGCAGGCCGATCTGATGGGCCGGGCACGCTGCGACGCCAATTGGTCGATCGCGGCCTCGCGCCTCAAGAGCATCGCCGCCAGCTTCGGAGCGATCGGGCTGGTCGCGCTGGCCGACGAGGCTCTCGACGGCGCTCCCGGCGATCCGGTGGTGCTGAGGAAGCTCGGCGCCGCCATCGAGGACTTCGCCGCTTAAGGCTTTTCGAAGCCGGTCCGCCGCCCTATCCCCACACCCAATGGGGAGGAAGGCGTGACTCTGGCCGCACTGATCGCCGCCTATCATGAGGCCGACGATGCCGGCGGGGGCTTGCGAGCGACGCTCCCCATCGCCGGACGCACGCTGATCGAGCGCCAGGTCCGACTCGCCGCCTTCGCCGGCGCCGAGCCGGTGGTGGTGGTGGTCGAGCGGGTCACCGCCGCCCTTTCCGCCGCGCTCGACCGGCTGCGCGGGGAGGGGATCGCCCTCGTCCTCGCGCGCAGCGCCGAGGAGGCGGCTGAGGCGGTGCACAGCAATGACCGTCTGCTCGTCGTCGGCGACGGCCTGGTCGCCCCGGAGGCGGCGATCGCCCGGCTCATCGCCCTCGACGGCCCCGCCATCCTCGTCGTCCCCGACCTTCGAGTCGACGACCGCTACGAGCGGATCGACGCGCAGAGCCGCTGGGCCGGCCTCGCGCTCATCAATGGCGAAATGCTCAAGCAGACGGCGTCGATGCTGCGCGACTGGGACCTCCAGTCGACCTTGCTTCGCCGGGCGGTCCAGGCGGGAGCGCGGCAGATCAGCGTCCGCGGCGAAGCCGAGGACGAGCTGCCGCTGGTCGCGGAGAATGAGGAGGATCTGGCCGAGCTGGAGGCGCAGATCGTCGCCGGCGCCCATCTCCGCCGCGGCGACTGGGTGTCGCGCTATTTGCTCGCGCCGGTCGAGCGGCTGGCAACTCGGGCGCTGATGCCGACGACGGTGACTCCGGTCGCGATCGGCCTCGTCGCGACCCTTCTGATGGGGCTCGCCGGCCTCGCCTTCGCCAGGCACTGGCTGGGCCTCGGCCTCGTCTTCCTGCTCCTCGCGACTCCGCTCGACGGGATCGGCGAGCGCCTCGCCTCGCTCCGCCTCCAGGGGGAAAGGGGGCCGAGCTGGTGGGGAACATTGCTGCCGGCCCTCGCGGCGGGCGTGCTCCTCGTCCTTGCTTACTCGCTCGCCGCCACCCGCGGCTGGGGCTGCGTCGCCCTGGCGGGGACGATCATCGCCTTCGCGGTCGCCCTGCGCATCGAGGGAGAGGGGCGCGAGTTGCCGGGAAGGCACTGGCTGGCGGAGCGCAAGGGGATGAGCTGGCTGATGCTTCCCTTCGCCGCCGTCAACCTGTGGGGCACCGGTCTGACTCTGCTCGCTTGCTATGCCGGCGCCAGCTTCTTCTGGGCCCAGCGCCACGTTCATGCCGCCGTCCCGGCCCCGCCACAGGATTAGCGGCGCTTTAACCCTGACTGGCCTATGCGCAGACGATGTCTGAAGTGCGCGCGAAGGGGGGTGAGCTGGACGGCGCGGCGCAGCTGCTCGCGTCCGCGCGGGCGCGCGTCTCCGCGGCCATGGCCGATCTCGCGCTTCCGGAGGCCTTGAGGCTCAGCGACCGCCAGCGGGTCGCCGTCTCCCATCTCCTGCGCCGGCTGGTCGGCGACATCGAGGACGAGCTGCGCTCGGCGCTCGCGGCGCGCTTCGCGGCGGACACCGAGGAAACGCTGCGCGCCGCTCTCTCCTCGGCCACGCTGCCCATCGCCCTGCCGGTGCTGGAAGGCGGCGGGGCGCTCGCCGATCCGGGCCTGTTCGCCTTGCTCCTGCGCCGGGCCGAGGAGCATCGCCTCGTCCGCGCCGCGTCCGAACGGGGATTGCTCACCGAGCTTGCCGGCGACCGCGACGAGGGGATCGCGGCCGCCGCCTTGTCGCTTCTGATCGCCGACAGCCGCCGCCTCGACCCGTTTCACGAGCCGCTGCTGGCGAGCGGCGACCTTCCCGCCGAGGTGGCGCATGGGCTTACCTGGACGATTGCGGCGGGCCTGCGCACCTACCTGATCGCGCGCCACGGAGTCCCTGCCGCCGACGCCGACGACGCCGTCACGGCGGCCGCGGCGGCCTGGCTGGGGCGGTACGACGAAGGGGCCGGCGCCGATTCGCTGGCGCGGCGTCTGGCGCTTCGCCTCGATCAGCAGGGCCGGCTGGACGATGCCCTGCTCGTCCGCGCGGCGGGCGAAGGGGCGCTGCCGCTCTTGCTGGCGGGGCTGTCGTTGCGCACGGGCCTCGACCCGCAGGCGCTGTGGGAGCTTCTTCCCGAGGCCTCCGGCCGGGGCGCGGCGATCGTGCTTCGCGCCGCCAAGGTCGGACGCGACTCGGCGGCGTCGATCCTGCTCCACCTCGCCGGCCGCGAGGAAGCGGTGGCAGGCCAGCTCGACCTTTACGACACGCTCGACCTTCCGGAATCCCGCCGCCAAATCGTCCTCTGGAACCTCGATCCGGCCTATCGGGCCGCGGTCGCGAGGCTGGCCTCGTGAGCGCCGAGGACGCCGTGCGAGGCCGGCTCGACGCCGAGGGGCGGCTGGTCGAAGCCGAGCCGAGGCTGATGGCGCTTCACCGCGCCGCCGGCGGCGAGGAAGTCGGGCCGCTGGCGGTGCCTCAGATCGCCTCGCTCGCCCGCCTCGCCCGCCGCCTCGGCATCGTCATCTCCCGAGCCGCCGTCGCCGCCGAAGGCGAAGCGGATCTCGATCTGTGGGTCCGCGCCGAGCCGAGGGACAATGGAGTCGAGCTCGCGATCACCGGCTGGACGGCACGGCCGGCCCGAGCCCCCGCGCCCGCGCCGGACGCAGAGCGGCAGGCCGATTTCCTGCGCGCCGGCGCCGACTGGATGTGGGAGACCGACTCGGCGCTTCGCCTTACCACGGTCTCCCCGGCCGCCGCCGCCGCTTCGGGCCGGACCCCGGCCCAGCTGGTCGGCCAGCGGCTCGTCGCCTTGTTCCGGCTGGTCGAGGGAGAGGATGGCGAATTGCCGCTGCTCACCGCGCTGGCCGAGCAGCGCCGTTTCGACGGCCAGCTCGCCGAGCTGCGCGGCGGCCGCGGCGGCGGCTACCGTCTCGCCGGCATCCCCCTGATCGACGGCGCCGGCCGCTTCGCGGGCTTCCGCGGCTCGGCCGCCGCCTTGTCCGTCGGACCCGTCATCATCGCCGTCCCGACCGACGTTCCCCCCGAGCCCGGCGCCTTCGGCGAGCGGCTCGACAAGGCGCTGAGGGCGCCGCTCGCCCAGATCATCGCCAGCGCCGAGACGATCGGCGCCCAAAGCGAGGGGCCGATCCGAACCGATTATGCCGGCTATGCCGGCGACATCGCCACCGCCGGGCGGCATCTTCTGGCCCTCGTCGACGACCTCGTCGACCTGCAGTCGATCGAGCGGCCCGATTTCCGTCCCGAAGGCGAGGAGATCGACCTCGCCGACGTCGCCCGCCGGGCCGCCGGCCTGCTCGCGGTGCGGGCGGGCGAGCGGCAGGTGCGGATCGACGCTCCCGCCGCGGGCGAGAGCCTGCCCGCGGCCGGCGACTTCCGCCGCGCGCTTCAGATCGTCGTCAACCTGCTCACCAACGCGATCCGCTATTCGCCCGAGGGCGGCCAGGTGTGGATCCGCAGCGACCGCGAGGGGGATCTCGCCGCGCTCATCATCGCCGATCAGGGCAAGGGCATTTCAGCCGACGACCAGGCCCGAATCTTCGAGAAGTTCGAGCGGGTCGATCCGACCGAGGCGGGCGGCACCGGCCTCGGCCTCTACATCGCCCGCCGCCTGGCCCGGGCGATGGGCGGAGACGTCGCCGTGGACAGCGCTCCGGGGCAGGGCGCGCGCTTCACCTTCACCCTGCCGCTGCGGCGGGAGTAGCCGCGACCCGTCATGCCAGCGAAGGCTGGCATCCATGCCGACTCACAATGGACCCCGGCCTTCGCCGGGGTGACGATCAATGCCCGGCGTGCTCCGTCCCGGCATCTCCAGCGACCCTCATCGGCTTGTGAAATTGGCACGTCACCGTCGGATTGTACTGCGCGAACATGCCGTTGGCGTTGGGCCGGTAGAGCCACACGTGCCGGTCGTAATGGGGCTCGAAATTGTGAGCCTCGTCGACCGTCGTCGCCGGGTCGTCGACCATATGGTCATATTCGACTCCGTGGAAGGTCGGCCGGCCGGTCTTGCCGGCGGCCTTCCAGGCTTTCTCGAAGACCAGATTCTCGACCGCGATCAGCTCCAGCGAGCCGTCGGCGCGAGGCTCGTAGATCAGGATCGAGGGCTTGCGGAAGTCGGTGTGGATGCCGTTGCCGTCGACCCGCGGGTTGGGCGGCGCGGCAATTCCGAGCAGGTCCGGCCGGAAGAAATGAATCCCCATCCCGCCGAGCGCCTTGGGCCGGCCCATCATGGCGGCGGTGTCGCACATATCGGTCGGATCCCGGACATAGCCTTCGGCGAGCGCGACCTCGACTTTCTGGAAACGGGTGGTGAGGGCACGGACCTCGGCCAGGGTCGGCTCGCCCGGCGCCGGCGCGGCCGCCGCCAGCGCGGCGGCGATGATCGTCAACATCTCGAATACTCCCGATCAACTCGATGACGGGAAGACCGGCTAGTGCCACCGGGTTGCCGGTTGATGCCGAGGGAAGCTCGACTGTGTTTCAATTGTTGCGGCCTCCGCGCCGGCGCGCCAATCTCCCGGCGAAGCCATGGGGGGATCGATGATTCAGCTGACGACCTCGGATTTCCAGACCTTGTGCGCCGCGGGCACGGTGCGCGAGCGGATCGGAGCGCTCGAGGGCGAGCGCCGGGTGGCGGTGCGCCAATTCTGGCTCCGCGGCCTCGGCGGCCTCGCGCTCGCGGCCGCGGCCGGAGCGGCTCTGTTCGGCGCGGGCTGGGAGGCGACGGGCGTCATCGCCGCTCTTGTCATCCTGGTGGCGGGGATCGTCGCCGCGATCGGTCCCCTCATGGCCGCCAAGGAGGGGTTGAAGCATCCCGTGCTGGAGGAGGTCGCCCGCAAGGCCGGCCTCGAATATTTCCCCAGCGGCTTTGCGCCGCCGGCCTTCGGCTCGGCCTGCGCCTTGCTCTTCGGCAGCGGCTTCTCGAGCGAGGCCTTCACCGACCTGTTCAACGGCACCGACGAGGAAGGCCGCGGCCTCGCCGTCTACGAGGCGTGCCTGCAGCGTCGCTCGGGCAAGAACACCCACACCGTCTTTTCGGGCCAGGTTTACGCGGTCCAGCGGCGGCCGGGTGCCCGGGGGCATAGCGTGATCGTGCCCGACCGCAAGCTGCTCAACTTCTGGAAGCCCGCGCGCGACATGGAACGCGTGCGGATCGAGGGCGACGAGGCGTTCGAGAAAAAGTTCGAAGTCTATTCGACTCACCCGATGGAGGCGCGCGAATTATTGTTCGACACCGCCTTTCGCGCCCGACTGCTCGAATTGAGGAAGAACGGGCGAGTCTTCGTCTATGCCGGCCCCGAGGAGGCGCTGGTCGCCGCGACCGGCAAGGACCGCTTCGAGCCGGGCAACATGCTCCGCTCGCGACCGGGAGAGGAGAGGGTGAAGCTGATGTTCGACGACGTCTGCGCGTCGCTCGAACTGCTCAGGGAGCTGAAAGCCAAGCTGGGGTGAGATCGACACCCCGGCGAACGCTGCGGCCGCGGAGAGCGAGAAGCTTCGAGCTATTGTCTCCCTGGCCCCGGCCCGCGCTGGCGCGGCGGGTTCAGCGCCGGTCCACCGGCACGTAGTCCCTCTGGACCGGGCCTGTGTAGAGCTGCCTCGGGCGGCCGATCTTCTGCTCGGGGTCGGAGATCATCTCGTTCCACTGGGCGACCCAGCCGACCGTCCGGGCGAGGGCGAACAACGCGGTGAACATCGAGGTCGGGAAGCCGATCGCCGAGAGGACGACGCCCGAATAGAAGTCGACGTTGGGGTAAAGCTTCTTCTCGATGAAATAATCGTCGTTGAGGGCGATCTGCTCGAGCTCGCGGGCGACGTCGAAGACCGGGTCGGTGACTCCCAGCTCCTTGAGCACCTCCTGTGCCGTCGCCTGCATCACCTTCGCTCGCGGGTCGTAATTCTTGTAGACGCGGTGGCCGAAGCCCATCAGCCGGAACGGGTCGTCCTTGTCCTTGGCGCGGGCGATGAACTCGGGGATTCGCTTAGGATCGCCGATCTCGTGGAGCATGTTCAAGGCCGCCTCGTTGGCGCCGCCATGGGCCGGGCCCCACAGGCAGGCGATTCCGGCGGCGATGCAGGCGAACGGGTTGGCGCCCGACGAGCCGGCGAGCCGCACGGTCGAAGTCGAGGCGTTCTGCTCGTGATCGGCGTGGAGGATGAAGATGCGCCGCATCGCCCGCTCGACGATCGGGTTGACCTCATAGGGCTCGGCCGGGACCCCGAAGGTCATCCTCAGGAAGTTGCCGGTGTAGGTGAGGCTGTTCTGCGGGTACATGAACGGCTGGCCGAGCGTGTATTTGTAGGCCATCGCCGCGATCGTCGGCATCTTGGCGATCAGCCGGTGGCTGGCGATCATGCGCTGCTTGGGATCGGTGATGTCGGTCGAATCGTGGTAGAAAGCGCTGAGCGCCCCGACCACGCCGCACATCACCGCCATCGGATGGGCGTCGCGCCGGAAGCCGCGGTAGAAGGTCGAGAGCTGCTCGTGGAGCATGGTGTGGCGCGAGATGGTGTAGGTGAAGCTCTCCAGCTCGTCCTTCTTCGGAAGCTCGCCGTTGAGGAGCAAATAGCAGACCTCCATGAAGGTCGAATGCTCGGCGAGCTGGTCGATCGGATAGCCGCGGTGGAGGAGGATGCCTTCGTCGCCGTCGATATAGGTGATCGCGCTCTCGCAGGCGGCGGTCGAGGTGAAGCCGGGATCGTAGGTGAAGGCGCCCGTTTCCGCGTAAAGCTTGCGGATGTCGATGACGTCGGGGCCGACCGAGCCCTGGCGGACCGGGAAGGCGTGAGAATTGCCCTCCCCGTTTTCGGCGCCGAAAGTGAGAGTGGCCTGTCCGTCCGCCATCTTATTCTGCTCCGTCCATCCGGTCCGCGATCCGGGCGAGGCTTTCGTCGCGCCCAAGCAGGACCAGAACATCGAATATGCCGGGCGAGGTGGCCCGTCCGGTGAGCGCCGCCCGCAGCGGCTGCGCCACCTGTCCAAGCTTGACGCCCGCCGCTTCCGCCGTGCTGCGCACCGCCGCCTCTGTGGCGAGCGCCGACCATTCGTCAAGCGCATAGAGTGCACTCCATGCCCGGGCGAGCAGGCGGGGGGAGTCGCCGGCGAGCAGCTGGGTCGCCTTTTCGTCGAAATCGAGCGGGCGGGTCCGGAACAGGAAGGTAGAATTCTCAGCGAGTTCGTTGAGGTTCTTCGCGCGGGGCTTGAGCTCGGGCATGGCCCGGACGAGGAGCTCGATCTCGGCCGTGGCGAGGTCGCGGCCGATCAGCTTGCCGGTCCGCGGCGCGATCAGGCCGGCGAGGCGCCCGTCATCCGCCTCGCGGATATAGTGACCGTTCAGATTCTCGAGCTTCTTGATGTCGAAGCGCGAGGGCGACTTGCCGACCTGGGCGAGGTCGAACCATTCGATCGCCTGCGCCTTCGAGATCACCTCGTCGTCGCCATGGCCCCAGCCGAGCCGAAGCAGATAATTGAACAGGGCCTCGGGCAGGATTCCGAGCTCGTCGCGATAGGCGTCGACTCCGAGCGCGCCGTGGCGCTTGGAGAGCTTGGCGCCGTCGAAGCCGTGGATCAGCGGGACATGGGCGTAGACGGGCTCCGGCCAGCCCATCGCCTTGACGATGGCGAGCTGGCGGAAGGCATTGTTGAGATGGTCGTCGCCGCGGATGACGTGGGTGACGCCCATGTCGTGGTCGTCGACCACCACGGCGAGCATGTAGGTCGGGGTCCCGTCGGAGCGGAGCAGGACCATGTCGTCCAACTCGGCATTCTGGACCGTGACCCGGCCCTGGACGAGGTCGTCGATGACAGTCTCGCCCTCGCGCGGGGCCTTGAGGCGGACGACGAAAGGGCCCTCGCGGGCCGGAGCGCCGTCGCGCCAGGGACTCTCGACCCGGTAGGGGCGGCGCTCGGCCTGGGCTTTTTCCCGCCCGGCGGCGAGCTCCTCGGCGCTCATGAAGCAGCGATAGGCATGGCCGTGGGCGACCAGCTCGTGGGCGACCTCGGCGTGGCGGGCATGAAATTGCGACTGGTAATATTCGTGGCCGTCCCAGTCGACGCCGAGCCACCTGAGGCCGTCGAGGATGACGTCGATCGCTTCCTGGGTGGAGCGGGCCGCATCGGTATCCTCGATGCGCAGCAAGGCGCGGCCGCCGTGATGGCGCGCGTAGAGCCAGCTGAACAGGCCGGTACGGGCGTTGCCGATGTGAAGGAATCCGGTCGGCGAGGGCGCAAAGCGGGTGACGACCTCAGGCTGGGCGGTTGCGCTCAAGCGCCTTTTCTCCAAGGATGCGGGGCCATGACGGCCAGTGACGGATGCGCCCCTAGCATATCCCGTCATCCCGGCGAAAGCCGGGACCTCGGCGGGTGAAAGTCTCGGCGTCCATTTTCGCCGAGGTCCCGGCTTTCGCCGGGATGACGAGGCTCTCCGCCCGACTCGAGGCGCTCGCCGACGCCGAGCGGGACCAGCTGCCGCTCTGGCTGCCGGTCGGCCTCGGCCTCGGCACCGCCGCCTGGTTCGCACTGCCCGACGAACGCGCCTGGACGGCCTTCCTGCTCCTCGCGGCCGCTTTGGTCCTCGCGCCGCGGGCGCTCGGCCCCGGCACGCGATGGGGCCGCGCCGTCTCGCTCTTCTGTCTCGCCGCCATCCTCGGTTGCGCCAATATCTGGTGGAAGGCGGAGCGGGTCGCGGCGCCGGTGCTGACGAAGCCGCGCGCCGCCGAGTTCGACGCCGCGATCGAGAGCCTCCAGCGGCTGCCCGCGCGCGAGGCGGTGCGGCTGGTGTTAAGGCCGCTCGCCGACTCCACCTTACCGCCGCGCCTGAGAGTGAATGTCGATTCGGCGAGGGCGCCGGCGACGCTCGCGGCGGGCGCGACGGTGCGGCTGCGCGGCTATCTGATGCCGCCCGCCCCGGCGGCCGTGCCCGGCGCCTACGATTTCGCCCGCGCCGCCTGGTTCCAGCGGATCGGCGGCACCGGCCGGGTCACCGTCGTGCGGATGGTCGCCCCCGCCCGCGAGGGGAGCTGGCGCACCCGCCTCGCCGACGCGCGCCAGCGCCTCGCCGATCATATCCGAACCCGATTGCCCGCCGGCGCGGGCGGAATCGCCGCCGCGCTCGCCACCGGCGACCAGGGCGGAATCCCGGAGGAGGATGCCGAGGCGATGCGCCGCTCCGGCCTCGCCCACCTGCTGTCGGTCAGCGGCCTCCATCTCACCGCCCTGGTCGGCGCGGTGATGCTTCTCACGCTGAAGCTGCTCGCCTTGAGCCCGAAGCTGGCCTTGCGCTTCCGGCTGGTGCTGGTCGCGGCGGGCGCCGGCGCCCTCGCGGGCGTCGCCTACACCTTGCTGACCGGCGCCGAAGTTCCGACGATCCGCTCGTGCATCGCCGCCCTGCTGGTCCTTGCCGGAATCGCGCTGGGGCGGGAGGCGCTGACCTTGCGGCTGGTCGCGGTGGGAGCGCTCATCGTCCTCCTGCTGTGGCCCGAATCGCTTCCGGGGGCGAGCTTCCAGATGAGCTTCGCGGCGATCACCGCCATCGTCGCCCTGCACGAGCATCCCCGGCTTCGGGCGCTGCTGGCGCGGCGCGAGGAGCTCTGGCCGATGAAGCTGGGCCGGCTCCTCACCGGCCTCATCCTCACCGGCCTCGCCGTCGAGCTCGCCCTCATCCCCATCGCTCTTTGGCACTTCCACCAGGCGGGCCTCTATGGCGCGCTGGCCAATATCGTGGCGATCCCGCTCACGACGTTCGTCATCATGCCGCTCGAGGCGCTCGCTTTGCTCGCCGATCTCGCCGGCCTCGGCGCACCCTTCTGGTCGCTGGCCGGCGCCGCGCTCGACCTGCTCCTCCGCCTCGCCCATGCCGTCGCGGCGGCGCCGGGGGCCGTGGCGAGGCTGCCGACAATGTCCACCGCGGCCTTCGGCCTGATGCTGGCCGGCGGCCTCTGGCTCGCTCTGTGGCGGACGCCTTGGCGCCGCTGGGGGCTGATTCCGGTCGCCGCCGGCGCCGTCGCGGCGCTCTCCGCGCCGGCGCCCGATTTGCTGGTCACCGGGGACGGCCGCCACCTCGTGCTGAGGACGGCGTCGGGCGAGCTGGCCCTGCTTCGCGGCCGCGCCGGCGACTATGTCCGCGACCTCCTCGCCGAAAGCGCGGGCACGGAGGCGGAGCTCGGCGAGCTGGAACGGCTTCCCACCGCCGCCTGCAGCGCGGATTTCTGCGCCGCGGAGCTGCGCGGCCGGCGCCTGCTCGCCAGCCGCAGCGGCCGCCTGGTGCCGATCGACGAGCTCGAACGCGCCTGCGCCGAGGCCGACATCGTCGTCTCCGACCGCCGTCTGCCGGCGCCCTGCCGCCCGCGCTGGCTCAAGGCGGACTCGGCCTTCCTTGCCCGCACCGGCGGGCTGGCGATCACGCTTGGAAAGACGCCCCGCATCGCCACGGTGGCGACCGGCGATCGCCATCCCTGGGTGGCCCCTCGCCAAGTCAGGGACAGGCACGACTTACCACGGAGGAGGGTTCAGGCAGTCGCCACCAGGAATTCCGTGCCTGTCCCGAATTCGGTGTCTGACACCGATTAACGGCGGCGGTCGGTGCGGCTGGCCCGCTCGATCGACATCAAGGCGCCGAGGCAGAGCATCACCGTCAGCATCGCCGAGCCGCCGTAGGAGAAGAGGGGGAGGGGGATTCCGACGACGGGGGCGAGTCCCATCACCATCATCAGGTTGATCGCGACGTAGAGGAAGATGGTAGTGGTGAGCCCGGCCGCCGCCAGCCGCTGGAAGCGGTCCTTGGCCTCGAGAGCGACTCCGACTCCCCATTTGATGACGAAGGCATAAGCGGCGATGAGCAGGATCCCGCCGATCAGACCCCATTCCTCGGCCATGGTCGCGAAGATGAAATCGGTATGGCCTTCGGGGAGGTAATCGAGGTGGCTCTGGGTGCCGTTCAGGAACCCTTTCCCGAACACTCCGCCGCTTCCGATCGCGATCTTGGACTGGCTGATATGGTAGCCGGCGCCGAGCGGGTCCGATTCCGGATCGAGGAAGATCAGAACCCGGTTGCGCTGGTAATCGTGGAGGAAGCTGAACGCGATCGGCCCCGCCACCGCGAGCAGCGCCGCTCCGCCGAGGAAGATCCTGAGCGGCAGTCCGGCGAGGAACATGACGGTGAGGCCTCCCGTCGTCACCATCACCGCCGTCCCCAGATCGGGCTGGATCAGGATCAGAGCGGCGGGCACTCCGATCAGCCCGGCGGCGGGCCAGATGCCGTTCCAGCGCCGAGTCTCGCTGGCCGGCAGCAGGTCGTAGAAGCGAGCGACGGCGAGGATGATCACCGGTTTCATCAGCTCGGACGGCTGCAGGTTGATGAAGCCCAGGTTGAGCCAGCGCTGGGCGCCCTTGCCGACGAAGCCCAAGGCCTCGACCAGGATGAGGAGAAGCATCACCGCCCCGTAAGCGGGAAAGGCGATCTCCTTCATCGTCTGCGGCCGAACCCGCGATATGGCGATCGCCATGCCCATGAAGACGGCGAAGCGAACGCCCTGCGGCAGCGCCCAAGGCATCAAATGGGCGCCGGCGGCCGAATAGAGGACGAGCAGGCCGAAGCCGGTGATGAACATGACCAGCAAAAGCATCCGCCACGGCAATTCCGCGATCGGCGCCGGGATCAGCGAAACGGATCTCATGTCCGGGTCGGAGGCTTGCGCGGATTCTGGGTGAGGGCCGCCGCTTTGGGAGTCTCTTCGGGCTTCTCGGGCGGCCTGGAGGGGCGCCAGGCGTCCGCCCGGCGCTGCATTCGCTCGGCGATGCTGCCGCCCCATTGCTCCTCGAGCGCGGTCAGCGCCGCCATCGCCTTGGGCTTGTCGAACAGATAGGTGAGGGTGTCGCGGCACATCGGCGCCGCCACCGTGGCGCCCCAGCCGCCATGCTCGACGATGACGGCGCAGGCGTAGCGCGGCTTATCGGCCGGAGCGAAGCCGATGAACAGGCTGTGGTCGCGCATCCGCCAGGCGAGGCTCTCGTTGGAGCGGACGCCGCCGGCACGCTCGCCCATCGTGATCCGCCGCACCTGCGCCGTTCCGGTCTTGCCCGCCAGCAGCACGCCTTCGACCGGAAGCTTGGCGCCGGTCGCCGTGCCGTGGCCGTTGACGACCGCGGTCATCGCGTCGCGGACGAAGGCGAGATGCTCGGCGGTGACCGGAAGCGGAGGCGGAGCGGGGATGGTCTTCTCGCGGACGATTCGCGGCTGGATCAGCTTCCCGCTCGCGATCCGGCCCGCCATCACCGCCAGCTGGAGCGGATTGACGAGGACGTTGCCCTGGCCGATCGACATGTTGATCGTGTCGTAGGCCTGCCATTTGCGCTTGTATTTGCGCTCCATCCATTCGGGATCGGGGACGGTGCCGTAGCGCTGGGTCGGCACCGGCAGGTCGAATTTCTGGCCGAGACCGAGCCGCCGCGCCATCGAGGCGATGACGTCGGCGCCGGCCTGAAGGCTGGTATGGTAGAAGTAGATGTCGCAGCTGCGCTCCACCGCCGCGTGCATGTCGACCGAGCCGTGGACGGTGTCGCAGTGGAAGATGTGGTTCCCGACCCGGTAGCCGCCGGTGCAGGTCACATGCTTGTTCGGGTCGATCCCCGCCTCGAGGAAGGCAAGCGACATGAGCGGCTTGATCGTCGATCCCGACGGGTAGAGGCCCTGGAACACCTTGTTGATCATCGGATGGCGCTCGTCCTCCGCCATCATGTCCCAGTCCTTGTGGCTGATCCCGTCCGAGAAGGCGTTGGGATCGTAGGCCGGCATGGACGGCATGGCGAGAATCTCGCCGGTCTGGCAGTCGAGCACGACGACCGCTCCGCTATTGTCGCCGAGGCGCCGCGCCGCATAGCTGTGAAGGCCGATGTCGAGGGTGAGCTGGAGCGGCGCCCCGCTCGTATCGGACACGGTGGAGAGGTTGCGGACCAGCCGGCCGTGAGCGGTCACCTCGATTCGCTGGGCGCCGGGACGGCCGCGCAGCCTCTGCTCCATCGTCTTCTCGAGCTCGTCCTTGCCGACCTTGAATCCCGGCGTGATGAGCAGCGGGTTCTTGCCCTCGGCCTGGTAATCCTCGCGGCTCGGAGTGCCGACATAGCCGGTCAAATGAGCGACCGCCGCGCCCTCCGGATAGTAACGCGAGAAGGAGCGCAGAGGCGACACTCCGGGCAGCTCCGGCAGGCGCACCGTCACCGCGGCATATTTCTCGAACGGCAGGTTCTCGGCGACCGGCACCGGCTGGTAGCCTGCCGCCCGGCCGAGCTCCTCGCGGATTCGCTCGACCTCGTCAGGCGGCAGGTCGAGCAGGCGGGTCAGCTCGGCGATGATCCGCTCCGGCTCCTTCAGCCGGTCGGGGATGAGATCGACTCTAAAATCGCTTCGGTTGATCGCGATCGGCTGGCCGTGGCGGTCGACGATCCAGCCCCGCCGCGGCGGCATCAGCCGCATCTGCACCCGGTTGCTTTCCGAAAGCAGCTTGTAATGCTCGTTCTCGGCGATCGACAGCCAGGCCATCCGGGCGCCCAAAGCGGTCGCCATCAGCCCCTGGGCGCCGCCGAGGACGAGCGCCCGCCGGGTGAAGGTGAAGACCTGGCTGCTCTCCGTGATGACGGGGCGGCTGCGCTTCCTCATCGCGACAGCCGCCAGCGATCGAGGGCGACGACGAACCGCGCCACCAGCGGGTAGGCGAAGATGGAGAGGATGAGCTGCGGAAGCAGCACCACGAAGGGCAGGGCGCTCCCCATCTCGCCGGCCACGTACCAGCCGCCGGCGGTGTAGAAGAGCATGGCGGCGGCGGCGAAGAACCAGTCCATCCAGTAATCGCGCCAGCCGACCCGGCTGTCGACGATGTCGAGGATGAGGAAGGTCAGGGTCCACAAGGCCATCGACTGTCCCACCGGCAGCCCGGCGACGAGGTCGTTGAAGAAGCCGAGCGGAAGCGCGACGTGCGCCTGCCACATTTCGGGCCTCAACAGCCGCCAGGCGAGCAGCACGATATAAGCGAAGTCGGGGACGATCGGCCAGGTCGCGACATAGGGCGAGAGGTTGAGCAGGGACGCGGCGAGCGTGCTCAGGATCGGCACCCACTGGCGACGCAAGCCGAGCAGGGCGACGTCGCGGCTCGACCCGGCGATTCGGCTCATTGCCCGGCTCCCCGCAGCGCATTCTCGGTCGCCTCGGAAAGCGGCAGGTCGGCGAGCGGCTGATAGACGTTGAGAACCACGGCATATTCGACCGACGAGGGGTCGGCCAGCGGCCTCGCCACCGTTCGGTCGCCCTCGATCCGCACCACCACCGCGACCGGGATATCGGGGGGATAGACTCCGCCGACCCCCGAGGTGACGAGCACGTCGCCGCGCCGGAACGGATTGCGGCCCACCTCCAGGGTCTTCAGGTCGATGGTTCCGTCGCCATGGCCGCTGGCGATGGCCGGAGTGCCGTCGCGGACGAGGCGGACGGGGACGTTGCTGGCGCCGTCGCCGACGAGGAGGACCCGGCTTGCCCACCGCCCGGTCTCGATCACCCGGCCGACCAGGCCGTCGGCAGAGCGTACCGGCTGCCCGGGCCGGACTCCGGCGGAAGCGCCGGCGGAGAGCGTGGCGAGGCGACGGACCGAGGCGAAGGACGAGCCGACGATCCGGGTCACCGCGACCGGATCGTCGGTCGCGCCGGTCAGCTTGAGCAGGTCCTTCAGCCTTTTGTTCTCGAGCCCGATCGCCTGCGCCTCGATCAGCTTGCGGCGCGAGGCCTGCAGCCGCCGCTTGAGCTCGGCATTCTGGCTGCCCGCCTGGACGTAATTGCCGATCGAGTCTTTGAGTCCGCCGAAGAAGCGGGTGACGCTCCGGCCGGCCGAGGTGACCGGGCTGGTGACGTCGAGCGCCGCCCCCTTGAGCGCGTTGAAGCCGGTCGGGTCGACGATGGCGATGACGAGCAGCAGCCCCGCGAACAGCACCCCGCCGACGGCCAGCACATAGCTCAGGAAGAGCCCGTATTGCGCCCGGCGGGAGAAGCCGGGGCGTCGGGTCGACGGCTTCGCCATATCAGTAAGCCGTCACCCCAGCGAAAGCTGGGGTCCATGCCGGGCTTCCAGCGAGACTCGACGGCCGAGTGGAGGCCAGCTTTCGCTGGCATGACGGGGAAGGCATGGACATCGAGCGACCTCCCCGGGGTCCCCGCTCAGGCGGTCAGCAGAACGCCGCGGAAGATTTCCTCCTCGAGCGCCCGGCCGGTGCCGATGGCGACGCAGGTGAGCGGATCGTCGGCGACCGTCACCGGAAGCCCCGTCTCGTCGCGCAGCACCTCGTCCAGTCCCTGCAGCAGGGCGCCGCCGCCGGTCAGGACGATGCCCTGGTCGACGATGTCGGCGGCGAGCTCCGGCGCGGTATTCTCGAGCGCGATCCGGACGCCCTCGACGATCGTCCCGACCGGCTCGCTGAGCGCCTCGGCGATCTGCCGCTGGTTGATCGTGATCTCCTTGGGGACTCCGTTGACGAGGTCGCGGCCCTTGATGTGCACCGAAAGGCCGTCGCCGTCGGTCGGCGGCTTGGCGATTCCGACCTGCTTCTTGATCCGCTCGGCGGTCGCCTCGCCGATCAGCAAATTGTGGTTGCGGCGGACGTAGGAGGAGATCGCCTCGTCCATCTTGTCGCCGCCGACCCGGACCGAGGTCGTGTAGGCGAGGCCGCGAAGCGAGAGGACGGCCACCTCGGTGGTGCCGCCGCCGATGTCGACGACCATCGAGCCGATCGGCTCGGTCACCGGCATGTCGGCGCCGATCGCCGCGGCCATCGGCTCCTCGATCAGCCACACCTGGCTGGCGCCGGCATTGGAGGCGGCGTCGCGGATCGCGCGCCGCTCGACCGAGGTCGAGCCCGAAGGAACGCAGATCACGATCTCCGGCCAGCGCGGGAAGCGGCGCTTGCCGTGGACCTTCTGGATGAAATGCTTGATCATCTGCTCGGCGACGTCGATGTCGGCGATGACTCCGTCCCTCAGCGGCCGGATCGCCTCGATCTGGTCGGGCGTCTTGCCCATCATCATCTTGGCGTCGTCGCCGACGGCCTTCACGCGCTTGACCCCGTTGATGGTTTCGATGGCGACCACCGAGGGCTCATTCAGCACCACGCCTCGGCCCCGCACGTAGACGACGGTGTTGGCGGTGCCGAGGTCGATCGCCATGTCGTGGGAGGGGAACTTGAAGAAACGCATGAATGACATCGAGGTGGATCCCGCTTCTCTGAAACCGGGCCGCGGCGTGGTGCCGGGCTCGTCGCCCTTCTCTATAGGATGGCCCCTCGCCTTGTTCCACAAATGAGTTAACAAGCCTCGCGGGACGACCCGGCTTGGTCTAGGGCATGGATCGATGTCAATACGCCGCCTGCCCGAGCATCTGGTCAACCGCATCGCCGCCGGTGAAGTGGTGGAAAGACCGGCCAGCGCGTTGAAGGAACTCGTCGAAAACGCGATCGACGCCGGCGCGACGCGGATCTCGATCTCGCTGGCCGGCGGGGGCACGGAGCGGGTCGAGGTCGCCGACGACGGTTGCGGCATGAGCCCCGCCGACATGGCGCTCGCGCTCGAGCGCCACGCCACCTCCAAGCTGCCCGGCGACGAGATCGAGGCCGTCACCACCCTCGGCTTCCGGGGCGAGGCCTTGCCTTCCATCGCCAGCGTCGCCCGTCTCGCCGTCGAGAGCCGGGTGCGCGGACAGGACGGCTGGTCGCGAATCGTCGACAATGGCCGGCTCGAAGGGGAGGGCCCGGCCGCTTTGCCTCCCGGCACCCGCATCCGGGTCGAGAATCTGTTCGCCCGGGTCCCCGCCCGCCGCAAGTTCCTTCGCTCCGGGCGGTCCGAATATGCCGCCTGCCTCGACGTCGTGAAGAGGCTCGCAATGGCCCGGCCGGACATCGGCTTCACCCTCGAGCATGACGGCCGCCGCACCCTCGCCGTTCAGCCGGGCGAGGACCGGCCCGGCCGCGTCGCGGCTCTGACCGACCGCGCCCTCCATGAGAACAGCGTCGCCATCGACTATGACCGCGGCCCGGCGCGCCTCGGCGGAGTCGCCGGCCTGCCGACCTTCAACCGGGGCGTCTCCGACCACCAATATCTGTTCGTCAACGGCCGCCCCGTCAAAGACCGCCTCCTGATCGGCGCCGTCCGGGCCGCCTATCAGGATCTGCTCGCCCGCGACCGCCATCCGGTCGTCGCTCTGTTCATCGACCTTCCCGGCGACGAGGTCGACGTCAACGTCCACCCCGCCAAGACCGAGGTCCGTTTCCGCGACCCGGCCGGAATTCGCGGGCTGATCGTCGGCGGCCTCAGGCACGCTCTCGATTCGGCGGGGTTCAGAAGCGTTCAGCGGGCGGCGGCCGACGTGCCCTGGCAGAACCCGCCCCGTCACCCCAGCGAAGGCTGGGGTCCCTCCGGCCTATGGACCCCAGCCTTCGCTGGGGTGACGGAAAGAGCGGCTGGGGTGACCGATGGGGCGACGGGGAGAGTGGCCGAGCCGCACGCTTTCTACGACTTCGCCCCCGCCGCCCGCGGCGAATCGGCCTTCGCTCCGCCGCCGGAGGCGCACAGCTTCCCGCTCGGAGTCGCCCGAGGCCAGGTCGCCGCCACCTATATCGTCGCCGAGGCCGAGGACGGCCTGATCCTCGTCGACCAGCACGCCGCCCATGAGCGGCTGGTGCTCGAGCGGATGAGGAAGGCGATGGCCAATGGCGGAGTCGCCCGCCAGGCCCTGCTTCTCCCCGAGGTGGTCGAATTGGACGAGCCGGCCTGCGACCGGCTGGAGGCGCGCGCCGCCGAGCTGACCGAGATGGGACTCGAGCTCGAGCGCTTCGGAGCCCGAGCGATCCTCGTCCGGGCCACGCCCGCCATCCTCGGCAATGGCGACGTCAAGGGCCTCGTCACCGACCTCGCCGACGAGCTCGCCGCCTTCGACGACGCTCTCGCGCTCAGGGAAAAGCTCGATCATGTCGCCGCCACCATGGCCTGCCACGGCTCGGTCCGCGCCGGCCGCATCCTCTCGGTCGCCGAGATGAACGCCTTGCTTCGCGAGATGGAGGTCACTCCCCATTCGGGCCAGTGCAACCACGGCCGCCCGACCTGGGTGAAGCTCGCCCATGGCGACATCGAGAAATTGTTCGGACGGAAGTGAGAAGCCGGCCGGACACTCTTCAGGGGAGGGCGCCGAGCGCCGGTCGAATGGGGCCGAGGAACGGGAGCGACGGCCGGGACTTTGCCGTTCGCGAGCATTCGGCGATGCAGGCGAAGCTCGATAGCGCCAGCGAGGATATTTATCGGGCCGAGGTCGTGGTCCCGGTAGCGATAGCCGCCGTTTACGTCTGGCTGGTGTCCCACCCCGAAATAGGTCCCCCCTGGCTGTATCTTGTGCCGCCGTTCCTCGCCGTGGCCGGCGGGCTCAGATATCTCGCCCGTCTGGTCTATGTCCGGACCGCGGAGGAATATGTCAGGCGGCTCGAAAGAAAGCTTCGTGCCCGCGATTATCCGCAAGGCTGGGAACATTTCTATCAAGGCAAGCTGAAATGGTACTGGCTGATCCGCCTTGCCTTCTGGACCTTGCTGATCGGAGCGACGAGCTACATCGCCACCGCGAAGATTCTGTGCCCCGAGATGCTCATATGAGCGGGAGTCGATGCCGGTTGCGGGTCAGCTCGAGCCCGCGAGGCGGCGTTCGATCCGCCGGTGCCAGACGATTCCGGCCGCGGCGAGCAGCGTCAGCGGCCCGAGCTCGATCCACCAGAACAGCCGCGGGTCGGCGGCGAGGCAGGCGAGGTAGATCAGGATCACCCGCACATTGTTGGTGAGCAGCGCCATCAGCTTCATCGGCGGCGCGGCCCGCTCGCCATAGGCGGCGGCGAGGCTTCGGCGGTCGGCCGCCTGTGCGAGGGCTCGGTCGAAAGGCGCGGCGAGGCGGTCGAGCGAGCCTGCCAGGCCGTCATAGAGGCGGACCAGCCAGTTGGGCGACGGGGGAGGGGGATCGCCGCCGGGATCGCCCCGGACCCGGCGGTGATAGCGCATCCGCTCGCTCTCGTAGAGATTGGCCTGGGCGCCGTGGACGAGACCGGCGATCGTTCCGGTGATCCAGGCCTCGGGCGTGTCGATCGAGGCGCCCAGCGCCAGATAGAGCAAAAGGAAGACTCCGTGGTCGCAGGCTCCGTCGAGGAAGCGCCCCAGCGCGCTGGCCGTGCCGGTGGCGCGCGCCACCATTCCGTCGAGGCCGTCGAAGATCAGCCAGCCGACGCTGAGCAGGAATGCCAGGGTCGCCAGGGCCGGGTGGCGCCAGCCGAGATAGGCCAAGGCCGCACCGCTTCCGCACGCAAAGCCGGCTACCGACACCGCATTGGCCGGGATCCGGGCCCTGAGCGCGAGCGGCAGCAATATCCGTCCGGCGAGGTGCACCACCCAGAGGTTGGTCGGGTCCTCGATTCGCCGGTCGCGCGAGCCGTCGGGCGGCGGCAGCCAGGCGGGGCGGGAGCGCGAGGCTTCGGGCATGGCGCGCGTTAGGCGCAAGCCGGGAGCAGGGTCAATCGGGGGAAGGCATCATTCATTCCTCCCCGCGATTTCGCTCGCAAAGGCCGGGGAGGAAGTCATTCCTCAGTACAAAGCCGCCTTCGCCTCGCCCGAATCCTGCCAGTCGGTCCGGCGCGGCAGCCACGGGTTGAGATAGAGGGCGGGCAGCTTCACCGTCAGCAAGGTGCGGTGGACGAGGGCGTCGGCGGCCCGCTCGCCGCGAGTCGGACGGCCGCCGTCATGGTCCTCCAGCCATTGCTGATAGGGCGCCCAGTGGCTCGGCTCGTCGCGTTCGATCACCTTGAAGATCTTCACCAGCCTCTTGTCGCCGGTCATCAGCGGCGAGGCCAGCAGGATCTCGACCTGCCGCATCCCCCGCATCTCGGTGAGCATGATCACCCGGCACAATTTGTGGAACAGGGGCGCGCTGTCGATGACCCGGTCGGTGTCGAGGTCGTCGATGCCGCAGCCGAAGGTGAGGCGGATGAGGCGATCGATATGGCCGCACGTCTTGTCGACCAGATAGGGCATCCGCCCCATGTCCTCGAAATAGCGGCGGAACATCAGATAATGCTGGCGCTCGTCGCGGCGGTGCTTCTCGACCGCGGCGATGAATCGGCTTGCCTGCGGATGGCGCGAGCGGACCGCGCCGAGGACGCGGTCGATGCACGTATAGCCGCGATGCTCGTTGTAGATGTAGACCGACGCGAGGATGTCGAGATAGCGGCGGTGGGCGGCGGCGAGCATGGCCTGCATTTGACCCAAGCCGGGCCCCGGTTCAATCCTCGCTCGACGTCGTCATTCCCGCGAAAGCGGGAATCCATGCGGAGTCGAAGCCTGGCGCCGCCCTAAAGCTTGGATTCCGCTGTCGCGGCAATGACGGGTCCAGGCGGCGCCGGTCAGCCTGCCCCCTTGCCGGCCGCCAGCGCCCGCAGCCGCTCGGCGACGGCTTCGATCGGATGGGCCGCCGCCCGCTCGCGGCTCGCCTCGAGGCGGGGATAGCCGGCTTCGGCGTCGGCGATCAGCTCGCGAACGAAGCCGCCGCTTCGCACTTCGCGCAGGATCCGGCGCATCTCGGTGCGGGTGTCGGCGGTGACGATACGCGTTCCGCCCTTCAGGGCGCCGAACTCGGCGGTGTTGGAAATCGCCTCGCGCATCCCGGCGATACCGCGCTCGTAGATGAGATCGGCTATCAGCTTAACCTCGGTAAGGCATTCGAAATAAGCAATTTCCGGCGAGAAGCCGGCGTCGACGAGAGTCTCGAAGCCGGCATGGATCAGCTCCGGGATCGCCCCCCACAAGACCGCCTGCTCGTTGAACAGGTCCGCCTCGCATTCCTCCGCGAAGCTGGTCGGAAGGATCCCGACCCGGCCGCTGCCGAGGGCCGCGGCGTAGGAGAGGGCGACGGCCTCGGCGCCGCCGCTCGAATCCTGGTGAACGGCGAACAGCGAGATCAGCCCGCCGCCCCCTTCATATTCCCGCCGCAGAGCGGTCCCCGGGCCCTTCGGAGCGACGAGGACGACGTCGAGGTCCGCTCGCGGTTCGATCAGGCCGAAGCGGATGCTGAGGCCGTGCGCGAAGAGGAGGGCGCCGCCCGCCGCGAGCCCGGGCGCCACCTCCTGCGAATAGATTCGGCCGTGGAGCTCGTCGGCGGCGAGCATCACGACCAGATCCGACTTTTCAGAGGCTTGCGCCGCCGTCATGACGTCGAAGCCGTCCGTGGCGGCCCGGGCCCGGCTTCCGGATTCCGCCGGAAGCCCGATCGTGACGGAAACGCCGCTGTCGCGCAGGTTGAGCGCCTGAGCGCGCCCCTGATTGCCGTAGCCGATGACGGCGACCCGCCGCGCCCGGATCAGCGCGAGGTCGGCATCCTCATCGCGATAAACGTGCATGGCAACCGGCTAGGGCATTTGCCAGGCCGTCGCAATCGAGCGGCCCGGTGAAGCGCGGCCAGGCCGCCGGCGGCTGGCGCGAGAACCAAGTATATTGCCGTTTCGCATATTGGCGGGTCGCGATCCGCCCCGCCGCCAGCGCCTGGTCGCGGCTCAGCTCGCCGCGCAGCAAGGCCGCGATCTCGCGCACCCCGATCGCCCGCATCGCCGGAAGCATCGGGTTCAGGCTTCGCGCAAGAAGCGAATGAACTTCTTCAATACCTTCATCCGACATCATTTTTTCGAAGCGCCGGTCGCATCGTTCGAAGAGCCAGTCGCGCGGCGGCAGAAGCACCAGCGGGACCAGATCGACCGCCCCGGTTATGCCGCCGGCCCGCCGCGTCTGCCACTCCGCCAGCGGCCGGCCGGTCGATCGCACCACCTCCAGCGCTCGAGCGACGCGGGTGGAATCGGTCGGTCTCAGCCGGGCCGCCGCGGCCGGGTCCTCGAGCGCCAGCGCCGCATGATTATGCGCCGCGGTGAACGACCTCACCGCCGCGCGGATCGCCGGATCGATCTCCGGCACCGGCGCGATGCCGTCGAGCAGGGTTCGGATGTAGAGTCCGGTGCCGCCGGCGAGGATTGGCAGCCGGCCCTCCGCCCCCGCCTCGCCGATCGCTCGCCGGGCGTCGCCCGCCCACTCGGCCGCCGAGCAGGGTGAGGCGGCGTCGCGATAGCCGTAGAGGCGATGCGGCGCCCGTCGCTCGTCGGCCGGCGAGGGCCGAGCCGAGACGATGCGCAGATCCGCATAGACTTGCGCGCTGTCGGCGTTGATGACGATTCCGCCCGTTCGCTCCGCCAGCGCGAGCGCCAGCGCCGACTTGCCGCTGGCGGTCGGCCCCGCGATAAGCGCCAGCGCCGGCCGCGAAGAGGAAGCCATGTTCATCGCCACCCTGATAGCAAAGGATCGCCTCGCCGGCGGCGATATTTCCGCGGCCGCCGACGCCCTCGCCGCCGCCGGCATCGCCCCCTACGGCCGAAGCTGGATCGAGGAGGACAAAGCGTGCGACCTGCTCTTCTCGGCGGCGCCCGGCCCGGCCCGGGCCGCGCTCGAAGGCGTGCTCGCCGGCATCGACGTCGTCGTCCAGGGCGAGGCCTCGCGCCGCCGCCGGCTGCTCGTCGCCGACATGGATTCGACGATGATCTCGGTCGAATGCCTCGACGAGCTCGCCGATTATGCCGGATTGAAGGCGGAGGTGGCGGCGGTGACCGAGCGGGCGATGCGGGGCGATATCCCGTTCGAGACGGCGCTGACGGAGCGGGTCGCTCTGCTCGCCGGCCTCGACGAGGCGGCGATCGACCGGTGCCGCCAGGAGCGGGTCCGGCCGACCCCCGGCGCGCGCCGGCTGGTCCGGACGATGAAGCGTCACGGGGCCTTCACCATCCTCGTCTCGGGCGGCTTCACCCGCTTCGCCGACCCGGTCGGCGCCGAAATCGGCTTCGACCGGGTGGTCGCCAACCGCCTGGGGACGAACGGCGGCAAGCTCAGCGGCGAGGTCGAGCCGCCGATCCTCGGCGCCGAGGGCAAGCGGATGGCGCTGCTCGACGCCGTCGCGGAGCGCCGCCTGCGCCCGGACGAGACCCTGGCCGTCGGCGACGGCGCCAACGACGTTCCGATGCTGAAGGAAGCGGGCCTCGGCGTCGCTTTCCATGCCAAGCCCGCCGCCGTCGCGGCCGCCGACGCCGGCATCCTCCACAACGACCTCACCGCCCTCCTCTACGCCCAGGGCTGGGCGAGCAGCGAATGGGAGGAATAACGGTCGCTTGGAAAATCGGTGTCTGACACCGAATTACGGACGCCAGGAAATTCGGTGTCAGACACCGGATTTTCAGGGGCGGGTCATGTCGGCGGCGATGGCGGCGAGGGCGAAGGCGACCGAGGTCTCGCCGAGCGGGAAGCCGAGCTCGACTCCGTCGGGGGCCAGCGAGCGAACGGTCGCTTCGATCGTCCCCGCTTCCGGGTGCCGAAGCTCGACCGAATCGCCCAGACCGGGGCGGGCATTGGTCTCGAGGAAGGCGCCGCTCGCCGAAATGGTGCGAAGCGCCGCGGGGGCGGGGGCGCCGGCGACGAGGATGCACATCCGCCGCCGCCGCCAGCGCGACGCCATCCGGCTTCCGCTCCCGATCCTTCCGACCGCCGCCATCCATCGCCCCCCTTCAGATCAGGAGCGTAGGCTAAAGCCGCCGCCCAAAGATAAGGTTAAGGCGCGACCGGGAAGCAGGCGCTTCCGGCCGCCTTGGCCGCCGCGCAGACCCGGTCGGCCGCGCCGCGATCGGCGAGCGGCCCGGCCTGGAGCCGGGTCACCGCGCCGGCGGCGACATATTGCGGCTGGAGCGCGCCGAGCGCACCGACCTTGCCCTTGAGACCGCCCCAGGCGCGCTGGGCGTTGGCGGCGCTCCCGAAGGCGCCGAGCTGGACCCGCCAACGCCCGCCCGCCGAGGCCACTGCCGGGCGGGGCGCCGGCCCCACCGCCTTGATCGGGTTGGCGGGTCTCACCCGCGTCGGCCCCGCGACCGCGGCCGAAGGGAAGACGTTGGTCCGCATCCCGCCCGCCGACGGCCGCTCCAGCCTCTGCGCCAGAGCGACGCCCTGCCCGCGCTGCTCGGCGGGGATGAAGCGGTCCATCGCCTTGAGATTGTCGGCGGCCGGAGCGACTCCGCCGTCGGCGGCGCGAAGCATCAGGGCGTAGGCGCGGGGCCAGTCCTTGCCGACGAGGTCGCCGTTGAACAGCTCCGTCCCCAATATGTATTGAGCGCGCGGATCGCCGAGCTCGACGGCCTTGCGGATCCAAGGCAGCGCCTCCTGGCGGCGGCCGCCATTATAGAGGAGAAGGCCGACATTGACCTGGGCCTGCTCGTGGCCCTGCTGAGCCGCTTTCTGGTACCAGCTCTGGGCGAGGCGGGCGTCGGCGGGCACTCCGCGGCCGAGCTTGTAGGCCTGGCCCATGTTGAACTGGGCGTCGGCATTGCCGGCTTCGGCGAGCGGCCGCCACTGGGCGATCGCGCCGGCATAATCGCCGCGCATCCAGCGGTCGACTCCGGCCTTGACGTCGCCCGGGGCGGCGCTCGCGACCGCTCCCGCGCCGAGCAGGAAGAGCGCCGCCGCCGAGGCTGCGAGCAGGGACCGACCGGAAAATTGCATATTCTATCTCCCGCGCGGGAAAGGGTTTTCGCTTGGCCCTGAGGGCTAGAGGAAAATCCTTAATGCGCTCTTAGCACAAAGGCCGCGGACGCCCCGTAAAAAGCGCTTCGTCCACCATTCGCGTTAACCGGATTTTAGCCAAGTGGGGCGCAGGACGGCGGCGAAGGATCGCGAGCCCAAGGGGAAATCATGCGCGTATTGGCACTATCGTCGCAGAAGGGGGGATCCGGCAAGACGACCTTGTCCGGCCATCTCGCCGTCCAGGCGGAAAGGGCAGGGGCGGGCCCCGTCTGCCTGATCGACATCGACCCGCAGGGCTCGCTCGCCGACTGGTGGAACGAGCGCGAGGCCGAGATGCCCGCTTTCGCCCAGACCACGGTCGCCCGCCTCCAGGCCGACCTCGAAATCCTGCGCCAGCAGGGCTTCAAGCTCGCCGTGATCGACACGCCTCCCGCCATCACCATGGCGATCCAGAGCGTCATCCAGGTCGCCGAGCTGATCCTGATCCCGACCCGGCCGAGCCCGCACGACCTTCGCGCCGTCGGAGCCACCGTCGATCTGTGCGAGCGCGCCGGCAAGCCGCTCATCTTCGTGGTCAACGCGGCAACCCCCAAGGCGCGGATCACCTACGAGGCCGCGGTCGCCCTCTCGCAGCACGGCACCGTCGCCCCGGTCACGCTCCACCACCGCACCGATTACGCCGCCTCGATGATCGACGGGCGGACGGTGATGGAGGTCGACCCCAACAGCCGCTCCGCCAAGGAGGTGGTCGAGCTTTGGGACTATGTCGCCGACCGGCTCGAGAAGAATTTCCGCCGCACCGTCTTCTCGGCGCCGCAGCAGGGTTATTCGGCCCATCCCTCGAGCGCGCGCCCCGCCGCCGGCTTCGGCCGGCGCGTGGTCGGCCAGTAAGGGGAGGGTCAACATGGCCGAGACCAAACCCTTCGCTTCCCTCTCCTCAGGCCTCCTCGCCCGCAAGGGGGCCGCCAAGCCCGCCATGCGCCCGCAGGGGTTCGGAAGCTTCGGCTCCAGCCTCGAGGATCTGGGCTGGAACGACATGGGCCACGCGCCCGGACAGCTCCACGACATCAACGAGGCGCTCGATCTGCCCGAGCATGTGCCGAGCTCGATCGACGCTTTGACCCCCGCGCCGGGCGGGCGAGCCCATTGCGAGCCGCCGCCGGTGGTCGAGCAGCAGCGCGAGCTCGAGGCGCGCCTGGCGCCTCCCGAGCCCGAGCCCGAGCCCGAGCTCGAACCCGAACCGGAGGCCCTTTACGAGCCGGAGCCCGAAGCGGAGCCGGAAGCCTTTGTCGAGCCAGAGCCCGAGCCCGAACCCGAGCCCGAGCCGGTCCTCGAGGTCCGGCCGAAGGCCAAGATCGTCGCTCTGCCCCGTTCGCGGGCGCCGGCGGTGGCCGCCCGGGCCAAGGCCGCCTTCACCCTCCGGCTCGATCCGGAGCGGCATCTGAAGCTGCGCCTCGCCTGCGCCCTGTCGCGCCGCTCGGCGCAGCAGCTGGTCACCGAGGCTCTCGATGATTTCCTCGATTCGCTTCCGGAGCTGGAGGCCCTTGCCGGCCACGTCCCCGAACAGGCGAATCAGCGTTGAGTGGAGTGGGTCAATGAACAAGAGCGTCGCACTGAAGTTCGCCGTTTCCGCGCTTGCGATCGCAACGACCATGGTCGCCTGCAAGCCGGCCGCGGACGCCTCGCGGGTCGCCTCGGCCTCGTCGCGGGCGCCGAAGGCCGAGCAGCAGGCGGCGGAGCTCCAGGCCAGGGCTCAGTCGGCGGCCCGGAAGGGCGATCTGGCCGAGGCCCTGGGCTTCGCCGAGCGCTCCGTCGAGCTCAGCCCCCGCGACGTCGGCTATCGGATGACTCTCGCCGATCTCTATCTGAAGAACGGCCGCTTCCAGTCGGCCGAAACCACCTTCTCGGACGTTCAGCGGCTCGATCCGGGCAATAGCCGGGCCGCCTTCCAGATCGCTCTGGCTCGGATCGCGCTCGGCCGCCCGGCCGGCGCCATCGCCGAGCTCGACCGCCTCGCCGAGACCGCCGCGCCCGCCGACATCGGCCTCGCTTACGCCCTCGCCGGCGAGCCCGCCCGCGCGATCGAACTGCTCGAGCCGGCCGCCCGCGCGCCCGGAGCGACCGGCCGGGTCCGGCAGAATCTCGCTCTGGCCTATGCCATTGCCGGCGACTGGCAGAGGGCGCGCACCACCGCCGCCCAGGACGTCTCGCCCGCCGAGCTCGGCGCCCGGCTCCAGCAATGGGCCGCTTTCGCCCAGCCCGATGCCGGCGCCACCCGGATCGCCGCCTTGCTCGGAGTCACTGCGGCCGAGGACGAGGGCCAGCCGGTCCGGCTCGCCCTGGCCGATCCGGAGCAAGCCGCCACCGCTTTCGCCGCCGCCGGGCCGCTGCCGGAGCCGGCGGCGGAGACCGTGCCGGTCGCCGCTCCGGCCCTCGCCGAGGCCGCCCCGGTCACAAACCCCGTTTTGGCCGAGGCCGCTCCGGCCGCGTCGCCCGAGCCGCAGGCCGAGCCGGTCCGCGCCGCCACCGTCGATCTGCCGCAATGGGTGAGCGATCGCGCCGCCGCCGAGGCCGCCCCGGTCGAGGAGACGAAGCCGGTCTACGCCGCCGCGGTCGAGGCCCTGGTCACTCCGCAGCCGTCGGTGCTTCGCGCCTCCGCTCCGGCGATCGAGGCGCCGCTCCGCCGCCTCGAATCGCCTCGGCTTCGTGCCGGCCGGGACGCCGGTGCCGGCCCCGGCCGCTTCGCCGTCCAGCTCGGCGCTTATTCGTCGGCGTCCTCGGTCGAGCGGGCCTGGGCGCAGATGCTGAGGCGCTTCGGCTTCGCCGATCTCACTCCGCTCAGCACCACCGTCAGCCTGCCCGGCCGGGGCACCCTCCACCGCCTGTCGGTGGCGGGCTTCGCCAGCCGCGAGGCCGCCGGCCGCACCTGCTCGTCGATCCGGGCCAGAGGCGGCGCCTGCTTCGTCCGCACCGTCGCCGGCGACTCCCCCGTGCGCTGGGCCAGCCGCTACCGCACCGGCCGCCCGGCCTGATCTGAATCCGGCCCCCCCTGAAATTCGGTGTCAGACACCGAATTTCAGGCCCGGGGGAGTTCAACGCTCATAGTTCGGTGTCAGACACCGAATTAACGCCGGTCCATAATTCGGTGTCAGACACGAATTAACGAGACACCGAATTAACGCCGGGCGCGGGTCAGGACGTCGAGCACCGCCATCCTCACCGCCACTCCCATCTCGACCTGCTCGCGGATCGCCGAGCGGGTCGGGTGGTCGGCGACGTCGCCGTCTATCTCGACTCCGCGGTTCATCGGCCCGGGGTGCATGACGAGGGCATCGGGCGCACAGCGGTCGAGCCGCTCCATCGTCAGCCCGTAGCGGGCGTGGAAATCGGCGAGCGAGCCCGGGACTCCCGCCTCCATCCGCTCGCGCTGGATCCTCAGCATCATCACCACGTCGGCGCCTTTGATGCCCTCGTCGAAATCGGTGAAGGCCGCGAAGCCGCCGCCCTCGGCGGGAAGCAGCGCCGGCGGCCCGACCAGCCGCACCTTCGCCCCCAGCTTGGGAAGCAAAGCGAGGTTCGACCCCGCCACCCGGCTGTGGCGGATGTCGCCGCAGATCGCCACCTCGAGCCCCTCGATCCGCCCCTTGCGGCGGCGCATGGTGAGGGCGTCGAGCAGGGCCTGGGTGGGATGCTCGCCGGTGCCGTCGCCGGCGTTGACCACGGGGCAGCCGACCACCTCGGCGACCTGGAGCGGCGCCCCGGTCTCGCCGTGGCGGACGATCATGACGTCGGGCCGCATCGAATCGAGGGTGAGCGCGGTGTCGACCAGGCTCTCGCCCTTCCTGACGCTCGACCCCCCGGGGTGGAAGTTGGCGACCTGCGCGCCGAGCCTCTTGCCGGCGACCTCGAAGGAGAAGAGGGTGCGGGTGCTGTTCTCGAAGAAGAGGTTGAACTGGGTCAGGCCGGCGAGGCGCCGGTCCTCTTTCCTGGAGCGCCGGTTGAACTCAACCCACGGCTCGGCCTCGTCGAGCAGGAAGAGGATGTCGGCCGCCGACAAAGCGGCGATGCCGAGCAGGTGGCGGTGCGGGAAAACGGGCATCGGTCCGGCGGTCTAGCCGGGCGGCGGCCGGCGTCAAGCGCGCTCAGCCGAGCAGCCACCCCGCCGCCGCGCCCGCCTGAACCGCGGCGATGAGCAGGAGCAGCGAGGCGAAGGGCTGCTTGCGGGTCTTGTGGCGCAGCAGCCGGCAGGCGAGCAGCGCGCCCGGGCTGCCGCCGATCGCGGCGAGCCCGAGCAGGGTCGATTCCGGCACCCGCCAAGCGCCGGCCCGCGCTCTCTGCTTGTCCTGCCGGTAGCGGCAGATCGTGACGAGGTTGACTAGCACCAACAGGGCACAAGCGGGGAGCAGCATCGCCGCGGTCTAGCGGCGCCGGCTTACCGATCCGTCACCGCCCGGGTGCGAAAATGGCGATCGCAATAAATTCGGTGTCAGACACCGAATTTATTGCGATCGGCGCCGAGCGTCTGCGGCCATCCGTAAAATCGGTGTCTGACACCGAATTTTGGACACCGAATTTTTTCGCGGTCAGGTCCGGGACTTGGGCGGGCGGCCGCGGCGGGCGCCGGTCGGGCTCGCCGTCCGTCCGAACCGGTCGACGAAGGCTTTCCCGCCAAGGGGACGGCCGGTTCGCTCGCGCTGGCGTATCGCCTGCCGCGTCCCCTCGTCGAGCGGCGCGTCGATCACGGCGCGCCATTCCGGCCAGCGCTCGAGCAACGGAAGGGGGTCGGTCAGCCCGTCTTCCGATTCGCCGAGATGCGCTCGCGCGCTCGACCAGGGCCAATCCTCCGGGCGCGCCGCCAGCCCCGCGCGCACGGGATTGAGCTCGACGTAGCGGGCGCAAGCGAGGAGATAGGGTTCGTCCATGACGAACGAGCCGTAGCGCGCCTGCCAGAGATGGCCCACCCGGCCTTCGCGCGCATTTATCGCGCGCGTGTAGCGTCCCTGAGTCCGGCGCAGCACCGCGCCCAGGCCATCCTCGGCCGAGGGCACGAGGACCAGATGGACGTGGTTCGGCATCAGGCACCACGCCCAGACCGCCGTCCCGGTATCGGCGCAGGCGACGGCGAGATACTTTTTGTAAAGGCGGTAATCGCTTTCGGAGAAGAAGGTCCGCTGCTTGTTGTTGCCGCGGTGGGTGACGTGGTGCGGATGGCCCGGGACGACGAGACGAAGGCTTCGCGGCATGAACCGCATGCTAGCGGAATCCGTGGAACCTGCAAGCGCTCCTGCTCGGAAATCGAAATCCGAGCTGGCGCGATTTAAATCGGTGTCGGGCACCGATTTATAAGTGACTGATTTTCTTGGCTCCCCTACCCGGAAAAATCGGTGTCTGACACCGAATTAAGTTTTCTTCTTGTTCTCCGTGAACAAACGACGTACATGGCCAACAATCGCGTTGAATGGGCGGCGCGTAGCGCATAGGGGATGTCGGCCATGGCGGCTTCACTCAAGATCGTGGGAAATCCGGACAATATGGACAGGCAGAAGGCCCTCGAGGCCGCGCTGGCGCAGATCGATCGCGCCTTCGGCAAGGGCAGCGCGATGAAGCTGGGCTCGCGCGAGGCGGTCGAGATCGAGACCATCTCGACGGGCTCGCTGGGCCTCGACATCGCGCTCGGCATCGGCGGCCTGCCGCGCGGCCGGGTGGTCGAGGTCTACGGGCC
>JAXDPB010000002.1:0-61619 GCA_034668585.1 Sphingomonadales bacterium | reverse complement strand
AGGCCGTCGAATGGATGGCCGAGGGCAAAAGGCGCAACTGGAAATATGAGCGCTGCTGAGCGGCGTCCGGGCCACTTTCGGGGGGCTCGTTCCGGCGCATCTTTAACGATCCATCAAGCCTCTGCGGCTACGACACCGGCAAGCCGGCAGGACGCAGGGACTCCATGTATCACGCACCCGTACCCTTGGATCTCGACCAGCCGGACGGTGAGCCGGTCGAGCTGGCCGACGACGGCGTCGGCGTCGACGCCGGATCCAAGCGCCTCACGGTGGCGCATCTTCATCACGGGCAGGGACAGGCCCGCGCGGTGTTCGCGCCGTTCCTGGCGGTCACCAGCGTCGGCTCGGCGATGCTCGTCGCCTGGGCTTTGTTCCGCGACACCAACCCGTTCCTGATCGCCGCCTGGTTCGCCGCGGTCGCGGGCGCCAACTTCGTCAACTTCAAGGTCGCGATGCAGGAGCGCGCCGCCGCCGGCAGCCGTTCCGCCGAGCGGCGCTCGCCGGTGCGCGCGATCGGCGAGGCGGTTGCGCTCGCCGCGATCTGGGCGTCGCTGCCGACCTGGGCTTTCTCCAGCCAGGGCCACGGCGTCCAGGTGGTGATGGTCGCGGCGATGGCGGCGATGATCATCGCCGCGATCGCCTTCGCATCCGTCCCCGCCGCCGCCTACGCCTGGATCGCGACGATCACCGCCGCCTTGTGCTGCGCCTTCTGGCTCGGGACCGGCCTGCTCAACCCGATGATGATCATCACCATCGTCGGCGTCGCCGGCGTCGCCATCACGGCGATGGCGCGCCTCACCCGCTGGACGTTCGAGCAGCTCCAGACCATCGCCAAGGTCCGCACCCAGGCCGAATCGGTGCGCCTGCTCCTCAAGGAATATGAGCATCGCGGAGTCGGCTGGCTGTGGCAGGTCGATGCCGAGAATCGCGTCGTCTACATCTCGTCCCGCATGACCAGCCTGCTCGGCCGCTCGGCCAGTCAGCTGATCGGCCACTCCCTCCCGGCGACGCTGGGCGGGAACAGCGCCTTGGGCCGCACCCTGCTCGACCGCCAGCCCTTCGCGAACCTCGAGATGGAGCTGAAGACGCGGCGCGGAACGCGTTGGATCAGCCTCGCCGGCGACCCGATCATCGACATGTCCGGCCAGTTCCAGGGCTTCCGCGGCGTCGGCTCCGACATCACCGAGGTGCGCCGGACGCAGGAGCGCCTGACCAACCTCGCCAACATGGACGTGCTGTCGGGCCTGCCCAACCGCGGCCGCGTCCGCCAGCTGCTCGGCGAGGCGCTCTCCGGCGCGCAGTCCGGCAATGTGCCCTGCGCGATCATGTTCCTCGATCTCGACGGCTTCAAACCGGTCAACGACACGTTCGGCCACCCCAAGGGCGACGCGGTTCTGAAGAGCGTCTCCCAGCGCCTCGTCAAGGAAGCCGGCGAATCGGGCCATGTCGGCCGGATGGGCGGCGACGAGTTCGCCATCGTCATCCGCGACGCCCAGAGCCGCAAGAAGGTCGACGACCTCGCGGGCCGGATCATCGCCGCCGTCGCCGAGCCCTACCATATCGACAAGGCCGAGATCCGGATCGGAGTCTCGATCGGCTGCGCGTTCGGCCCGATCGACGGCCAGAGCGTCGACGATCTCATCCAGAAGGCCGACCTCGCTTTGTACCAGGCCAAGGGCCAGGGCCGCGGCACCTGCTGCTATTTCTCCGCCGACATGCAGAACGAGGCCGAGGACCGCCTCCGGCTCGAGCAGGATCTCCGCCAGGCGATCACCCTGAAGCAGTTCCGGCTCGACTATCAGCCTCTGGTCAACGCCTCCGACCAGAGCCTGGTCGGCTTCGAGGCCCTGATCCGCTGGCACCACCCGACCCGCGGAATGATCCCGCCGACCGAGTTCATCCCCTTGGCGGAAGAGACCGGCCTGATCATGCAACTGGGCGACTGGGTGATCGACGAAGCCTGCCGCGCCGCCTCGGTCTGGCCCGATTATATCAGCGTCGCCCTCAACCTCTCCGCGCGCCAGCTGATCCTTCCCGCTCTGCCCAACACCGTGTCGGAGGCGCTCGCCAAATACCGGCTCAAGGCCAACCGGCTCGAGCTCGAGGTCACCGAATCGGTCTTCCTCGGCGACAGCGAGGGCTCGCTCGACGTGCTCAAGCGGCTTCGCGCGCTCGGCGTCGGCATCGCGCTCGACGATTTCGGCACCGGCTATTCCTCGCTCGGCTATCTCAACAAGGCCGTCTTCCATAAGCTGAAGATCGACGGCAGCTTCGTCCGCGAGGCGGCGAGCAACCGCGAGACGGTGGCGATCATCCAGTCGATCGTCCAGCTCGCCAAGAGCTTCCGGATGACCGTGACCGCGGAAGGGGTCGAGACGGCCGACGACTTCACCCGCATGCGCGATCTCGGCTGCCACCAGATCCAGGGCTATCTGTTCGGCCGCCCGATGAGCTTCGAGCGCGCCACCGACCTCATCCACGGCACCCAGAGCCGGCTGACGGCCTGAGCGCGGACGGGGTGACGGCCCCGCTTCGCGCGCCTAAAGGGGCGCGATGAAGCACGCGGCTCTTGGCTGTCTCCTTCTTCTCGCCGCCTGCGGCGGCGACTCGGGCGCCCGGCAGGAAGCTCGGCAGCGCCAGCAGGCCGATCGCCCGCCCACGCCCGAGCTCAATCCGCCCGTCGCCAACGAGCAGGATCGCGAGGACAGCGGCAACGCCGCGACGTCGCTCAGCCGTTATTATGCCCGGATCGAGGCCGGCGATTACGATTCGGCCTGGGCCATGCGCTCGGGCGAGCCGGGGGACGACGCCCGGCGCCGCTTCGCCGACAATTTCAAGGCCTACAGCTCCTACCATGCCGACGTCGGCACTCCGAGCGAGCCGGTCCAGGCCGGCGGCTTCGCCTATGTCGAGGTGCCGGTGATGATCCGAGGCACCTTCCGCGGCGGCAAGCCCTTCGCCAGCTCCGGCAGCGTCACCTTGCGCCGAGCCACCGCCGGCGAAGGCGAGCGAAGCTGGCGCGTCTATGTCGGCGAGACCCGCCGGCGCTGACCGTGCCGTCATCCCGGCGAAAGCCGGGACCTCAGCGAGGAAAGGGCGCCCTTCACCCGACGAGGCCCCGGCTTGCGCCGGGGTGACGGTTGCTTCTTCGCCTCGTTCTTGTTATGATGTCACATAACATCGAGGAGGCCCGCCATGATCCGTCGCCGCCGCCCTGTCGCCTACGCCGCCGTCGCCGAGCAGCCGATCAGCGCCATCAACACGACTCCGATCATCGACGTCATGCTCGTCCTCCTGATCATGTTCATCATCACTATCCCGGTCATGACCCACAGCGTGAAGATCGACATCCCCCAAGGCCCCGTGCCGATCGTTCCGGTCGAGCCCGAAGTGCACCAGCTCGCCCTCGACTCGCAAAGCCGCCTCACCTGGGACGGAGCCCGGATCGCCGAGTCGGAGCTGCCCGCCCGCCTCGCCGCCTTCCGGGCCGGCGGCGCGGATTCCATCCTCCACTTCCGGGCCGAGGCCGATACGCGCTATGAGGATTTCGACCGGATCCTCGCCGACGTGAAGCGCGCCGGGGTCACCCGCCTCGGCTTCGTCGGCAACGACCGCTTCGCCCGGGCGTATTGAGGGGCGGACCGAAAGGAGCGAGAGATGAAGGCTTGGACGATTCTGGCCGCGGCGGGAATGGTCCTCGCCGGCTGCGAGGACGGGTCACCGGAGCGGAACGTCACCAGCGTCCAGGCCGCCAACCCGATGAGCGACCAGCTCAAGAGCCTGAGCGAGCCGACCCGCAATCTCGGCCTCTACCGGGCGCTGCGCGACAACGGCCAGCGCTGCAAGCGGGTCGACCGCGCCGCCTACCAGCAGCAGTACAAGAGCATGGCGATGTGGACCGCCCACTGCACCGACACCGGCGACTGGGCCCTCTACATCGCCCCCAATGGCGACGTTCAGGCGAGCAGCTGCCGCTACGCCGGGCAGCTGGGCTTGCCGCAATGTCGAGCCCAGGGCGCTACGCCGGCGCCTGCTCGCTGAACCGGTAGCGGCCGCGGATCCGGCTGTTGAAATGACGGCCCTTGATCCGAGCGCCTCGAAACGCCTCGGCGGCCTCGGGCGGGACGTCGTGAAACAGATAGCGGCGGCCCGTGGTGAAGAGCACGTCGAGCTCGCGCTCTTCGGGGCGGTAGGCGATCGAGCGGATGACGGTGGACGGCATCGGCCGGCTCCTTTCTCGCCAAGCTGGAGCATGATCGTTTCAGCCTGATTCCCTCCGTCATTGCGAGCGAAGCGAAGCAATCCAGAGAGGCCTTCCGAGACGCGCTGGATGGCTTCGTCGCTACGCTCCTCGCAATGACCGATCATGCTCTAAAACGCACGGGCCGGGGCCGGGTGCCGAACGGAGGTGGATATGAAGGACGACGAGGCCGCGATCCGCGCCGTGATCGAGGAACGGGCGGCGGCGATGCGCGAGCGGGATCCGGAGCGCGCGCTGGCGACCCTGGCGGCGGACGTGGTCGCCTTCGAGCTCGCTCCGCCGCTCGCTCTGGGTCCGGAGCAGGCGCTCGACGCGGCCGCCCTCGCCGCCTGGATGGCCGGCTGGGAAGGTCCGATCGGTATCGAGCTACGCGACCTTCATATCGAGGCCTCGGGCGAGGTCGGCTGGAGCCGAAGCCTCAACCGCCTGCACGGCACTCTCAGGGGCGGCCGCCGGGTCGACCTGTGGATTCGATCGACCCTGGCTTTCCGCAAGATCGGCGGGTCGTGGAAGATCGCCCACGGCCACAGCTCGGTGCCCTTCCATATGGACGGCAGCTATCGCGCCGCCACCGACCTCGCGCCGTAGCGCGGCGCGAGGCCGGCAACAGCCGCTCCGTCAGCGCCAGCGATAGCTGTCGCGGTACCGGTAATCGTCGCGATAGCCGCGCTGATAGCGTCCGCCGCGATATTGATCGCGCCGAGCCTCGGCCAGCTCGCGCCGGCATTCGCGAAGCTCGCGCTGATATTCCCAGCGGCTGTCGGCGCGCCGCAGCTCGCGGCGGCACTCGCGCAGCTCGCGCTGGACCTCGTTGCCGCGATGGCCGTAGCCGTAGCCGTAGCCGCCGCCGTAGCGCTGCGCCGAAGCGGCCGTGGCCGGGATCGCGACCGCGGCCGCCAGCGCCGCGCCCAGGACATACATACGCATACTCATCTCTCCTCGACTGGAGCGCCCGCGCGGATCGCGGACGCCGCTGAAGCGAAGCACAGCTTAACCCGATTCGGATGAACCGCGAACGACGCTGCGTTCATCCGGGGTTTAGCTGGGCCGCCATCTCCAGCCCCCGCGCCCGGGACGCCTCCAGCGTTCGAAGCAGCAGGGGCCGAAGCCCGTCCCCGGCGTCCAGCACCCGAAGCCCCGCCTCGGTCGTCCCGCCGGGGCTGGCGACCCGCCCGGCGAGCTGCCGCGGAGTCTCCGCGGAGGCCGCCGCCAGCGCCCCGGCGCCTTCGACCATCGCCGCCGCGAGGCGCTCCGCCTGCTCGGCCGGCAGCCCGAGCGACTCGCCCGCCGCCGCCAGCGAGTCGAGGAACCGGTAGAGGAAGGCGGGGCCGGCGGCGGTGAGCGCGGAAGCGACCCCGAACAGGCCTTCGTCCTCGAACCAGAACGTCCGGCCGAGCGCCGCCATCAGCCGTTCGACCTCGGCCTTGGCCGCTTCGTCGGCGGAGTCGTCGGCGTGGAGCTCGGTCACGCCCTTGCCCAGGCTGACGGGCAGGTTGGGCATCGCCTTGACGATCGTCCTCGGCGCTGGAAACAGGCCGCGCAGGGCGGCGAGACCGGTTCCGGCGAGGATTGAGACCAGGATCGTCTCGGGCTCGAGCGCGGGCTCGAGGCCGGGGGCGATCTCGGCCAGCTTCTGGGGCTTGAAGCCGAGCAGGACCAGGGCCGGAACCTCGTCCTCGGGCAGGCCGGTCAGGGTTCGGACGCCTTCGGCCGGAGCGCGCCCGCTCGGGCGGACGACGGTGATCATGCGCGGGTCGGCGCCCGCGGCGAGCCAGCCTTCGAGCATCGCGCCCGCCATGTTGCCGCAGCCGATCAGCCACAGCGGTCCGGGAAGGAGGAGAGTCGACATCCCCCACCGTCCTTCCCGAGCCACCGGGAATCCAGCTTTTTCTTTCGCAGCGGCGGCGGCTGCGCGATGCGCCCCTCGGGCCGGCGCTTAGGGGCGGGCCCGCCGCGGCGGACCCACCCCTGCCGGGCGCGCGCGTAGCCTAGGCCGTGGCGCCCAACCTGAAGATCTTGATCCATGATAGAACGCCGGCGACAGGGCGATGGTTTCAAGGTCGATCCGCCGTCTCCAGCGCCAGCCCGCTCAGTTGAAGTCGATGAAGCCGCGAAGCGTCGGGTCGCTTATCTTCCTCCGGTTGAGCTCGAACACGCCGAGGCCGTTGCTGCTTCCGGTCGGATTGGTGTTGCCCTCGACCGTCCGGAACGGGCCGCCGAAGGACTGGCGGACGAAGCCGGTATGGCCGCGGCCCTGGCCGTGGTCGAGGATGAACACCTGGCCCGGCCGGACCAGCGACGGATCGTCGAGCGCGTCGGAGCGCTTGACCAGCTTCGCCGGGTTCGAGGCCCTGACCTTGTTCCAGGCGTCGAGGCATCCCGCCGTCTTCGGGAAGGGATTGGTTGCGCCGGAGGCGAGGGCGGCCTCGCGGAAGCAGAAGAAGATGAAGGCCATGCACCAGAAATTGCCGGGCGGGGTCCCGGTCGAAGCGAGATATTTGTTGACCATCGGGCCCCGGTTGGAGCCGAGCGGGACCTCCATCACTCCGAGCTGGGTGACCGCCATGCCCAAAGCCGCGACGGCGAGGCTGCCGGCGGTGACGGGCGGGCCCGCCGCTCCGAAGAGCGCGCCCCAGGTCATCGAGCCGACCTCGCCGTCGACCTCGAGCGGGCGGCCGGCGGCGTCGACATTCTGGCTCTGGAAGACCTTGACCAGCGACTTGAAGTCGGCGTCGAAGATTCCTGGCGGCGAGGTCGAGGGATAGCCGCGCCCGGCGAGCGCCCCCGCGATCGCGGCGACGGTCGGCTTGTCCTTTTCGCCGATCTTGATGAGCCTGCCTGGAAAGTTCATCGCCGTTCCTTTCGTTCGGAGCGCCTCGGCGGAAAGGCGCATCGATCGGCTCCTTCCGGCGGGTGAGGGGACGAATAGCCCGCCTGGCCGCCCGCTCCCCGTGACGGCGATCACGCGGACCGACTTCCCCTTGCAAAGTTGGAATTCGCTTGAGAACATGAGCGGAACACCGATTCGAAAGTTGCTTCGATGCGCACCTTTGCCACCCGCGCCGCCGCCGAGAACGCCTTGTTCCTCGAGGCCCTCCGCCGCACCGGCAATTCCAGCCTCGCCGCTCGCGAGACCGGGCTCGACCGCTCGACGCTGCGCGGCCGCAAGCGCCGAAGCGCGGTCTTCGCCGTCCAGTGGGAAGCCGCCGTCGCGGCCGCCCACGCCGCCCTCAGGCTGGGAGGCGGCGCCCGCCCGCCGGAAGGCCCGACCGAGGGCCCCGCCCCCCTTCGAACGAGCGGCGGCGAGATCGTCGTCGGCCGGACCCGCGGCGGCCGCCTCCAGATCCGCCGCTCGGCGCCCGGCCGGATGACCGCGGAGGGCGAGAATTTCTTCTGCCGGGCGCTTGCCGCCACCGCCAATGTCCGCCTCGCCGCCGCCGCCACCGGCTTCACCCACAGCGCTTTCTACCAGAAGAAGGGCAAGCGCCGGGGCTTCGATCGCGAGTGGAAGATCTCGCTCGAAATCGGCTACGACCGCCTGTACTGGGCCCTCGACGAAAGCTTCACGGCCGGCCTCTCCCCGATTCCCGAACGCGATTATGGCGACGACCCGCTGCCGCCGATGACCTTCGACCAGGCCATTCAGCAGGTCTGCTTCCACCGCAACACCGCGGAACTCCAGGGCCGGTTGCGCGACCGCCGCCGCTCGACCCGCGAGCCGCCCATCGAAGCCGTCCGCGACGAAGTCCTCGCCAGGCTCGGCGCCCTGCGCCGGGCGAAGAATTACGAGGAGACGGGCAGCTGGCGCTTCGCCCACGAGCAGCGCCCCGCGCCCCTGCCCCCGCTCCACCTCGTCACCGGCTGGAGCAAAGCGGACCCCGCCAAAATCAAGCACGATCCGAAGCTGGCTCTGTTCGGCGGCTGGCGGATCGGGGACTGGCGGAAGCGGCAGCGAAACCGCCCATGAGCAGCTTTGCGGTCGCGAAGCGACCGCGAGCAGCGAACGGAGTCGGCGCACGCCGGCCGGCGGGGCGGATGGCCTTGAGCCATCCGAACCCGTCCGACGTCACGACGCGGCTTTGCCGCGTCCCCTATTGCCGACCCTCCCGGTGCCCCCTTCGTAAAAGTACGAGCCACGCCGCAGGAAAGAAGGGAGCGCTCGCTCGTTACCCCCTCGATCCCACCGGACCGCGGCACCGCCGCGACGCGCGCGCGAAACGCCGCCGCAGCAGGATGGGAAGACGACAGGAGGAAGAGGCATGAAGAAAACCGCATTCGCGCTGGCGCTGCTCGTGAGCACCGTCGCCTTCGCCCAGACCGACGACTCCGCCGCCACCACCGCCTATGAAGGCGACGGCCTCACCACCCTGGCCTGGGAAACCGAAGCCAGCCCCCGGGCCACCGCCGAGACGACCATGGCGACGGACACGGCGTCGACCGCGCAACTGGTCCAGCCCAGCAACCCCAACCCCGAACGCGACGCCCGCGGCATCGCCGTCATCTCGGCCGCGGCGGTCGCCCCAGCGGGCTGGAACGGCGTCCCGGCGAGCGCGATGGGCGGGCCGGAGCTCGACCCGGTCACGGGCGAGGCGGCTGCGATGGAGAGCTATCCGGCTTGCACGGCGACCGTGACCGACAGGTGCCTGCAGACTTACGAAAGAGGGCGGCACTAGAGCGGGGTGCGCAATACCCGAATCGTCACGACGCCCGATGTCTCCCCGTCATGCCGGCGAAGGCTGGCATCCATGCTGCCCGCAAGGTGGAATTCGGCAAGCCCGAATGGACCCCAGCCTTCGCTGGGGTGACGAGATTTGGCTGAGTGCCCCCGAAAAGCGCCAGCTGCCTCGCCGCCTCGGGCAGGATCGTTTCTGTCTGATCCGTCATTGCGAGGAGCGAAGCGACGAAGCAATCCAGCGGGCCTCGGAGGCCGCTCCGGATTGCTTCGCTTCGCTCGCAATGACGGAGGGAATCAACCGGAAACGATTACGGCTTCGCGTGTGGCAAGAAAGCCGGAGGGTCAGCCCCGGCTTCTTCAGCGACTCAAGAAGATGGATCCCGGATCGGGTCCGGGATGACGATCTGGACCGTTACTTGACCCGCTCGACCTGCTCGAACTCGAGCTCCACCGGAGTCGCGCGCCCGAAGATCGACACTCCGACCTTGACCCGCCCGCGGTCGAAATCGAGCTCCTCGACGACCCCGTTGAAGCTCGCGAACGGCCCGTCGAGCACCTTGACCTGGTCGCCTATCTCATAGTCGACGTTGATCTTGGTCTTGGGCGCCTGCGCCGCGGCCTCGTCCTTGGTGTTGAGGATCCGGGCGGCCTCGGCGTCGGTGATCGGCTGCGGCTTGCCGCTCGAACCCAAAAAGCCGGTGACCTTGGGGGTGTTCTTGACGAGGTGGTAGACGTCGTCGTTCATCGCCAGCTTGGCGAGCACGTAGCCGGGGAAGAACTTGCGGTCGCTGGTCACCTTCTTGCCGCGGCGGACCTCGGTGACCTTCTCGGTCGGGACCTCGACCGCCTCGACCAGGGTGGCGAGGCCGAGCCGGTTGGCCTCGGACTGGATGGCGTCGCGGACCTTGTTCTCGAAGCCCGAATAAGCGTGGATGATGTACCAGCGGGACATATTGGGGGGCGTACCTTCGCTTGTCTGGTGGCTTAGCTGAGCAGGCCGAGCAGGCCGCGCACGATCGCCGAGAAGACGTTGTCGATGCCAAAGAAGAAGATTCCGAGCAGGCTGGTCATGATCAGGACCATGATTCCGGTGGTGACCGTCTCCTTGCGGGTCGGCCAGGCGACCTTGCCGGTCTCGGCGCGGACCTGGCGGAGGAATGTGCCGGGATTGACTCTTGCCACGGGTCGCTTGTCCTTCTCGAGAGCGTGTATCGGGCAGCCGCTCTCGACCGGGGGGCCGGTCAGCCGAGCTTTGCCGATGCATGCGAGGGCCGGGAGATAGCGTTTGCGGGGGCGGAAGGCAAGGGCGGGGCGGGGGACGAAATGCCGCGGGCGTCGGGGGCGTCATCCCGGACTTGATCCGGGATCCATGAACAACGCGGCGTCCCGGTTCGTCCAGGTCGGCGCTCATGGATTCCGGCTTTCGCCGGAATGACGGGCGGGGGCGCCGGGCCATCGCGGGAGTCGATCCGGCGGCCGCGGAAGGAGGCGCTGTTTTCGATCGGCGGTTCGGATCAAGTATTCAAGAAACGGGTATTCGACGATCACTCCCTCGGATTCGGACGCCCTCTATAACGTCATAATAGGTCAGATCACTCACCTCTATAATAACTCGGCGACCGCGCGACAGTTCTCGAAAATGCGGCTGCTGCGAAGGTTTTGGGATTTCTACGAAGCTGGGTTGGTAGTACAGCCCGCACATTCGGCGGTATTACGGCGATTGCCGGCGGTCACGGCCTTTCCCTGGCCTCGGACTTCGTCCTCTAGCCCGGAGGCGCCGGCCGCAGGGGGCGGCCGGGGCGTCACGGAACTGAATTCCGCGACGTCGGTCCTGTCGCTTCGCTTTGCTCGCGCAGGCCGGCCGGCGGCTTCGCGTGCCTGCGGCAGCGGCGCGCTGCTCCGCTGCGCGCCTCGCTTCGGCTTGGCAGGAGTGGAGGGATTCGAACCCACGACCCTCGGTTTTGGAGACCGATGCTCTAACCGGACTGAGCTACACTCCTAGGGCCCCGAAGAGCGCCGGTCATTAGCCGGGGGCGGGGGGCCGCGCAAGGCCCCAGCGTCCGACCCGCGAGCGGGCGGGGGCGAGCGCGCGGGGTCGGACGGGCCGCCCGCGGCGCCGGGTGCGAGCACCGCGAGGGCGGCGGCGAGCTGCGCGACCCGGGCCTCGATCACCTCGAGCGGCGACGGCTGGCGCTTGCTCATGGCGGACATTCCTCTTTGCTGTGCGAGCGGAAGACGCGGCCCGCCCGGTTTGGAACAAAGATAGAACATTTAACGGACTGTTTCAACGGCCTTAACGTCATCCCGGCGAAGGCTGGGATCCCAGGGCGTGAAAGGCGCGGTGGTCTTCACCCGCTGGGATCCCAGCCTTCGCTGGGACGACGGGCTACGCGGCGATGTCGTAGGGCTGGATCTCGCCGGTGAGATAGAGGCTTCTCGCCTTGGCGCGGCTCAGCTTCCCGGAGCTGGTGCGCGGCAGGGTGCGGGGCGGGACGAGCTCGATGACGCAGTTCATGCCGGTGATCGCGCGGACCCGCTCGCGGATCATCTCCCTCAGGCGCGCCCGCTCGCCGGCGTCCGAGGTTCGGCACTGGACGAGGACGGCGGGGGTCTCCTCGCCGCCCGGCGTGGTGATCGAGAAAGCGGCGATGTCGCCGGCCTTGAAGCCGGGCAATTGCTCCACCGCCCATTCGATGTCCTGCGGCCAGTGATTCTTGCCGTTGACGATGATCATGTCCTTGGCCCGGCCGACGATGTAGAGATAGCCGTCCGACATGTAGCCCATGTCGCCGGTGTCCAGCCAATTCTCGGAGTCGAGGCAGGCGGCGGTCGCCTCCTCGTCGCGGAAATAGCCGACCATGACCGAGGGCCCGCGGCAATAGACCTTGCCGATCTCGCGATTGCCGAGCGTCTGCCCGTCCTCGTCGCGAATCTCGACTTCCATGTCGCGGACCGGCTTGCCGCAATTGACGATGGAGCGGTAGCGCTGCGGCCGGTCGCGCTGCATCTTGCCGTCGCCGGACAAAGTGGTCTCCTCGACCAGCTCGACGACGATGCCTTCGCCCGGCGGCATGATCGTCACGGCGAGCGTCGCTTCGGCGAGGCCGTAGCTCGGCAGGAAGCTCTTCGCGCTGAACCCGGCGGGTCCGAAGGCGTCGACGAAGGCCTGCATGACGTCGGGCCGGATCATGTCGGCGCCGTTGCCCGCGATCCGCCAGCGCGACAGGTCGAAGCGCTCGGCGACGTTGGTCTGGCTGGAGACCCGGCGAGCGCAGATGTCGTAGCCGAAGGTCGGGGCGTAGCTTCCAGTCGTGCCCTCGTTGCGGGTGATGAGGTCGAGCCAGGCGAGCGGGCGGCGGGCGAAATCCTCGGTCTTGAGGTAATCGGTCGAGATCTGGTTGGCCATCGGCGACAGCAGGCAGCCGACCAGCCCCATGTCGTGATACCAGGGCAGCCAGGAGATGCAGCGGTCGGTCTCGATCACTTCCATGCCGTGGCTGTGCGCAGCGAGGTTGTTGAGCAGGCCGCGATGGGTGACCGAAACTCCGTGCGGGAAGCGGGTCGAGCCGCTCGAATATTGGAGATAGGCGATGTCGTCGGTTTGAGCCGCCGGAAGCCGGGCCTCGGCCCCCTCCCGTCCTGCGAAGCTCTCCCAGGATTCGCCCGCCACTCCCCCCGCCTCGGCCGCCGCGCCGGCCAGGGTGCCGAGCTCGGCGGGGTAGAAAAGATGGGTGGGATCGGCGCTGTCGAGCTGGACCTTGAGCTGGTCGATATAGGAATCGCGGCCGCCGAACGAGGTCGGCAGCGGCAGCGGCACCGGCCAGGCGCCGGCATAGACGGCGCCGAAGAAGAGGGCGGCGAATTCCGGGCTGGTCTCGGCGACGATCGCGATCCGGTCCCTCGGCTTCACGCCCGCCGCGATCAGCCGGTAAGCGGCGGCGAGCGCGTCCCGGCGAAGCTCGCTATAGGGGTAGGCGCGGACGAGGATTCCGCGGGCGTTGTGGAAATTGAGGCCGCGCCGTCCCCGCGCCGCATAATCGAGCGCCTCCCCGAGCGTGGCGAAGTCGGCAAAGCGGCGCGGCAAGGTGTCCGCGGTCGGCGTCGGGACCAAAGTCTCGGGCACGTCTTGGGCGGATCCTCTTCGGTGGTTATGCGCGAACGCCTCCCGGATGGGAGAGGTACGCGTTTATAATCGGTTTCGACTGTGGCACAATCATGGCGGCGTGAGATCCCGACCCGACAAAAGGCCCCGGCCGCCGCTCGACGCAGAGGGGCTGGAGCGGCTCGGCCTCTTCTATGCGGGACGCTATGCCACCACCCGGGCCAGGCTTGCCGGCTATTTGCGCCGCAAGCTCAAGGAGCGCGGCTGGAGCGGCTCCGGCGAGCCGCCGGTCGAGCGGCTGGTCGAGCGGTTCGCCGAGCTCGGCTACGTCGACGATCGCGCCTTCGCCTCTTCGCGCACGGCGTCGCTGCTGCGGCGCGGCTATGGCGAGCGGCGCGTGCGCGAGGCGCTGATGGGCGCGGGCATCGGCGAGGAGGACGGGGCCGATGCGCGCGCCCATGCGGAGGAGGAGGCGCTGGCGGCCGCGCACCGCTTCGCACGGCGGCGGCGGCTCGGCCCCTATGCCGAGGCGGCGCCCGATCGGGCCGCCCGCCAGAAGGCGGCGGCGGCGATGCTTCGCGCCGGCCATCGGATGGAGATCGTCCGCCGGGTGCTGGACGCGTCGGCCGCCGACCTGCCCGAGCCGGATGTCCCATAAAAACAATCGTAAACAATTCACAAATCCTCAGAAGCCGTGATACTCACCCGCTTCGAATATGGTGGATCGGCCGTTAATGACTTCGCGCCGGAATATGATCGCTGGGAGCGACGCGCCCGAGGGGGAGGGCGCAGACGATCCCGCTCGCCCCGACGAGGACGGGCTGATCAGGATCACCGGCACGATGAAATGGTTCGACGCGACCCGCGGCTTCGGCTTCCTGGTCAGCGACGAGGCGAAGGGCGACATCCTCGTCCATTTCAGCGTCTTGAAGGAGCATGACCGCCGCAGCCTCCCCGAAGGCGCCGTGGTCGAATGCCTGGTCGCCGAGCAGGAGCGAGGCCTGCAGGCGCGGCGGGTTATCTCGATCGATCTCAGCAAGGCGGTCATGCCCGAGCCGCAGCGCCCGGCCGGCGGCAGCTCGGGCGAGCGGGTCGATCCGTCCGCCCTCATCGACGAGGCGGGCGAATTCGAGCCGGTTCGGGTCAAATGGTTCAACCGCCTCAAGGGCTACGGCTTCCTGGTCCGCGAGGTCGAGGACGGCCAGGACATCTTCGTCCACATGGAGACGGTCCGCCGCGGCGGCCTCACCGACCTCAGCCCCGACCAGCCGCTGAGCGCCCGCATCGCCGCGGGAAGGAAGGGCCCTCTCGCGGTCGAGGTAGAGGCGCGGTAGCTGTGAGCGATTCCGCATAATCCGCGTCTAAGACGCGATCGCTGCCGGATGGAGGCCGCGAGGGAATTGGAGCCGTCCCGTTCCCAACCGACGCGGGCGGCAGCCTAGGGCGTCAACGCGGCGTCCCTGAGCCCGCGCCAGATTCTGAGCGCCTGGACCGTCTCCGCCACGTCGTGGACCCTAAGGAGCTGGGCGCCCTGGTCGGCCGCCTTCAATGCGAGGGCGAGGGAGCCGGGGAGGCGGGCGTCGGCGGGCGCTTCGGCCGAGAGGGCTCCGATCATTCGCTTGCGGCTGGCGCCGAGCATGATCGGGCAGCCGAGGCCGTGGAGCAAAGCGAGCCCGTTGATCACGTCGAGATTGTGCTGGACGGTCTTGCCGAAGCCGATTCCGGGATCGACGACGATTCGGGCGCGGTCGATCCCGGCCGCCTCGGCCGCGACGATGCGCGCCTCGAGCCAGTCGTAAACGGCGAACAGGACCGGCTTATCGTAAGACGGGGCCTGCTGCATCGTCTCGGGCCGACCCTGGTGATGCATCAGCACGACGGGGCAGCCCGCCCGCGCGACCACTTCGGGCGAGCGCTCGTCCCAGGTGAGGGCGGAAACGTCGTTGACCATATTGGCGCCTGCGCCGAGCGCGGCCTCCATCACCGCCGCCTTGCGGGTGTCGGCCGACACAGCCGTGCCGCCGGCGGCAAGGCGGGCGATGGCGGGCAGCACGCGTTCGATCTCATCGCCTTCCCAGATCGGCTTGGCCCCGGGACGGGTCGATTCGCCGCCGACATCGACGATCGCGGCGCCGGCCTCGGCCATGGCGAAGCCGGCCGAAGCGGCCTCTTCCGCCCCGCCGAAGCGGCCGCCGTCGGAGAAGCTGTCGGGCGTGACGTTGAGGATTCCCGCCACCTGCGGCTGGTCGAGCCGGACGACGCGCTCGCCCAGGCGGAGCGGCGCGCGCGGCGAGACCAGGTTTCGCCATGCTCGTTCGCCTTCGGGGCCAAGACTCGCGACCGTGTCTTCGACCCGTTCGACCGGGACGAGCTCCACGGAGACGGCGCGATCGCCGTCCATCGTCGCAAGCTCGACGGCGGCGAACCAGAGCATTCCGCCGGCGAGGCGCGCGACCTTGCCGTCATGCCCGAAAGGAGCGTCGACGAAAGCGGTGGGCCGCAGATAATGCCGGAGGGTCATTCGACGCGGCTAGCGCAAAAAGGCCTCGGCAGGAATCCCGAAGCGCGGTTTCCCGGCTTCGCGGGGAAACCGGTTTCCGGAGCACCGCAAGCAAAGAGGTGGCGACCGCCTCTTATCGAAGGTCAGTAGGGTAACTGGATCCTCCGAGGCCCGGACCACCATGTGGGGCATGGTATTGGTCCAGACCCATCAGCACTCAAAGGGGCTCCCGCGCGTCTCCCGTGGTCAAAGGCGTGCGGGCGTTGAGCGTGAAGGGACGGTCGCCGCTTGCAATGTGCCTTTGTTTCGCGCTCGTGTCGAGTGGCAGTGTGCAACCTTTTTTGCTCGATTTGGATCAATCCAGGGTGAACAGATAGCGCTGCCGAAGGACGTCGAGCGGGGCGAGGCCACCCTCTTCCTCGAAATGCCAGAACATCCAGCCGTTGCACGCCGGCGCTCCTTGCGCGAGGGCGCCGATGCGGTGGATCGAGCCGGCCTCGCCCGCCATCTCGATCGAGGCGTCCGCCCGCACCCGCGCCTGCCAGCGCCGCTTGGCGTCGGTGAGAAATGTCCCGGGATGGATCATGCCGATCTCGACCAGCGCGCCGAACGGCACCTTCGGCTGCGAACGCTTCGAGGCCATGGTCCGCATCGCGCTCTCGTCCAGCTCGAGCGTGGAATCGATGCGCTCGCGGGCGACTCGGACGTAGCGTTTCTCGCGCTCGATGCCGATCCATTGCCGCCCCAGTCGACGCGCCACCGCGCCGGTGGTGCCGGTGCCGAAGAAGGGGTCGAGGACCACGTCGCCCTTGTTGGTACAGGCGAGCATTACGCGGTAGAGCAGGCTCTCCGGTTTCTGGGTCGGGTGCGCCTTGGTGCCGCCGTCCTTGACCCGCTCGCCGCCCGAGCAGATCGGAAGCAGCCAGTCCGAACGCATCTGCAGCTCGTCGTTGAGGGCCTTCATCGCCCGATAGTTGAACGTGTAGCGGCTGTCCTCGCTCCGGCTCGCCCAAATGAGAGTCTCATGGGCGTTGGTGAAGCGAGTGCCGCGGAAATTCGGCATCGGGTTCGACTTGCGCCAGATGATGTCGTTCAGGATCCAGTAGCCGGCGTCCTGGAGCGCCGCGCCGACGCGGTAGATATTGTGGTAGCTGCCGATCACCCAGAGCGTGCCGTTCGGCTTCAGGATCCGCCGAGCCTCCTTCAGCCAGGCGCGGGTGAAGGCATCGTAGTCGGCGAAGGTGGCGAACTTGTCCCAGGCGTCGTCGACGGCGTCGACGAGGCCGCCTTCCGGCCGGAACAGGTCGCCGCCCAGCTGCAGATTGTAGGGTGGGTCGGCGAACACCATGTCGACGCTGCCGGCGGGCAGCCGCGCCATCGCGGCGATGCAATCGTCCTCGATGATCTGATCGAGCGGCAGATCGGGGGCCGGCGCCGGCGGCGCCGATCGTTTCTCCCTGGGACCCACGCGCGCATAAGCCGTCATTCGACACCGCCCCCCGGTTCGCAAAGACAGCCAGCCTGAGTCAGGCGGAGTCCGCGGTCAAGAACAAGGCTTTAGCGGGCGCGGCTGAGAAAGCGGTTAACGTGCCGGGAACGAAACGAGTCTGCGCTACTAATGGAGTTCCTCTGTCCGGACGAGGCTCTAGATGCTGTAGGTGTGGCTCAAAGGACTCAGCCGGCCTGCGAAGTGGGTTGCCCCGCTTGGGCCCGCCGCCGAACCAGCGGCGGCGGACCCGCGAGCGGCACGTGGGGGCGCCTGCTCGCTGCGCTGCTCCTGTCCTTCGCGGCGGCCGCGGGGAATGCGGCTTCCGCTCATTTTGTGCACCACCGAAAGCCCCTCGCGCCGCAAAGCCTCTAGCGCCGCCCCATGGCCGATTTGACACAGGAATATGCGGCGCGGGCGGCGATCTTCCGCCGCCTCGCCGCGGAGCTGAAGCGCGAGGAGGATCGTTCGGCCCTTCTCGCCATTGCCGAGGAATATGAGGTTGAAGCGGCGCGGCTCGGAAGGGCGGGGCGAGTCTAGCGTCACTCCGAGCTTCGTCCCAGGGGAAGGGCGGTGCCCACTTGCACGGACCAAAGCACCGGGAAGCAAATGCCTAGGCCGCCGTCAGCACTCCGTCGCGGATGGCGTCGTTGGCGAAGCGGACGACGGCTTCGAGCTGCTTCTTGAGGAAATCGAGGGTGGCCGGATCCTGCTGGCGCTCGATGGGATAGCTGACCTCGCCTTCTTCCGAACGGACCAGGTAGCCGGCCTCGACCAGCGCCTTGACCTTGCGCCTTGTGGTCTCGCGGTTCAGCCCGGTCGCGGCGGCGATCGAGCTGATGTTGCACTCGGCGGCGAAGCCGGACGGAAGCGGAGTCGCGACATTGCGAAGCTCGGCGGGAAGCTCGGTGCGGGTCAGCCGCTCACCGCAAATCGCGACGACGGCAAGCAGGATCATCGCCGAATCGTTGTCGCCGACTCCCTGCCGCCAATTCTCCATCGACCGCGAAGTGAGGAGGGCGAGACGTATCGCGGCGAGGCGGCTGTTCGCCTCGGAACCTTCATTGTCGATGGTGAGCTGCATTTGTCGAATCGAAATGGCGTGGGCCGATCCGGCATTCAATGCCGGGCGCACAAATTGAGCCGTTACGCCGCCAGCGCTTCGCCGGCACCGTCATGAACGCTCCAGCCGAGCTCGGCCGCGCGGGCGCGCGCCTCCTCGGCGGAATCGCCGGCCGGGCCGGGGGCGGTCCAGCCGCAACGGGGGCAGTCCTCGTCGCTGCGCACGGCGGAATGGACTCCCCACGGCCGATCGATCGAGCAGGTAAGCATTGGTGTCGAGTCTCCTTGGCCGCCATGTATAATTATGCATTCCTGTGCATACAATGAACAAAATTCAAGCGGCCGTTGAAGGGCGCCGCTCGACTGCCTAGGAGCGGCGCGAAGGATCAGGGGAGTAGGTCTATGAAGCTCGACAACAGTATCGCCGCGGTCGTGACGGGCGCCGCCTCGGGCCTCGGCGAGGCGACCGCCCGGGCGCTGGCCGAGCGCGGCGTCCGCGTCGCCGTCTTCGACCGCGACTCCGAGAAAGGCGAGCGAGTGGCAGCCGATATCGGCGGGATTTTCGCCGAGGTCGACGTCACCTCCGACGAGGCGGTCGCCGCCGGGTTCGCCAAGGCGCGGGAGGTCCACGGCCAGGAGCGGATCTGCGTCAATTGCGCCGGAGTCGCGAACGCCGCCAAGACGGTCGGTCGCGACAAGGCGACGGGCGAGGCGCGGGGCTATCCGATCGCCCAGTTCGAGCTGGTCGTCAGGATCAACCTGATCGGCACTTTCCGGGTGCTCTCCCAGTCGGCGCTCGGCATGGTGTCGCTCGATCCGCTCGAGGACGGCGAGAAGGGCCTGATCGTCAACACCGCCTCGGTCGCCGCCCAGGACGGGCAGATCGGCCAGGCGGCTTACTCCGCTTCCAAGGCGGGCGTGCTCGGCATGGCGCTGCCCATCGCCCGCGACCTGATGAACGAAGGCATCCGGGTCAACACCATCCTCCCCGGCATATTCGAGACTCCGATGGTGGCGATGATGCCGCAGAACGTGAAGGACGCGCTCGCCGCTCAGGTCCCCTTCCCCAAGCGCCTCGGCCGGGCCGAGGAATATGCCCGGCTGGCCGTGTTCATGGCGGAGAATCCCTATCTCAACGGCGAATATGTCCGGCTCGACGGGGCGATCCGGATGGCGCCGAGATAGCGGTCCTCCCGACCTAGCAAAAATACGTAGAAAGCCCCGGGGTAACGACTCATTACCCCTTTTTCGCCGACATTGCGCGCCCCGCACAGCTCGAAAGGAGGCGCGGAATGCGTGTCGCCGCACTGCTCGAAAGGGGCGCCGCCGAGGATCGGCGGCGTTTCATGCGCCACCCGGTCAGCCTCGGCGCCGGCCTCGCCAGCGCCAACGACCGCCCGGCCGCGCCGGTGACGGTGGTCGACCTCTCCACCCATGGTTGCGGCCTCGAGGTTTCCGGCCATTGCGAGCCGGGCTCGCGGGTCTGGCTCAAGCTCCCCGGCCTCGAGAGCTGGCCCGCCCGAATCGTCTGGGCCCAGGGCGACCGCGCCGGTTTGAGCTTCGACCGGCCGCTGCACCAGGGGGTGGTGGATCGGTATGCCTGAAAAAGCGTCGGCGGGAACCTGCGTCGGCTGAGGACAGGGCCGTCAGAACTCGCCCTCGAATTTCGGATGCACCCAGACGAATTCCTGGCGTTTGTTCTGCACCCTCACCAGACCCCCGAAGCCGGGATCCTTTTCCGACAGCCACACATGCAACTGGCGAAGGTCGGCGCCCTTAGCCCGCATGAGATTTGCCTGGGGAACCTCAAAAACGTCTCCCGTGGTCAGCCACTCGCCGACCTCGCCCGCGCCACGCAGAAGCGATGTGGCGCATTTTTCAGCCAGCCCGATCTGCTTCTCAATAGCCTTGTAGGTGTCCTCCGGCACCGCCACCTTCGAGGCCGCCGCAGCGACGGGTATGATCAGGCTGAGAGCGCCGCTCAAGACCTTGAGGTAGGGTGCCGCCTTGATGAGCCACTCTCGCGGCACATCCAATTCGTAGACCCCGCTGCGATCGTCGGCGCCGTTGATCACCGGCAGTGGAACACGCGAATGCTCGCACCACAACGTAACCCGAAAGCGGCTCGACATCCACTTGGGACGGCCCAGGAAATTCGGCTCCATCGGCTCGAAGCTGAAGAGGCGCGGCCCCTCGCGGGCCTCATCGACGAAGGCGCGCATCAGGCCCGTAAAGCCCGCGTCCACCTTCGACACGATTTCGCGGTCGCTGGCGTCCAATCGGTCGAAGCGGGCGCCCATCTCGGTACGCTGACTCGTTATCTGATCGCGGACGCTGCTGAGCTGCCGCATCACTTCCTTCGAATTATCGAGCAGTTCCGCCAACGGCCCGGGCTTGTCCGCCGGCGCGTTGTTGAGCAGCAGATCGATGCGCTGCCATTCGTTGCAAACGGAACAGGGCTGCTGCGGATGTCCCCGCCGCTTGTTCTCCAGCAGGTTTCTCACCTCGAAGAGCCCGGCGCATCCTTCGGGGTTCAAGCAGGGGACCATCACATCGCAGCGCAGGCCGGCCCAGAAACTGTCGACCAGCCATTTCACCTCATAGGTCAGCGCGGCCAGGAAGCGCTCCGGGTAGGGGGATCGAACCGTGATCTTCACATCGTTGCCGAGGTTTTCGAGGAGGGCGCGCGCGCCGTAATCGTCCTCGAGGACCATCCCTCTCTGCCAATGGGAACTGTAAGCGTGATCGCGCCGTCCGAGGGAGTATTTATGAAGGCGCACGATCAACTGGTAGAACAGTCCCTCGGCAGGTGCGGACTGGCCCGTCCGGTTGTCCACGATTCGGCAAATCTGCGCCTGCTGCTGGTCCCCCTCCTGGGGGACGAGGTCCCATCCCCGCACCAGCTCCGGTCGCAGATCCGGGACGAGCTGCGCGATCAGGCTTGTTGAATTGCCATTCTGGCCGGTCGGGTCCGCGATCCGATAAGAGAGATCGAACCGCTCCATCAGCCGCAGGAAGATCGGGTGCAGCTCGGGCGGGTAACGGTTCCGGCCGCGCCGCGGGTCGTTCCACAGCCTGGCGAGGCGCTCGAAGGTCACCAGCCCCTGCGACGCCCTTATCGCCGCGTCGTCCAGCACATAGCTGACCGCCGTCGCGAGCCAATCAGGCTTGAGCACCACGATGTCGCGAAGCAGCGGATCGTGCTGGTAATGGATGAGATGCCCGAGGCGATGCGATATCCGGACGAACTCCATGGCCTCGTCGGACGACATGCCGTGCGACGCGGCGATCCGAAGGACTTCCTTCAAAGGGAGGTAGGGGTCCTTTGAGGATTGCAGCGACTTGCGGGTCGCGTCCCACCGGCTCGGCACCTCCCGGCCCATCTCCGGAAGGGAACGGGCGAGCTCGCCGACGGCCGCAAGCAGCTCTCGAATACCCCGTTGCCGGCCCGTCCGTCCCTGAGGCCGGCTGTCGACGGAGAAGAAGTCGACGATCATCGACTTACCGAACCTGTCCCAAAGCTCCTGACGATCTATGTCCGGCTGCCGCTCCTTCGGCCCGCCATGGGTCGCGACGATCAGGACCTTGGCGTCCGGCTCACGGTGCTTGATGAGGGTCAGCCATTCGCTCACCAGGCCCTGCTGTGGACCTTCCCGCGGCTTCCAGACCACCAGATAAATCGCCGGGGAGCTGAAAAAGAGCTGGTGGGTCGGCCGATAGACCCGCTGCCCGCCGAAATCCCATCCATTTAGCGTGATTTGCACGGGATAACCCTTAGGCTTCACGCTGACCGACTTTATTTCTATTCCATGCGTAGTCGGATTTCCCTCGATCCAGGGCTCATTTCGCAATGCCCGGAGAAGGCAGCTCTTCCCCACTTCACCCTCGCCCACCAATATCAATTTGGCCTCGTGAAGGGATATTCGCCCTTCTCCGCGGGCCTTCAAATAGCGCTTCAGCGAATTCCAGCCTTCTTCCAACGCGGCTTGAACTTCGGGGATCAGTGGATTCTGGGCAAGGTCAACGCTCCCCAGCTTCTTGAGCTTCAGCAGCGCGCTGGGAACATCGGTGATCAGGTTATTTGCAAGAGAAAGCGAACTCAAATCCTTGAGATCTTCGATCCAGTCCGGAATTAGAGTAATCTCGCATTGCTCCGCCATCAGATCCTGAAGCGTCACACAGTGCCTCAAGGCGGGGGGAAGCCCGCCCAGCGGGCATCCGCCGGCTGAGTCGCCTGCATCGACGATGGTCAGGCTGGTCAGGCCCTTGATCGATTCGGGAACATCCGAAATCGGGTTATTGCCGAAAGCGAAATCCTCCAGATTGGAAAGTTCACCGATCCAGTCAGGAATGACGGATATGTCGTTGGAGAATAAATTCAGCCGCCTTAAGTTCTTCAGGTTACGCAAAACGACAGGAAATTCTCGCAACTTATTACTCGGCGCATCAAAGGACACCAATTTTTCAAGCTCACCGAACCACAGCGGCAATGACTTGATACTATTATGAGAAATATCCAAAACTCTAAGGTCGCGCAGGCCCCGGACCTCGGACGGGACTTCCGTGAGCCCGCAACCTTGCAGGTCGAGGTGATGATCGCTCGCCGCCGTGGCTATTCGTCTTTGAAGTGCTTTGGGACCCATGATTGTCACACCCTATCGCTCATCGACATACGGCCTGGCTTCAACATCATAGTCGCAGCTACGAGCGATCGCCACCTACCGACCCCGGCTGACCGGGCGACGGGGGCTCGGTGGCGAGAGTCCGCCATTCGTCCGGTGCTCGGGACAGGACAGGATGGCTAGGCCGCCGTCCAGCCCCCGTCCATGCTGAGGTTTGCCCCCGTGATCGCGCTCGCCTCCTCGCGGCAGAGGAAGAGGGCCAGAGCCGCGACCTGCTCCACCGTCACGAACTTCTTGGTCGGCTGGGCGGCGAGGAGGACGTCGTTGATGACGGCCTCGCGGGTGAGACCGCGGGCCTTCATCGTGTCGGGGATCTGGTTCTCGACCAGCTGGGTCCAGACGTAGCCGGGGCTGATGCAGTTGGCGGTGATTCCGCTCGTCGCCGTCTCCAGCGCCACCGCCTTGGTGAGCCCGGCTATGGCATGCTTGGAGGCGACGTAGGGGGCCTTGTTGGGACTGGCGACGAGGCTGTGCGCCGAGGCCGTGTTGATGACCCGGCCCCAGCCCCTGGCCTTCATCCCCGGGAGGGCGAGGCGGATGGTGTGGAAGGCGGCGCTGAGGTTGAGGGCGATCAGAAGGTCCCATTTCTCGACCGGGAATTGGTCGATCGGAGCGACATGCTGCATTCCGGCATTGTTGACGAGAATGTCGACCGGTCCGGCCTCCGCAATCATCGCTTCGATCGCTTCGGGCCGGGTCAAATCGGCGTCGCTGTAGCCGGCGCCGAGCTCGTCCCGAAGGCGATCGATCGCGGCGGGGTCGCCGAACCCGTTGAGAGTCACTTGCGCTCCCTCCGCGGCGAGCGCGCGGGCGACGGCGAGGCCGATGCCGGAGGTCGAGCCGGTGACGAGGGCGGTCTTGCCTTTGAGGAACATGGATTCTCCGTCATCCCGGCCTGAGCCGGGATCTCGCGTTGAAGGGCCGGGACTGTCCGTCCCGAGGCCCGGCTTTCGCCGGGATGAGGGGGGCTCCTTCCTCCCCCGGGCGTCCTTTTGCAACCTGCGCCTCGCCGGAGCATTGTCCTGCCGACCCAAGGGAGAGCGGCCATGCGTCTCGGCGATTATCGGACCAGCGACAATGTCAGCGACCAGGGCCAAGGGAGCAGCGGCTTCGGCGGCTTCGGCGGGGGCGGGGGCGGCGGTATCATCGGGCTGCTGTTCGGGCTGGTGCTCAGCCGCTTCGGAATCGTCGGGGTCGTCATCCTTCTGCTCGGCTATTGCGCGCTCGGGATGATGGGCGGCGGCGGGGGGCTCGGGACCGGGACCGCGCCGCATCAGGCGGCGGGTACGGGCGCCACGTCGGACGCGCAGCAGGCCTGCTCGAGCGATCCGGCCAAGCGCTTCTCCTGCCAGGTACTGGCCAGCAGCGAGGACACGTGGGCGAAGCTCTTCGCCGCGAACGGACAGCGCTATCAGCCGCCCGCTTTGTCCTTCTACGGCGGCGGCGGGCAATCGGGCTGCGGCATCGCCCAGTCGGCCATGGGGCCCTTCTACTGCCCGACCGACCAGAAAATCTATCTCGACACCGCCTTCTTCGACGAGCTTCAGAACCGCTTCGCCGCCTCCGGCGACTTCGCCCAGGCCTATGTGATCGCTCATGAGGTGGGCCATCACATCCAGAATTTGACCGGAGTCCTCACCGACGCTTCCGCGCGGCAGCAGCGCCTCTCCAGCCGCGAGGGCAATGCGGTCCAGGTTCGAGTGGAGCTGCAGGCGGATTGCTATGCGGGCGTATGGGCCGCCAACGCGCGCGACGCCAAAGGGCAATTGATGGAGCCGGGCGACGTCGAGGAAGGCCTCCGCGCCGCCCAGGCGATCGGCGACGACACGCTGCAGCGCCAGGCCCAGGGCCGGGTGGTCCCCGAGGCCTTCACCCATGGCAGCTCGGCGCAGCGCACGGCGTGGCTGAAGCGGGGCCTCGAGAGCGGCGACCCGGCGGCCTGCGACACGTTCAAAGGGGCGGTGTGAAATTACCTCCACTTTGAACCAAACCCCTCATCGTGTTACTACGTGCGCGCCGATGAGTTGAATGGCTTCCTCTCACGGTGGGGGCCGGGCTTTCCGGAAAGTCCGGCCTCCTTACTTCTCCCCCTTCCCGCGGCCGTGATCTGGGACAGGCGGCTCTGGAAGGGAATTGGACATGATCCGCCTGCTGCTCGCCTTGCTCCTGCTGCCGCTCGCCGCCTGCGCGACCGCGCCCGCCGCCGCCCCTCCCGCCGCCTTCGCGAGCGACCGACTCAGCGTCGAGGTCGTCGGCTCGGGCCCCGACGTCGTCCTCATCCCCGGCCTCAGCTCCTCGCCCGAAGTGTGGCGAGGCACGGTCGCGGCCGTGCCCGGCTATCGCTATCATCTCGTTCACATCGCCGGCTTCGCCGGCAAGCCGGCGGGCGCCAACGGCTCGGGGCCGGTGCTCGAGCCGGTCGCCGAGGAGATCGCGCGCTACATCAGCGAGCGCGGACTCGAGCGGCCCGCCATCGTCGGCCACTCGCTTGGCGGCGCCTGGGCGATCATGATCGCCGCCCGTCATCCCGAGCGAGTCTCGAAGGTGATGGTGGTCGACATGCTGCCCTTCCTCGGCGCCATGTTCGGCGGCCCGACCGCGACCGCCGAAAGCGTGAGGCCAATCGCCGAGCAGATGCGCACCGGAATCGCGACCACGACCGGAGAGGCGCGCCAGAAGCAGATCGAGCAGACCATTGCCGGCATGGTCCGTACCGAGGCGATGCGGCCGGCGATCGTGAGGAACTCGCTCGACAGCGACCCGGCCGCCTCCGGGCAGGCGATGTACGACCTCATCACCTCGGACCTCCGACCGGAGGTGGCGAAGATCAAGGCGCCCCTCACCGTGCTCTATGTCCGCCCCGCCGGAGCGCCGGTGACCGATGCCCAGATGGAGCAATTCTACGCGATGAGCTATGCCGGCGCGCCTCAGGCGGCGCTGAAGCGAATCCCCGACAGCTACCATTTCATCATGCTCGACCAGCCGGAGGTGTTCCAGCGGGAGCTGAAGGCGTTCCTCGAGCGCTAAATTCGCAGGAACCTTCTTATCCACCCCGCGACGACCGCCCGGTCGTCGGCCCGGTCGAACGACGCGATGGCGGCGTCCGGGTGGGGCAATCGCTCGCGGCGCAGCTCGATCAGCGCCTTGGCATAATCGGGCTCGAATTCAGGGTGGAATTGCATCGACAACGCCTCGTCGCCCCAGGCGAGCATTCCGAACGGACTGAAGGCGCTGTGCGCCAGAACTTCGGCGCCGGGAGGCGCGACCGTCACCCGGTCCTGGTGCGAGACCGGTACCGCGATGCGCCGCGGCACGTCCTCTCCCATCCACGTCCGCCGCGCTTCGATCGTATAATCCTGAAGCCCGACCGCCCAGCCCCGCTCCGATTTCTCGACTCGGCCGCCGAAGGCCTCGGCCATCGCCTGGTGGCCGAAGCAGATTCCGACCAGCTTCGCTTTGCCCTTCGCGTCGTTGAGGAAGTCGAGCAGCGGCGCGATCCAGGGCAGCGGCTCATAGACGCCCGCCGGCGAGCCGGTGATGAGGAAGGCGGGATGGGAGTCACCGCGGGCCGGAAGCTCGCCCGTCTCGGCGTTGTAGATAGAGTGGGTGAAACCCGTCCCGAGCAACCGGGCGAACATCGCCTCATAGCCTCCGAAACGCGCCGCGAGGCCACCCGGCGGCTCGCCGGTCCTGAGTATTCCGACCTGCATGGGCGCCTCTTAGAGCGAGCCGCTCAGCCCGTCATCCCGGCGAAAGCCGGGATCCCGGCGGGTGAAAGGCGCGGCGTCCGATTTCGCGGAGGTCCCGGCTTTCGCCGGGATGACGGACGGCGTCAGCGGTCGCCGCGGTCGCCCTGGCCGGATTTTACCTTGGTCTTGGCGTGCTGGCGGCGGTCGGCGGCAAGGCTTGCGCCGACGTCGACCACCTCCTTGAACTTGCCCTCGGCATCGCGGCGCACGAAACGCTTGTCGTTGCCGGTGTCGATCAGCTCACGCTTACGTTCGGCCATGGGGAACTCCTTCGAGGGTTAGCGTTCCCGTCAACAACCGAGGAGATTCGGCCTTGTTCCGCGAAGCTTAGGCCAGCTCGAACTCTTCCTCGCGCTCGACCGGGCCCGAATCCTGGCCCTTGGCGGAGACGTCGCGATCGACCAGCTCGATGATGGCGATCGGCGCCGCGTCCGAGGCGCGGATGCCGGCCTTGATGACCCGGCTGTAGCCGCCGTCCCGGGCCGCGTAGCGCGGGGCGAGGACGTCGAACAATTTCCTGAGCTGGGTCTCGTCGAGGAGGCGCGCGTGGGCGAGGCGGCGGTTGGAAAGGCCGCCCTTCTTGGCGAGCGTGATCAGCTTCTCGACATAGGGCCGAAGCTCCTTGGCCTTCGCGGTCGTGGTGGTGATCTGCTCGTGCTTGATGAGCGCGGCGGCCATGTTGCGGAACAAAGCGGCTCGGTGGCTCGACGTGCGCTGCAGCTTGCGGCCGGCGTTGCGGTGACGCATGGTCTTTTCCTTCGTTCGTCCGGAGCCCGTATCAGGCAGCTCCGGCCACGCGGTCGAACAGGAGGGACCGCGCAAACCTCAAAGCGCAAACGCGGAGCCAGGGGCCCCGCGTGCCGCGCTCCTCAAGCGGATCGAGGGCGAAAAGTCAAGCGACCGCCCCCCATCTTGTTCATCGACGGAAGCCTCGCGTCTGTTAATCAGCCCGGATGGAACATGATTCGTTTCCCGTCGGCAGGCGGGCCTTTCTCCTCGGTGGCGCGAGCGGCCTGATCCTGCCGCTGACCGCGCCGGCCTGCGCCCAGACGGACGATTCCGCCCTGGGGCCCGTGGTCAGGCCCGAAATGTACGGGGCGATGGGCAATGGCGGGGACGACACGGCCGGGCTTCGCGCCATGGTCGATGCGGTCAACAAGGCGGGCCGGGGCCATGTCGTCTTCACGGCGGGCAAGACCTACCGGCTCGGCCACCAGCGCCAGCTCACGCTTCATTTCCAAAACCTCGACGGGCTTCTGATCGAGGGTAAGGGCGCGACCCTGAAAACCGCCGATCGCGGCTGTCCGACGGCCTCGCTCGGCTATAATTGGGGCCAGATCAACATCGACAATTGCCGCAACGTGCGGGTCACGGGGCTCACCTTCGACGGCAATCGCGACCATCAGGGGCATACGATCGGAGAGAAAGACGGGGTCGGCTTCAACGCCGGGCTGAACTTCTGGACGGCGAACTTCCCGCACCGGACGACGGACGTCGAGATACGCGACTGCACTTTCCGCGACCATGGCACCCAGGTCAATTCGGGCGACGTTCGAGGCGACGGGATCGTCGCGGTCAGCGGAATCAAGCGGATGCGGATCGAGGAATGCCTGTTCGAGCGGGTCGGCCGCTGGGCCTTCGCGCTCTGCGAGGGCGCCACGCCGTCGGAATATATCTATTTCTCCCACAACAAGGTCTTCAACGAGAATCGCGCCGAGAATAACAAGCGGCCCTGGGGCGCGGTCGACGTCGAGGATACCGGCCTGTCCAACAGGCATTTCTACATCGAGGACAATCAGTTCACCGGCACCTGCCAGGTCAGCTTCGGCGGCTTCAAGGGCGGCGGAGCCTTCGAGGTCCCCGTCGAGGACGTCTACATCCGTCGTAACAGCTGGCGGATCCTCGACCCGCGCGGCAACGGGACCAACGTGCCGTGGAGCATCGGTTTCAGCCTCCCCGGTACCGGCACCTATCGCACCTTCCGCCGGCTGTTCATCGAGGACAATGTCGTGACATGGGAAGGCATCGCCATGGCGACCCACGTCGGCCATACGTCGAAGCTCCGCGACGTCTTCATCCGCAGGAACAAGTTCATCGCCCAGACTCCCGCAGCGAGGACCGAGGGGGGCCTGACGCTCGGCTTCGGTGGCCATATCGAGGGCCGGATCGAGATTGTCGACAACGAGTTCACCGGCCTGGGGGAGGCGATCTCGAATCCCGGAAGCTGGTATGCCGATCCCTCACCGGTTCCGCTCATCCTGGTGATCGAGCGCAATCGCTTCGACAATTGCTTCCGAGCCTTCAACCTGCAGCTGACCGGAGCCACGGCGCCGCCCGGAGCGAGCCGGGCGGTGATCCGGGGCAATCATTCGAGCCGCTCCCGCGCGGAGAATGGCGAATATGTGGACGGCGGCCGAATCGGAATCCAATTCTACAACCGCTCCGCGCACGACAAGGTCTGGAACCACGTGCACGTCACCGAGCATTAATAGGAAGCCGCCCGCAGCGGCAGCCTCAGCACCGGGCGGTGGCGCTCGTCCTCGACCTCGATCCAGCCGCTTTGCGTGAGCTCGTCGGCGAGCAGGCGCTTCTGAAGCACGGCGCTCGCGGCGCGCAGGGCGCCATGGAGCGCCGCGACGTCGTCCTGGCAGCACTCGCCGACGGCGTCGATCGATTCGAAGGTGTCGCTGGTCACGTTGAAATAATAGCGCGGCATGAGGCCTCAACGCACAAGCCCCGAATCCGGAGCCGCGGAGCGCCGAATAGGGCCTCGACAAGGGCGGACCGGGCCGCCAAGGTGCGCCGGCTTTACCCAGCTGCAGGAGTGAAGGTGGACTTCGTTTCGATCCTGTCGATCTTCGTTCTGGCCTGTTTCGTCGGCTATTATGTGGTCTGGTCCGTCACTCCGGCGCTTCACACGCCGCTCATGTCGGTGACCAACGCCATCTCCTCCGTGATCATCGTCGGCGCTCTGATCGCGGCGGCGGCGGCCGGGGTACCGGGGGCGAAATGGCTCGGCCTCGCCGCGGTGGTGCTGGCCAGCATCAATATCTTCGGCGGCTTCGCGGTGACCGCGCGGATGCTCGCCATGTACAGGAAGAAGGAGAGGAAGGGGTGAGCTTCTTTGTCATGCCAGCGAAGGCTGGCATCCATCCTAAACCGGCCTGGACCCCAGCCTTCGCTGGGGTGACGGGGCGCTGATGCACGGAGCCAATGCCGCCCCGGCCTGGGTGATGGTCGCCTATCTCGTCTCCGGAATCTGCTTCATCGTCGCCTTGCGCGGGCTGTCGAATCCGGAGAGCTCGCGACGGGGCAACCGGGCGGGCATTATCGGCATGGGGATCGCTCTGGCGACGACGCTGATCCACTACATGCCGACCCGGGACGAGGAATTCCCGCTGCAGTGGCACGACCCGGTCAACTGGAACAATCTGATGCTGATCGGCGGGGCGATCCTGATCGGCGCCGCCATCGGCCTCGTCACCGCCCGAAGGATCGCGATGACGGCGATGCCGCAGCTCGTCGCCGCCTTCCATTCGCTGGTCGGACTGGCGGCGGTGCTGGTCGCGGGCGCGGCCTATCTCAATCCCGACGCCTTCGGAATCGCTTCGGCGGGCATCATCCATCCGGTCAGCCGGGTCGAGATGAGCCTCGGCGCGGCGATCGGCGCGGTGACCTTCTCCGGATCGGTGATCGCCTTCCTGAAGCTCAACGGCAACATGTCGGGCAAGCCGATCCTGCTGCCGCTGCGCCACGTCATCAACCTCGGCATCATGGCGGCGATCGTCGGCCTGGTCGGCTATTTCACGACCGACCAGAGCCCATGGGTGTTCGCGACCTTGACCGCGCTCGCCTTCGCCGTCGGCTTCCTCCTGATCGTCCCGATCGGCGGCGCCGACATGCCGGTCGTGGTCAGCATGCTGAACAGCTATTCGGGCTGGGCGGCGGCGGCGATGGGCTTCACGCTCCAGAACAGCGCGATGATCATCACCGGCGCGCTGGTCGGATCGTCGGGCGCGATCCTTTCCTACATCATGTGCCGGGCGATGAACCGGAGCTTCATCTCGGTGATCGCCGGCGGCTTTGGCGGCGACACCGCCATCGCCGGCGGCGGCGCGGCGAGCGACCGGCCGTGGAAGCGGGGGTCGGCCGAGGACGCGGCCTTCCTGATGAGCCAGGCCGAGCAGGTCATCGTCGTGCCCGGCTACGGCATGGCGGTGGCGCAGGCCCAGCATGCGGTGCGCGAGCTCGCCGACCAGCTCAAGAAGGAGGGGGTGAGCGTCAAATACGCCATCCACCCGGTGGCGGGACGGATGCCGGGGCATATGAACGTGCTGCTCGCCGAGGCCAACGTGCCCTATGACGAGGTGTTCGAGCTCGAGGACATCAACTCGGAGTTCGCCCGAACCGACATCGCCTTCGTCATCGGCGCCAACGACGTCACCAACCCGGCGGCGAAGACCGACAAGACCTCGCCCATCTACGGAATGCCGGTGCTCGACGTCGAGAAGGCCAAGACAGTGCTGTTCGTCAAGCGCTCGATGGGCGGGGTCGGCTATGCCGGCGTCGACAACGATCTCTTCTATCGCGACAATACGATGATGCTGCTCGGCGACGCCAAGAAGATGACGGAAGAGATCGTGAAGAGCCTCGGCTGAGGCGCTTCGGCGCATCGGCGGGATTGCCGGGCGGGAAAAGCCTTTCCTCGGCGGTCATCGCGGCTATGGGTCGCGAATGCGCAAACTGGGGATGATCGGCGGGACGAGCTGGCTCTCGACCGCCATGTATTACGAGCAGATCAACAAGGCGGTTGCGAAGGCGCTCGGCGGCCTGAGCTCGGCGCCGCTGGTGATCGAGAGCCTCGATCTCGCCCCGCTCGCGGAGCTCGAGCTGTCCGGGCGATGGGACGAGGTGGGGGAGGTCGTCGCCGCCGCGGCGGCGCGGCTCGAGGCGGCCGGTGCCGAAGGGCTGATCGTCTGCAGCAACACCACCCACAAGGTCGCGCCGGCGGTCGAGGCCGCGGTGTCGGTCCCTTTGCTCCACATCGCCGACGCGACCGCCGATCGGCTTGCCGCGGACGGAGTCGCCAAAGCGGGGTTGATCGGCACTCGCTTCACTATGAACGAGGGCTTCTTCCGCGAGCGTATCGAGGCGCGAGGGATCGCGCTGGAGCTGCCGGATCCGGCCACCGCCGCGGAGATAGACCGAATCATCTTCGAGGAGCTCGCCAAGGGACAGGTCAGCCGAAGCTCGGAGCGCCGACTCAAGACCTGCCTGACCGAAATGGCCAAGGCGCGGCAGCAGGCGGTGATCCTGGGTTGCACCGAATTGGTGCTTCTCGTCGACCCCGGAGCCAATGTGATTCCCGTCTACGACACGACCGCGATCCACGCTGCCGCGGCTGCGCGCTGGATCCTGGAAGGATTTTAGTCCGAAACGGACCAAGTCTGGAGTCGCGGGAGCGGCACCGATCGACCTGAATGCATGCCCGCCAACCTGTGCGCGGAGAGGTTTTTCGCTGGCCGGGTCCGTTTTTACTGGCGACGCAGGGAGAAGTACGAGCCTTCTAACACGCGGTAAAATGAACTATCACCGAAATGGACCAATGTGGGGCCTGCAATCGCTCCGTAATGGTCGCAATCTAAGCTCAGTGGGGGAGCGGATCGCGGATGTCGGCAAAGGCTATGTGTCCCGCCTATCAGGCCTTGGAATCGATCGAGTATAAGGCAAGCCCGTCAGTGCTCATCCTGGCGGACGAGCCTGCCGGCGAGCAATGGCGATGGGCCGCGCGATCGGCCGGTTGCCGGGTCATCGACGTGGTTCCGGTCGAAGAGGCGGCTGCTCGGCTGGACCGCCAGGTCGCGGCCGACGCGGTGCTGCTCGATTGCGGCGAGCATTCCGGGCTCGACGACCTGCTCGATCGGCTGGCGGAAGCGGCCGGGCGCGGACGTTTCAGCAGCGTCGTCGCGACTCCGATGGGGCTGGTCGACCGGGTCGCCGCGCGCGCCTGGCTGCCCGACATCGAGCAGCTTTGCGAGCCGACCCAAGGGGAGAGGGTGGCGGCGATACGCCTCACCGCGACCGCGCGTCCCCTTCGTCTCCACGACGTCAACAAGGCGCAGGCGACCGTCCGGCTGCAGCAGCTGAGCGAGGAGGTCGGGCGAATCGCCAATGTCCTTGCCGCTTTGTCCGAGGATGAGGCCGCCGCCGCGGCGATGGCCGCCGTCGGAGGCGCTCCCAGCCTGGAGGGCGAGCGGCTGGACTCCGGCTTCATCCGCTCGATCATCCGGGCGCGGCGGCTCCGCGAGCATTTCTTCAAGGGCGAGATGTTCTCCGATCCCGCCTGGGACATGCTTCTCGATCTGATGGCGGCCCGGGTGGAGCGGCAGCGGGTCGCGGTGTCGAGCCTGTGCATCGCCGCGGCGGTACCGCCGACGACGGCGCTGAGATGGATCAAGACCCTGTGCGACCAGGGCCTGTTCGTCCGGGTCGCCGATCCCGAGGACGGACGGCGGGTGTTCATCGAGCTCGCGCCCGAGACGGCGGCGATGATGGAAGCCTATCTGAAGTCGGCCCAGCGGATCGCGCACCTGATCGTCTGATCGGCTTGTGCGGCCGCCGTGCCGGTGGCACAGGCGCCGGCGCGGGCGCTTAGCTCAGTTGGTAGAGCGCTTCCTTTACACGGAAGATGTCGGCGGTTCGAGCCCGTCAGCGCCCACCAGCCTTCGCCCTGCGGGCTTCGGCTGGTGAGCCGGCCTCCCCGTCATCCCGGCGAAAGCCGGGACCCCGGCGAGAACTGCCAATGCGCTCTTCACCCCCGGGGTCCCGGCTTTCGCCGGGATGACGCGGAGGCGTTCATCACCTGCTGGGTCCGGGCTTTCGCCGGGATGACGATCAGAGGCTCCTCAGCAGCTTGGTCGCCATTGCCATCCATGGCGGGTCGGCGATGACCAATTGGCGGGGGCCGCCGCCGAGCGGCAGGAGATGGAGCTTGCCTTCCTCGCGGCCGATCATTCGGCCGAACAGATAGCGGCCGGCGGGGCGGGGGACGAGGACGTCGCGGTTGAGGGCCCGGCCGAACGCCTCCGGGGCGAGCCGCAGGCACCAGATCTCATCGCCGCTTCGATAGTCGCCGACGCTCGATCGGACCGCGACTGCGACGCTGCCCGGTTCGGGCCGCGGCGGCAGGACGACTCCGGTCCGGCGCGGCGCATGGGCGCCGTCCTGGCCGAGCAGGGCGGCGAGCGGCACGTCGTCGCGCTCCGGAAACTCGACCAGGTCCGCGGCCTCGACTCCGAGCGCGGCGGCGATTCGGTTGAGCCAGCCGACGGAGACCGTGCGGGTCCCCGTCTCCAGCCGTCCGATCGTCTGCGGCGTGGTCGGCGGATCGCAGCGGTCGGCGACGTCCTGGAGGGTGAGCTTCTTGGCCCGGCGAACGTCGCGGATGCGGGTGATCATGGTTGCGCCCCCGGAATTTGAACCACTTCGGTTCTTTCACTTTCCTACATCGTACCGGCAATGGCAAGATCATTCCCGATTCGAGGTGGAGGGTAATATGAAGCTGGAGAAAGCGCGACGGGGCCGGCTGTTGGCGGAGCGGCCGGCGCCGCAGGACGGGCGGGAGCGCGGCGCTCGGCGGGGGCGGCCACCGGCGCGCTCGGTGACGGTGAATCTGGCCGAATCGCCGCTCGGCTGGCTGAGGTCGCGCGGCCATGTCAGTGAGCGCCAATATGCGGCCGGCGAGGAATTGCGGCGCGACTGGGAGCGTTCGGGGCTGCCGCCCCGGGTGACGATGTGCTGGGACTCGCCGCCGCCGGACCGAAACCCGCGCGGATCGGCGGAGCCGGTCGCCGCGACCAACGCCCAGCTCGCCGCCCGCCTGCGCTTCGAGAAGGCGGTGAAGGCGCTCGGCCCGGGCCTCCGCGACATCGCCTGGCGAGTCGTCTGCGCAGGCGAGGGCATGCGCGCGGCGGAGACGGCGCTCGACTGGCCGGCGCGGGCCGGCAAGCTGGTGCTGACGATGGCGCTCGACCGGCTGGCGGACCATTACCGGCTGAGATGATCCCCCTCCTTTTCCAAGAAGGGGAGGTCCCGGGCTGCGCTGGCCGCGAGATCGTCGGAGGGCTAGGGTTTTGCCGGAGGAGCGGGCGCTATGGCGGCTTATTCGATCGAGGCGGTGGGATCGGTGCGCGGCGGCCGCGACGCCGCCGAGGATGACGATTGGGGCGGCAGCCGGGCGAGGATCGAGCTGGACGGAGCGCGGTTCACGAGCGACTCGCTCGCCGGACTGGCCGAGTTCAGCCACGCCGAAATCGTCTTTCTGTTCGATCGGGTCGGGCCCGGGGCGGTGGAGCATGGCGCGAGGCATCCGCGCGGGCGGCTGGATTGGCCCAAGGTCGGAATCTTCGCCCAGCGCGGCAAGAACCGGCCGAGCCGGATCGGCGTGTCCGTGTGCCGAATCGTCGGAGTCGAGGGTCTCGCGGTGGAGGTGGAGGGGCTCGACGCGATCGACGGCACGCCGGTGCTGGACGTCAAGCCGGTGATGACGGGCTTCCTGCCGCGCGGCGAAGTGATCGAGCCGCAATGGGCGCGGGAGATCATGGAAAGATATTGGTAAATTCCTCCCGGGCTTTGGTCGGGGAGGAATTTCTTACGGTCGCGACAGCCTCGTCATCAGGATCGCCGCTCGCTTGGCCTGGCGGGGGATGGAGGGGAGGTCCACCGTCTCGCCCGGCGCGTGGGAGCCTTCGCCGGCGGTGCCGAGGCCGACCAAGCCGGGGAGAAGGTGGGCGACGAAGCCGATATCGCCGGCGCCGCGCTTCAACGGGTCGAGCTCGCCCATCTCGGCGAGGCCGAGGTCGCGGTTGACCGCGTTGAGGCGGGCGAGCAGGGCGCGGCTCGCGGGCGTGGGCGCCATCGGCGGATAGGCGTCCTCGTCGAAGGCGATCTCGGCGTCGCTGCCGGCCAAATGGCGGGCGACGATCTCCTTCATCTTCGCCATCACGCGCTGCTGCTGGTCGAGCGATAAAGCGCGCAGATCGCCGCGCGCAAGGGCGATGGGCGGGATGATGTTGGGCTTGCCGGTGGCGGTGCCGCGGATTCGACCGGAGTCCAGCTCGGCGGTGGCGCCGCCGGCGATCAGTCCGACATTGAAGGTGAGGTTGGGCTCGGGAAGCTCGGCGCGGAAAGCGGCGAGAATCCGGGCGAGCTCGTAGATCGCGCCGTTCCCGGCATCGCTCGAGAAGATGCCGCTCGAATGGCCGGTCTTGCCGCGGGCGGTGAGAGTCCAGGAGGCGGAGCCGCGGCGGGCGATCGAGCCCCTGTCGCGGCCCTCCTCCTGGGCGAGGCCTTCGAAGTCGAGCGCGAGGTCGGCGCGGCCGCCGGCCGCGATCAGATCGCGGCGGGCGATCGCGATCGGGTTGCCGCTATCCTCCTCGTCCCCGGTCAGAACGATCTCGATGTCGGCGTCCTTGAGCGTTCCTGCGGCCTGCATGGCGCGCAGGGCGGCCACCATGACGACCATGCCGCCCTTGTCGTCGCCGACGCCGGGGCCTTCGGCGGTGTCCGTACCCTTGAGCTCGAAACGCTGGAACGGGCTGTCGGGCTCGAAGACCGTGTCGAGATGGCCGATCAGGAGCATGCGCTTGCCGCGGCCGCTGCCCTTGTGGACGGCGACGATGTGGCCGGCGCGGCCGGCCTCGGTCATCGGCACCCAGCGTACCTCGAAGCCGAGCGGCTCGAGCTCGGCCCGAATCATCCTGCCCACCGCTTCGACTCCGGGGAGGTTCAGCGAGCCGCTATTCTGGTTCACGAGCCGTTCGAGGAGGGCGATCGTCCGCGGCTGCTCGGAGTCGACCGTCTCGACGATGCGCTGCTCGGCGGGGCTGAGCCTGGCCGCGGCGGGAGTGGCGAGCAGGGCGAGGGCGAGGATTAGGGTTCGCATGGGGACCTTTCTTGTCCTCCCTCCGGCGAAGCCATCGGGACGGGACCGGCTGAAAGCCGGTGGAGGGGTCGCTGCCGCGGGGCAAGAGCTTTTAGCGGGAATTGCGCCCGTCAGCGTCAATTACCGCTTCGCCACCCTTTGTGCGGCTCCGCGCCCCACCGCTTCGCGGCGGGGAGGACAAGCGGCGAGGCGCCGTGCTAAGGGCCTCTAAATGCGACGCTTGCTGCTGCCCCTCGCCCTCCTCCTCGCGGCTCCCGCGGCCGCCCAGGATTGGCGGATGGCGCCGGAATATGACGTTCAGCTGTCGGCCTACGATATCCAGCCGGGCGAGATTCGGCTGAAAGCGGGGGAGCCGGTTCGGCTGCGGTTCGTCAACAACTCCAATCAGGGCCTGACTTTCTCGGCCGGGAACTTCTTTCGCTCGGCCCGGATGCGGCGGCGCGATTCGGGGCTGGTCAGGGGCGGCGCGGTCAAGGTGCCGCCGCTGTCGACTCGGACGATCGTGCTGGTGCCCAGGCCGGGCCGTTACCGGGCCCAGGGCGCCAATCCCTTACACCGGCTGCTCGGCATGAGCGGCCGGATCATCGTCGAATAGGAGCTTGAAGACATGGCCAAGGGCGACGGCAAGAAGGGCAAGAAGGACAAGGCCAAGATCCCCAAGCGGATCGGCGGAGTCAAAGTACCCAAGGCCGTTCGCGAGGCCGGCAAGACCGCGCTGAAGCTGGCGGAGACTCCGGCGGTAAGCGAGACGGTGGCGGCCGCCCTGCTCGCGGCGGCGGCGGCGCTTCGCGATCCGCCCGCGACGAAGCGCGCGGCGAGCGCCGTGGCCGGCACCGCCGGCGAGGCGGGGAAGGAGGCGATCCGCCTCGGCGACTCGCTGCGCAGGATGGCGATCGACATGGCGCGGCGGACGATCGACGCCTGGGAGGCGGCCGAATCGAAGGGACGCGGCGAGGGCGGACAGGGCTCGGACAACCGCTGATCGAGGTTAAACTTACCCCCGTTATCCTCGTTATCCACAGGCGGATAACGCTTCCCCGAATCGGCAAAGGCTGACAGCTTCAAGTCGTGGCCGGAAAGGGCGGCGGACCGGAAACGGACCGCCAAACTCCAGGGCCGCGATGCCCAGGCAGAGGCCGCCGTCGCTCCCCCAAGGACGTTGGCGACCGACGCGGAAGGCGCAGGAGGCGGACGAAGCCGCGCCCGCATTGGCGCAAGCGGATGCGAGGCGGGATTTCACGAAACCTCCATGGCGGGGCCGAAATGCTTTTCGGAGCATCGAGGATCTGCCGAACCGGCGAAGGCCGCGGGAATCGCCCCGTGACCGGAACCGGCAGGGAGACGGCGAAAAGCTTCGGCTTCAGCCGCGACCCGACGGGGTTTCGAGAGGCTTCGGCCTCGCGGCGCTCCGGGGAAGGCGCGAAGGCTTCGGCCCAGCTCCTTTCCGAAGGGCGACCGGAGAGGTTTCGGCCTCGATGCGAGCCCTGGAACCGGTCCAGGCTTCGGCCCGGCCGGGTCCGGAAGGGAAGCGGCGGCGGGATTTCGGTCCCGCGTCCGCGACCCGACGGGGATCGGCGAGGGGCCTTAGGGCCTCTCCCGAGACCCAACGGGACCGAACGGGGCGCGAGCCTCGCTCCGGAACCGGGGAAAGCGGCGGGGGCCCCTGTGTCCCCGAAGCGATCCCAAAGCCGCCCAGCGAGAGATGGCCTCGCCACCCAGCGACGGCAGTCAAGGCTGGGACAAGTGGGGGCCGGTGGCGACACCGGCCCCCATTACGATTCGTGCCGCCGCGCCTTTCGCTCGCCATGCATCTCTCGCGCCTTCCTGCCTTTGCCTTCTCTTGAAACGGGGTCGCGGCCGGTCCGGTTCGGGTCCCCTTGATCCCGGCTCCGCTTGTGTCATGATGCCGCTCGGGGAGGACGAGCGATGTTCCTGAAGGGCGGCAAGACGGCGGCGGCGCCGGGCGCTGGCGAGGGCGCCTTCTCCTATATCGGCGGCGAGGTGACGGTCACCGGCGACATCGCCACCCAGAGCGAGCTCCATCTCGACGGCAAGGTGCTGGGCGACGTCCGCTGCGGATCGCTGACGCAGGGGCAAAGCGGCGAGGTGCGGGGCAACATCCTGGCGCAGGAAGCGCGGCTCGCCGGGCTGGTCGACGGCGCGGTCGAGGCCGGCATCCTGACCCTCGAGGCGAGCGCCCGGGTGACCGGCGACATCCTCTACGAGAGCCTCAGCGTCGCCGCCGGCGCCGAGGTCGAGGGCCGTTTCAAGCGCCGCCGCGGCGGTGTCGACGGCTCGTCCGCCGCCAGGGCCGAGACGGCGCCGCCGGCGCCGACGCCGCTGTTCGGCGGCGACGAGGAAGCGGCGGTGGCGGCCGAATAGGAACCGGCTGCGAGGGGCTGGCCAGGCCGTCGCCGTGAACGCGGCGTAAACCTTGCCCGGCAATGGGGCGCTAAGGCCGATCCGCCATGTTCGCTGCCGTCATGGCAGGGCAACGGAGAGGATGGCGAGGCGGGCGGCTGGCGGCGGCGGCGGCGCTGACGCTCGCGGCGCCTCTCCTGGTCGGCGGCACGGGGCGGCTGACGAGCCTCGACGCCCGACTGCTCGCGGCGCACAATCGGGAGCGAAGCGCCGCCGGAATCGCTCCGCTCGCCTGGGACGACTCGCTCGCGGCCGAGGCCGCCTCCTGGGGCGAGCGGCTCGCCGCCGCGGGCGCCTTCGAGCATGAAGAGACCGGCGACGACGACCCTCAGGGCGAGAATCTGTGGGCGGGCACGAGCGGCGCCTACGCGCCCGAGGAGATGGTCGAAGGCTGGATCGAGGAAAAGAAATTCTTCCGGCCCGGCCGATTCCCCGACAACAGCACGACCGGCGATTATGCCGATGTCGGTCATTACACTCAGCTCATGTGGCGCGAGAGCGACCGGGTCGGCTGCGCGCTCGCGGCGGGGGCGGAGGAGGAAGTGCTGGTCTGCCGGTACCGGACCGCCGGCAACGTGGTCGGCGAGCGACCCTTCTGAGGCTCGGCGGAGAGGTTAGCGGGCGAGCAGGCGCTCGGCGGCGCCGGCGAGGCGGTCGGGCTCGCTTCGGTCGACGGCGGCGACGATCCGGTCGGCCTTGTCGAGCTTCGGCGCTTCCGGCGGCTGGGTGCTGGCGAGGGCGACCTGCTCGATCAGCGCGGGATCGGGCTGCGGCTCGGGGGCCTGGGCGCAGGCGGCGAGAGCGGCGAACGTTACACCGGTAAAAGCAATTCTTTTCATCATCTTGCGCGATCAACGCGCGGGCGGCGGAGAAGGATGCGGCATTTTTCCGTCAGCCCGGCGGACGCCGGGGACGCCAGGTCGAGAAGGTGTCGGCCCCTGCGCGACGAGGTCCCGGCGTTCGCCGGGATGACGGGGTCTGGCCCCCCGGCCCGGGCCGTGCCATGCTGCGGCCGCCCCGGGGGAGAAGCGAGGATGGCGGCGACCGCGAAGACCGATCATGCGCTCGAGAGGCTGGTCTTCTTTTCCGACGCGGTGTTCGCGATCGCCATCACCCTGCTCATCATCGAGATCCACCCGCCGCACCTGCCGTTCGGCTCGCCCGACCGCGCCTATTGGGTCGCGCTCGCCCAGCTGTGGCCCAACCTGCTCGGCTATTTCGTCAGCTTCGCCATCATCGGCCTGTTCTGGATGGGCCACCATCGCGCCTTCGCGCTGGCGGCGCGCTACAGCCCGAAGATCCTGATCTGGAACATGGCCCTGCTCGCCATGATCGGCTTCATGCCCTTCGTCACCGGCTTCCTCGCCTCCAACATCTTCGTCCGGGTGCCGGCCGTGGTCTATTGCGCGGCGATGCTGGCCGCGGCCCTGCTCAACATGAAGGTGGTGCGGATCGTGACCGGCCCGGACATGGTCGATCCGTCGGCGCCGGCCGACTCGATCGCCTATGCGCGGCGGCGGTCGCTGAGCGTCGTGCTCGGCTCGGCGATCGCGGTCGCGATCGGCTTCGTCGCCCCGCAACTCGCCCAGGCCGGACTGATCACCATCCCCATTTTCCGGCGGGTGCTGACCCGCGGGCTCAAGGCTCCCTGAGGGCGGGGCGCGCCCGCCGCGGGGCCGTCACCTCCGCCGCCTGACCTCCCTTTTCCACTCCAGCTCGGACGGCATCGGCAGGGCGGTGTCGGTCGGCGAATCCTGGACCAGCTCGAATTCGGGGTTGCGCACCTTGCGCCGCCGGCGGTGAAGGCACATCAGGCAGAGGCAGCGCCTGCCCACGTCCTCGAACGTGTCGCGCCAGCCCTTGCGGCGGAACAGCCACCACAAGGCATGGCTGCTGAAGATCGCCCGGTGCCCGCATTCGCGGCAGGTGAGCCGGACCCCGCGACCGCGAACGGCGGCGTCGAACAGGTCGCGCAGGGGGTAAGCGGACGGCAGGTCGGACACGGAGAACATATAGCGAACATCGGCGACGCTTGGAAGCTCCGCCGAGCCTGCTATCGTGGCGATATGTGCAATCTCTACCGCCAGCGAAACACCGAGGATCTGGGCCGCCTGTTCGACGCGCGGCCGCTCCAGCTGCCGTTCGAGGGCAAGCCCGACATCTACCCCAAATATGACGCCCTGGTGGTTCGCAAGGAGGGCGGCGAGCGGCTGCTCGACTGCATGGCCTGGGGCATCGTCCGGACCCTGGCCGGCAAGAGCGGCAAGCCGGTCAAGAAGGCCGTCACCAACGTCCGCAACCTCGACAGCCCGTTCTGGAGGAGCACGATCGCCAACCCGGCCCAGCGTTGCCTCGTCCCCTTCAGCAGCTTCGCCGAGCCCCGCCCCGGCAAGGACCCGGAGACCGGCCGCCCCGCCAATTGGTGGTTCACGATCGAAGGCGAAGCGTGCTGCGCCTTCGCCGGCATCTGGCGCTGGAGCGAGGACCGCCCCCGCTTCGCCTTCCTCACCTGCGAGCCAAACCCCCTGGTCGCTCCGCTCCACCCCAAGGCGATGCCGGTGATCCTGCAGAGGGAGGATTACGATTCCTGGCTCGACGGCGAGGCCGCGGACGCCTGCTCACTGGCGCAGCCCTTTCCGAGCCAGCTGATGCGGGTGGCTTGATGCGCGAGGGGCTGGAACTTGAATTTCGATGAGACTGGCTATATAGAGATAATCTAACCGATCTCACTGGAACCGGCCCATGACGGAGAGGAAGAGGGTCTTGTCGGCGAGCTCGGGCCGGGGCGATCCAGGACGAGGCTCCCACGTCTCCGACAGCCGGATCACATATGGTCCGGCTCCAGCCCAGGATCCGCTGGTCGAGGCGGCGATCGCGGACCTGCTCGAGCGAGTGACCGAGATCGTCCACGCGCGGCAGGAGAAGATCAGCCAGGAAAATATCGACCTGCTCGTCGACGCTTATCTGAAGAGCGCTCCGACGGCGCCGGCGCGGCGCCAGATCGAGATGGACAATGCGCGCGAACGGGCCCGGTTCGTCGAGGAATTCGCCTGCTATTCGAGCCGCGAAGTGGCCGCGCTGGCCGGGCACGAGGCGGCCAATGCCAGCGCGACGGCGACCCGGTGGAAGAGGGTGAAGCGGATCGTCGGGCTGCCCTGGAAGGGGAGCGACCTCTACCCGGCCTTCCAGTTTCGCGAAGGACGGCCGCGCGGGGAGCTTCACCCTGTCCTGACGGCCCTGCCCGAGCGAATGACGCCCTGGCAGATCGCGTTCTGGCTGACCTCGAGCAACTCCTGGCTGAGCGGGGCGACTCCGCTCGAGCGGCTCGACGACGATCCGGCCGCATCGGTCGAGGCGGCCGCTCGCGAAAGCGAGGCGCCGGGCGGATGATTCCGCCGCCGCCGGACCCGTTCCCGGCGGTCAACCGCCGGCCGCTTCCGGCCGGGAGCGAGATTCATCGAATCCACGATTCGGCCTTCGCGGCCAACGGCTTCAATCCCGGGAAAGGGCGGCCGACGCGGTTCGCGCCACTGGTCCGCGCCGACGGGACGCCCATCCCGACCGCCTATGCGGCGGACGGCTATGAGTGCGCCGCCCACGAAACCGTGTTTCACGAGATCCAGCACGACTCGCCGCGCAAGACGATTTCGATGCTCGCCGTCGAGCCCTTGTCCCACGCGGTGCTGCGCACCCGGCGCGAGCTCGTTCTGGCCGCCCTGTTCGAGCCCGACCTCAACGCTTGGGGCGTGACGCGCGGGCAGCTGATCGACACTTTCGCCGCCGCCTATCGCGACACCGCGCGCTGGGCCCTGGCCCTTCACGAGCGCTGGCCCGATATCGACGGGCTGGTCTGGACGTCCCGGCGCTGCGATCCCCGGCAAGCCTATCTGCTGTTCGGCGACCGGGTCGCCCAATCCGACCTTCATCCCCTCTCGGAGAGACGAGTCGTCGCTTCCAACCCGGCCCTGGCGGCCCTGCGCGACTTCGGAGCGCGCGCCGGGATCGCGATCACGCTTTGACGGCGAAGCGGCCCCGATTCGCCATGTTGGATTCGGAGAGCCCGAATCGGGGCCGAAAGGGGCCCAAAAAAATAAAGTTTTTGGATAAATGGCGGCGAAAATCGCCAATTCCATTTCCAACAAACGAGCGTCAAAAATGGCAGTTTTAAGCCTGCTGGCACGGTGCGGTTGTTGGAATTCACCCATACGGTAAATTCCGCTTGACAGCGTCACGCTGCCAGGGTATCTTTTAGTCACGCTGCAGAATTGTAGCTGGAGGAGATCAAGGCCCCGGGCGGGCCCGCCTCACGCATCGTCGTTGACACTTCCGGGACGGACCCCGGATAAGCGATGGAAAGGTGCCGGCCATGACTCTCGAAGGCGTTCGCGAATAACCTTGGACTGTCCGTCCGCCCATGGGCTGACGGAAGCCGCCACCGTTTGCATCATCCGGCCGGCCGCCGGGCGAATTTACCTCACTCCGACCCTGGTCTTCGCCTCGGCGGTCGTCTCACATCCCGCGCTCAAACCCGGGACGAGGTCGAGAGGCTGACTGTATCGACATTCCGCCGGGTAGCGAGGAATCCCTCTCCCCGGCGGGGGAGAGGGTAGGGAGAGGAGGTCGGCCTTCGCCGAGCTTCCAAGACCTTAGCGCGTGTCTCGCCACGTGCCGCGATTGTCGGCTGGAAAACAAATATCCTTTTGGATACCGGCCTCTGGATGAGCATTTCGCGACTGCGGCGAGACTTCAGGCGATGGTCCAAGTCAGCGCCCAGAAGCTTGCCGCCGGGCCTTCTTTGGGAGGCCTTTATCGGCGAGCGAATCCGGACGATGCGCGCCGCAAGTTCGCACTCGGCCTCACCGCGCGCCAAGGCTGACGCGCGCCGGCTCGCGCGCGGGGCAAAAGTGAAGATGCTCTGCCGCGCTCGGATTCGACAACCGGGACCCGGACGGAAGCCGATCACGGCTCCCGAAATTTTATTGTATCGATATCCGAAGAATCTGATTCGGGACACACTTGCCCCAAGTTTCGAAACTGTTTGGGTTCCTATCCCAGCCCGGCTGCGAAACCGCACCGTTCATCAACAGCCTTTGCGCGAATTCTCATTCAAGAGGAATCCCACAGGCACTTTAGGACAGCTAGCGGCCCTTGCTTTGGCAAGTGCTAAAGCGGCAGAAATCCGTCTCCATTTCATCGACAGGGAATGCGACGACATCGCACCTTACGTCGTTTTGGCGAAGCTTCGACAGGGAATGCCCCCGATCATAAGCGGAGGTTCGATTGTAGAGGAGGTTCACGAAGTAATCGATGCAGTCGGGCTAAAAAGGAGTCTTAGAATTACCAACCTTACAAAGGATTTGCCCGACCAGACGAGCGTGGTGGCCTTTCCGATGTATTCACGGGTCCCGCCGGGAGCCTTCGGTGACCAGGAACATCTGTTACGTCCGCAATACAAGGAAAAGATAGCGGATCGCTTCTGCGACACGCTGAACGAGTGGCTACGGATGCACGGCTTGGAGCTGACGCTCGCTGCCGAGAGCAAGATTGTGGCGTCCTTTGGTGAGGGCTTGGACAATGCCGAACGGCACGGTGACCTGGAAGGCGAGCCCGGCACCGGCGACTGGTCAGTAGCGGGCTTTGGCCGACTCTGGGAGGATGATGCCGGTAACCAAACCCTTGAGTGCTCTGTGGCGATGGTTAGCATTGGAACCACTATCTCCGAAAGCCTCCGGACATCGGACGCCGCGGTACAGGCGCGGATCGAGGAGTATACGTCTCGCCATTCCGGCCTGTTCTCGTCCCGGTCAGATCGGGATTTGCTGAGAACGGTAATGGCAATTCAAGACGGTGTGACCCGTGTGCAAGCCGCGACACAAGCGGGCCGAGGGGGCGTCGGCCTCCTGGAACTGATCAACGCCTTCGCAGACCTGGGTGAAAACGAGGACGAAGCCTCCCAATCAATAGTCACCATCATCTCCGGCGATTCGTGCGTCAGGATCACTGGCCCGTATCGCACCGGCCATGCCCCTTCCGGCTCGCAATTGCGCGAACTCTGGTTCAACGAGCGCAATGAGCCCACGAATCCACCTGACAGGAAGCATGTTTTCAGTCTACAGGAGCGGTTTCCTGGTACGATTCTGTCGGCTTGTTTCACGATCGATCCTACCTACCTTCGTCAGAAGATGGCCAAATGAGCGCTGTGATGGAAACCCATAAGATTGACATCGACGCCCTCACGAGGGGCGAGGTCCGAAATTTATCCGGACATGATCGCGGCCTGGCCGCTCGCTCAGAGTTTCATCTGGATGAGCTCGATCAGGAGGGCCGATCGGTCGAGATCCGCTTCCCTGAACGATTCAGGGGCATAAGCTCGTCATTCTTTCAGGGCATGTTCGCGGAGAGCGTGCAGCTACGTGGCTCCGTAGACGGGTTCTTCGAGCACTACCGCTTCGATGCGCCTGCGCACGTTCTAGCGCAAATCGAAGACTATGCGCATCAAGCGTTGTCGCGGCGGCTTCACTAGGAGGCGCCGGCCACAGGGCAATGGCAAACGATCCGAATTGGGCCGCCATCGCCGCACTGGCCGTTAGCGCTCTAGCGATCCTCAGAACAATGGCTTCCGATCGCCGGCAGAGCAGAAACACCACTATCGCACAGACGGCAGCCCGCTTCGAAGCCGATTTCGGGGATCCGATCCGCGACGAACTCCGCGCCTATGAGAGAGCGCTGCGAACGCTCCGCGTTTTCAGATTGGCTTCTGCGAAGGACGTTACCGATCGCGTTCTCGAGCTGGACGATCTTAGGCCCGAATGGGAACAAGCCTCCAGCTCCCTGGAGGCCCTGCTGCGGGAGGCGGACGTCTCCGAGCGTGTAGACGCAACCTATTGGGCGGACACCTTTCAGAGTTGCGTTGAAGACGGCGACAGGGTCCTCGACTCCATCGTTGGTGCCCACGATCCGCCACCTGATGCTGAGTTTCGGCGGTTGGTTAACGAGGCCCTGGGCCATTACGACTCCGCCATTGGCCAGACTAGATCGGCGCTCGATGCCGAGCGGCGAAGGTTCGCCCAAATTGAAGCACACACGCTCTGGTCCTGGATGCGCGAGACTTTTCTTTGGTGGAGACCGTAGCGACCGACCGGATCGAGTCCGGCGTGCGTTCGATCACGCATCTCTGAGTAAGATCGCAAGGGTGGGCCCTCGAAACCCGCAGATCGTACGTGTCGGGATGTTCACGCCAACAGGGCAGCTTTAGTCGCGCTGCAGAATTGTAGCTGGAGGAGATCGACGAGCCGGCGCGGGCTATCCCGCGGCGGCTTTTTCTTTGCGCGCCGCGCGGGCGCCGGGGCTGCGACCCCGGGCCGTGTGTCCATCGCGGGCGCGCAGTGGCGGCCGTCATGGCTCGATGGAATTTCCTCCCCGGGACGAGCTCGGGGAGGGATTTTTTACGAACATGGCGGCCGCTTTCGTTTGAGGAGGAGGGTGATATGAACCGGAACAGGCATGACCGGCGCGGCGAGCACGGCCGTTTCGTGGCGGCGGACGAGGGTCCCGGCCCCGGGATGGAGCTGAAGCGCGGGCGGGGCGACAAGGGGCGGGGCAAGCCGCAAATCAGGGCCAAGCACAAAAGAGCGCTGACCCGAACCGAGATCGCGACCTTCCTGTCGTGCCTCGGCGAAACGTGCAACGTCTCGCATTCGGCGCGGGTCTGCAAAAGGTCCTCGCGGCTATTCTACGATTTGCGACGGCGGGACGCCGGCTTCCGCGCCGACTGGATGGAGGCGCTTCGCGAGGGCTACGAGCTGCTCGAGATGGAGATGGTCCACCGGGCGCGCTTCGGCACGCCGCGGGACGTGTTCCACCAGGGGCAAAAGACGGGGACGACTCGGGTGTTCAACGACGCCACTTCGCTTCGCCTCCTCCACCTCCACCGCAAGAGCATCGAGCAGATGCGAGCGGCCGACCAGGGACCGAAGCGGGACGCCAAGGCCCTGCTCGACGAGCTCGCCGCCCGGATCGCGGAGGTCGAGGCCGAGGAGGAAGACGGGGCCGGGGAGGTCGGCGGTGGCGAGGCCTGAAGCGCGGTCGCTCGCCGAGCGGCTGGCCGGCGTGAGCGCTAAGCGGCGGGCTCGGGTGCTGGCTCGGCTGAGCCAGGCCGAGCGAGAGGATCTGGGCTATTTGTGGGGGCTGTGGGAGCGCGACAATCAGAGCGAGCCCGAGCTCCCGTGGCGGACCTGGCTTGTGCTCGCCGGCCGAGGCTTCGGCAAGACCCGGATGGGCGCCGAATGGGTGAGGCGGATGGCTCTGGCCGATCCGATGGCTCGAATCGCCCTCGTCGGAGCGACCATGGCGCAGGCTCGGGCGGTGATGGTGGAGGGGGCGAGCGGAATCCTCGCGGCCTGCCCCGACGATGAGCGGCCGGTCTGGGAGCCGTCGCTCGGCCGGCTGCGCTGGCCGGGCGGGGCTCGGGCGTTCGTCTATTCGGCGGCGGAGCCGGAGAGCCTGCGCGGCGCCCAGCATCATTTCGCCTGGTGCGACGAGATCGCCAAATGGCCGTTCGGTCCGGCGGCCTGGGACAATCTGATGTTCGGGCTGAGGTGCGGAACGCTGCCGCGAGCGATGGCGACGACGACTCCGCGGCCGGTGGCGCTGGTCCTCAAGCTGGCCGGCCAGGAGGGGGTGGCGCTGACCCGGGGACGGACGAACGACAATTCGCTCAACCTCGCCGGTCGCTTCATAGCCGAGGTCGAGCGAGAATATGGCGGGACGAGGCTGGGCCGGCAGGAATTGGAGGGCGAGCTGATCGCCGACGTCGAGGGCAGCTTGTGGCCGCGCGACCTGATCGAGAAGGCGCGCCATGCCGGGCCTCCGCCAGATTTCCGGCGGATCGTGATCGGGGTCGATCCGCCGGCGTCGGTGGATGGGGATGCGTGCGGGATCGTCGTCTGCGCGCTCGGCGTAGACGACTCGGGCTATGTGGTGGCCGACGCCACCGTCGCCGGGCTTCGGCCCGAGGGCTGGGCGCGGGCGGTGGCGCGGGCGGCGGAGGCGTGGGGCGCCGACCGGGTGATCGCCGAGGGCAATCAGGGCGGGGCGATGGTCGAGAGCGTGCTGAGGGCCGCGGACGTCAACCTGCCGGTGCGGATGGCTCATGCCGGCTCCGGCAAGTCGGCGCGGGCGGAGCCGGTGGCGGCCTTGTTCGAGCGCGGAGTGGCGAAGTTCGCGGGCGCCTTTCCCGAGATGGAGGACGAGCTTGCGGGGCTGACCGCGGGCGGGCGCTACGAAGGCCCCGGCCGCTCGCCGGACCGCGCCGACGCGATGGTCTGGGCGATGACCGAGCTGATGCTGGGCAAGAGGCGCGCGGAGCCTCGGATCACGGTGTTCTGAGAATTGGGGCAGCGCGAGTGACTGTCACTAGTGGCAGTCACTCGCGCTGTGGCTGGCCGTCACGGGACGGTCGCGGGCACTCCGGAGGAGAGCGACATGAAATGGTGGTTTGGAAGGAAGGCCGCGCCGCCGGCGCGGCCTTTGCTGCATCGCGGCTATGCGGGAACCGTGGCGGTCGGGGAGTGGCCGCGGGGATATGAGGCCCAGGTGCGGGACGCCTATCTCGGCAATCCGGTGGCGCAGCGGGCGGTCCGGCTGGTGGCGGAGAGCGTGGCCTGGGCGCCGGTCTACGCGCTGGAGGGGGAGGCGGGCGAGCAGGCCTCGGAGCGGGCGCTGAAGCTGGCGACTCCGGCGCTGCTCGATTCGGCGGCGGCGCACCTGCTCCTCCACGGCAATGCGTTCGTCCGGATCCTGCAGGATTCCGGCGGGGCGCCGGCCGAGCTGTTCGCGCTTCGGCCCGAGCGGGTCACGGTGGAGGCGGATAGCGCCGGCTGGCCGGCGGCCTATGTCTACCGCGCGGGCGAGGTGAAGGCCCGGCTGCCGGCCCGGGACGGGCTCGGTCGGCCGTCGCTGGTGCATGTGAAGGCGATGCACCCGCTCGACGACCATTACGGCCTCGGCTGCCTCGGAGCGGCGGCGGGCGCGGTGGCGACCCACAATTCGGCGACTCGCTGGAACAAGGCCCTGCTCGACAATTCGGCGCGGCCCTCGGGAGCCCTGACCCTGGACGGGGAGGAGATCCTCGCCGCCGAGCAATATGAAAGGCTGAGCGGGGAGCTGGAGCGGCATTTCGCCGGGACGGCCAATGCCGGGCGGCCGATGCTTCTCGAAGGCGGGCTGAGGTGGCAGGCGATCAGCCTCACCCCCGCCGACATGGATTTCGTCGGCCTCAAGGCGGCGGCGGCCCGGGAGATCGCCTTGGCGTTCGGAGTGCCGCCGATGCTGCTCGGGCTGCCGGGGGATTCGACCTACGCCAATTACCGCGAGGCCAACCGGGCCCTGTGGCGGCTCACCGTGCTGCCGCTGGCCGACCGGCTGCTCGGCGGGATCGCGGCCGGGCTGGGGGCGTGGTGGCCGGGGCTGAAGCTCAAGCTCGACGTCGACCAGGTGACCGCGCTCGCCGAGGACCGCGAGCGGCTCTGGGCGCAGGTGACGGCCGCGGATTTCCTCTCGCGGGAGGAGAAGCGGGAGATGCTGGGGTTCGGCGGCTAGCCGCCATGCCGGCGCCAAGGCGGGGCCTCGGCGAGAACTTGCTCCGGCGATTTTCACCCCGCGGGGCCCCGGCTTTCGCCGGGGTGACGATCAACGAGGACACATATCATGACCGAAGGGAGCAGCTCGATGCTCGCGCTGCTCGTCGCCCAGGCGGAGGGGCAGGGGGCGGGGCTCGTCACCGTGCGGGCGCTGATCGAGGAAGCGAGCGAGCTTGGGGCGGAGCGGGCGCTGGAGGCGCTCGGGCTCAAGGACGAGAAAGCCCGGCGCGACATGGATGAGCTGCGCGAGCTGCTCCAGGCGTGGCGCGACGCCAAGAAGAGCGCGCGGCAGGCGGTGGTGAGCTGGGCGGTGCGGATCCTGCTGGCGCTGCTGGTGCTGGGGATGAGCGTCAGGCTCGGCCTGCTGGACCTTTTGAAATGAGGTTCGCGGGCTATGCGGCGATCTTCGACCGGCCCGACCGGGGCGGGGACGTGGTTCGGGCCGGGGCGTTCGCCCGCAGCCTCGGGCGCAGGACGGGGCCGGTGCCCCTGCTGTGGCAGCACGATTCGGCGCGCCCGATCGGGCGGATCGAATATTTGCGCGAGGACAGGCGCGGGCTGCGGGTGATCGCGCGGCTCTCGGGCGGAGCGGCGGGGTGCGAGGCGGCGGCCCTGCTCAGGGAGGGCGCGGTCGCGGGGCTGAGCTTCGGCTACCGGGTGAGGAAGGCGAAGGGCGAGGCGCCGAGGGAGCTCGAGGATGTCGACCTCGTCGAGGTCAGCCTGGTGGCGGTGCCGATGCAGCCCAAAGCGTGGGTGCACGCGATGGAGGATCGGGCTCCGGAATGATCGAGCGAAGAGCTGAAGATGCGGGATCCGGCCTGGGCCGGAATGACGGGGACGTGTGTCCGAACTGGGAAGAGGAGAAGGCAATGCTGGAAGTGAAAGCGGATCCGCTGGAGGCGTCGTTCGAGGCGCTGGAGCGGCAGGACGAAGAGGTCGCGCAGCTCAGGGACGAGATGGCTCGGCTGAGGAGCCGGATCGACGACGGGGCCATCGCCTCCGCCCGACCGCCGCTGAGCGGGGCGAGGGGGCAGGAATCGCCGTTCGTCGACGCCTATCTGAGGAAGGGGCTGGAAAGCGGAATCGAGCTGAAGGCGGTTTCCGGAATCAGCGACGGGGCCGGCGGCTATGCCGTGCCCGAGGAGATCGACTCGCAGATCGGCCGGCTGCTGACGGCGATCTCGCCGATCCGCTCGATCGCCAACGTCGTCAAGGTGGGAAGCTCGGGCTATCGCAAGCTGGTGACGGCGGGCGGCACTCCGTCGGGCTGGGTCAGCGAGACGGCGGCGCGGCCGGAGACGGGGACCCCCAGCTTCATCGAGGTCGCGCCGCCGTTCGGCGAGCTCTACGCCAATCCGGCGGCGAGCCAGGCGATGCTCGACGACGCCGCGTTCGACGTCGAGGCGTGGCTGGCGGGCGAGATCGCCACCGAGTTCGCCCGGGCCGAAGGCTCGGCCTTCGTCAACGGCAACGGGATCAACCGGCCGAAGGGCTTCCTCGCCGGAGCGACCTCGGCGCAGACGGACTCGTCCCGGCCGTTCGGGACTCTCCAGTATCTGGCGACCGGGGCGGCGGGCGGATTCGGGGCGAATCCGGGCGACCGGCTGATCGACCTCGTCCAGACGCTTCGGCCGCCCTACCGGCAGGGCGCGGCGTTCGTGATGAACTCGGCGACGGCCTCGGCCATCCGCAAGTTCAAGACCGCGGACGGGGCGTTCCTGTGGCAGCCGGGGCTGGTGGCGGGGCAGCCCGACACCTTGCTCGGCTATCCGGTGGTCGAGGCCGAGGACATGCCGGACGTGGCGGCGGACAGCCTGTCGATCGCGTTCGGCAATTTCCGGGTGGGCTATCTGATCGCGGAGCGGACGGAGACCCAGATCCTTCGCGATCCGTTCACCAACAAGCCGTTCGTCCATTTCTACGCGACGAAGAGGATCGGCGGCCAGGTGGCGAATTCGGAGGCGATCAAGCTGCTCAAGTTCGCGGCCTGACGGCCGTCGCTTTGGGCTGACCGTCCTTGCGAGGAGCGGAGCGACGAAGCAATCCAGGCGCGGGCCCGAAGGCCGCACTGGATTGCTTCGCTTCGCTCGCAATGACGGACGGAGCGGGGAGTTACGAACATGATCGAGGGCGAGGCGCTGGTCCTGCCGCCGGAGGCGGCGGGGGCGGCGAAGGGATTCCTGCGAGTCGAGCGCGGCGACGAGGACGGGCTGATCGCCGGGCTGGTCGGGGCGGCGGCGGAGCTTTGCGAGGCCTTTGTCGGCCAGTCGCTGCTGGCGCGGGGCTTCACCGAGACGATGCCGGCGAGCCGGGCCTGGCAGCGGCTGACCCGGGCTCCGGTCCGGGCGATCACGTCCGTCGAGGCGCTGCCCGCGGAAGGGCCGGGCGAGGCGCTGGCGAGCGATTCCTATGCGATCGATATCGACTCCGCCGGCGACGGCTGGGTGAGGATCGCGGCGCCGGGCGAGTTGCGCCGGATCCGGGTCGGCTACGAGGCCGGGCTGGCGGGCGCCTGGGCCGAGCTGCCGGCGGCGCTTCGGCACGGAATCCTTCGGCTGGCCGCGCATTTCTATTCGAACCGGGCGCCCGAAAGTCCCCGGCGGGACGAGCCGCCGGCGGCGGTGACGGCCTTGTGGCGGCCCTTTCGCCGCCTTCGGCTTCGCTGAAGGAGGGAAAGATGTTCGAACGGCTTATTCGGCGAGGCGAGGCGCTGGCGGAGCAAGCGGCGCGGCGGCGGCGGGACGATCTCGCCGAGGCGCTGCGCGAGGAGGCGCCGGCGGGCGTGGAGGTGAGCGAGGAGGGCGACGGGGTCGTGCTTGGCGGGCGCGACCTCGTCCGCCGCTTCGCTCTCGATCCGGCGCTGCGCTGGCTGGTCGCGGGGAGGCGGCGATGAGCGGGGCGGGGACCGAGCTTCAGGCGGCCGCCATCGCGGCGCTGGAGACCCTCGAACTGGGCGGAGTCTATCCGGGGCCGCCGCTGCAGGCCGTCTTTCCCCATGCCGTCGTCGAGTGCGGCGCGGAGACGGACTGGGGCCACAAGAGCGGGCGCGGGCGCGAGCTGAGGCTGGCGGTGACGGCACGCGATTCCGGCGAGCGGGCGGACCGGGCGCAGGCCTTCGCCGACGTCGCGGAGTCGGCGATCGAGGCGGGGCTCGAGGTCGAGGGCTGGCGACTGGTCAGCCTCGCCCTGCTGCGCCGCCGGACCATCGCGACCGGACGCGGCGGCCAGGCGGGCTGGGCGGTGGCGATCGAATATCGGGCGAGGATGCTGGCCGAGTGACCGAATTGGTGCTTTCGCCCGGGGACAGCCTTATTTCGGCCTGACCTCGATGCTGGCCGTGAACGTTTCGACGGCGTTCTCGTGGATATAGCCGATCTCTTCCTGGGCGTTCCGCTCGGCGGTGGCGCGCGCGATCTTGGCGGCGACGTCGCTGGCGACGGAAGCGGCGCGGAAAGCAGTCTCCTCAGTCTTGCAGGCGGCGGCGAGATTGGTCTGGAACGCGTCCGCCGCGACGCCTTCCTTGACCTGCGCTCGAGTGAAGCTGCCGAGGCATTTGGAATAGGTGGTGCGCGCCGAAGCGAGGTTGCCCTGGGCCGCCGCCAACAGGGCCATGAGCAGCACTTGTGAAATCATGTCGAATTCCAGTGCAAGGATTTGAACCGGCAGGAGAATATCCGAGGCTGCGAAAAAGGGAAGAAATTTTATTCAAAAGACGCATATCATTCGGCCGTACCGCATATGACGCCCATAGGCCGGACGGAGCAGGTCGCCGTCCTGAAGAACGAATCCTGCCAACCATACGGACTGCCCGATACGGGGCGGACGGCTTTGCAGAAGATAAATCTGGTCTGATCCGGGCGCTCGCGCCCGATCTCGGCCGGTCGCTCTTACGGGGCGGCCGGCCCTTCTCGTTGGAGGAAATGATGGGAGCGGAAAAAGGAAGCGCCTTTTTGCTGAAGGTCGGAAACGGCGCTGCGCCGCCCGTCTTCGCGACGGTGGCCGGAATGCGGACGACCCAATTGTCGGTCAACGGCGAAGCCGTGAATATCACTTCGAAGGATTCGGGCGGCTGGCGCGAATTGCTGTCCGGGGCGGGGGTGCGATCGGTGTCGGTGGCGGCAAGCGGCATCTTCACCGGATCGGCGGCGGAAGTCCGGCTCAAGACGAACGCGCTGGCCGGGCAGATCGACGATTACGAACTGAGCTTCGAAAGCGGCGAGCGGCTGCGCGGCCGCTTCCTGGTGACCCGGCTCGATTATTCGGGCGATTACAATGGCGAGCGCAATTACGCCCTGAGCCTCGAAAGCTCGGGCGCGGTGGTCACGCTGTGAGCTCGGCGGCGAACCCCGCTCGGGGCGAAGCCGCCCTGGCCGTCGGCGGCGAGGCGCTCCGGCTCAGGCCGAGCTTCGAGGCGCTGGTCGCCGCCGAGGAGGAATTGGGGCCGCTCTTCGCGCTGGTCGAGCGGGCGGCGGCGGGCGGCCTCAGGGTGGCGGAGATTGCCGGGCTGTTCTGGCATTGCTCCGAGCCACGGCCCGAGGGGCTGACTCGCGAACGGATCGGCGCGGCGATCGCCGAGCAGGGACTGGCCGCGGCGACGCCCGTGCTCAAGGTGCTGCTGGGGCAGATCCTTCATGGCCATGGAGCGGTTTAGCGAGGCGGCCGGAAGGCTGGCGGGGATGGCGGGAGCGCTTCTCGGCTGGCGGCCGGAGGAATTCTGGAAAGCGACTCCGGCGGAGCTGGCGGCGGTGCTCGGGGCGATGGCGCCGCCGGGGGAGGCGGGGGCTTCGCGGGACGATCTTGCCCGGTTGATGGAGCGGTTTCCGGATTAGGGGCGGTCGTTGCGAGGAGGGAAGCGACGAAGCGATCCAGCGGGGCTCAGAGGCCGGGCTGGATTGCTTCGCTTCGCTCGCAATGACGGTTGATGCGGAGGGTTTTTTCCGATGGACGAGGAGATTGAGCGGCTGCTGGTCAGCGTTCGGGCCGATACGGGCGCGTTCGCGCGCGATGTGGCCGAGATGAAGGGGCAGCTTGAGGGGCCGCTCGCGGACGGGCTGGAGCGGGCGGGCCGGGTGCTCGAGAACGCGCTGCTCCGGGCCGTTCGCACCGGCAAGTTCGGGTTCGAGGATCTGAAGAGGACGGCGCTGGCGGCGATGGCGGAGATCGCCGGGGCGGCGATCCGCGGCGGCCTTCAGGCGGCGGGGGGCGGCGGCAAAGGCGGGCTGCTCTCGGCGGCCGCGCAGGTGCTGGCGGCGGCACTGGGAGCGCCGGGCCGGGCCACGGGCGGGCCGGTGGCTCCGGGACGGTCCTACCTGGTCGGCGAGCGCGGGCCCGAGCTGTTCGTTCCAACCGCGAGCGGCCGGGTGGAGACGGGGCGCGCCGGGGTCCGCGACATAAGGATGAGCATCAGCGTCAGCGCGCCGGTGGGCGAGGCTCCCCAGGCGCTGGCGCGCTCCAGCCGGCAGGTGGCGAGGGCGGTCAAGCAGGCGCTGATGCGGGTCGAGGATTAGCCGTCATCCCGGCGGAGGCGGGGGTTCCGGGGGGGGGGTGAAAGGCGCGGTGTTCTTCACCCGCTGGGGTCCCAGCCTGCGCTGGGACGACGGAAAGGAGAACCGGAATGGGTCACTGGCTGGCGCCGCCGGGGGCGGCGAAGCAGGTCGGGTTCGTCAAACGGTTCGACGCGCGGCTGTGGACGGTCAATTTCCCGCGGCCGATGATGGCTTCGGTGGTGACGACGGGTCCGAATTCGCTGCGCGTCGATTGCGTCTTCTACAAAGCGGACGATCTGGCCGGGCTGATCTGGGAGGCCGAGGACCGGTTCGACCATCCGCTGCTCGCTTACGAGACGAGCCGCGACTTTCGTTCATGCCGGCTCGTCTTCCGGTGGAGGAGCGGCGGGCTCAAGGCGCTCGACTCGGTCGACGGGCCCACGCTGACCATCGAGGGGAGGGATTCGGGCGGGGCGGCGCGCAGCTGGTACGTGCGGCTGTGGAATTATGCCGAGGGCATTCCGGAGGATGCGCTCGTCGAGGTCGATTTCGGGTCCGTGGGCGGAGGATGGACCGGCGACGACCCGGTCTGGGCGGGGGACGTCGACCGCATGTTCGTATCGATGGTGCCGCCGGGCTTCACCCGCGAGGACTCGCCGCTCACCGCGCCCGCGCAAGGTTGGGCGGAGATCAGCCAGATCGCCTGCGACGGCGGCGGATCGGTGCTCGCAACGGGCGACACGCTCGTTTCCGAGCATCGGCTGCGGATCGCGACCGGCTATGACGACCTCTACCATCTGACTCCGGCGCGGGTGCTCCGGAACGGGCTTCAGCTCGGCTATCGCGGGCCGATCAACCATTATGTCGGAATGAGCCATTATTTCCGGCTCGAAGCGAATAGCGGCGGCTATTATATCAGCCTGGCGGGAGGGGTGCTGAACGCGCCGTGCGCCGCCTGGCATGCCGACTTCTGCGCGAGGGCGAAGGCGCTCGGCTACGAGCTCATCCTGTCGCTCTCCTACGAGCTGCTCGACCAGCATGTCTGGGGCGACTGGAAGCAGAGGGCGGCGGACGGGTCGCCGGCGCTGACCGGCTGGTCGCCGCCCTCGACCTTGCTGTCCCCCGCGCACGACGGGGCGATGTATTATCTTCGGCTGGCGGCTCAGGCCTTTGCCGGCCTCGCCGCCGCGGCGGGCCTGAGGGTTCGCTTCCAGGTCGGCGAGCCCTGGTGGTGGGTAACGGCGGACGGGCGCATCTGCCTCTACGATTCGGCGGCGGTGGCGAGCTTCGCGCCGGTGCCGATCGCCGACGTTCGAGCGTCGCTGAGCGACGCGCAGCGATCGAGCCTGGATTCGGCCGGGGCGGTGCTGGCGGCCTCGACGGCGGCGCTGACGGCGGCGGTGCGCTCGGTGGCGGCGGACGCTGAGACCTTGCTTCTGGCCTATCTGCCGACCTTGCTCGCAGCTCCGGACCTCGGGCGAGCCAACCTTCCGCTCGGCTGGGCGAGCCCGGCTTTCGACGTGCTTCAGCTCGAAGACTATGAATGGGTAACAAGCGGCAATGCCGGCGCGAGCGCGCGGGGCGCGGCCGCGGCTCAGGCGAGGCTCGGCTACCCGCCGGAGGAGCAGCATTATCTCTCGGGCTTCGTCCTCGCCGCCGAGGACAAGGCGCAGTGGCACCGTATCGGCGCGGCCGTCGAGACGGCGCGACGGCGAGGGGTCGCCGAAGTGTTCGTATGGGCGCTTCCGCAAGTGCTTCGCGACGGCTTCACCTGGTTCGACCCTTCGGCAAGCTCAGGACAGGATCTGGGAGACGACGACGTGGACTCATTCGAGGATGTGCGCTTTCCGGTGGCGCTTGGGCGCGAGGCGAGCGTCGAGCCGGCTTTCTCGACCGCGGTGGTGACGAGCGCAAGCGGGGCCGAGCAGAGGAACAGCGACTGGGCCGATGCGCGCCTGCGCTTCGATGCGGGGCCGGGGGTGCGGGGCGAGGACGACGTCCACGCTCTGATCGCCTTCTTCCGCGCGCGGCGCGGCGCGGCGGTCGCGTTCCGCTTCGAGGACCCCTTCGACCACAGCTCGAACGGCATGACCGGAGCGCCGGAGCCGGACGACCAGCTGCTGGGGATTGGCGACGGAGTAAATACCGAGTTCGAGCTGGTGAAGCATTATGGCGGCCAGGAGAGGCGGATCACCCGGCCGGTGGCGGGGACGGTGCGGGTGGCGGTCGGCGGGGTCGAGCGTTCGAGCGGCTGGACGCTGGCTCCGCTCGGCCTCGTCCGTTTCGATTCGGCGCCGGCGGCGGGCGCCGAGGTGAGGGCGGGGTTCCGCTTCGATGTGCCGGTCCGCTTCGCCGAAGACCGGCTCGCCGTCAGCCGGGCGACGTTCGAAGCGGGCGAGATCGCGTCGGTGCCCCTGATCGAGATCCGGGAGGGCTGATCGTGACGGTCATGACGGAGGGCGACCTCACCAGCCTCGCTTTTTGCTGGCGGGTTGAGCGGCCGGACGGCATCTGCCTCGGCTTCACCAGCCACGACCGCGACCTCGAGATCGACGGCTTGGTCTACCGCGCCGCGCCGGGCATGCTGCCCTCCGCGGTGTCGGTGGCGGACGGTTTCGAGGCTTCGGCGCTGGACGTGTCGGGAGCGCTGACCAGCGACTCCATCGCCGAGGCGGACCTGGCGGCGGGGCGCTGGGACCGGGCGGCGGTGTCGCTGTTCCTTGTCGACTGGCACGATCCGGGCGGAGCGAGCGTGAAGCTTGCCCGCGGCGAGATCGGCGACGTCGCGGTCAAGGCCAACGAGTTCGAGGCGGAGCTGCGCGGGCCGGCGGCGCTGCTGGAGCGGGCGGTGGTCGAGCAGACTTCGCCGGGATGCCGGGCCGAGCTGGGCGACCGCCGGTGCCGGGTCGACATGGCCGAGCGGGTACGGGTGACCCGGGTGACGGCGGCGCCGGCGGAAAATGAGGTGGTGGTGGCGGAGACTTCGGCGGAGGCGGGCGCCTACGCCTTCGGAAGGCTGCGCTGGATCGGGGGCGCCAATAGCGGGCTCGAAAGCCTGATCGCGGGCTCCGACGGGTCGCTTCTGACGCTTCAGGAGCCGCCGCCCTTCGCGATCGCCGTCGGCGACATCGTCGAGATCCGGGAGGGCTGCGACAAGAGCTTCGCGACCTGCACCGGGCGCTTCGGCAACGGCGAGAATTTCCGGGGCGAGCCGCATCTCCCGGGCATGGACCTGCTGACCCGCTATCCGGGAGCCTGACATGAGCTTGAGGGGACATCGAATCGCCCGTCGGGCGCGGTCGCTGGTCGGCGTTCGCTTCCGGCCGCAGGGGCGCGACCCGAGGATCGGCCTCGACTGCGTCGGCACGGCGGCGGCCGCCGCCGAGGTACCTGCCGGTCGAGTGCGCCGCGACTATGCGATGCGCGGCCAGCATCTCGCGGCGATCGAGCATGAATTATGCGACCTCGGCTGCCGGCCTGTGCCGGCGGAGCGGGCGGCGGCCGGCGACCTACTCGTCTGCGAGGCGGGTCCGGCGCAGTTCCACATCGTCGTCCGCGCCTGGGCAAGCTTCGTCCATGCCGACGCCCGCCTGCGCCGGGTGGTGGAACGGCCGCTTCCGGTCCCCTGGCCCGTGGCGGGCGCGTGGCGGTTCTTCGAAGGAGGGTGACGATGGCGACATTGGTGCTCACCGCCGCTGGAAGCGCGATCGGCGGCCCGATCGGAGGGGCCATCGGAGCGATCATCGGCCAGCAGATCGACGGGCGGCTGTTCGCGCCGAGGCCGCGCCAGGGACCGCGGCTCGGCGAGCTGGCGGTGCAGACGTCGAGCTACGGTAGCCAGATCCCCAAATTATTCGGGACGATGCGGGTCGCCGGCACCGTCATCTGGGCGACCGACCTCGTCGAGACCCGGTCGAAGAGCGGCGGCGGCAAGGGGCAGCCCAAGACGATCGACTACAGCTATTCGGCCAATTTCGCGGTGGCGCTGTCGGCTCGGCCGATCCTCGCGGTGCGGCGGATCTGGGCGGACGGCAAGCTGCTGCGCGGCGCGGCGGGGGATTTCAAGAGCGCCACCGGCTACCGGCTCCATCTCGGCGGCGAGGAACAGGGGGTGGACCCGCTGATCGCCTCGGCCGAGGGGGCGGGGCAGACGCCCGCCTATCGCGGTCTCGCTTATGCGGTGTTCGAGGGCTTCCAGCTCGCCGACTACGGCAATCGCATTCCCTCGCTGACCTTCGAGGTCGAGGCCGATTCGGGGCCGGTCACGGTGGGGGCCGTGGCGGCGGAGCTGGCGGAGGGACTGGGCACGGCCGGGGAGACGGTCGCCCTCGCCGGTTATGCGGCGAGCGGAGACAGCCTGCGAGCGGCCCTCGCGGCGCTTGGCGATCTCGAACCGCTGTCGCTGCTCGACGATGGCGAGCGGCTCGTTCTGGCCGGCATCGGCGCCGCCGATCCCGTGACTCTCGGCCAGGCCGAGCTTGGCGCCGAGGCGGTCGGGGCCGGCGGACGAAGCGAATGGCTGCGCCGGAGCGGCGATTCGGTCCCGGCCGAAGCGACCCTGGCCCATTACGATCCCGGCCGCGACTATCAGACCGGGCTGCAGCGGGCGACCCGGCCGGGGGCGGCGCTGACCAGCGACCGGCGCGCGGTCGCCGCGGCGCTCGATTCGGCGACCGCGAAGGCGCTGGCGGCGAGGCGGCTGGACTGGCTGTGGGCCGGGCGGCGTTCGGCGAAAGTGAATCTGGGCTGGTCGCGAATCGGGCTGCCCGCGGGCAGGCTCGTCCGCGTCGCCGGGCGAACGGGGACCTGGAAGGTCGAGCGCTGGACGCTCGATCGGATGGTGCTCACGCTCGAGCTCAGCGGAGTGCCCGGCGCCGGGCCCGCACCGTCGATCGGCGCAAACCCGGGCCGTTCGGTCGACCAACCCGACCTCCTCCACGGCCCGACGTCGCTGCTCCTTCTCGATCTTCCGCTTCTTGGCGAAGATCTGCCGGCGCGGCCGCGGCTGCTGGTGGCGGCGGCCGGGCCGGAAGCCGGTTGGCGCCGGGCCGAGCTGACGGCGAGCTTCGACGGCGGCGGCAGCTGGGCGGCAGCCGGGGCGACCGCGCCGCCCGCGATCCTGGGCGCGGCGCTGACCGTTCCGGCGGGCTCGGGCTCGGCGCTGCTGGACACACGCGGCAGCTTCGAGGTCGAGCTGCTGAACGACGCGATGTGGCTGGAGAGCCGGAGCGACGCAGCGCTGGCTGCGGGCGCCAACCTCGCCGTGCTCGGCGAGGAGCTGGTCCAGTTCGGCGCCGCCGAGCCGCTGGGCGACCGCCGCTTCCGGCTCTCGCGCCTCCTGCGCGGCCGGCGCGGGACGGAATGGGCCTCCGCCCTCCACGCGACGGGCGAGCCGTTCGCCCTGATCGAAGCGGAAAGCCTGGCCGTGGTGGAGGCCCCGCTCGGCGCGATCGGGAGCGAGGTCCGGCTGCTCGCCACCGGCCTCGGCGACGGCGACGGAGTCGCGGCCGTGAGGCGCGTCGACGGCGAGGCGATGAGGCCGCCGTCGCCCGTGCACCTGCGGGCGGCGAGGCGTGCGAACGGCGACCTGGCGCTGAGCTGGGTCCGGCGCAGCCGCAACGGCTGGGTGTGGCTGGGCGGCAGCGATACGCCGCTCGGCGAAGAGGCGGAAAGCTACCGGCTGACGCTCACTGGCGAGAGCTTCCAGCGCCGCCTGACTCTGGCGGCACCGGCCTATCTCTACACGGCGGCCGAGCAGGCCGCCGACGGGCTGAGCGGGCCGCTGACGTTCGAAGTGGTGCAGATCGGCACCTCGGCGGCGTCGCGCCCCGCGTCGCGAATAACGGACTGAGGAGATTCGACATGGCCGATACGACGCCGCGCTTCGCGCTGCCCTTCATCCTTCCCGGCCAGGCCCAGAAGGAGCTTTTCCATAACGAGGCGCTGGCCCGGGTCGACCTCGCCCTTCATCCCGCCGTGGAAGGCCCTCCCGCCTCCGCTCCCCCCGCCGATCCCGACGAAGGGATGTGCTGGATCGTCGGGCCGGCGGCGAGCGGCGACTGGAGCGCCCGGGAGGGGATGCTGGCGATGTGGACCGAGGGCGGATGGCGTTTCGTGGCGCCCGCGGCGGGGACGAGCGCATGGAACAAGCCGGCGGGCCTGCCGCTCCTGTTCGACGGCGCCGACTGGCGGGAAGGCGAACTGGTCTGCGCGGGCCTGGAGGTCGACGGGGTCCGGGTCGTGGGCCAGCGCCAGCCGGCGGTGCCAAGTCCTTCTGGCGGAACGATAATCGACGTCGAGGCAAGGGCCTCCATCGCGGCCATCACTGCGGCATTAATGTCACACGGCTTGATCGAGTGATCATTTTTGTTGCCGACATGAAACCAAGGTTGCACAGGGTCGTTTGCCGGCCGTCTGACGAGGGGTTTCAGGAATCGCTAAGGCTTTCACTGAGGCATTTCGGCAACATTTGTGGGGATAAGCGTGCTTGCGCGGAAACTCCGCTTACCGTATTGAGTTCATGGTCGTTCCCGTAGGGACGCAAGAAGAAAGGGGAAAGTTTATGCGGAAGCTCGCCATCGCTATGGCGCTTTCATCCACCCTGCTCGCCAC
>JAXDPB010000001.1:0-28347 GCA_034668585.1 Sphingomonadales bacterium | reverse complement strand
ATCCAGCGCGACTGGCGGCCGTGGCCGTCATACGCCATCTCCGCCCGATAGCCCCGGGCATCGGTGAGGCTCGTCTTCTGGCCGTTGCGATTATAGGTGTAGAGCGCCTCGCGCCGCTCGAGCGGGGTTCCGGCGCCCTCCCAGGTCTCGACGAGCTGACCCGCCGCGTCATAGGCGTTCCTGGCGATCCGGTCGCGGCCGTGGACGGCGTGGGCCGGGCCGGGAAGGCATTTGTCGGCGAGCGGGGTGGCCCAGACGTCCGGGTTCATCCTCACCGCGGTGCATTTGACCCGGCCGTCGAGATCGTAGCCAGTTTCGGTGACGCCCTGGACCGACCCGTCGCCGCCCTTCACCGCCTCGCGGATCTTGCGGCTCATCGAATCATATTGGGTGTCGACGGTCTTGAACATGGTGAAGCCGGGCCAGGCCGAGGGCGCCACCGAGTCCGGCTGCCAGGCCGCGAGCTGGCCCTGCTCCACCCTGATCAGCCGGCCGGCCGGATCATAGCTGTTGCGGACCGCCGGCAGGTTGGCGAGGTCGCCGTCGGGATCGGGCGCGATCGTTCCGGTCACCGCGCCGTCGGCGTCGTAGCGCGTGCTCGTCGTGTAGAGCTGGACCGCGGCCGGAGGCCCCGCCGGGCAGGCGGCGAGGTTGGCGCTCGGGCTGGTCTCGCTGATCTTCCGGCCGAGCCCGTCATAGGCGTAGCAGGTGCGAAGGGTCGTCCCGTCGGCGGTTACGGCCTCGCCGCGAAGGAGCAGGTTGTTCGGGCCGGAATCGGGCCCGTAATCGTAGCTCGTCACAACCTCGTCGGCGCCGCCGCCCGAGCAGCCGACGCCGCCGGAGGCGGGAGCGCTCGTCCGGCACAGCGCCATCCGGTCGAGCAGCCAGACCGCCGGGCCCGCGGCGCTTCCGTCGGCGAGCCGTGCGGTGCGCTGGACGTAGGTGTAGCGCTTCTGCGGCGCGACCCCGTTCACCGCCGGACCGGTTTCGGTCAGCACTCCGCCATGCTCGGGCGCATAGGTCCAGCTCGTGGTGTTGCCCCGCCCGTCGGTCATCGACAGCGGCTTGTTGGAGGCCTTGGACAGCGTCGTGACGTAGGTGGCCGAGGTCACGATCGGCGCCGGAGTGGTGCCGTCCGCGTTCGGCACGCCCGGCTTGGGAAGCCGCTTCGCCTCGATGACGTTCAAGTTGCCGTCATATTTGAGGTCCGTCCGGATACCCTCCGGATCGACCACATATTGAGCGGCGAGCAGGACGATGCAGCGATTGGCCTCGCTCGAGGGCAGCCCGGCCATGGCCCCCGGATCGCAATAGTCGAAGCTTGTGTCGCGGCTCAGCGGATCGCGGATGAGGACCGGGGCCGGAGTCTGCTGGTAGGCATAGCTCGTATACTGGTCTTCCTCGGTCGGCGCCGAGCAGGGCAGCTTCCTGCAGGTGCTGCCCGGATAATTTGCGCCGGGGGCGACGGGCCAGGCGTAGCGGACCTCCCACGAGTGACCGAGGGCGTCGCTATAGGTGCCGCCGGCGATCGTCTGGGGCTTGTAGGCCACGTAGGGGGACAGATCGTAGCTGTAGCTGTAGCTCTGCCCGTCGGCGAAGGCCTGGTGGTCGACGATCTCCTGAGCGACCTGGAGCTCGTCCGGCCGATGGTGGAAAATGTTGGTCAGCCAGGGCGTCGTCTCGCCCGGCTTGACGAAGCCCATGGCGGTGCCGTCGTTCGCCGCCGCCGTGTAGGTGAAGCTGGCGGTCGCATTGTCGGGCCCGGTGGCGCTGGCGAGGGCGGTTCCACCGTTGGCATAGCTGTAGCTCGCGGTCGGCACACCCGTCGGGCAGAGTCCGTTCGCCGGGGCCGGAGCTTGGGCGAGGTTCAGGACGCAGGCCTTGGTGACGAGAGTGCCGCTTCCTTCGAGCAGCAGCGCATAGCCGCGCGAGCTGGTCACCTGCGCCAGCCGCAACGCGCCGCCCGAAGCGGCGCCGGAAGCGGCGTAGCTGAAGGTGAATTTGGTCCCGTCCGCCTCGGTGATCTCCGAGACATAGGCGCAGCGCGCGGCGCTCGAGCAGTCGCCATTGCCGAGCGGCCGGAACACCGCCACCGTGCCGTCGCCCGCCGTGTAGGTGTAGACCACCGAGGCGCTGGCACGGTCGCCGGTGAAGGTCAGCGGCGCCCAGGCACCCGGCGACATCTGCTGGTAGCCGACGGCGTTGTAGCGCGACTGGTAGGTCTGCGAACGGCCGCCGAAATGGACGTTGATCTGGAAATCCTGGCCGCCGACCTGCGGATCGTCCAGGTTGATCCTGAGCTCGCTGACCATGATGTCCCAATTGTGGGACAGGTTGGCGAACGGATTGCCGTGGCCGGCGACGTTGGCGGTGAGGATTCGCGACAGCGAGAGGCCGCTGCTGCCCGATCCGCCGATGGTCAGGTCGGTCTCGTTATAGACGTAGCGCCCGGTGCGCATGTCGACTCCGCCCGGAGCGGTCACGAACTTCTCGGCCGGCGTGTTGATCAGCTTCGTGCTGCCCTGCGCCTGAGCCGTCGAGGCGAAGGCGGCGAAGGCGAGCGCCGCGAGCAGCCGGGCATGAGGGAACCGGCTCACGGGCACTGCCCCTGGACGACGTTGAGGTTGAGGGTCCCCGTCGCCGTCGCTCCCAGCGAGTCCTGGATCGTATAGGTGATCACGGCCACGCCGGTGCCGCTCCCGTTCGGCATGAAACGAATTCTGGGGTCGATATTGCTCGCCGTCCCCAATCCCCCGGAATAGGAGACGCCGACAAGCGTGAGCGGCGCGTTGCCATCCGGATCATAGTCGTTCTCGAGCACCCAGAGCGTGCCTTGGTAAGCGCATCTCATGACCTCGCCGCTGTCGGTGACCGCCACCGGCGGCTGGTTGCCCGGAGGTGGCGGTGGAGGCGGCGGAGGCGGCGGTGGCGGTGGCGGCGCACCCGGCACGGCGACCGTGACATTGGTGCGGTTGTCCGCCGCGTCGTAGCTGTAGTCGGCGGTGACCCCGCCATTGACCGTCCCGCTCCGCGAGACCTTGGTCAGGCGGCCGAGGTCGTCATAGCCGTACGTAACCGTTTCGCTGCCTTGCGCTGCCTGCGCCAGCGCAAGCAGCGACGTCGCCAGGAACAGCCCGGCGCCCCGCTTCATCATGTCGAAAATTGCCCCTGCCGATTCGAGGCCCGGGCATAGATCAAGACAGCCTTGTCCCGTCAACGCCATGGGCGGCAATCATTTGGTCCGAAACGGAAGTTTCCGGCTTCGCCGCCGGAAGCAGCACAGCTTGCCCGGCCGCCCGCGGAGGCTCGACGAAAAAGCCCCGCCGTCTCCGGCGGGGCCCGGGCCTTTCGGCTCTCTCCTAGGCTTGGCTCAGTTGGCGGCGGCGGGGCCGCCGATGGCGATTCGGGTGGCGGCGGCGGCGCGCTGCTGGACCGACTGGAGGTAGCCGGTCGACTGGAGGAAGGGGACCGGGTTGACCGCCTTGCCGTCGATCCGGACCTCGTAGTGGAGGTGGCTTCCGGTCGAGCGGCCGGTCGAGCCCATCAGGGCGATCATGTCGCCGCGCTTGACGTGCTGGCCGGCGGTGACGAGCGACTTGGAAAGGTGGCCGTAGCGGGTCTGGATGCCGTGGCCGTGGTCGAGCTCGACGAGATTGCCGTAGCCGCCGCTATTCCATTCCGAGCGGCCGACGATGCCGTCGGCGGTGGCGTAGATCGGGGTTCCGATCGGGCCGGCGAGGTCGATCCCGGCGTGCATCGCGGCGCGGCCGCGGAACGGATCGGAGCGGATGCCGTAGCCCGAGGTGAAGTTGGTGGCGCTGTGGATCGGCTCGGCGGACGGAATGGCGACGGTGCCCTGCTCGAGCTGGTCGAGCCTGGTCCAGCTGTTGAACAAAGCCTTGAAATTGGGGTCGGCGGCGCGGACCGTCTCGACCGGCTCGAACGGGCCGCCGACTCCGGCCTCGGCCTGCAGCCGGCTCGGATCGAGGCCGAGGCGGCGGACTTCGGTGGCGGTGAACTGGTAGCGGCGCTGCGCGGCCTCCTTGATCATCGCGACGTCGGACTGCATCGCGGCGAGCTCCCGCTCCATTCGGCTGACGTCGGCGTAGGAAGGGGCCTTGGCGGCGGTGGCGAGCTGGGCGGCGGCAAAAATCGACCAGAAGAGGAGCAGGCCGGCGATGAAGGCGGCCGCGAACTGCACTCCGGAGCCGACCCGGACTCGGCGCAAGGTCTTGCCGTCATGGAGAAAAATGTCGCGTGGCTTGAAGGCTTGGCGGAACATTCCGGAGAGCCCCGCATTGTTTGTTCTAGCTACCACAATCTCATCCCCGACTGGCCGCCCCGGATTGGGCGCGGCCACGCGCAAGCGCGACCAAAAGAAACAATTTCTAAGGCGTTTCCGCCCCCTCGATTACGTCAGGGAAGTGCCCCCTCCGCGACGTGTGGCTGGAGACTGTTAAACATATCCTGCCGCGGCAAGGGCGGCGTAGTAATCCCGGGACAGACCGGCTTCGTCGCGCGCTGAATCGTTGAACGGAGGCTTCAGGGCGCCTTTGAAACGCGCTCCGACCAATCGTTGCCAAGCCGAAACAGGCTCGATTCTCCGCGATTCACAGCCCCATTTGAACCAGCGCGAGCCCGCCGCGACATGGCGAATCTCGTCGCGATAGATGCGGCCGAGAATGGCCGCCGAGCGGGCGTCTCCGGCCGCCTCGAAGCGCGCCGCCGCCGCCGGCGTGACGTCGAGCCCGCGCGCCTCAAGGACCATCGGAACCACCGCCAGGCGGGCGAGCGGATCGTCGGCCGTCGCCGCGGCCGCCTCCCAGAGGCCGTCATGCGCGGGCAGGTCGCCATAGCCCGAGCCGAGCGACCTGAGGCGCCGGTCGAGCAAGGCGAAATGCATCGCCTCGTCGGCGCCGACCCTGAACCAGTCGTCGACGAAGGCACTCGGAAAGGCGGCGCCGAAGCGGCCGGCAAGGTCGAAGGCGAGGTCGATCGCGCTGAACTCGATATGGGCGAGCGCGTGAAGCATCGCGATCCGCCCCCGCTGCGAGCCGCCGCGGCCGCGCTTCGGCATTCGCGACGGCGGCAGCAGCTCGGGCCGGCCCGGCCTTGCCGGCGCATCGGGCATCGCCACGTCGAACTTATGCGCCAGCTCGCCGCGCCGCCAGGCCCGCGCCACCGTGCGCGCCGCCCGCACCTTGTCCCGCGGCTCGGCGGCAAGGAGCACCTCCCGGCAGGCGCTCGCGACGGAGGCGGCATTGCGATCCATGACGCGCCTTAGTTCATCCTTGGTGGTAAGTGAAAACCGCTTCATAATCCGATTGCCGGATATGGGGGCGCCATCGGCGCGGCCGGCGCAAGGGGGCATTCATGACCGATCTCGACGTGGCAATCATCGGCGGCGGCTGTGCCGGCACTTATTCCGCGTGGCGGCTGCAGCAGGAGCTGGGCGCGGACAACGGCATCGGTCTGTTCGAATATAGCGACCGGATCGGCGGCCGCCTCTATTCGGTGACTGTGCCCGGCGTGCCGAGCCTGAAGGCCGAATTGGGCGGGATGCGCTATATCCAGGAATCGCACAAGATGGTCGCCGACCTGGTCGAGCATCTGAAGCTGGCCACCCGCGAGTTCCACATGGGCGCGCCCGATCCGATCGGCGCCAATTGCAACCTCTTCTACCTTCGCGGCCGCCACCTCCGGCTGGGCGAGCTCGCCGATCCCGACAAGGTCCCCTACAATCTCGCCTGGTCGGAGCGCGGCCTCGGCCCGACCAACCTCCAGATCCAGGCGATGGACAATATCTATCCCGGCATGGCGAATTTGAGCCTGTGCCAGCTGATGAGATTGAAGGCGTTCGGACGGCCGCTCTGGAAATACGGCTTCTGGAATCTGATGTTCCGCGTCCTCTCCAACGAGGGCTATCAGTTCATGAAGGACGCCGGCGGCTACGACGCCAACGTCGCCAACGCCAGCGCGGTGACCCAGCTCCCCGCCACCGAATATGGCGACGACACCGAATTCCTGACCTTGTGCGAAGGCTACCAGCACCTCCCGCTCACCCTCGCCGAGCGGTTCAACTCGGCGAAGGGCGGCAAGCTCGAGGCCGGACAGCGCATCTACCTCAATCACTGCCTGACCGAGATCAAGGAGGGCGACGGCGAATATCGCTACATCCTCCACTTCCGTCCGACGGTCACCGCCAACGCCAGCACGACCCTCGACGAGACGGCCGAGCCGATCGTGGTTCGGGCGAAGAAGATCGTCCTCGGGCTGCCCCGGCGTTCGCTCGAGCTGGTCAAATGCGACATGCTCGAGCGCAGCGACCAATATATGGACGACCGCAAATCGGTGCTCATCCAGAGCGCGTTCAAATTGTTCATGGCCTATGAGGCGCCCTGGTGGCGCACGCTCGGCCTCGTCGCCGGCCGTTCGGTCACCGACCTGCCGATGCGCCAGGTCTATTATTTCGGAACCGAGGGCGAGCAGCGGGGCGGCGAGCCGTTCCTCAACTCGCTCGTCCAGGCGAGCTACAACGACATCTCGACCGTGCCCTTCTGGAAGGCTCTGGAGAAGGGGACGCCTTATGCCGGCTACATGCCGGCCTGCGTCGAGCCCGGAGTCACCAATCCCATCCCGGTGACCGAGCATTGCGCGACCCAGGAGATGGTCGAGGACTGCAACAAGCAGATCGCCCAGGTCCACGCTCTGCCCGAAATCCCGATGCCCTATTCGGCCGTCTACCATACGTGGAACGAGGATCCCTATGGCGGCGGCTGGCACGAATGGAAGGCCGAGTACCGGCTCGACCAGATCATGTGGCGGATGCTCAAGCCGGTGGCGAGCGAGGACATCCACATTTGCGGCGAGGCCTATTCCTACGGCCAGGGCTGGGTCGAGGGCGCCTTCTGCACCGCCGAGCAGATGCTGGAGAGCCATTTCGGCCTGAAGCGCCCGCGCTGGCTGGACGCCGATTACGCCATCATGCCGTGCCCCGAGGGCGGCTGCGGCGACCTCGACGGCTGCGTGACCACGCCCGACACGTCGGACCTGGTCGAGGAGCTGAACGCGCTCACCCCGAGCTGCCTCGCCAAAAGGGACATCAGCTGATGGCCGCCGCGACCTATAACGTCGCCCAGTATCTGGTCGACCGCCTGAAGCAATGCGGCCTCGGCCACGTCTTCGCCGTGCCCGGCGACTATGCCGCGAACTTCCTCAACGCGCTGGACATGACCGAGGGGATCGAGCGGGTTCCCAACATCAACGAGCTGGGCAGCGGCTATGCGGCCGACGGCTATGCCCGCTTCAAGGGCATCGGCGCCGCCTGCGTGCAATATGGCGTCGGCACCTTCAGCGCTCTCAACTGCGCCGCCGGTTCGTTCGTCGAGCGGGTGCCGGTGGCGATCATCTCGGCCAGCCCGCGCACCAGGGACCGGCTGCTCGAGACCGAGGAATCGATCCTGTTCCACCATTCGACCGGCGATCTCTTCGCCGACCGCGACATTTTCGCCGAAGTCACCGTCGCCTCCGAGATCGTCTCCGACCCGGCCGAGGCCCCGGCGCAGATCGACGGCGCGATCCTGGCCATGCTGACCCACAGCCGGCCGATCTACATCGAGGTTCTTCAGGACATCTGGATCGCGCCCTGTGCCGAGCCTGTCGGAACGCTCATGCCGTCGATTCTGATGAGCGAGGCGGGGCCGCTCGATGCTCTCCTCGACGCCGCCTGGGCCCGGATCGTCGCCGCCGAACGGCCGATCCTGTGGCTGGGCATCGACATAAAGCGATTCGGGCTCCAGGATCTCGCCCAACAGATCGTCGACTCGAGCGGCCTTCCCTTCACCACCACCAGCCTCGCCAAGACGGTGCTCGACGAGGCGCAGGACGCCTTCATCGGCACCTATGCCGACGCCGCCTCGCCCGCCTCCACCCGCGCGGCGATGAAGGCCTGCGACTGCCCGATCGCGCTCGGCACCATCATCACCGACGATTATCTGCCGATCATGGCGTCGAGCTACGGCGCGATGATCGAGGTGAACGAGGAGGAAGCGCGGATCGGCTGGGCGAAATATCCGGGGGTGACGCTGACGTCTTTCCTCCAGGGTCTGCTCGACCGCTTCCAGGCCGGTCCGGGTTTCCCCCGCCGCTGCGGGCGAGGCGAGCCGGAGGAGGGGATTGAGGAGGAATCGGCCGGCCTCAACTACAATAGTTTCTACCGCCAGCTGACCCGCTTCCTGAAGGACGAGAGCCTTCTCGACGAGACCGTCCTCGTGCTCGGCGAGAGCACCTCGCTCTACGTCTTCGGCAATGCCTTCGGCCTGCCCCGCGACAGCTTCGTCGCGCAGGCCGCCTGGGGCTCGCTCGGCCACGAGACCGGCTGCGCGCTCGGAGTCGCCCTGGGCTCGGGCAAGCGACCCTGGGTGGTCGCGGGCGACGGCGGCTTCATGATGGTCTGCCAGGAGATTTCGAGCCTGGTCCGCGCCGGAGTCAACGCGGCCGTCTTCGTGATGAGCAACCGCGGCTATGCGATCGAGCAGGCCTTCGTGAACCTCGACGGCTTCACTCCGGAGGGCGAGTTCGCGGCCTACGACGTGCTTCCGGTCTGGGACTATCTGGCCCTGGCCAAGGCGTTCGGCGCAAAGGGCTTCCGGGTCGAGACGGAAGACGGGCTTGCGGCGGTGCTGGCCGAAGTCGCGGGCCTCACCGGCGTGCCCGCGCTGGTCGAGGTCGTCATCCCGGACAAGGACCTCGCCCCCCAGCTCAAGCGCCTCGCCACCCCGCCGCCGGCGCTGCGCCGGCAGGGGCGCACCGGTCCGATCGACTAACCCGTCATTGCGAGGAGCGAAGCGACGAAGCAATCCAGCGGGCCTCGGAGGCCGAACAGCATTGCTTCGCTTCGCTCCTCGCCATGACGGATCTCGCTACAGCGCCGCCAGCTGGCCTTCCAGCCGAGCGAAGTCGATCCCTTGCCACAGCGAATCCATCCCATCGAGGACGAAGTAGCGGGGCTGGAAGACGTCCGAGCGGTAGGGCGTGCGAAGCACCCCGGCGAGGTCGAAGGGAAGCCGCTCCGGCCTTGCGCTGTCCAGCGCATAGGCCGCTTCGCCGAAGCTCGAGGCGAGGCCGGCGCCATAGAGCTTCAGCGCGCCCTCCTCGAGCGCCATTCCGAACTCGACCGTGTACCAGTAGAGGCGCGAGAAGGCGGCGAGCGTGCCTTGCGCCACCGCCTTGAGCCCCTCCTCGCCCAGCCTTTGCACGAAGTCGGCGAACCAGGGCTTGGCGAGCAGTGGGACGTGGCCGAAGACGTCGTGGAACACGTCCGGCTCCTCGAGATAATCGAGGCTCGAGGCGGGGCGGATGAAGTTGCCGGCGGGGAAGCGGCGGCGGGCAAGATGGCCGAAGAAGATCTCGTCGGGCAGCAGCCCGGGCACCGCCACCACCGTCCAGCCCGAGCGGGCGAAGAGGCGCTCGTTGAGGTCGTCGAAATCGGGAATGCCCGAGCGCGACAGCCGCAACGTGTCCAGCCCGCGCTCGAAGGCGGCCACCGCCCGGCCCGCCAGCTTCCGGCGCTGGCGCTCGAACAGAATGTCCCAGACCCGATGCTCCCCGGCGCCGAAATGCTCCCAATGCTGCGGCACCGTCCAGTCCTCGGCCGCGCCCGGCGGAGGGGCGGGCCGCGGCGGCGGCAGGGTGTCGGTGAAATCGGTGAACATCGGGGTCTCTCCACATGAAAAAACCCCGCCCGGAGGTCCGGACGGGGTCGGTTTGAAGCCTGGCTTGTGAAGCGCGCGCTATTCCGGTCCCGCCCGAGCGATTCCGTAATAATAATAGCTGGAAGCCGCGGCGGAGAACGTCGCGTGTGCTGGAGCGGCGGTGGCGCGCATCGGCTTCATCCTTCAAAGCTGAATGACGGAGAGGAGTTTGTCAACGTGCGGCTGAGCGAAGCCTGAACGTCATCCCGGCGAAAGCCGGGACCCCAGCGCGGAAGAGGCGCCGCGCCCTTCACCCGGCGAGGCCCCGGCTTTCGCCGGGGTGACGGGCTAGGGAAGCTCCCTCGCCGCCTCCAGCACCTCTTCTGCATGCCCCGGCACCTTCACCTTGCGCCACACCCTTTTCACCACCCCGTCGCGGTCGACGAGGAAGGTGGCGCGCTCGATGCCCATATATTTGCGGCCGTACATGCTCTTCTCGGTCCAGGTTCCGAACGCCTCGCAGACCGAGCCGTCGGAGTCGGTCGCGAGCGGCACCTTGAGGCCGTATTTGTCGGTGAACTTGCCGTGGCTCCTGGCGTCGTCCTTGGAGACTCCGAGGATCCAGGTCCCGGCATTCTTGAACTCCACGGCGAGCGCGGAGAAGGCCTGCGCTTCCGCGGTGCAGCCGGACGTGTCGTCCTTGGGATAGAAATAGACGACCAGCTTCTGCCCGCCGAAGTCGGCCGGGCTGATCGCCTTGCCGTCGACGCTCGCCAGCTTCACGTCCGGAACCTTGTCGCCTTCGTTCAGCATCTCATTCTCCAACTACCCGTCATCCCGGCGAAAGCCGGGACCTCAGCCCGGAAAGGACGCAGCGCCCCTCACTCGCCGAGGCCCCGGCTTGCGCCGGGGTGACGGTCAGGCGCCGGATACGGTCCGCCACAGCTCGGCCACCCTCTGCCGCGCCGCGTCGTGCGCTGCAAGCAGAGCGTTCCAGTCGGGCAGGCCGCAGGCCGCGGCGACCAGGGGCTTGGTCTCGTCCGGCGGTTCGTCCGATTCCGGCGAGACGAGGCGGAACATGACCAGCATCCGGGTCAGCAGCCTGAGCGCCGGGTCGATCTCCTTCGACACCAGGCCGGCGGCGACCAGCTCCTCGAGCGCGTCCTCGAGGTGCGGATAAAGGCCGATGCCGTGCTTGAGCTGAAGCGTGTGGACGGCGAATTCGAGGTCGACCAGGCCGCCCGAGCCGAGCTTGATGTCGAACCGCCCGCGCGCCGCCTTGTGGGCCGCCATCTCGGCCCGCATCGCCACCGCATCCGCGACCAGCCGGGCCGGGTCTCGGGTCTTGCCGAGGGTCGAATCGATCACCCCCTGAAGCTCGGCCCGAGCCGCCGCCGGGCCGAACACCGGCCGCGCCCGGGTCAGCGCCATATGCTCCCAGGTCCAGGCCTGCTCGCTCTGGTAGCGGGCGAAGCTCTCGAGGCTGACCGCCAGCATCCCGTCGGTCCCTGAAGGCCGCAGCCGGGTGTCGACGTCGTAGAGGGGGCCCGACGCCGTCGACACGCTCAACGCCGCCGTCACGCGCGGCGCCAGGCGATTGAAGTAATCGGTCGCTCGAAGCGGCCGCGGCCCGTCGCTTTCCGCCTCGTGGGTGCCGCTGAACAGATAGACGAGGTCGAGGTCCGACGCGTGGGTCAGCGCCTCGCCGCCGAGCCGGCCGAGTGCCATGATCAGAAGCTCGGAGCCCGGCACTCGCCCGTGCACCGCCTCGAACTCCGCCCTGGCGGCTCGCGCGAGCACGTTGACCGCGGCTTCGGCGACTCGCGAATAGCCCTCCGCCGCCTCGATCGGATCGGAATGGGCGACGATCAGCTGGACTCCGAGCGCGAAGCGCCGCTCGTTGACCCGCCGCCTCACCCGGTCGAGAACGAGCTGGTAATCCTCGCCTTCGCGCTCGGAGCGGGAGAAATCCTCGATCAGGTTCTCGACCGGCGGGGCGGCGGCGAAGGCGCTGGCGTCGACGAGGCCGTCGAGCAATTGCGGCCGCCGGCCGAGTTGCTCGGCGAGCGCCGGGGCGTGGCTGAGGATGGTGCCGAGATGCTCGGTAAGGCCGGGCCGCGCCTCGAGCAGGCGGTAGAAATTGACTCCGCTCGGCAGCCGGGTGACGACGTCGTCGAACCGGTTCATCGCCCGCATCGGATCGGGCGCCTTGCCGAACGCCTCGATCAGCACCGGAAGCATCGCCTCGAACGCCTCCCCGGCGGCGGCGGTGCGAAGCGAGCGCGCCTTGCCGCCGCGCCAGCCCTCGATCCGCAGCCGCGCGGACGGCGGATCGTCGAAGCCGGCGGCGGCGAGATGCGCCTCGAGCCGATCCGGGTTGAGCGGAACGCGCTCCTCGCTCTGGCCGGCGAGGCCGTCGTAGAGCGCGCCGCAGCGGCTCACCGGCCCCTCGATCAGGCCGAGCAGCGCCGCGCCGGAGGCCGCCCCGTGCAGCCGGGCGACATTGTCGAGCGCCGCCCAGTCGGCCGGCAGAACATGGGTCTGCCGGTCGTCGACCATCTGCAGCCTGTGCTCGACCGTGCGAAGCAGGCGGTAGGTCGCCGCGAGGTCGTCGGCCGCGTCGGCCGGGATCCGGTCCGCGGCCTTGAGCGCCGCCAGGGCGTCGAGTGTCGCCGGCGCGCGCAGCGCCGGCTCGCGGCCGCCGTGGATGAGCTGGTGGATCTGGGCGAAGAATTCGATCTCGCGAATTCCGCCGCGGCCGCGCTTGACGTCGAATCCGGGCCCGAAGATCTGGCCCTGCGCATAATGGTCGCGGATCCGGCGGGTGATCGTCCTGATCTCGCCGATCGCTCCGAAATCGAGCGAACGCCGCCAGACGAACGGATGAAGCGCGTCGAGGAAATACCGGCCGACCCTTTCGTCCCCCGCCACCTGGCGGGCGCGGATGAACGCCGCCCGTTCCCAGGGCAGAGCGGAGGATTCGTAATAAGAGATGGCCGCGTCGACCGGCAGCGCGATCGGAGTCGCCTCGGGCGAGGGGCGGAGGCGCAGATCGACCCGGAAGACATAGCCCTCGGCGTCGCGCTTCTGGAGCAGCTCGACCAGCCGGTTGCCGATCCTCAGCGCCCCCTGTCCCGCTTCCTCGCGCGGCTTAAGCGGCAGGGTCGCCGGATCGTAGAGGAAGAGCAGGTCGACGTCGGACGAATAATTGAGCTCCCGGCTGCCATGCTTGCCGAGCGCGATGACGGCGAAGCCGAGCGGCGCCTCGCCCGGCGTTCGCTCCTCGAAGGCGGCGGCGAGCGCCTGGCTGAGCGCCCGGTCGGCAAGGTCGGCAAGCGCCTCCATCAGCCGTTCGAGCGGGATGGCGCCGGCCAGATCGGCCACCCCCAGCGCCGCGGCAAGGGCGCTCCGCTCGCGCCTGAGGCCGGCCGCGAGAGTCTCCGCCCCGGCACCCGCCAGGGCCGCACAATCGATCGCAGGCTCCGCCCGTCCCGCCTCAAGTTGCTCGGCTACAAGCGGAAAACGCTCGAGCTGGAGCCTGAGGAAGGGCGAATGGCCGCGCGCCCGGGCCAAAGCGTCCTTAACCGCTTCTTCACTCTGTGTCTCATTCATACAACAGCACAAGTCAGTTCCGTTCGGGACGCGCAACGGTTGAAACCCTGCCGTTCGAAGCGCGTTCTAAGCCCTGTGAATACGCTCAATCCGAGACTAGAAGCCATGGTGCACGCTTCCTCCAGGCGCTTTGTGAAAGTGGCGCCGCCGACGGTGCACGCCGGGGTTGGGAACGCGCTCAGGGAAGCTTTCGCCATGGACGGCGAGGTCCGTTCGCTCGCGATGTTCGAGGAATTGCTGGTCCGCCTGGACGACGCCTAAGGCAGGAAACCGTCGTCATCCCGGCGAAAGCCGGGACCCCATCGAGAAAGGGGCGCCGAGTCTTTATCGACACGAGGTCCCGGCTTTCGCCGCGATGACGATCAATCCCTCGACGTCTCGGCTTTCGCCGCGATGACCGTCAATCCCTCGGATCGCGGTCCCGGCTCAGTTCGTCCACTTCGCTCATGATGCTCTGAAGCGCCGAGCGGCCGCCTTCATTCTCGTGCTCGCGGCGCGAGGGGAGCTTGCCGTCGGTGAGCAGCGCCTCGAGCGCGACCCGGCCGCGGGCGACCCGGCTCTTGATCGTGCCCACCGCGCAGCCGCAAATCTCGGCCGCCTCCTCGTAGGCGAAGCCGCCGGCGCCGACCAGGATGAGAGCCTCGCGCTGAGGCTGCGGCAGATGGAGCAGCGCCCTTTGCATGTCGGTCAGCTCGACGTGGCGGTCCTGGCTCGCCGGCGCGGCCAGCATCTTGGACGCGGTGATCTCGTCCCACTCGCCCTTGAAGCGGGCGCGCCGCATCTGGCTGAGGAACAGGTTGCGAAGAATGATGAAGGTCCAGGCGCGCATGTTGGTGCCGGCCTGGAAGCGCTTCCTCGCCGCCCAGGCCTTGAGCAGGGTTTCCTGCACCAGATCGTCGGCGAGGTCGCGGCTGCCCGAGAGCGAGCGGCCGAAGGCGCGCAGATGCGGGATGACCTGCGCGAGCTGGTCCTTGAACTCGTTGTCCGGCAACGGCACCGGCTCGAAGCGCGGCGTCTCGATGTCGTCCTCGTCGTCGGATTCCGGCTGCTGGCCCAATCTGTCCCCGTCAGGATACGCGCTACTTAATTCGGTCATGCGGTCTGGACGGGCCGAAGCCCCCCTCTCTTCGGTCAAGGATGTAAGCCTCTACTTCCAGAGTAGCAACAAGAGCGCGAACAGCACGATCACAAGTCCCAGAGATATCGGCAGAATATAACGAGTCATGTGCGGGGTCGCCCCCGCCCGCGCGCTCGTCGTGTCGATATGGCGTTCGCCCTCGTCCATGGTTCCTCGGTTCCGCTCGTTATGAGGGCGCAACGCCCGCTGCCGGAGCGGGTTCCGTGCGCCGGCTCAAGCCGGCAGGGTCGCGCTGTCGAAGAACAGGGCCTGGGCGATCGCCGCCTTCACCGTCGAGCGCTGGAACGGCTTGGTGATGAGGAAGGTCGGCTCCGGCCGCTCGCCCGTGAGCAGCCGCTCGGGGAAGGCGGTGATGAAGATGACCGGCACCTGGAACTCGCTCAATATGTCCTTGACCGCGTCGATGCCCGAGCTGTCGTCGGCGAGCTGGATGTCGGCGAGGACGAGGCCCGGGCGCTTGGCCAGAGCCTGCGCCACCGCCTCGTCGCGGGTGACGGCGACTCCGGTGACCGAATGGCCGAGGTCGCGGACGATGGTCTCGATGTCCATGGCGATGATCGGCTCGTCCTCGATGATGAGCACTTCGGCCCGGGTCTGCCGCTCGATCTCGGCGAGCGCCTCGGCGACCAGCCGTTCGACATCGTCGGGCGAGGCGCCGATCAGATAGCCGGCATCTTCCGGAGTGAAGCCTTCCATGGCGGTGAGCAGCAGCGCCTGGCGCGACAGCGGCGTGATCCGCGCGAGGCGGGCCTGGGCGATGCCTTCGGGATCCTCGCCGCCGGCCGCGCCCGGATCCTCCTCGATATTGGCCGAGGACCAGATGGCGTGGAAGGTGCGGTAAAGGCCGAGCCGCGGGTCGACGTCGCGCGGGAATTCGCGCGGCGCGGCGACGATCGCCTCGAGCGTCGCCTTGACGAACGCGTCGCCATGATTCTGGCTGCCGGTGAGCGCGCGCGCGTAGCGCCTCAGGAAGGGAAGATGCGGCGCGAGTTCCTGACCAAGCGACATGTTCGTTGCGACTCCTGTTCGATCCGGGGTGCTATTGAGGTTGTGCCCGCGCTTTGCAAGCGGCCTTCCGGCGCCCGCGGCAACGGCGTACAGGAGAGAAAATCGGCCCGGCCCGCTCCTCACGCGGCGTTGGAACCAATCAACGAGTTTTTTGTTTCCACGGCGACTGCGGGTCAGTACTGGCCGGCGGGGTGGGTCCTGCGCATTCGGTTCGATTTCGGCCGGGCCGTGCCGGGCGCTATTGGAAGCAGCGGGCGCGGCGCCGGCCGCGAGGGGAAGACGATTTGAGCTTTGAAACCGAAAGCGATCGCCGGCGCAAAACCGATCCCTCTCCTCCGGCCGATAGTGATGACATGCCCAAGAGCGGAAAGAAGCGCGGCCCCAACGCCGAGATCGGTCAGGCGCTGCGCAAGGCCTATCGCGACGCGGTCGACGAGACTATTCCCCCCGAAATGCTCGATCTGCTGGGCAAGCTTGGCTAGGGACCGCCGCCTGGCGGGATCGGAACGCGGTGGCGACGACTGAACCGACAGGCTGGCTTGCATCCCGCTTCGCCCGGCTTTCGACCGGGCTCAAGATGCTGCTGATCTTCAGCGCCGCGCTGGTGCCCCTCGGCCTCATCGCCATCGTCGCGTCGCTCCAGAGCGCTCAGCAAAAGAACCAGGACCGGCGCGAGGAGACTCTCCAGCGCCTCGAGATCAAGGCGCAGCGGCTCAATTCGGCCTTTTCCCGAAGCGTGCTCACGATCAGCACGGCGAGCGCAGCCGTCGGGGCCACGCCGCAGGGCTCCGGAGCGTGCGAGAAGACGCTGCGCCAGCTCGAGCAGGGTTCGGTTCCGGTCCGTTACGCCCTCTATGGCGGCGATGGCGCGCCGCGCTGCGCCAGCGCCGGCTACGCGCCCCGCTCCGGCCCGGCGCGGGCGCCCCACTCCGGAACCATCGCCCGGCTCGCCGGCGACGGCTCCGCGCTGAGCCTGTTCGTGTACGGCGAAGACGGCGACCTCGAAGGAGTCGCCGAATATGGAGCGGACGCGCTTCGCGACCTCACCTACATCCCCGGCACCAGCCGCGACTTCAACCTCGATCTGCTCCAGGGCGACCGGCGCATCGTCCTTCGCTCCGAGTTCAAGGCGGGGCCGTGGCGCCAGACCGTGCACGGCGAGGAATCGGTCGCCGGCGGTCAGCTTCGGCTTCGAATCCTGCTCTCCGCGCTTCCGATCACGCTCGCCGACATGCTTCTCATCCTGATGCCGGTGCTGATGTGGCTGTTCGCCACCCTGATCGGCTGGCTGATCCTCAACCGGCTGCTTCTGAGCCCGCTGGCGCGCATGCAGCGGGCGGTGGCCAGCTACCGCCCCGGCGACCGCGAGCTCGCCTTGCCGCGTGTCGCCACTCCCGCCCGCGAGATAGGCGAGCTCGGCGAGGCCTTCGACCAGGCGGTGCGCACCCTCGCCCGCCACGAGGCCGAGCTCGAAGCCGCGGTCGAGCGCCAGACCAAGCTGGTGCGCGAGGTCCACCACCGGGTGAAGAACAATCTCCAGGTGGTCGCCTCGCTGCTCAACATCCATTCCCGAGGCTCGCCCAACGAGGAGGTCGCCGCCGCCTACGCCTCGATCCAGCGCCGGGTCGACGCCCTCGCCGTCGTCCACCGCAACCATTATGCGGAGCTCGAGGAAAATCGCGGTGTCGCGCTCAAGCCGCTCATCTCCGAGCTCGCCGCCAATCTGCGCGCCACCGCCCCCGCCTCGGCCCTCGGAATGACCATCCGCCTCGGCCTCGAGCCTTATTACGCCACCCAGGACGTCGCCGTGTCGGTCGCCTTCCTGATCACCGAGATCGCCGAATATGCGATGCTCTGCGGAGCCGCCTCGGTCAGCATCGCCCTTGTCGGCGACGGCGCCGCCGCCGGCACCGCCCGGCTCACCGTCGAGGCGGACAGCCTGCGTTCCGGCGCCGGCCGCGACGCTACTCTCACCGAGCGATTCGAGCGCATCGTCACCGGCCTCTCCCGCCAGCTCCGCTCCACCCTCGACCGCGATCCGGAGGCGGGACGCTACACCCTCGCGATCGCCGTGGTGGACAAAGCGGAAAGGTAAAGGGCGTCACCCCGGCGAAAGCCGGGGCCTCGGGCCGAAGATGCACTGCGGCCAATTTCCACGAGGTCCCGGCTTTCGCCGGGGTGACGATCATCTGCTCCTGTCGTCCCGATTCTCGACGTCGTCGCTATAATCGGGCCTCCCCACCGCCTCGTCCCCGGCGCGGGCGAGATCGTCCGTCCCCTGTCCCGCCTCGACGGCGCTCTCGACATTGGGCTTCTCGTCGCGATGGACTCCGTCGAGGTCGCTGTGCGGGGTGGATTTCGGCGGCTGGCTCACAATCGTGACTCCTCTCGCCCTCTGAACCGGCCCGCCGACGAGCGGTTGCGAAAAAAATTCGATTGCCATGCGATTTTTTTGCCAGGGGCGTGGAACCGACCGGCGCTTCCTCCGTTATGCTGTTCGGATAGTGACCTTTTGCCCCCCCGCTCTCGCTATCCACGACATGAGCCCGGACGCGCCAACCTCCCCCCCCCCCGGTGGCGCCTCCGGGCTCAAATTTGTCCGGGGCTCCTCCACTCATCGTCATTCCGGCGAACGCCGGAACCCATGAACGCAGACGCTTGAAGGATGTCCGCTTCCGTCGGTGTTCATGGATGCCGGGTCGAGCCCGGCATGACGGATATCAACGAAGCGGGAGGAACCATTGCACCGCCCCCCGCATTTCCCTTGTACCTCGCGACGCCGAACGCGCGATGCGTTTGGCGCCGCAGTCCAGGAGACGGAACATGCGTAAGCTTATCACCCTCGCCCTCATCGCCACCGGTCTGACCGTCAGCGCGTGCAATACGGTTCACGGTGCCGCGAACGACGTCAAGTCGACCACCGACTGCGCCGACGGCAAGCCGGGCAACTGCTGAGCCTTCCGCTCATTTACGAAAGGCCGCCTCCGGGCGGCCTTTTTTTCGATCAGGCGGCCGGGGCCGCGACCAGCTCGACGATGGTGAGGCCGCTCACGGGCGCCGGTTCGGGCAAAGCGATCCGGTAACGGAAATCGCCGATGCGCTCGACCGTTCCGGCCGAGTCGCGGGCCGGGTCGTCGCCATAGGCGCCCGCGGTCTTGCGCCCAGGCGCAACGGCTGCGCCGAGGAAGACGAGCCGTTCGCCTCCCTTCAGCTCCCAGGCATAGCCGCCGAAGCGCAGGCCGCGCAGCTCGCTCGCGACGGTGAGCTGCCCCGCCTCGACGCCGACATAGCAGAAGCCTTGCGGCGAGACTGTCCATTTCCGGGCGGCGAGCCGGATCGAGCGGCAGCGATAGGTGCCCGGCGCCGGCGCCGCCCGGGGGAGCCGCACCGCCGGGTCGAGGAGCGCGCCCTCGGCCGCGATCCGGCGCGAGAAACCGGCCGACCGCGCCGCCGCAAGCGCCTGCCCCCAGCGCGCGCCGAGCGAATCGAGAATGGCGGCGTCGCGCGGCGAGGCGATCCCCCGCCAGGCTTCGGCCTCCTCGACGACGACGGTCGGGCGCGGCACTCCGGGCGCCCGCGGCGCCGTCGTCTGGCAGGCCGCCAGGGCCAGCACCAGCAGGGGTCCGGCAAGACGCAGCCGTGGCATCGCAATCATCTCCGTTCCAGGGAACGCCACTTCACTCCCCCCATCAAAGGCCTTGGCGCTCAGCCGCCCCGCCGCCGCGCCGACGCGATCGGAACCACGCCCTCGCCCTCCGCCCCCATCATCCAGGGCGCAAGCTCCCACCCTTCCATCGCCCGGGCGATGAAATAGCCCTGGGCATGGTCGCAGCCGAGCTCGGCGAGCAGCGCCAGGGTCTCTGAATCCTCAACGCCTTCCGCCGTCGCGGAGAGGCCGAGGCCGTGGGCGAGATCGATCACCGCCTTGACGATCAGCCGCGATTCGCGCGAGCGAACCGCCTCCTCGACGAAGCAGCGGTCGACCTTGAGCTCGTTATAGGGCAGCTGGCGAAGCTGAAGCAGCGAGGAATAACCCGTTCCGAAATCGTCGAGCGCGAGGCTCATCCCCTTCAGCCGGAAGCGGGTCAGGGTGTCGAGCAGGCGCACCAGATGCTGGGTCGCCCCTTCGGTCACCTCGATCGTCAGGCAAGCGGCCGGCACCCCCTCATTCTGGCAGAGCCGGTGAAGATAATCCGGGAAATAGACGTCGCGAAGGCTCAGCGCCGAGATGTTGAAGGCGATGTTGGTCCTCAGCCCCTGCTCGCTCCAGCTCACCCATTGCTTGAGGCCGCGCCGAAGCACCCAGTCGGTCAGCTCGTCGATCAGCCCGAAGCGCTCGGCGAGCGGAACGAAGGTCGACGGTTCGATCAGGCCGAGCGACCGGTGCGGCCAGCGCGCCAGCGCCTCCACTCCGACCAGCTTGTTGTCGGCGACCGCGACCTTGGGCTGGTAGAGCAGCGACAGCTCGTCGCGCTCGATCGCGAGCTGAAGCTCGGTCAGGAGCTCGGCGTCAGAAACCGATGCAGCCCGCATCGCTCGCCTCCCGTCCCTGCATCGCGTCCATCAGCTGCTGGAGCCGCACCGGCTTCTGGAGCGGCCCGGTCATCCTGAGGCCGAGCGCGGTGCCGAGCCGCATCGCCGCCTCGAGCACGCGCTCGTCGAAGCCGCTGATCGGAAGCACCAGCGCCCGGCACTTCTCCTCCGCGAGGAAGCGAAGAAGCTCGATGCCGTCGCTTCGCGGCAGCGCCAGGTCGAGCACCACCACGTCCGGATCGCAGACGACATATTGGCTTCGGAAGCTCTCGGCGCTGACCGTGATGATCGCCTCGTAGCCGCATTCCTCCGCCGCATGGGCGATGAACCGGGCCACCGACAGCTCGTCGTCGATCAGCAGCAGCCGCCGGCGAGCGCCCGGCTGCCGCATTAGCGGGCGGCTCGGCGGCTCCGGGAGGAGCGGGTCGTCAGTCATGGCGAAGGCGAGGGCCCATTCGCAGTCCCTCGACTCCGGAGCGGTAGAAGCGGCGTTTCCACAGGCTGAACTCCTCGATGCTGAGCTCGTAGCGCCGGAGCGCCTCGTCGAGCTTCAGGATCCCGCTCAGCACGGCCTCGACCACCTGCGCCTTGCGCCGCGCGACCCAGCGGCGGGTCCCCGCGGGCGGCAGGGTCGGCATCGGCACGGAGCGGATTCCGGCGGAGGCCGGCGGGCGGGCGGGATTGCGGCGATGGGGCATTTGCGAGGCCTCCTGTGATCAAGCCCCCGCTCAAAGAATGACTCAGCGCCCCGAAAGGTTAAGAAAGCCCTAAGAGATCTGGTTTACGAATCCTTTCGCCGCCGAGCCGAGGGGTGGGTGCGACCAGCGTCTTTCCGTCGCCCCAGCGAAGGCTGGGGCCCCAGGGGGTGAAGAACGCCGAGCCCATCACCCGCTGGGGTCCCAGCATTCGCTGGGACGACGTGCTAAGCCGGAGGGGAGATTGCCGCCTCCTTCGCTCGCTTCCTCTCCGTGAACCAGATCGCGATCAGCGCCAGCTCGTAGAGGAGGATGAGCGGCACCGCGAGCATGCACTGGCTGATCACGTCCGGCGGAGTCGCCACGGCGGCGACGATGAAGGCGCCGAGGATGGCGTAGCGGCGGCCGCGCTTGAGCTGGCCGCGGGTGACCAGGCCGGCCCGCTCCAGCAGCATCAGGAGCACCGGCAGCAGGAAGGCGATTCCGAAGGCGAGCACGAACTGCATGACGAGGCTCAGATAGTCGCCGATCGCGGGCAGCGCCTCCTGCTGGATGCCGCCGATATTGCCCTGATATTGCAGAAAGAAGCGGAAGGCCGTCGGCATCACCACATAATAAGCCAGAGCGCCCCCGCCGACGAACAGCACCGGGGTGGCGATCAGGAAGGGAAGGAAGGCCCTTTTCTCCTTCGAGTAGAGGCCCGGCGCGACGAACGCCCAGATCTGGTTGGCGATAATAGGAAAAGCGAGGAAAAAAGCGGCGAAGACGGCCACCCGCACCTTCACGAAGAAGGCCTCGTACAGCTTGGTGTAGATGAGCTTGCCCTGCTGGTCGCCGAAGGCGGAGACCAAAGGCTGGGCGAGGAAGGCGACGATATAGTCCGAATAATAGAAGCATATCGCGAAGGCGATTCCGAGCGCGAGGAAGGAGCGGATCAGCCGCTTCCTGAGCTCGATCAGATGGTCCATCAGGGGCGCTCGGGTCTCGTCCAGCTCGTTCACGGCAGCTCGCCCGTTTTGTCTTCGGCGGGGGGTTCGGCCGGCGGCGGCGGCGGCGGCGGCGCCTCGTTCTCCGGCGGCACCTCGGCCGGCGCGCCCAGAGCGAGCGGATCGGCGAGCGGGTTGGCGAAGGGATGATCCTTCAGGATCCGCTCATTCTCCTCGCGCCATTTCTTCTCCATCTCCTCCAGCTCGGCCTCGCGCATCATCGTGTCGATGCCGGACCGGAAATGGCGGGCCATGCCGCGGGCCCGGCCGACCCACTGGCCGACAATTCGCATCACCCGCGGCAGGTCCTTGGGGCCGATGACGATGAGGGCGACCACCGCGATCAGCAGCAGCTCCGAATAACCGATGTCGAACATGGAGCCCCTTCAGGCGGTGCGAGGGCTAGGGCTCGCGCCGCTCCGCCGCCGCGTCCGCCTCGCGCGTCCGCTCGGCCGCGGCCGCGTCGAGAGTGGCGGCGTCGCTCAGCCGGCGCGGCGGCTCGGCGGCCCTCGCGGCCGCGGCCTCCTCGTCCTCGCTCATGCCCTTCTTGAAGCTCTTCAGGCCCTTGGCGACGTCGCCCATCATCTCGGAGAAGCGGCCCTTGCCGAACAGCAGCAGGATGATCACTCCGACCACCAGCCAGTGCCAAATGCTCAACCCGCCCATCATGTGTCTCCAATGACCAATCCCGTCATGCCGGCGAAGGCCGGCACCTCAGGTCGAAAAAGACTTTATCCTTCCCGACGAGAACCCCGGCTTCCGCCGGGGTGACGGGAGACACCTAGTCCTCCTCGTCCCCACTTTCCAGTTCCTCGTGCCCGAGCTGCTCCATCGCCGCGTCGATCGGGTCGAGCAGGCCCGCCGCCTTGAGGTCGTCGAGGCCGGGCAGATCGCGCCGGCTCTCCAGCCCGAAATGGGCGAGGAAGGCGGGGGTGGTGGCGTAGATGAGCGGCCGCCCCGGCGCCTCGCGCCGTCCGGCCGGCCGGACCCAGCCCGCCTCCATCAGCACGTCCAACGTCCCCTTCGAGATCTGGACCCCGCGAATCGCCTCGATCTCGGCGCGGCTGACCGGCTCGTGATAGGCGACGATCGCCAGGGTCTCGACGGCGGCGCGCGACAGCCGCCGGGTCTCGTCGCGCTCGCGCCTGAGGATGAAGGCGAGATCGGGCGCGGTCTGGAAATGCCAGCGCCTGCCGCGCTCGACCAGCTCGATCCCGCGCCCGTCATAATGGCGCGCCAGCGCTTCCAGGGCCGCCGCCACGTCGACTTCGCCGCCGACATGAGCGGCGATGTCCTCGGCGCTCATCGGCTCCTCGGCCGCGAACAGCACCGCCTCGACGGCGCGCAAGCTGTCGTCCATCCCGATCATGCCGCCCCCGTAATCCGGTGTCTAATCCGGTGTCTGACACCGATTTCTTTCGGTAATTCGGTGTCTGACACCGATTTTTCTCTCATCGGTACGCGCTCCGGCACGGCCCCGGAAATTCGGTGTCTGACACCGAATTTCTCACGCGGACCGGATGAACAGGGCTTCGAACGGCCCCTTCTGCTCGAGCTCGATCCGGCCCTTGCGGGCCAGCTCCAGGGCCGCGACGAAGCTCGAGGCGAGCGCCGACTTCCTGAACTCGCCGTCCTCGGTCTCGGGCAGGAAGGCCTCGATCCGGGTCCATTCGAGCTTCGTCCCGATCATCCGCTCGACCCGCGCCAGCGCCTCCTCGAGAGTCATGACCGGCCGCCGGGCGACGATGTGGAACGCCGGCTCGCTCCTCGCCCGCACCGAGCCGTAGGCGGCGATGAGGTCGTAGACCTCCGCCTGCCACAGCGATTTCCTGACCACCCTCAGCCCCTCGGGCGCGCCGCGCAGGAAGACGTCGCGCCCCAGCCGGTCCCGCCCGAGCAGCCGCGCCCCCGCCTCGCGCATCGCCGACAGCCGCTGAAGGCGAAGCTGAAGCCGCATCGCCAGCTCTTCCGGGCTCGGATCCGCCTCCTTGTCGCGGGGCAGAAGCAGGCAGGATTTGAGGTAAGCGAGCCAGGCCGCCATGACGAGATAGTCGGCGGCGATCTCGAGCTTCAGTTTCTTGGCGTCGGCGATGAAGGCGAGATATTGCTCGACCAAAGCGAGGATCGAGATTTTCGCCAGGTCGACCTTTTGCGAGCGGGCCAGGGTCAGAAGCAGGTCGAGCGGCCCCTCCCAGCCGTCGAGGTCGAGGGTCAGCCGGTCCGCCTCGCGCACCGGCGCCGCCGTCTCGAATTCGTCATAGGCCTGGTCCGCGTCCATGGCGCGAGGTTAGGGGGTCGGCGGCTCGAAGCGAAGCGGGAATGCGCCATTTATGCACAGCATTTTTTGCCGCTTGCGACGCTCGCTTCCGGCGATACGATATGGGGCGAGATATAATGTAAAAAGGGGAATCCATGCGTCCGTCCCGCCTGCTCGCCGCCGGCCTCCTGTTGGTCTCCTTCGTCCCCCTCTCCGCTTACGCCGCTCCCTCGAAGCCGAGCGGCGGCCTCAGCGCCTTCGGCTCCGACTCCGAGCTGCGCGCCTATCTTCGCCGGGTCGCCAAATCGCAGGAGGAAGGCTTCGGCATTCCGGAGCCGCCGCCGCCGCCTCCCGCGCCGCCGCCGCCCCCGGCCCCGCCGCCGCCCGGAATGGCATTCTCGCCGGCGTCGGCCGCGCCCGCGCCGCTCGCGGCCGTCGGCACCCAGAGCATCACCAACAACCAGGAAGTCGGAGTCGACGAGGGCGACATCGTCAAGGTCAGCGGCGACAATCTCGTCATCCTCCGCCGCGGCCGGCTGTTCACGATCAGCCTCGCCGGCGGCCGGATGCGGCCGGTCGACTCGATCAACGCCTTCCCGCCCGGAGTGTCGGGGGCCGGCGACTGGTATGACGAGATGCTGATCTCGGGCGACCGGATCGTCGTCGTCGGCTACAGCTACGCCCGCGGCGGCACCGAGATTAACCGCTTCCGCCTCGATCCCGCGGGCAAGCTGCGCTTCGAGGACGCCTGGCACCTCCGGTCGAATGATTATTATTCCTCGCGCAACTACGCCTCGCGGCTGATCGGCAACCGCCTCATCTTCTACACGCCGATGAACCTCGATCTCTACGACGACGTCGCCGATCCCTTCGAGCAATTCCCCGGCATCCGCCGCTGGCAGGGCGACGCCAAGGGCAAGTACAGGCGCCTCGTGGGCGCCCGCCGGATCTACATCCCGCCGGTGATGCGCGATTCGCGCGAGGCCCGGATCGAGGCTCTGCACAGCGTCATCACCTGCGACCTCACCGCGCCCGATCTCGGCTGCTCGGCGACCGGAGTGCTCGGCCCCGAATCGCGCACCTTCTACGTCTCGCCGCAGGGCGTCTATCTGTGGATCGGCGACGCCTGGGGCTACGATTCGAAGCGGAGCGGCCCCCACGCCTATGTCTACCGGCTCCCCTTCGGCCGCGAGCGGCCCTCCGCGGTCGCGGCGCGCGGCGCCCCGGTCGATCAATTCTCGTTCCGCGAGGATTCGGCCGAGGGACGGCTCAACGTCCTTCTCCGAAGCGAGGGCGGCGGCGACGCCATGTTCTCGCCCGAAGTCTCGGGCCGCGGAGTCGCCTTGCTGCGCCTGCGCCTCTCCGATTTCGGCGACGGCAGCCGCGAGGCGCCGCGCAACCGCTACCGGCTGCTCCCGGGGCCGGAGAATGACGACTGGAACTTCCACAACCGTTTCGCCGGCGATTACGTCCTCTACGGCGCCGGCGTCTATGGCGAGGCCTCGGCCCGCTCGACGCTCTACGCCGCGCCCTTGCGCGGAGGTCCGGTCGCCCAGCTGCCGGTTGACCATTCGGTCGACCGGATCGAGCTGATCGGCCGCGACGCCCTCGCGGTCGGCGGAACGCCCCGCGGGCTCGGCTTCACCGCCATCGATCTCGGCGGCCCCGCCCCCCGGCTCGGCGATTTCTACCTCCATCCCGATTCCGCCGAGGGGGAGACGAGAAGCCACGCTTTCTTCTTCAACCCCGATCCCGGCTCGCCGGACGGCTCGTCGGGCACCGCCGGCCTGCCCGTCGCCCGCCGCGCCGATCCCGCCCTCGCCCGCTTCTTCGGAAGCTCGGCCTCGATGGTCTTCCTGCGGCGGGAGCAAAGCCGCCTTGCCCCGGCGGGCGAGCTCGAGGCTCAGACAAAGGGCGTGGTGGACGACGATTGCAAGGCGAGCTGCGTCGACTGGTACGGCAATGCCCGCCCCATCTTCCTCGGCGGCCGCACCTTCGCCCTCCTCGGCTACGAGCTGGTCGAGGGAGGGCTCGCCGGCGGCCGGATCCGCGAAGTCGCCCGAATCAGCTTCGCGCCGCCTCCGGCTCCGCCCGGCCGCCGCCCATAACCGTCATCCCGGCGCAAGCCGGGACCTAGGCTCGCCAAGGCCCGGCGGGTCTCCACGAGGTCCCGGCTTTCGCCGGGATGACGGTTGCCACCTTGCTCCGTGCGTGCATAGTCTCCCGCCATGCTCGGCCCCACTCTCGAAACCCCCCGCCTCGTCCTTCGCCCGCCGATGGAGGAGGATCTCGACGGCTTTGCCGAGATGATGGCCAACGAGGAGGCGGCGCGGTTCGTCGGCGGCCAGCAGCCGCGTTCGGGCGCCTGGCGGGGCATGGCGGCGATGGCGGGAAGCTGGGCGCTGAGGGGCTATGGAATGTTCTCGGTGATCGAGAAGCAGAGCGGCCGCTGGGTCGGCCGGCTCGGCCCCTGGCAGCCCGAAGGCTGGCCCGGCGCGGAGGTCGGCTGGGGCCTGATTCCCCGGGCCTGGGGCAAGGGCTACGCCACCGAAGGCGCCGAAGCGGCGATCGACTGGGCGTTCGACGCCCTCGGCTGGGACGACGTCATCCACTGCATCGCCCCCGCCAACACGCCTTCCGCCCGGGTCGCCGAACGGCTCGGCTCCGTCCGGCGCGGAAGCGCCTATCTGCCGGCGCCCTTCGACAGCGAGCCGGTCGACATATGGGGCCAGACCCGGGAGCGCTGGCGGGCGCGGCGGCGCTAGAGCGGCGTGCGCGATAGCTGAATCGTCACGACGCCCGATGTCTCACCGTCATGCCCGCGAAGGCTGGCATCCATGCCGACCGCGATGGGGAATTCGACAAGGCCGAATGGACCCCGGCCTTCGCTGGGGTGACGAGATAGTGCAGGTCTCGATGTCTCACCGTCATGCCAGCGAAGGCTGGCATCCATGCCGACCGCGACTTGGAGTTGGGCAAGCCCGCATGGACCCCAGCCTTCGCTGGGGTGACGAGAGGATGCAGGTTTAGCGTCCGATGCGCTAGGAGCCTAACGGCGGTCGGTCGAGCCCCGGGCAAAAATCGGTGCCAGGCACCACGCTCCTTCCCCTAGCCGGCGCCTATCGCCCGGTGAATTTAGCGTATAGGAATTTTCGTCATGGTCGGAAAAACGGCTGTCGAACCCGGCCCCCCGCTACGCGCCTATGGTCGGTCCCTGTCGGATTTCGGCAAGTTGTCGTCCGCGGAGACGACGCTGCTTGAGTGCTGCTACCGTGGGGAGATGGCAAGTGTCTCGGCCGAACGGCCAGAAGCTGAGACCCCAGCCAATTGCGTGCGTGCCGACTTCGTCAGGTTTCTCGGGCTTGGCGGCGACGACCGGGCCGCGGTCCACGAGCATGGCGTCGTATTGCGCGGAGCCTGGCTCACCGGCGTGCTCGATCTTGATTCCTCGATCGTCCCGCATCGCATCTTGTTGCTGGATTGCAGGATCGAACGAATCCACGCCCGCGAAGCGAGGATCAGGTTCCTAAGCCTGAGCCGAAGCCTGCTGATCGACGGTCTTTTCGGCGACGGGCTCCACTGCGAAGGCGCCATATTTCTAAGGGAAAGCTTTCACGCGACCGGCCCTGTTCGACTCGTGCGGGCAACGATCCTGGGGAGGCTGGAATGCGCCGGTGGCCACTTCGACAATGCCCAAGGTCGCGCGCTCTCGCTCGATGAGGCGACGGTTTCGGGTGCCGTCACCCTTAATTCCGGCTTTCGCGCAACCGGTGAGGTGAGCATGGTCGGCGCGACGATCGGCGGGGACTTGGCATGCGACGGAGGTACGTTTGCCAATGGGGACAACGATGCGCTCTCCGCCCACGGCGCGACCATTTCCGGTCATATGTACTTAAACGATGGTTTCCGTTCCACCGGGGGCGTGTATCTGATCAGCGCAAAGATTGGCGGGGCACTGGATTGCGGCGGAGGATGTTTCGAGAACGGCAACGGTAACGCCCTGTCGTGCGATAGCGCCCAGATCACCCGGGGACTGATGTTTCGTGACGCCAAGATCATCAAAGGCGGAGTCGACCTATCTGCGTGCCATGTTGGCGCCATGTCCGATGATATGGGGAGTTGGTCCGGTGCAGCCGGGAGATTGATTCTCGACGGCTTTACGTATGGACGGCTTATGAATACGCGCGTGGACGCTTTGACTCGGCTCGCTTGGCTTAGCTTGCAGCGGCCGGATGACTTGGGCGACAAGTTCAAACCCCAGCCTTGGGAACAATTGATCGCGGTTCTACGACAGATGGGTCATCCGGACGAGGCTCGGAGGATCGCCATCGCCAGACATAAAAGAATGCGTGAGGCCGGCCGTTACGTCGGCGGCTCCAAAACTTGGGACTGGATTTACGGCAGGCTTGTCGAATACGGCTATAAC